>JAFXVP010000020.1 GCA_017524445.1 Clostridia bacterium | reverse complement strand
TGGCGCAGTACAACAAGAGCCTCGGCCGGTTCCAGCTGGCGGGCATCGCGCCGGCGCCCAGAGGCGTACCGCAGATCGAAGTCACGTTCGACATCGACGCAAACGGCATCGTGCATGTCTCCGCAAAGGACCTCGGCACGGGCAACCAGCAGCAGGTGACGATCACCGCATCCACGAACCTCAACGAGGACGAGATCAAGAAGGCGGTCGCGGAAGCGGAGCGCTACGCGGCGGAGGATAAGCAGCGCAAGGAAGCGGCGGAGAACCGCAACCACGCGGACCAGCTCGTCTACACGACCGAAAAGACGCTGCGTGACCTCGGCGACAAGATCGACGCGGGCGACAAGGCAAAGGTCGAAGCGGCGGTCGCGGACCTCAAGAAGGCGCTTGAAGGTACCGACGATGCAAAGATCAAGGCAGAGACCGAGAAGTGCACGAACGTGAGCTATGAGGTCTTCGGCAAGATCTATCAGCAGCAGGCGCAGCAGCAGCCCGGCGCGGAGCCGAATCCGAACGCGGGTCAGCAGCCGCCGAAGGACGACGTGGTCGACGCGGATTACACGGTCGTCGACTGAGTTAAACAATAATCAAATCGGAAACGGATCGGGCAAGTGAACGCTTGCCCGATCGTGAGGTAACATCGTGGAGAGCAAGAAAGATTACTACGAGGTGCTCGGGGTCGAAAAGAGCGCCTCGGACGCGGACATTAAAAGCGCGTTCCGCAAAAAAGCAAAGACCTGTCACCCCGATCTGCATCCCGGCGACGCCGCGAAGGAAGCGGAGTTCAAGGAGCTGAACGAGGCGTACGAAGTCCTGTCCGATCCCGAAAAGCGTGCGAAGTACGATCAGTTCGGGCACGCGGCGTTCGATCCGACCATGGGCGGCGGCAATCCGTTCACCGGTGCGACGGGCTTCGACGGCTTCGGCGATATCTTCAGCACGATCTTCGGCGGATTCGGGCAGCAGACGCAGAGCCGCAACGCGCCGATGACCGGCGACGACATCCGTTATAATTTGACGCTGTCCTTTGAGGAGGCGGCGTTCGGAACCGAAAAGGAGATCAGCGTCACGCGCGAAGAGGTCTGCGACATCTGCAACGGCACCGGGGCAAAGCCCGGCACACAGCCGCAGCGCTGTCAGACGTGCAAGGGAACGGGGCAGGTGCGCATGCAGCAGAATACGCTGTTCGGCGCAACGACGATCACCCGTCCGTGTTCCGCCTGCCGCGGAACAGGCAAGATCATTTCCGAACCGTGTTCGGAGTGCCGCGGCAAGGGACGTGTGAGAAGACTCAAACGCCTGACACTGAAAGTCCCGGCGGGAATCGACGACGGACAGACGATCAACATGCGCAACGAGGGCGACGCCGGCTACAAGGGCGGTCCGCGCGGAAACCTGTATATCACGATCTCCGTGCGTTCGCACGCGCAGTTCATCCGCCGCGGGAGCGATCTTCTGCTCAACATGAATATTCCGTATACGACCGCGGTGCTCGGCGGCGAGATCGTCGTACCGACGCTGACCGGACAGATCAAGTACAACATTCCGGCAGGTACGCAGATCGGAACAACGTTCCGTCTGCGCGAACAGGGCATCCAGCGGCTGCAGCAGCAGGGCAAGGGCGATCTTCTCGTAACGGTCAACGTCGAGGTGCCGAAAAAGGTCACGACGCAGCAGCGCGAGCTTCTCGAACAGCTTGCCGCGCTTGACGGTCAGCCGGTCGTGCAGAAAAACAAAAAGCGTCCGCTGAAGGACATATTCAAGTAAAAAAATAGGAAGTCGCGTGACTTCCTTTTTTGTGTGAAAACAGGGTATTTATATCAAGTGCGTTGTAAGTGAACGTACGATTTTCAAGATACGAATACACATATAATCCGTCAAATTCAGCGACATGTGCGGTGAATTTGACACCCTGCAGTTTTCGCCGCCCGAAGCCAGAAAAGGCTTAGGCGAAAGCTGAAAACCGGCAGATTGAAAGTTTTCTTTCAATCTGTCGCTATTCAAGCGTGAAAAACGCCTGCTCACCGTGCACGCCGACGACGTGCAGCACCGGCGTCTGATCCTTCGGCAGAGGCAGTTGGATCGGCAGCTTCGGCGTGCAGTTCGTGTGCAGCGCATGGAAGCACGCGCCGTCCACGTACCCGGTCGCGGCATACATCGGCGCGGATTCCTTCGAGGAGAAGACTGTTTTTTTGACCTGCACAAAACGACGGTCGCCCTTTTCGACGATCTCAGCGGTGATCCGGCAAGGGGTATGATCGGAGGGATACCGGATCGAGAACGCATGCGCGGCGCTTTCGATCAATGTGGGCTCGCTGGTGATCGTGAGCTGACGGCGGCGTAAAAGCGCACATGCGACAGGACTTTGGTCGACCGCAATGAATCTCCGGTTCAGCCGCGTCGCCGCCGCCGCGGTCGTGCCGCTGCCGGAGAACAAATCGAGTACGAGATCGCCGGGTTCCGAGGATGCGGCGATTATGCGCTTCAAGAGCGCTTCCGGCTTCTGCGTCAGAAATCCCGTCCGTTCGCGGTCCTTCTGCTGCAGATGCTCAATGTCCGACCAGACGTCACTGGGGTAGATCAGCGAGTCCTCATAATAGGTATAGGTCTTGCCGTTCGAACGGATCGAAAAACCGACGCGTCCGTCCTCGTCGATGAAGCGCTTCATGTGATTGCGGCGTTCCTGCCCGCGCGGCGTGCCGACTGCCGCAATATTGAACAGGACCTTCTTTGATTTCCGATAAAAGAGGATCGTATCGTGCTTTCTCGGATAGCAGCGGGTCGCGCGGCCGCCGGAGCGGTACGCCCAGATGATCTCGTTCATGAAGTTCGCTTCGCCGAAGATCTCGTCAAGGAGCATTCTCGCCTTGTGCGACATGCGGTAATCGAGATGCAGATAGATCGAGCCGCGCGCGTCGAGAAGCTTGTGACATCCGACAAGGATCGTCCGAAGCCAGTCAAGGTAGCTCTGCTCATCGAGTTTGTCTTCGTACAGAACGATCGTCTGCGCCTGCTTGCCCTTGCCGATCTTCATCTTGAACGACTCGCCCGTGCGGAACGGCGGATCGAGGTAGATCAGCCGCACGCTGCCCCCGTATTGCGCAAGAAGCGAGGAAAGCGCATCCTCCGCTTTTGCCAAAATGAACGATCCGTCGCCGCCCGAGGAATGAAACTCCTCCGTACAAAAAACGCGCATACCCGCCTCCGAATCTTTTTTCTTCAGTATACAATATCTTGTATGAAAACACAAGCAAAAAAGCCACATATTGTGAAAGTTTTCCGCGTGCAAAATCCGGTTGCGGGAGGGCGGGCGCTGTGATACAATACGGGAAACGGGGGAGGCGTCTATGACGAAAGTCGATCCGATCGAACGGAATATCTATATGTGCATCGCAAAAAGCGAGGAGGGGATCAAGGCACGCGACATCGCGCGTACGCTTCGCGTCGATCCGTCGACGGTCAATCATTTCCTGTACGCGTCGCCGTTTATGAAGGAGCTTTGCTGGCAGGACGATGAATACGGCTGGCACGCGCAGATCCCGCAGACGCGGCCGCATTACGGGCTTGCGGAGTTTTCGGGGTTCTATTCCTCGGTCAGGGAATTCCTTGACATGGATGAACATCGGTTCATGGAGCTATTGAAGCTTGGCTGTGAAAACGTCGGCAGAAACCTGAACGACACGCGCGGGCTGTTCCATTCGTTCACGGACGCAAGGGAGACGATGCGCAATCTCTTCCGCGATCTTTTAGAGTTCGGCTATCCCGAAAAGCTCAGCAACGACTGGGAGATCCTCTTTGAACTGCGGATCAAAAAGTCAAAGCATATCCGCATCTACGCGGACGTGCTGCTCGTCACGAAACGGTATGCGTTTTCGTTCGAGTTCAAAATGAAGGATAAGATCGAACAGGATGAGGTCGACCAATGCGCAAAATACTGCGAATATCTCGACGTGATCTTCGGAGACGGCTATGAGATCGTTCCGATCCTTGTGCTGACGAAAGCGCGCGAGCTGTATGAGGACGCGACGGTATCGTCGACCGACGCCGCCGTGCACGTCTGCTCGGGCGATATGCTCTATAACGCGCTGGATTACTATCTCGGATTTATTCGTTAGGCGAATAAGTCCCAAAAAACTGAAAAAAGTGCTTGACAAAGGGGCGGGGAGCGTGTATTATATCTAAGGTTAAGTTCCGTCGCCAAAGACAGCCGGTGTCGCGTTGCGTGTAAATCCTGCCGAGGTAGACCCGATAGCACCTTTTGTTTTCGAGTCCTCCGTTTCTGCGACGGAGGGCTTTTCACGTTACAAGGAGGTGCAACCATGGCAAATGCAAAGATTCTCGAAATGAAGGCTGCAAAGGTCGCAGAGGTTGCGGAGAAGGTCAACAAGGCCAAGTCCGTTATCATGTTCGACTATCGCGGGCTGACTGTTGCCGAGGATACCGCGCTGCGTGCCGAATTGCGCAAGGAAAACGTTGAGTACGTCGTTCTGAAGAACCACTGTGTCCGCCGTGCTTTTGATCAGCTCGGGCTCGAAGGCGCAGACGATATGCTCCACGGAACCAACGCGTTCGCATTCGGTTATGAAGATGCGGTCGCCCCTGCAAGAGTGCTCAAGAACTTCATTAAGAAGGCAAAGAAGTGCGAATTCAAAGGCGGTATCGTTGAGGGTAAGGTCACGACGGCTGCAGAAGTCGAAGCGATCGCAGATCTCCCGAGCCGCGAAGTGCTCATCGCCCGCATGCTGGGCAGCATGATGTCGCCGATCTCCGGTCTTGCAATCGTGCTCGATCAGATCGCCAAGAAGAACGATCCCAACGCGGCCGCAGAAGCGGAAGCATAACGACCGAAACGGCATAGCCGTACAAACAAAAATCAAAAAATAAATTCTTAAGGAGAAATATCATGAATAAGGAACAACTGATCGCCGATATTAAGGCAATGTCCGTTTTGGAACTCCACGAACTCGTCAAGGCTCTCGAAGAGGAGTTCGGCGTGTCCGCAGCAGCAACCGCAGTCGCAGTCGCAGGCCCCGTCGCCGCAGCTGAAGAAGTCGAAGAGAAGACCGAGTTCGACGTTATCCTCAAGGAGATCGGACCGGAGAAGATCAAGGTCATCAAGGTCGTCCGCGAGCAGACCGGCCTCGGCCTGAAGGAAGCAAAGGACGTCGTCGACAACGCGCCCAAGGCCGTCAAGGAAGGCGTTTCCAAGGAAGAAGCAGAGAAGATCGTCGAAGCGTTCAAGGCAGTCGGCGCAACCTGCGAAATCAAATAATCAGATCCAAAACACAAAGAGAGACGGTTTCGACCGCCTCTTTTGCGTTTCATACGTCAAAAGAACTGCAAAAAACGCACCTTCGGACAGGCCGAAGGTGCGTGCGTTTTTCTTTACGGGAAGAGGATCGGCTTGACCGCGTCCCAAAGGGCGGGGAACTTGCCCGAGAAGCAGATCATCAGGAACACCGTCACAGCGAGCACAAAGATATATCCCAAAAGCCGCATAATGAGGCATGCAAGGGAGAAGCGCTTGCGGGAAAGATTCTTGGTCTTGCCGCATCCCCAGACGATCATAAAGATCAGACCGATCAGCGGAATGTGGAACAGGATCGTCGTGAAGAAATAGCCCGGCGCGGTCATCAGCGAACGCGAATCGGTCGAGACGATGATCGGCTGCTCCCGCTTCGGCTCAACGGGCTCCGTCTTAACAGGCGCGACGGGAACGGGCTCCGTCTTAACAGGCGCGACGGGAACGGGCTCCGGCTTTGGCTCGGGAACAGGTTTCGGCGCGGGCGTCGGTTCGGGTCTGTAAACCGGTTCAGGCTGCGGCACAAAGGCCGGTACGGGCTCGGGTTCCGGCATGGGCTCGGGTTCCGGCATGGGTTCGGGCTCCGGCATGGGCTCGGGTTCCGGCATGGGTTCGGGCTCCGGCATGGGCTCGGGTTCCGGCATGGGCTCTGGCTCCGGCTCGGGAATCGGTTCCGGCTCGGGGATCGGTTCGGGTTCAACGGCAGGCACGACCGGCGCAACGTCAGTCTCCAGCAGCGACGCGCCGCAGAAGAAACAGAATTTTGCCTGATCGGTCACGACTTTTTGACAAAAGGGACAGGTTTTCATGGCTACTCCTTTCAAGATGGATTGACGGATACCGCTGTTCCGTCGAGGAGGAACGTAACGGAGCCGTCCGTATCGGTGCAATAAAACGCTGTACGGGTATCATACAGCAGCGAAAGCGTTTCCTTGTGCGGATGACCGTAATCGTTGTCCGCACCGCATGAAGCGACCGCATAGTCCGGATCGACCGCGAGGAAGAAGCCGTATCCGGTCGAGCTGGACGAACCGTGATGACCGAGCTTCAGCACATTTGCACGCAGCATGGACTGCGGAAGCGTGTCGAGCATCCGCTTTTCCGCAAGCTCTTCGGCGTCGCCCGTCAAAAGCACGGCGGTGTCGCCGTAACGCACGTGCAGTACGACGGATCGGTCGTTCAACTCGTCCTGCGACGTATCATAGGTCGTGATCGGGCTCAAAACCGTCACGGTGCAGCTGTCCGCCCACGGGATCGCCGTTCCGCCTTCCGCAAAGCAGACAAAACAGCCGTTGTCGGCGAGCGCGGCGTCCACGGCGGCATACATGCCGATCGTTTCCGGGATCGTTACGAACGTACCGACCGGATAGGCGTCCAGAACCTTTGCCATGGAGCCGATGTGATCCGCGTGCGGATGCGTCGCAACAACGACGTCGAGCGACGTTACCCCGTGCGCGTCAAGCACCGCATGAATGCGATCGAACGAATCCCGCGGTCCCGCGTCCACGAGCATCGTTTTGCCCTCCGGCGAAACGAGCAGGATGCTGTCGCCCTGTCCGACGTCGATCACGACGACCTCGAGCGAGGGACCGGAAACGTCCGGCGTATCCGGACGGGCCGCGATCAGTGCTTCGCGCAGCGACTGCTTTTCCGCGTCGATCGGCTCGTATACGTCCGGATCCGAACAGCCGAACGCACCGAGCAGAAGCAGCGCCAGGATCAGCGCAAGAGGACGAAGCATCGATTTCATACATATATTATACAATACTTCCGCACGCTTTGCAAGCCGTCAGCGCAGCTGATTTTATCTTTTCATCACGTCGCGGGCGCTGCTTTCCGTTCACCGTCTGCGCGATCTCCTTCCGGAGACGCCGCATCAGAAACCGATATCGGATCCGTTCCATCATTTTTTTTGCCCTCCCGTTTGTTTTTACAAGACAAGCATACAGAATGATCTGTCCGTTAAACGGGAAAGCTGTAATCCGGTTTGCAAAGACGGCGCGCTTATGATATACTATCTGTGATTCGAGAAAAGGATAGACCGCTATGAAACGCATTTTGCCGATCCTGCTCTGCGCGCTGCTGCTGTGCGCCGGCTGTGCCGAGAGAAAAACATTCAACGCGGAGACCGCATTCCGGACGGAAGCGCCGCAGGAAGCGACGCCCGCACCTAAAGCACAAACACCCGCGCCGGTCGAGGCGGAGCCCACGACCGCGCCTACGCCGGAGCCGACGGCCGAACCGACGGCGACGCCGATCCCGGCGCCTGTACTCGCGCCGCTTTATTTCGATGCATGGTCGCTCGGCGTTACGCACGATAAGGACATCGAGACGTTCCATTGCGATCTCGATCAGGACGGCTCGATGGAGACGGTCAACGTGCATCTGGACGCCGCGGCGCATACCTGCACGGTCACGGACGGCAAGCGCAGCATCGTTCTGGAGGACGGCTGCGTGCTGGACGGCATGATCCTCTGCGATCTCGATCCGACGAATCCGTGGCTGAATCTGGTCGTGGTGCTCGGCGAGAACACCTCGGATTACGTTACGGTCGAGCTGCATCCCGACGGCGATACGTTCGCGCGCGGCGTGACGCTTCAAACATTCTCGACCGAGAAACATGGGGAGGTTGCGGTGCTCGAGGAAGCGTATCTGCTGGGGTGGTCGTACGGGTACCGCCATCGCTTCGGCGAAGCGCTGACCCCGACGACAGAGTGGGTCACGCTCAAGTACATTCCTTCGGAGGAGGATCTTGCGAATGAATGGGAGTCGCTGGTCGAATACGGCGACGTGCTGCACGTCTGCCGCGCCGTGCCCTGTACGATCGACGGCGAAGCGGCGCTTCTGCCGGTCGATACCTATCTGTACCGTCTGCGTTACCGTGATACGCTGGATCTGATGGAGGTCGAGACGCTCGACGGCATCGTCGCGCAGATCGCGTTTACCTGTGAGAATGGCGTTTACCTGATCGACGGCATTCCGCAGACGGAATACTTTGACAATCTTGATCTTTGAAAACGGGGAAAGCCATGAAACGGATTGTGATTCTTTTGCTTTGCAGCGTTTCGCTGTTCTGCCTTGCCTGCACCGGAGACGCACCGCAGACCGGGGAGCCGGATCATCCGATCGTGATCGAAACGGAAAACACGCCGGAGATCATCGAGCAGCAAACGGCGCAGCCGACGGACGCGGTCGCCGGGCAGACGGAAAAACCGGCGGAAGCGACGCCCGCGGGGGAAACCGTGCAGGTCGAGCCGACCGGCGTGCCCACGCCTGTTGAGACGCCCGTGCCCGCGTTCAAGACGCAGGTCTATGATGTGTACCATGAGGTCGGCACCAGCGTTTCGGAAGCGGAGATGTTCCGCAGTGATATCGACTTTGACGGGAAGGAAGAGGTCATTTCCTTCCGTTTGGACGAAGAAAACAATACGACGACGATCCTGATCAACGACATGGAAGTGCTGTTTGATACAAGTTCGCAGTTGACGGAGGTCGTTCTGATCGATCTCGATCCCGAAACGCCGTGGATCAATCTTTTGGTCGAGATCGACTGGGCGTCGGACGATTATGTGACGACCGAAGTGCATTTGGAAAACGGACAGCCCGTCAAAGGCGTACAGACGGGCGGCATCGGCATCACGGAAGACGGCGCCGTGATCGTATACGGAGACAGCGATTTTCTCGGGACGAAAACATTCGGCGCTGTCGCGACCGGGGAGTCGCTGACCGTGGAAGCGGAATGGTTTGACTGCCACCATCCGTCCGAAGAGGAAATCCGCGACGAATTTGAAGTGTTGGTCGAATGGGGCGATCTGCTGCATACAACGCGCGAGGTCCCCTGTACGATCAACGGAAAGCCCGCAAAGATCGCGAAGGACAGTTATATCTATCCGGTCCGGATCAATCCCGTCGAAGGACTGTGCGAGGTCTGCACGCTCGACGGGATCACGGCCGTCATCGCCTTCACGCTGGATGAGGACGGTTGGCCGTATCTGATCGACGGCATACCGCAGGACGATTATTTCGAGTATATTCTGTATGCGGATTAACACGGAAGACACAAAACAGCCGTCGGGAGACGATCCCGGCGGCTGTTGTCGCATGCGATTATGAAAGATGCTCCGTGAAGTGGCAGGCGTAGGGAAGATTGCCGACGTCCGTCAGGACGCGGCGCAGCTTCTTCGCATAATCGCCGAGCTGTTCGTCCATGAGATCGCCGTTGATAAGGATGATCCAAACGTCGCGGGAGAGGTCCGTGAGGCAGTCGTGCAGCGCGTCGAGATTTTTTCCGTAATAGGGCGGCAGCCGAAGCGTTCTTGCAAGATATTCGTGCGTCGCCTCGATCGAGGTCATGCGCCGTCCGTCAATGATGATGAATTCCATGTCAGTCCCCTCCGTATAAAAGCGTGAACGATTCGTAATGGTCGTCCGTGTAGTAGATCAGCCCGTCGTTGCTGAACACGATGCGCTTTGAACCGCGGCTTCTCGCGCCGCGTGTGTCGATATCGCATTCGGTATATTTGCGACCCTTCTTGGTCGGCAGCAGTCCCTCGTAGTTTCCGAAATATCCGCCGCCGATCGAACAGCCCGGCGCATACGGCTCGAGCGATCCGCCCGACCAGCCGAGGTCCTGCGCCTTGCTTTTGGTGATGTAGTTTTTCGGCAGATGCCCGAACAAATGGATGTACAGAGCGACCTCGTCCTTCGTCCAGTATTCGCCGTCCTCCGAGACGGGACATGGCGTGTCGGTCGGTTCCGGCGTCGGCGTATCCGAAGACGTTTCCTTCGGCGTATCGACAGCCTGCGTCCTCGGATCGCTGCGTTCGGTCGGTTCAAGCGTAAAGACCGGCGCGTCGATGTCGCTTTTTTCGGTCGGGACCGGATCCGGAACGGGGATCGGGGTCATTCCGCAGCCGAACAGCGACGCGAGCAGCAGCAGCGCAAAAAGCAGGCTCAGTATATGTTTCGTGTGTTTCATAAAGCTCCTCCGTAAACCTATTATACCATATCGTTCCGCAGATAAAAAGATGGAATCCCGAAAAACTTTTACGCGGCCGATCGGATCGAAGAAAGGCGATCCTTTCAATTTATGTATTGCACTTTATACCGGCTTGTGATAAAATTCTTAAGGATATGGATTATTTCACGTAAAGACAAATCCGTTTGCCGAACATCGAATACAGTACGGATCGAAAAGACCTTCTTGCATGCGTGCAATCGGTCCGAAAAGGAGAACGATCATGAATAAACGCAATATCATTGTGCTTTGTGTCGTTTGTCTGCTGACGATCGCGATCGGGATCGCGCTGATCCTCATCATCAGCAGCAGCTGCGGACAGAGCGATCCGGAAAAGACTGTCCCCGCAAGCGCGGCGCCGCAGAACAGCAGCGAACCGAACAAGGCGGACGAACCCGACCCGACGGACCCCGGCAGCAAACCGAACGATACGGACGCGCCGCAGGATACGGAAGCACCGCAGGATACGGATTCGCCCGAGGCAACGCCGGAGACGGATCCGACGCAGGATCCGCTTGAGATCGATGAACCGGACCCGACGCCTACGCCTACGCCGAAACCCGGCGAGACACCGAAACCGACAGAACCGCCGACGCCTACGCCGAAACCCACGGAGGAACCCGCCCCGGACGTCACGCCGTCCCCCACGCCGGATGACGGTCCCATTGTACTGCCTGAAGTTCCGTAAGGAATGAGGATATAAAAAAGGATCAGGAGGAGAATCTATGAAACAAAAGAAATTGTTGGCACTGCTTCTTGCGGTCTGCATGGTGCTTGCCATGCTGCCGTCGTTTGCAGGAGCGGAAACGAGCGTAGTCAAGGATGAACTGACGAACGGTCTCACATCAGGAGGTTATACATCGTGGAGTATCGCTTCAGACGATACGAATAGCGGAGCGGCCTATTCGATCAATTCTTATGGAAACACCAATGGGTATATCCAACTGAAAAGCAAAGACAGCATTTCAGGCATTGTAACTACTGTTTCAACAGGCAAAGCTACGAAAGTCGCTGTTTCATGGAACAGTTCAACCGTAAATGCAAGAACCCTGGATGTTTACGGTAAGAATACGGCGTATTCCGCGCCGTCCGATCTGTACGGAAGCAATGCCGGTACCAAGATCGGTTCGATCGTTATGGGCACAAGCACTGAGCTGACGATCGCCGACGAATATGCGTACATCGGTCTCCGTTCCAACAACGGAGCGATGTATCTTGATACGATTGAGATCACCTGGTCGGTCGACGGCGATGCGCCGCAGCCCACGACCTACACCGTTTCGTTCGACGCGAACGGCGGTACCGGCACGATGGCGGACGTTACGGCGACAAGTTCCTATACGCTTCCGAACTGCGCTTTCACCGCGCCGGAAGGCAAGGAGTTCGATTACTGGGCGGTCGACGGAGACGAAGGAATGTACGCGCCGGGCGATCCGTATGAGCTTACGGGAGACACGACCTTCGTGGCGCAGTGGAAGGATCTTCCGGTCCCCACCTATACGGACATGATGCTGAAGCGCGTCCCGTCCAACGGCGACGTGGTCGTCATCTACTATCCGACCGCGGGCAAGGTCATGACCGGTGCGGATTATCTGTATAACAATAAAAAACATGAGCTTGTTGCGGCAGACGCGACGCTGACGGACGACGTGCTTGCGGTTCCCTCTGATGCGCTTCGCCTGACGGTCACCACCACCGTTGCGGACGACGGAGAAACCACGCTTTATACCTTTGCGACCGAGGACGGAAAGTACCTTCTGGCGGACGGCACGAACGTGCAGCTCGTTGACGAGCAGGGCGCGAACACGCTGTTCCGGCTCGAAACGGCGGCTGCCGGTACGGACAACTGGTACATCAAGTGCGACTCCGCGACCTACAGCGGCAAGGCGCAGTATATCGAGTATTACGGCGGATACTTCACCGTTTACTCCTTCAATTCCTCGAACACGCCGATCTTCACTTTCCAGTTCTTCTCCGAGGACGGCGAAGGCCCGACGCCCGAGGTCACCTATATCGTAACGCTGGATCCCGGCGAAGCGGCCGACGATCCGGTCGAGATCGAAGACGCGACCAGCCCCTATACGCTGCCGGATTGCCCGTTCACGGCGCCGGAAGGCATGGTCTTTGACGGCTGGACGATGGCGGGCGGCGACGGGGACATCTATCCCGCAGGCGCGCAGGTCACGCTCGAAGAGCCGAACGTGACGTTCATTGCGCAGTGGAAGGAACTGGTCGCAAGGAACTATCGGCTTGTAACGTCCGACGAGGATCTTGTGGACGGCGAAACGTACCTGATCGCGAGCGAGCTCTTCGTGGACGAGCTTTACATCATGTCGAACCAGACCTCCAACAACCGCGCGCAGTATAAGCTTTCGAACGTCGAAGGTACGACGATCACACTGGACGAAACGTGGATCGCAACGAGCGCGAGCGACGCGCTTGCGTTTGAGTTCACGCTTGTCGACGCGGAGGACGGTTGGGCGTTCTATGACGAAGTGACCGGCGGTTATCTCTACGCGGCTTCGAGCAGCAGCAACTGGCTGCGCACCGAAACGGAGCTTGACGACAACGGCAAGTTCATGATCGACCTCGGCGAGGACGGCGCAACGATCCCCGTGGCACTCGGCGAGAACGAGCGCAACTACATGCACTATAACGGTGAGAACAACATCTTTTCCTGCTATGCGGAGACTTCCCACATCGAGGCGGCTGTCTATCTCTACAAGCTTGTTGAGGACGAGCCGGTCGAGCTCGAGGACGGCTTCTATCTGATCGGACCGGACTGGACGGTCGATGACATCGACGCGACGCAGAAATTCGGTGCGAACGTGAACGCGGGCGGCGAATACATCCTTGCGGCATCGCTCGCCGTCGGTGATGAAATCAAGGTCGTCAAGGTCGCGGATGGCGCGATCACTGCGTGGTATCCGGACGGAGAGGGGACGCAGTATACGGTCGACGCGGCGCATGCAGGCAACGTGAACATCTACTTCCGCGAGACCTACAACAGCGACTGGGCTGCGTTCGGCGGATACTTCTACATTGAAGCGGGCTACAACATCACCTGCGTCTCCGGCGAGCACGGTCTTGTCAGCACGACGCACAGCCGTGCGGCAGAGGGAACGACGATCACCATCTATCTTGAGGCGGAAGACGATTACGAGGTTGACACACTGACCGTTATGTGCGGCGGGACTGAGGTCGAAACGAACAAGGTCAACAACTGGCAGTACACGTTCTTGATGCCGGCAGGCGACGTTACGATCACCGCGACGTTCGCGATCCCCGTATCCGAACCGTACTTCAGAGGTCATGAGCTGATCCTGGACGGTTTGATCGGCGTGAGCTTCAACATGGAGCTGCCCACGATTTCCGGCGTCGACTATACGACAAGCTATATGACGTTCTCCATCGAGCACGGCGAATGCACGGAGCAGGCGGATTATAACGAAGATGCGTCCTTTACCTGCTACGTCAGCGCGATCCAGATGGCGGAGCCGATCACGGCGACGTTCCACTACACGCAGAACGGCACGGAAAAGACGGTCGAAGAGACGTACTCCGTCGAAAATTACTTCACGGCGTTCGAGGCTGTTGCAAGTGAGTATGATGAGACGACGGTCGCGCTGGTACATGCAGTCGCGGACTACGGCTATCATGCGCAGCGGTTCCTCTCCGAACAGAGAGGTTGGACGCTCGGTACGGACTATGCCGAGATGACCAAGGTCTATGCGGAAAGCTATGACACCGATACGGTCAACGCGGTCAAGACGGCAGTCGAGGGATATAAGTTCCAGAGCGTGAAGAATGACGACGTCGAAAAGATCACCTATTCGCTGATCTTTGACAGCGCAACGGAGATCCGTGTATTCTTCAAGATGAAGTCCGGCTACACCGGTTCGTTCACGGCAGGCGCGCCTTATGAGGCGACGCAGGTCGGCGCACGGTATCAGGTGTCCATCCTGAACATTCCGGCGCATCAGCTCAGTCAAGCGTTTACCATCACCGCAACGACGGATTCGGACGGCACCGTAAGCGCGACAGCTTCCGCACTTTCCTATGTGAGAAGTCTGCTCGCAAATTATACGGATACGAATTCGCAGTATGCCGCGGCGTCCATCTACGCCTATTCGCAGGCTGCAGACGCTTATAAGACAGCGCACGCGCACTGACAACACACGACAATTGGGGCGAAGACGGCGGTTTTCGCCCCTTTCCTGCCATTGTAAACAACGCGCAGGAGGGATCCTGCAGGTATCGCATGAAGAAATCGGCGCAGAAATGGCTCTATACGGTACCCGGTCGTAAAAAGTGGTACATCATTTGCCTGACCCTCATCGAGATGCTGCTCGGAGGGTCCGGCGTGCTGCACGCGCTTTTTATGAAGGGTCTGGTGGACGCTGCGGTCAAGGGGGACGGAACGGGCTTTTGGCGATCCATTGCGATGATCGTTACGCTCGCTTCGGCGCAGCTCGCGCTGCGCGCAGTGGACCGCTGGCTCACGGAGCTCAGTAAATCAAGCATTGAAAACGCGTTTAAGGGTCGTCTGACAAAGACCTTGCTTGAAAAGGACTTTCTGCGCGTCAGTGCGGTCCATTCCGGCGAATGGATGAACCGGCTGACCAACGATACCGTCGTCGTGTCAAACGGGTATGTTGATATTCTCCCGGGACTCTTCGGCATGGCGGTCAAGCTGATCAGCGCGCTCGTGATGATCATCGTGATCGAACCGAAGTTTGCGGCGATCCTGATTCCCGGCGGTTTGATCCTTGCGTTCACGACGGTCCTGTTCCGAAAGGTGATGAAGCGGCTGCACAAAAACGTGCAGGAGTCGGACGGGAAGGTGCGCATCTTTCTGCAGGAGCGCATTGCAAGTCTTTTCATGCTGCGTTCCTTCGCTGCGGAAACGCAGACCCGGGCGGGGGCGGAGGAGAAGATGCGCTTTCACAAGGCGCAGAGAATGCGCCGCAACCGATTCTCCAACGTCTGCAACATCGGTTTCGGCGCTGCAATGACCGTGATGTATCTGCTTGGCGTTGCATGGGGCGGTTACGGTATCCTGATCGGAACGGTCAGCTTCGGAACGCTGACCGCGATCATGCAGCTTTTATCACAGATCCAGACGCCGATGGCAAATATCACCGGGTTCCTTCCGCGGTATTATGCCATGCTTGCGAGCGCGGAACGGCTGATGGAGGCGGAGAGCTTCGAGTCGGACGATACAGAGGCAAAGCCGCTTTCCGACGCGAACAGGTTTTATGAAAGCGAGATGACGGCGATCGGATTCAAGAACGTGGATTTTACGTATTATCCGGTTACCGAAAACGCGTTGAGCGTCGAAAAAAACGACATGCCGGTCGTATTGAGAAATCTTTCGCTTGAGATCAAAAAAGGCGAATATGCGGCGTTTACGGGCACGAGCGGGTGCGGTAAGTCCACGGCGCTGAAGCTTTTGATGTGCGTCATGCATCCGGACGCAGGCAGCCGCTATTATACGGACAGACAGGGGAACAGCGAAGAATTGACCTCCGCGTATCGACGGCTGTTTGCCTACGTACCGCAGGGCAATTACCTGATGAGCGGTACGATCCGTGAGATCGTCTCCTTTGCCGAGCCGGAAGCGGCTTCGGATGAAAAACGGCTTCAAAGCGCGCTTCGGATCGCGTGTGCCGATTCCTTCGTTTCGGAGCTCGATCAAGGCGCGGACACCCTGCTCGGCGAACGCGGCGCGGGATTGTCGGAAGGGCAGATGCAGCGCATCGCCATTGCGCGCGCGATCTTTTCCGGAAGTCCGATCCTGTTGCTGGACGAGGCAACGAGCGCGCTGGACGCGCAAACGGAACAGCGGCTTCTTGAAAACCTGCGCACCATGACGGACAAAACAGTCGTCATTGTCACGCACCGTCCCGCTGCGCTTTCGATCTGCGACCGCGTACTGGAGTTTACGGAGGACGGCGTTCAGGACCGAACGGCATAAGCGCGAAATGTTTGAAGACATGAAAAAAGCCCCTGATTCAGAGGCTTTTTCTTTGTATCTGGTACCCGGTACGGGAGTCGAACCCGTGTTACCGCCGTGAGAGGGCGGTGTCCTAGGCCACTAGACGAACCGAGCACGCAAGAAATATAATACCGAACATTGTCGGTTTTGTCAATCCTTTTTTTGTATTTTGCGAAAAGTTTTTCAGTCAAGCCGCCAGTCGATCGGCGATTGGCCGCTTTTTTCGAGGCAGGCGTTCGCTTTGGAAAAATGCCGACAGCCGAAGAAGCCGTTGTATGCGGAAAGCGGGCTCGGATGCGGCGCTTCGAGCTTGACGTGGATCGGATTGGTGACGATCCTTGCCTTGTTTCGCGCGTTGGCGCCCCAAAGCAGGAAGACGATCGGCGTTTGTTTTTCGTTGAGCAGTTCGATCACGCGGTCGGTAAACGCTTCCCAACCGTGGCCCTTGTGTGAGTTCGGCATATGCTCACGCACGGTCAGCACCGTGTTCAGAAGCAGCACGCCCTGACGCGCCCAAGCGGTCAATTCGCCGTGGTTCGGCTGCGGTATACCCAGATCATCATGAAGTTCCTGAAAGATATTTTTGAGCGAAGGAGGCGGCTCTACGCCTTTCTTGACAGAGAAGCAGAGCCCGTGCGCCTGCCCGGGACCGTGGTACGGGTCTTGACCGATGATGACGACCTTGGTATCGGAAAAGCTCGTGTATTTCAGCGCGTTGAAGATGTCGTACATGCTCGGATAGATCGTATGCGTCCGGTACTCCTCGGCAAGGAATCGTCGCAGCGAAAGATACTGCTCCGAGGCAAAGTAATCCGCAAGCAGTGCGTCCCAGTCATTCCCGATATGTACCATATGCGCCTCCGTTGTTTTTCTACAGTATACACCAAAGTGTGCTTGCGGACAAGGGGGAATCATGGTATACTGCGGATATGGAATTCTATGAAGCGTTGAAACAATACTGCCCGCACGACGCGCAGGAGGAAACGGACAAGGCAGTCATGCTTGACTGCCTCGAACGGTATGCGGACGTATACGAGCGCAGCAATCTGCTGTTTCACGTAACGGCGTCCGCCTGGATCACAAACGAATCGCGCGATCGCGTGCTGATGATTTACCACAATATCTACGATTCGTGGGCATGGACCGGCGGCCACGCGGACGGCGAACGGGATCTTCTGAAGGTAGCGCTAAAAGAGGCGACAGAGGAGACGGGATTACGGTCCGTGCGTCCCGCATCGGACCGGCTGCTGTCGATCGAAACGTTGACGGTCAATCCGCATGTTAAGCGCGGAATGTTCGTTCCGGCACATCTGCATCTGAACGGGACGTATCTTCTGATCGCGGATGATGCGGAGCCGCTTCGCGTGAAGGCGGACGAAAACAGCGCGGTGAAATGGTTTTTGCCGGAGGAAGCGATCAGAGCATGCTCGGAACCGTGGATGCGTCCGGTCTATCAGCGGCTGAATGAGCGAATGAAGTGATCGTTTGATAACCGATAAGAAAGAGGGCATCGCCTGTTTGACGATGTCCTCTGTTTTGCATCATGTATACGCTGCGGAATGAAAACGGCGCATGCAGTACCTCCGCTTGAACGGAGAAAACCGCTCTGCCGCAGAGAGCCGTTTTCATGAAGCCGCGTTTTGCCTTGTCTCTTCCATGATCGCATCCCAGTCTGCCCGCTGCAAATGAAATTCCGAACAGATCTGTTCCTGTATGATTTCATAACGGATCTCGATCTCATTGTGCATGGATTGGATATGCTGTTCCCATTCTTCCATGGAAGAGGGGTTCGAGAACAATTTGATATGCTGCGGCATTTCCGGGCGAAGCGCATCTGCCATCTCGTCAAGAAGTCCCTGCAGCCGCTCTACGGAGAAATCCGTACAGAGAAGCTGCGCATATCTGCGGATGAATCGGTCGCACCAACCGGGATTGTCCCGCAGAGCTGCGTAGAGATCCATGTTGGCTACTCTGTTCTGTTCTTTGTCGTAGACCACGCCGTCTCGGTTGAAATAGCTGTCGAACAGGTTCCGACGGGAGGAATTCTCTGTGAAACAGCGATCGATATCGTAAAATACCGGTCTCCAACGAATGGAATAATCGTCGGTTGCCCAATAGCTTTGGTTCTTGACGTCATAGTTGCAGAAGAAGGTCTGGGCAACGAGATAGTCAATGATATAATCCACGTCTACCCATTGAGAAAACTGTTCATACGCAGCGTCGTTTGCAAGGTTGTTGTTTCTGGCAAACGCCCGCACACGCTGAAAGTCTTCGCCCGATCCGTATTTGATCGAGGCATTGATGGCAATATGGCTGATCGAAGCGGGATCCGCTCCGAAATGCGTTTCCAGATAATCCTGATTCATGCACTCATTCAGGTCCATGATCCCGTAATACGTACCGTTGACGTATGCGATCACGGGGCGGGTTTGTGCGCTGTCCAGACCGAGACCGGAAACGGCCCGCAGAGCGAAGGAATCCCGAAGACGTGCCGCAGTATAGTCCTGACTGCCGTTGCGAAGGATCAGCGAACTGTAGTCGGCAGCGGTGCCGTCGCCCCAGAAGGGATAGTTCACCGAACCCTGACCGAGCCGGGTACGCAGATGCAGCGACAGGGACTTTTGCGGATATTTGATGGATTGGTTCCCGCGAGGGTTGATCTCGGCCGCAAACACGGTTCCCAGCGTACCGTCCGCCTCATAAAAGGCGATCTGTGCATCTGTACGGGGATAGCTGCCGGAAATGGCTTTGATACGGGTAAATTCTCTAAACCGCGCAGGATCGCACGCGATACAGACGATCGGAAGCGTATGGGGCTCTGCAAACACAAAGGACGCCATACTCACACGGCTGGGAAGAGCGTCCGGACTGTAGGAAATCGCCCGAACAATCCCGGATGAGGAAAGAAGGATCGGCTTTTCATAGACCGGAGATGCGGTCGTCGGTTCATTTCCGTCCAGGGTATAATGGATGACAGCGTTCGGATCGGAGCAGCTTATTTGCAGGGAAAAAGGTTCTGAATGATACAGGATCGTATCCGAAAACAAGGGAGCGGGGCTTCGTCCGAGCGCGTAAGCGCTGCTGTTGGAGGCATTGGGCGTAGGCGAATCAAAGAACACGCGCGAGATCGACGGCGCATCCGTCCGTCCGCTGGTGATTCCTTCCGAAAGATCGCCGGTATCAAATACGTCCCGGACATGACCTTCCGTATCATACAAAAAAAGGGATTCCCCCGTCGCGGAAATATGAAAACTGTCAGGCACAAAGACCGCATACGCACCCGGATCGATCTGCCCGGACAACCTGAAGCCAGACGTTCTGTCCTCTTTGCCGGATAAAACCCATCCTTCGAGGTCAATGGCGCTGCCGGAACCGTTTTTCAGCTCCACCCAATCGCCGCCGGTTTTTTTGACAGCCGATACTTCACTGATGAACAGGCTGTCCGACGGAAACGCGCTCAACAAGGTTATGTCTTTGATGACGGCGGCATTCGGACCGCCGGGCGTAGGATATTTGTAGTATACCAGATTGCCGTCGGACGTCAGACCTACGGAAGTATTTTTGGGTACCTGCTCCTGATAGGGAATACGAAGGTAGGTCCTTGTGCTGCGGCGATACAGCTGCAGCCCGTCGTCTGCGGAGGAAAGGGAGAAGGACGCATGAAACTCCCCGTCAGTGGAGTCTTTGCCCGATAAAAAGATGAGCATGTATTCCCCGGGGCCGAGAACGACCTTCGGACATTGCCATTTGAGCGGGGAATCGAACGTATCGCTGAGATAGTAATCGCCAAGGTCAACCGGTTCCTCACCGGCGTTATACAGCTCCGCAAAGTCCGAATGATCGCCGTAGCTGTCGATGACGGAGTATGTGTTTTTAAACAGGACTTCGCTCAGTTGTATGGACTCCGAAGCGTCTGCGGCCAAAACCTGCTCAATGCCGATCAGCGCATCATTGTTTTCCGCGCCGGGCGTCGGATCGCCGCAGTAGCCGAAAACGCCGTTCCGGTTCCGTGCCCAGGATATGCCTTTGTTCAGCGCGGGAACGTTAACCGTATTGACAGGCGCAAGGTCGGGGTCAAAGAGATACAAAGCCTCACCGGCGGAGGAAATACCGAGATCGACCATGTTTTCTTCCGTGCCGCAGGGGATCGCAATCACCCCGCGGGCCGGTACCGTAACGGACGGCAGAGCGGCCTTATCGGGATTGTCCGGCCGGTCGGACAGGAAAAAACCTTCCAAAGAGATATCGGTTTCTCCGGGATTGAAGATCTCGATCCAGTCCGCGCCGCCGAAGCTGCCGTCCGGAAGACCGTTGGAGCAAATCTCATTGAAGTACAGAACCGTTTCGGATTGTTTCGGCGTATCATCCTCCGGAATGATTTCTTCGACCGGAGGTTCTATTTCCGGGCAAACGTCAGAAATGTCGATGTCCTTTCCGTTCGCTTCTCCGGGTGTGGGGAGAATGCAGTAACCGAATGAACCATCCTCCCGGCGTGCGTAGGAAACATCCTGGGGAAGTGCGGGAATGACGATCCGTTCCATCAGGTTTCCGGACGGGTCCATAAGATACAGGGTATCGCCGCCTTTGGACAAACCGAAGGGCAGGCAGAAAACCGTGTCGCCGTCTTGATCGGCTCGGGCATAGAGCAGGGCATAGCCGCCCGCAGGAATGCGTATGCTCGGCAGCATATTGGAAAGGCCGTAGTCGTCGGCCTTATCCGTTAAAATGTATCCCTGAAGGTCAAGCTCGGAAGAAGAACAATTGTGCAATTCGATCCAGTCCGGAGAGCCAAGCACTTCATCGACGCTGGAATTCTTGTTGGATGTGACAATTTCATTGATGACAAGCGACGGCTCCGGAGCTGTACAGCCGAACAAAGTGCAAACCGCAAAGCATAGCAATAAACTGAGGAAAAACAACATCTGTTTCCTCAGCAAGCAGGCGGAACGCCCGGTTTTCGGTTCATCACTTGTCGGACACATACAAATCTCCCATGCGGTTGATAACCGCTCGCAGTCATCGCCGGCTGTGCCTGAGCTGAATCAACATATCTGCATGGCTGTTTGCCTGCCGGAATGCCGAAATGGCAGAGGAGCCGGATTTGTTAAGGACCCGGGCAACGGTGTTGCCATTACCCGGGTCCGTTTTCAGTATTCCGGGGATCGGTCGTCGCCTGATGGATTCAGCAGACGGTCATATATGCGATCCCTTTGATATGTAGGTTCTTTCGCCGATCACTCTTCCACGGGGAACTGCTCGATCAGCTTGACGATGTAGCGGAGGATGATCGCCGCGTCTTCTGCGGTGACTTCGCCGTCGCCGTCAACGTCCGCGTTCAGCGCACCCTGTGCGGTAAGTTCATTCAGACCGACGAGGGAACGGAGGATCAAAGCAGCGTCAGCCGCGGTGACCTGACCGTCGCAGTTCGCGTCGCCGAGAACGACTTCAGCAAATGTGATGCTGCCGTCGATCGTTTCGGCTTCGATCTCATACACGGAGTTGCCGTAGATCACGGACATTGCGCTGACGGTGTTCAAAGCATTCATCGTGAACGCGATTTCGGCGGTTTCGCCGTTTGCGTTGGGCGCTGCGAAGAAGATCGACAGAACGACTTCTTCATTATTGAGCAGCTCCGGCGTTTCGGACGCCCAGCTGAACATCAGCTTGCCGCCTTTCTCACCGACGACCCAGTCAAGCGCGCCTTCCGCACGGCGGAATTCAAGAGGTTCGCCGTAGGTCAGGAAGATCTGCGCACTGTTGACCTTGAGACCCGCTTCGGGCAGATCCTTCACACGGATGTCATAACGATAGAGACGTTCGCCGTTTTCGACGACCATCACATCGGTGGACATGACGTCTTCGCCGTAGATGGTCAGATCCTTCGGTGCGGAGAAGGTCATGCTGCCGTCCTCTGTGACGACGTTGTCCGCTTCAACAACGGTGTCATCGACGACGTACGAGAATCCGGTCATGGTATCGTTATCGCCGAATACGAAGTAGAAGTCAAGGACAGAGCCGTCTTCCAATGCCTCGTTCAGCTTGAAGTACAGCGATACAACAACGAATCCGTCTTCGACGGTAATGCCTTCGCCGTTGCTTGCCCAGGCAAAGGAGATCACACCGTTATTTTCATTGACGCCGGTGGAACCTTCCAGCGTGGAGGTTGCTTCGACAAACGTAAGCGCGTTATTGTCATATTCGACGAATGCCTGCATACCTACAACCGAGATCTCAGGATCGATATTCTTGACCTTGACGTCATAACGGTAGATGAGGTCGTCGTCGACTTCTTCGGCAACATCGGACGCCATCACGTCTTCGCCGTAGAAGGTGGCGACCTTCTCGGGAACGATGGTGATACGGCCTTCGCCTTCAGGTTCGGTGTAGCCGGTGACGACGTGCAGACCGTCTTCGTTTTCGGGCATCGACTGGATGTAGTCGATCAGGACCTTATTGTCGGGAATGCCGGAATCGACCAGGATGTTGACGTTGTTGCCGAACATCGCGAAGCCGTCGCCCATATCCTGGATCATGTAGTTATGACCTGCGAGCGTGTAGGTCTTTTCAAGATCGAGCGGCTCATATTCGCCCGTCTCTTTGTTCATGATCATAACGTTCTGGACGCGATAGGGGAGCTCCGGATCGACCGGACCCTGCCACATCTTGTCGGAACCGACAACGCAGTTCGGATCGACGTCCGGATGGATCTCATAGGTAAGACCGGACACCTGCAGGAAGCCGCCGTTTTCGCCCGGGTATGCGCGGGAGCCCATCTCGAGCGCGTCAAGGATCTGCTGACCCGTGACCTCTGCGAGGACCGCGGTGTTGCCGAACGGATGGACTGCGATGATCTGGGAATAGGTGATCTCGCCTTCCGGAATGTTCGCACGGACGCCGCCGCCGTTGACGAAGGCGATATCCGCATCAAACATGTAACGGTATGCGTCTGCGCACAGGTCGCCGAGGTTGGTCTCGCGATGACGTACCCAGCGCGTGCCGGTTTCCGGATCGCTGACCGTCAGCAGGTGATCGGTGTACGCAACGACGGTGCCGAGCAGCTCGGCGAACTCGTCTTCGATACCCTGGAGGAATTCGTCGGTCTCCGGATCATCCTGGACCTTCTCGGAAGCCGGGAGGATCTCCATCGTGAGCGTGCCGTCCGCCGCGATCGTCAGCTTGCCGACGTTTGCGAGCTTCGTGCCGGTCTGGCCGTGGAGGACCATGTTGCCGTCCTTATCGGCGACCTCGCTGTTGATGACGCTGTGGCTGTGACCGTCGATGAATGCGTCGATGCCGGAGATGTTCGGAATGACTTCGGTGGACATCCACGGGCTGGACTGCTCGTCGATACCCATATGACCGACGACGATGACGTAATCCGCGCCTTCCTCTTTCGCCGCGTCGATCGCCGCCTGCGCCGCTTCATAGACGCCTTCACCGGTCTCATCCTGGCAGAAGCCGTAGATGTACGCGGTGTTGTCTTCGTTCATGAAGTAGGTCGGCGTGGACTTGGTGATGGATTCGGGGGTGGAAAGACCTACGAACGCGATTTTCTTGCCGTTTGCTTCGATGATCTTGTATGCATCGAGAACCGGTGCATTTTCGGTCAGATCCATGAAGTTCGCGGAGATGTACGGATAATTCGCCTGCTCGACGAGCGCGAAGAACTGATCCATACCGTAATCATATTCATGGTTGCCGGGGATCGCGAGATCGTAGCCGACGAAGTTCATGATGTCGATGATCGCTTCGCCCTGCGTGAGGGAGCCAAGCTGACCGCCCTGCACGTGGTCGCCCGCGTCTACGAGGATGACTTCGTATCCATCGATTTCGAGGGACTTCTTGAGGTCTGCAAGGCCTGCATAGCCCCAGCCCTCGCGGATGCCGCAGTGCACGTCATTCGTGAACAGGACGACCGTTTCACCGTTCGGAACGATGATGCGGCCTTCGCCCTTCGGGTTGGTGTAGCCGGTGACGACGTGCAGACCGTCTTCGTTTTCGGGCATCGACTGGATGTAGTCGATCAGGACCTTATTGTCGGGAATGCCGGAATCGATCAGGATGTTGACGTTGTTGCCGAACATTGCGAAGCCGTCGCCCATATCCTGGATCATGTAGTTATGACCTGCGAGCGTGTAGGTCTTCTCAAGATCGAGCGGCAGATATTCGCCGGTCTCCTTGTCGAGGATCCTGACGTTCTGTACGCGGTAGGGGAGCTCCGGATCGACCGGACCCTGCCACATCTTGTCGGAACCGACAACGCAGTTCGGATCGACGTCCGGATGGATCTCATAGGTAAGACCGGACACCTGCAGGAAGCCGCCGTTTTCGCCCGGATATGCGCGGGAGCCCATCTCGAGCGCGTCAAGGATCTGCTGACCCGTGACCTCTGCAAGGACCGCGGTGTTGCCGAACGGATGGACTGCAATGATCTGCGAGAAGGTGATGTCGCCTTCCGCAATGTTTGCACGGACGCCGCCGCCATTGACGAAGGCGATATCCGCATCAAACATGTAACGGTATGCGTCTGCGCACAGGTCGCCGAGGTTGGTCTCACGGTGACGGACCCAGCGCGTGCCGGTTTCCGGATCGCTGACCGTCAGCAGATGATCGGTGTAAGCAACGACGGTGTTCAAAAGCTCGGCGAACTCATCTTCGATGCCTTCGATGAATTCGTCGGTCTCCGGATCGTCCTTGACCTTCTCGGAAGCCGGGAGGATCTCAAGAAGCATGCCGCCCTCAGCATCAATTGTAAGTTTGCCGATGTTCGCAAGCTTCGTGCCGGTCTGGCCGTGGAGCACGGAATGACCTTCCTTGTCTTCAACGATCTGGTTGATGACGGAATGGCTGTGGCCGTCGATGAACGCGTCAACGCCGGTGATGTTCGGGATGACTTCGGTGGACATCCACGGGCTGGACTGTTCGTCGATACCCATATGGCCGACGACGATGACGTAATCTGCGCCTTCTTCTCTTGCCGCGTCGATCGCCGCCTGCGCCGCTTCGTAGACGCCTGCGCCGGTCTCATCCTGGCAGAAGCCATAGATGTACGCGGTGTTGTCTTCATTCATGAAATAGGTCGGCGTGGACTTGGTGATGGATTCCGGCGTGGAAAGACCGACGAACGCGATCTTCTTGCCGTTTGCTTCAAAGATCTTGTACGCGTCGAGAACCAGACCGTTGGGGCTGTTCTCAACGAGATTCACGAAGTTCGCGGAAACGTACGGATACTCCGCCTGCTCGACGAGCGCGAAGAACTGATCCATACCGTAGTCGAATTCATGGTTGCCGGGGATCGCGAGATCGTAGCCGACAAAGTTCATGATGTCGATGATCGCTTCGCCCTGCGTGAGGGAACCGATCTGGCCGCCCTGCACGTGGTCGCCCGCGTCGACGAGGATGACTTCATTGCCATCCGCTTCAAGGGTCTTCTTGAGGTCTGCGAGACCTGCATAGCCCCAGCCCTCGCGGATACCGCAGTGCACGTCGTTCGTGAACAGAATGATCGTGTCGCCCGTCGGCTCGACTACCGGAGGTTCAGGCGTTTCGCCGGTTGCCCAAGTGATCTCTACCTTGTCGAGATAAAGCGCACTATCGTGTGAACGGAAACCGATATAAGCATACTCTGCTTCAGCGGTCAGCGTCGTTTCAATCTCGCCGTCCTGAACATAGGTGAGACTGCCGATCAAGGTGCCACACTTTGCGGAATCATACAGATCGGTCGGAGATGCATAAGCGGTGTCTTTGCCGTACACATCCAGAACTCTTGTTCCGTAGGTGTTGCTGTTCCAGGTCAGAACGATCTTCTGGAAAGTTCCGCCGGAAGCTGTCGTAATAACACCAGAGTTATTATTCTTGCTTCTCAACTGAATGGAATCATACTGACCGGCTGATTGACCTGCATAGACAGCATCGGAATTGCTTGTCTTGCCGGACCAATCAGCGTAGCTGTTCCCGGAGACACCGGTCCAAGCACCGGTTAATTCGTCAGTAACCGTTGCGTCTTCCGCGACAGCGCTGCTGAGCTTCACTGCGGGAAGCAGGCAAAGCACCATCAGGACTGCCAGGACCAGAGAAAGGGTTTTTCTCATGTTTCTTTTTTCCTCCTTACTTATTTGAACCTCTTCTGGCATATACCAAACAATATATACCCAGTTCTATACGGAGACATTATACTTGAAATCATGTCAAATAGCAAGCCCTTAATGAAAGAAATGTGAAGAAAAAATGAACCGAATGTGACCGGATGCATCTTCGTTAAAAAGATAAAAAACAGGAAGCGCTGCCTTACGCTTCCTGTATTTACTATGAAGATTTATTGGGCCTTACGGTCAGAACAGCCCGCTGATGCTGCCGTTTTCGTCGACGTCGATCCCTTCCGCAGCAGGGTGTTTCGGCAATCCCGGCATGGTCATGATCGACCCGGTCAGCGCGATCACGAAGCCCGCGCCGGCCGCGACGCGAAGTTTGCGTACCGTGATGCGGAAACCGCTCGGGACGCCGCGCTTTTTCGGATCGTCGGAGAAGCTGTACTGCGTTTTTGCGACGCATACAGGGAGATTGCCGAAGCCGAGCACTTTGAGCCGCTTCAGCTCCTCCAACGCGCCGTCGGTGAATACGACGCCGTCGGCATGGTAGATCTTCCGCGCGACCGCGTTGAGCTTTTCTTCGATCGGAGCATCCGAGGAATAACAGAACCGGAAGCGATTCGGCTGTTCGCAGAGTGCGATCACCTGCTCCGCAAGCGCGAGGCCGCCTTCGCCGCCCTTTGCCCAAACCTCTGAGATCACCGTTTCGAGCCCGTGCGACGCGCACAGCTCGTGCAGCAGCGAGAGCTCCGTTTCGGTGTCGGACGGGAAGCGGTTGATCACAACGACGCAGGGGAGACCGAAGACCTTCCGCAGATTGTCCGCGTGCCGCAGAAGATTCGGAAAACCGGCGATCAGCGCCGCGATATTCTCGGTTGTCAGCTCGTCCTTCTCCATGCCGCCGTGGTATTTCAGCGCGCGTACCGTGGCGACGAGCACCGCCGCAGACGGGCGGAGACCCGACATGCGGCATTTGATATCGATGAACTTTTCCGCGCCGAGATCGGCGCCGAAGCCCGCTTCCGTGACGACGTAATCGCCGAGCTTCAATGCGAGCTTTGTGGCGATCACGCTGTTGCATCCGTGCGCTATATTCGCAAACGGACCGCCATGGATCAGCACCGGCGTATGCTCGATCGTCTGCACGAGGTTCGGTCGGATGGCGTCACGGAGAAGCGCCGCCATCGCGCCGTGCGCCTTAAGGTCCTTTGCGGTGACCGGCCGGTCGTCCGCCGTATAGCCCACGATGATGCGCCCGAGACGCTCCCTGAGATCCATAAGATCGCTTGCAAGGCACAGCACCGCCATGATCTCGCTTGCGACCGTGATGTCGTATCCGTCCTCGCGCGGGACGCCGTTTGCCTTTCCGCCGAGGCCGATCGTGACCTTTCGGAGCGCGCGGTCGTTCATGTCGACGCAGCGCTTCCAGACGATCTTTTCGGGATCCAGACCAAGCTCGTTGCCCTGGTGGATATGGTTGTCGATCATGGCGGCAAGCAGATTGTTCGCCGCGCCGATCGCGTGAAAATCGCCGGTAAAGTGCAGGTTGATATCCTCCATCGGAACGACCTGCGAATAGCCTCCGCCCGCCGCGCCGCCCTTTATGCCGAACACGGGACCGAGACTCGGCTCACGCAAAGCGGCGACCGCGCGTTTTCCGAGACGGGAAAGCGCGTCCGCAAGCCCGATCGTGGTGGTTGTTTTGCCTTCGCCTGCGGGGGTCGGCGTGATCGCGGTGACAAGGATCAGTTTGCCGTCGCTTCCGGAAACATATTTCGGATCGATCTTTGCCTTGTATCTGCCGTACGGCTCGACGGCGTCCGCCGGAATGCCCGCTTTTTCGGCGATCTCGCCGATGGGGAGCAGCGCAGCGCGCTGCGCGATCTGAATATCAGTCAGCATGGAAATCCTCCTGTTTATCCGGAGCAGATGATACCAAAAGCCGCGCGTTCTGTAAAGAGGACGGCGAAAAAATCATAGTGGAAAAACCGACGCGGCTGTGTTATACTGTATACGGACGGTTTTGTGCCGTTTGAGAACCGAGCAAAGGGGATTACCATGAAAAGCATCAAAAAGATCGTCCTGACGGGCGGACCCGCCGGCGGCAAAACGACATTGACGTCCCGGCTTGTCAAGGAGCTTTCGAGCATCGGCTACCGCGTGTTTATCGTTCCGGAGGCGGCGACGGAGCTCATCAGCGGATTCGGCATCAAGCCGTTCGGGAACTGTCTTTCCATGTTTGATTTTCAGTATTTTGTCACATCCTCGCAGCTTCATAAGGAAAAGATGGCGAGGGAAGCGGCGGAGCTTGTGCCGGAGGATAAGGTCCTGATCCTCTGCGACCGCGGCGTGATGGACAATCGCGCGTACGTTTCCCAGAAGGAGTTCAACGAGGTCATCGCACGGTTCGACCTAAGCGAAAAGGACATTCTTGCGTCCTACGACGCCGTCATCCATCTTGTATCCTCGTCGAAAGGCGCGGAGTTTGCCTACAACTATGACAACGCAGCGCGTTACGAAACGCTTGAGCAGGCGAGGGAGAAGGAGGATGCGACGCTTTTGTGCTGGCGCAGCCACAAGCACCGCGTCGTGATCGGAAACTCCTATAATTTTGAAAACAAGATCCGCAAGGCGATGAACGAGGTCTATACGATCCTCGGCGAGATCCCGCCTGCGCAGTTCGAGCGGAAATTCCTCATCGAATACGTCGACGAAAACGACCTCGCGGCCTATGAACCGGTCGAGCAGAACATCACGCAGACCTACCTCAAAGCAAAGGCAAAGGGGACGGAACGACGCGTCCGCAAGGTCGTGTCCGAAAACTCGATTTCCTATTTCTATTGCGAGAAACGGCCGATCTCGCCGATCGAGCGCATCGAAAACGAACGTCTGCTTTCGCAGAAGGATTATCTCCGAAAGACGGAGGAGGTCGATCCGGAGTTCGGTTCCGTCAGCAAGCGCCGTTTCTGCTTCCGGTACGAAGGGCACTACTGTACCGTCGATACCTATCCGACCAACGCCGAGACGGCGATCCTGGACGTGCAGCTCAACGACAAGAATGAAGAGGTCGAGCTGCCGCCGGAGATTCGCGTGATCAGGGAGGTCACGGGGGACGTCAACTATCAGGGACACATGATCTCCAAGCGGCTTGCACAGCTTTGATAAACAACGACCCGCCGGCTGAACCGACGGGTCGAATCCTGTATATCGGGTCTCCGAAGAGGAGACCTTTTTGCGTGAGATCACTGTTCCATGGGCGTAGGTGCTTCCACGGACTGCGGAACGGCTTCCTGCGCTGCTTTTGCCGCGTTCTGCGCCGCCTTTGCAGCGTCCTGCATCGCTTCCTGCTGCTTCTGGAGCGCAAGCTCCGCGTCGCGCTGTGCGGCCTCCGCACGGGCTTTCGCCCTTGCTTCTTCTTTTTCCGCTTCGACACGTGCTTTTTCGGCTTTTTCAAGACCGAGCAGACGCGCGTCGATGGACTGGAGCTCTTCGATGTAATCCGGGATGCCGAGTGAGATCGCTTTCTTCGCCTTGTTTGTCAGGGACTTGATCCATAGCGAAGCGAACACGCAGACGACGATCAAAAGCGCCGCGGGGATAAGGTTCAGGACCCAGGAGCCGGGGGCTTTGCTCAGACAGCCCATCAGATAGCCGAGCAGGGCGATCACGACGCCGCAAACGATGATGATCCAGTAATTCTTGGCGATCTTGTCAAGCTTGACAAAGGTGTCGACCTGTGTCCGCGTCGATTCCGGCATTGCTTTCAGAAAGCCTTTTTTGCGCTCTTTGGTCTGCAGGATTTGGTCTTTCAGTTCCATACGATTCTCCTCCCGATCAGAATATATGATTTACGGTTCTATTATAGCGGACGGAGCCACCCGTGTCAAAGGATTTCTCTCTTTTTTCTCCGTTATTCGGCAACGGATTGCAGAAGCTGTTCGAGCGCAGCGATCCGGAGACACAGGCAGAGGACGTTGATCGCTTCGGTGAGCTCTTCGACGGGCGGCAGCGTCGGCGCTATGCGGATATTGCTGTCGAACGGATCCTGTCCGTACGGATAGGTCGCGCCGGCGGGCGTCATCGTGACGCCGGCTTCCTTGACGAGCTGCAGCGCGCGCTTCGCGGTCTGCGGCATGGCGTAAAGACTGATAAAGTATCCGCCCTTCGGACGGTTGTAGCGGCCGATCCCGCGGGAAACGATCTCACGGTCGAGCGCGTCGCAGACGGCGTCGAACCGCGGTTTTAAGATCTTTGCATGCTGTTTCATCAGCGCGAGCGTCGTGGGCTTGTCCTTCAAAAAGCGCACGTGGCGAAGCTGATTGACCTTGTCGAAGCTGATGATCTGCACGCCGAGCGTCTTCATAAAGTACGCGATATTCGCTTCGCTTGCGCACATGCAGGAAATGCCCGCGCCGGGGAAGGTGACCTTCGAGGTGGACGCGAATTCATAGACCATGTCCGCGTTGCCGTATTCGGCGCAGAGCTTCAGAATGTCCGGGAACGGAACGTAATCGCCGTCGAACTCGTGGATGCAGTACGCGTTGTCCCACATCAGCGCGAAGTCCGGCGCAGCGGGTTTCATAGATGCAAGCGCGTGGATGACGCGGCGCGAATAGATGATGCCGTCCGGGTTCGAATACTTCGGAACGCACCAGATGCCGAGCACGGTCGGATCCTTGATCCACTGCAGCACGGCGTCCATGTCAGGACCCTCTTCGGTCATGGCAATCGGGATCAGCTCCATGCCGAAGAATTCCGTGACGCGGAAATGCCGGTCGTAGCCGGGAGAGGGGCAGAGAAAACGCACCTTTCCGCGCTTGCACCACGGCTCGGGGCTGTGCAGAAGCCCGTGCGAAAACGCCGTGGAGATCAGATTGTACATGAGCTGCAGCGAAGCGCTGCCGCCGACGATGACCTCGGAGGGCTTCACGTCGAGCAGCTCGCCGAAGAACTTTCTTGCCGACGGAATACCGGCAAGGTTGCCGTAGTTGCAGACGTCGAGCGCGTCGTCATAGCAGTCCTCACGGTCGGAAAGCATCTTCAGCATGTCGTTGGAAAGATCGAGCTGCTCTTTGCCGGGCTTGCCGCGCGACATGTCAAGATTCAGCCCCTTTGCTTTGACGGCTTTATATGCTTCGGTAACGGTTCTGAGCTCCGCTTCAAGGGCGGGCTTGTCCAACTGAGAATACGGGATCATAAACGTCTCCTTTCGGTTTCCTTTGATTCGATTATATTCGGTTTCCTTTGATTCGATTATACCATGAACGGGCGGAAAGTCAAATGAAATAAAAACGGGCACGAATGCCCGTTTTCGGCTTTTATTCGGTTTTCAGCTTTTCATCCAGAAGCCGCGCGGCGGTCGCTACAAAGCCGAAGCACGGACGCGCGTGAAACGCGCTCGATGCGCGCGGGGTGGGGGCGGGATCGCTGTTCTCGTTCTTTTTCAGCGACAGAAGCTCGCGGCAAATGATCGAGCCGTTCTCCGCACGGAACGCGTTCGCAAGCGCCTGTACGTTTTCATAGTGCGCTTTCTTGGCGTCGGGATCGTTGAGATCGTCGTAGCCCTTCAGGTAACCGTAGACCATCATCATGCCGGACACCGCGCCGCAGACCTCGCGAAGTCGGCCGATGCCGCCGCCGAAGGAGGAGGCAAGCCGCGCGGCGGTCTTTTCGTCCATGCCGAGCTCCTCGTGGAACGCCATCACAATCGCCTGCGCGCAGTTCGCGCCGTCCGTGAAATACTGCAAGGCAAGTTCTTCGTGTGTCATAGCGTTTCGATTTTGACCGTCAGGTCGTTCAGCCAGTCGCCTTCATACAGCTCGATCAGTCCCGCGTCGCACGCGGCGGCAAGCTTCGGATTGATCGGGATGCGGCAGACGGTTTTGACGCCGTTTTCCGCCGCGATCTTTTCGATGTGGCTTTCGCCGAACAGCTTATGCCGCTTGCCGCAGTCGGGGCACTCGAAATAGCTGTAGTTTTCAACCACGCCGAGCACGGGGATGTTCATCATGTTCGCCATGTTGACCGCCTTCTGCACGACCATGCCGACGAGCTCCTGCGGAGAGGTGACGACGACGACGCCGTCGATCGGCAGCGACTGGAACACGGTCAGCGGCACGTCGCCCGTTCCCGGCGGCATGTCGATGAACATGATATCGACGTCCTTCCAGATGACGTCGGTCCAGAACTGCTTGACGGTCCCGGCAATGATCGGTCCGCGCCAGACGACGGGGTCGGTCTCATTTTCGAGCAGCAGGTTGATGGACATCATGTCGACGCCGAGCTTCGAGGTGACGGGGAAGATACCGATGTCGCTGCCGGTCGCCTTTTCGTGTACGCCGAACGCGTTCGGGATCGACGGTCCCGTGATGTCCGCGTCGAGGATGGCGACGTGATCGCCGTTGCGCATGGCGTTGACGGCAAGCAGGGACGTGACCAGCGATTTGCCGACGCCGCCCTTGCCGGACAGAACGGCAATGACTTTTTTCACCGAGGAGAAGTTGTTCAGCTTTGCGCGGAAATCGTTTTCCTCCGTACGCTCGGAGCAGTTCTGCGCGCAGCTGCTGCAGTCATGGGTGCATTCGCTCATGAATGGATGATTCCTTTCCGACGCCGTTTAATGGGCGTCAATCCGCATAGTATTGCGGAGCGCATCGGCGCTCCGCGTCCATCTCATTATAACCGACTTTTCGGGAAAGTCAATCCAAAAGATAGGATAACGCTTCGCCGATCTTTTCATGCACGCAAAGCGTCGCCTGGCGGTCGCGCGGCGTTGCGGAGAGATTGATCACGATCAGCGTGTCGCCGCGGAAGTAGTCGATGAGCCCCGCCGCGGGATACACCGCAAGCGACGTGCCGCCGACGATCATCGTGTCCGCCTCGCGGATGCTGCGGATAGCGTCGGTCACGACCGAATTGTCGAGCCCTTCGCCGTACAGCACGACGTCCGGCTTGATGATCCCGCCGCATTCGCAGGTCGGCACGCCCTGCATCCGCATGATCTGATCAAGCGAATAGAACCTGCGGCATTTTGTGCAGTGATTGCGGTAGACGCTTCCGTGCAGCTCGCAGACGTGCTTGCTTCCCGCCGCCTGATGCAGACCGTCGATGTTCTGCGTCACGACGGCGTTGAGCTTGCCCATCTCCTCAAGCTTTGCCAGCGCCTTGTGCGCGTTGTTCGGCTTTGCGTCGGGATAGATCAGGAACTTCTTGTAATAATCGTAGAAGATCTCTGGGTAGTCCTCAAAAAAGTCGATGGACAGCAGCGTTTCCGGCGGCACGCCGTACGCCTTGACCGCCTTGAAGACGCCGTCGCTCGAACGGAAATCCGGGATGCCGCTTTCGGTGCTCAATCCTGCGCCGCCGAGGAAGACGATCTTTTTTGCGTGATCGATGTATTCGCGAAGTGTGTTCATATTGATTCCTCCCAAATCGTTGAAATGTCGAAAATTGTCTGTTATACTGTCGGCATGACAGAAAGAAGACCGTGGTTCCATACGCGTCCGATGGCGGGCGCTGCGCTCGGCGCGATCCTCGCGGCGATCCTCGGATCGCTTGCGCCGGATCGGGTTCTTTTGATCGTCTGCGCGGTACTGATCCCCATTGCCGCGTTTTTGCTGCACAGGAAAAGCGCGTTCTTTTTGCTGCCGATTGCCGCGTTCGCGGTGCTCGTTCGCATCGTGCTTTTGCCGACGGAACTGCCGGACGGACAGGTCGCGTCGTTTTTGTCGAACCTGCGCGGCAGCCTCCTTGCCAACGCGGACGCGCTGTTTCGCGACGAGGCCGCGGCGGGGCGGGGGATCCTGCTCGGCGATCACACGGCGATGACTGCAGCGGAATATGCGCAGTACGCGCAAAGCGGACTCTTGCATCTGTTCGCGGTCTCGGGCCTGCACGTCACGATCCTTGTCGGCATGATCGGCCGGTTCATCCGCACGGAAAAGAAGCTGCTGTCGTTCGGCGCGCTGTCGCTCGTCCTGCTGTTTCTCTGCGCGGTCACGGGATTTACGGCGTCCGTTCTTCGCGCGGCATTTACGCTGATCGCGCTGAAGCTGTCTGAACTGCGCGAGCGCAAGGCGGATATGCCGTCCGTGCTGTGCTTTGCCTTTGCAATGACGCTTCTCTGCGAACCGTTCGCGTATGAAACGGTCGGCTTTCAGCTTTCGTTCGCGGCGATGACCGGCATGGTGCTGTTTGCGGGAAAGCTCCGAAGATCGCTTCCGAAGCCGCTTCGCGGTTCGCTGATCGCCCGCGCGCTGATCGGCGCGGCGACGGCGATGATCGGGATGCTGCCGCTGACCGCGTATTATTTTCAGTCGCTCGCGTGGATCTCGATCCCGCTTTCGATCGTGCTCATCCCGACGATGCCGATCCTGCTGCTCTTTGGATTCATGTCCGTTCTTTTGTACGGACTGTTGCCGCACGTCGCCGCCGTTCTGTCCTATCCGGCGTACGGCGCAATCAAGCTGATCGCGATCGTCGCGCAAAACCTGGACGTTCCGGCACTGCGCCTGCCTGGGCCGCATCCCGCGGTGATCGTGCTGTACTATCTCGCGCTGCTGCTGTGCTCGCCGCTGCTGCTTCGAAATCGGAAGCGTCCGCCGTGGATCGGACTCGGGCTATTGACGGTTTCGATCGTTCTTTGGTTTCTGGTATAAAAAGAAGAACGGGCAGATGCGTTATCTGCCCGTTGTCTTTTACTTGCGCAGGAAGGCGGGGATGTCCAGCTTGTTTGCGGGACGCTCGCCGTAGTCCCGACGGACGCCTGCGGAGGGATCGCGATACAGCGGCTCGGCAGGCTTTCTCTCGGGTTCGGGTTCCGGCTCCTGTGCCGATTCGGGATCCGCATAAGGACGCGCGGAGAATGCGTTCTGCGCGGAAGCGGGGCCGGGCTGCGGCGCCGCACCGCCGAACATGCGGGGTTCCGCAAAGCTGCGCCTTGCGGGCGCTCCGCCCATCTTGAGGTCGCTCTTATCGGGATCCGCACGGTCGAAGCCGGTCGCAATGACGGTGATGCGAAGCGTGTCGCCCATGCTCTCGTCGATGTCCGCGCCGAAGATGATGTTCGCTTCGGGATCGGCGTTCTCGGCGATGATTTCAGCCGCTTCGTTGACTTCGAGCAGCGACAGATCGCTGCCGCCGGTGATGTTCATCAGGATGCCCTTTGCGCCCTTGATGGAGGTCTCGAGAAGCGGACTTTCGACCGCCTGCCGCGCGGCTTCGCTTGCGCGCTTTTCGCCGACGGCGGAACCGATACCCATATGCGCCATGCCCTTTTCCTTCATGATCGTCTTGACGTCCGCAAAGTCGAGGTTGATCATGGCCGGGACTGCGATCAGATCGGAAATGCCCTGGATGCCCTGACGGAGTACGTCGTCCGCAACGCGGAGCGCGTCGGGAAGACTGGACTTGCCAACCAGCGAAATGAGCTTGTCGTTCGGGATCGTGATGAGCGTATCGACTGCGGGCTTCAGCGTTTCAATGCCCTGTTCCGCGTTGCGCATGCGTACGCGGCCTTCGAACGTGAACGGCTTGGTCACAACACCGACGGTCAGAATGCCGAGCTCCTTTGCGGCGTCCGCGATGACCGCGGCAGCGCCGGTGCCCGTGCCGCCGCCCATACCGGCGGTGATGAAGATCATGTCGCTGCCCTTGAGCGCTTCGATGATCGTATCACGGCTTTCTTCCGCTGCCTTGCGGCCGATCTCGGGATCTGCGCCCGCGCCGAGACCCTTGGTCAGCTTTTCGCCGATCTGGATCTTTTTCTGTCCGGCGCTTAAAGCGAGCGCCTGCTTATCGGTGTTGACTGCGATAAACTCCACGCCCTGCAGACCGTACTGGACCATGCGGTTGATCGCGTTGCAGCCCGCGCCGCCGACGCCGACGACCCGGATCTGAGCAAAGTTGGTGCTTTCTACATTGGTTTCGAACATGGATGGTGGTTCCCCCTTTGTTTATTTCATGAAGAAATCCTTCAATTTTTGCAGGAATGATTTTTCATCCGGCTTCTGCTCGACCGGACGGTCCTCGGCGCGGTTTGCGCGAAGGACAAAGTTCAGAGCGCCGAACGCGCTGCAGTAGTTGGGCGAGGAGAGCCGCGGCGTCCACGGCATGTCTCGCTTGATCGGAAAGCCCAGCGCTTTCTTGAGAAAGTCGAGCGATCCGCGCATCATCAGAAGTCCGCCGCCGGAAAGATACACGATCGGGCGTGTCTCCAGATTGACCTGCAGCCGGTCGAGCTCCTCACGGATGTGATCCGCAAGGTCGTTTGCGCGCGCCTCGATGATGTATGCGATCGTGCTGTTCTCCACGCGTTTCGTCGCGGTATCGGAACGGAGGATCTCCGTCTTGTCCCCGTAATCGAGCGAGAAGACGAACCGCCGCTTTGCCTGCTCCGCAGACTGCAGCGTGACGTCCAGACCGAACGCAAGGTCCGAAGCGAACTGGTAGCCGCCCATCGGGATCGAAACGATGCCGGTCAGCGCGGCGTTTTCGATCACGCAGATGTCCGTCTGCCGGTAGCCGACGTCGATCAGTACGGCGGGGCGGACGCGCTCTTCCTCGGGGATCAGCATCGTCGCTTCGCCCAAGGCGGCGCTCACGCACATCGAGATCTCGATCCCGAGATCATCCAGCGCGTTCTGGATTGTTTCGATGTAGTCCTCGCGCACGAACATATGCGCGATGAGCCCAGAGATCTCTTCGGTCATTACGCCCTGCGGCAGCTCTGACGAAGATACGCCGTCGACGAGAAAGAAGACGGGTGTGCTGTGCATCAGCACATGCCCCGGAGGCGTTTCGATCTTCCGGAAGGATAGCTCGATCAGCCGGTCGACGTCCGTCGGATCGACGACGCGCGGATGTTCGCCGAGCGTCAGCGTCATGTCCGAAAGCACAAGCTTCGAGAACGTGACCGGGACCGTCAGGGCGACCTCACGAATGCGTGTGCGCGATTCCTGTTCCGCTTTCTGGATTGCGTCGACGATGGCGTCCCTGAGACTCTGCTTGTCCGGGAAGCTGTCTTCGAGATATCCGTCGCATGTGGAAACACCGGCACCGTGCACGACGATGCCGCCTTTATCCAAAACGCTGCCCGAAAGACATACCACCTTCGAACTGCCGATGTCCAGTATCGCAGCAGGCTTCATACCATTCCTCCGCAAAGATAACTATATTATAGCAAAGGATTTCTGAAGTCGCAACATTTTTTCCGTCGGATTCTTGACCGTTTTGAAAATTTTAACATGCAAATGTGTCAGAATTGTATTATTTTTAAGTACAATCGGCAACTTAAATAAGGAAATAACTTGTTTTCTGCATGAAAAAAAGATAGAATAACGGCATGTGGGCATTGGATCTCGATCTGGATTTCTTTTTAGGCGACTGCTGTCCGCTTGCGCCGAAAGGGGAGCGACCCTCCGAAGTGTGCGCAACCCCGTGGACGGAAGCCGCCGTGATCTCGTTTTTGGAAGACGGACTCGGGCTTGACGCCGCGCGTCCGATCCCCGGACGCATCACCGAAACGCACGACGGCGCGCTTGCGTTCTGGAAGGAACGGATGGACGCGGGGACTCTGTCACGTCCGTTCTCTGTCGTGCATGTCGATGCGCACGCGGACCTCGGTATCGGAAAACCGGGTCCGGGATTCGTTCTGAACAACGTGCTCGGCATCCCGCCGCAGGAGCGCGATGCGTTTTCGCGCTACTATACGCAGAAGCAGCTCGACGAAGCGAACTATCTGCTGTTTGCGCTTGCGTTCCGATGGATCGACGCGCTGACGCTCGTGCGCGATCCGTTTTCGCGTCCCGATCTGCCGTCCTTCTGTGAACGGGACGGGGAGGGGTATCGCCCGATCCGTCTGCGGTCGTTCGTTTCGACGCTGTTTGAGGACCGCTACGGACCGGAGCCGGAGATCCCGTTTACGGTTTACAACGATCCCGATTCGGTGCGCATCCGCGAACCGTTCGCCTGCATGAACCTTGCGATCTCGCCGCGCTACGCGCCGAAGACCGCGGACACGCTCGTGCCGATCATCGCCCGGTACATGACGCTTGAATAGGACGCGGATCCGTGCTATAATAAACAGCAATATAAACAAAAACATGTCGGAGAATCGGAAATGAAATGGCTTGAACTGACGGTCTATACGACCGACGCGGGATTGGATACCGTCTGCGCCGCATTGAACGGCGCGGGGATCACGGGGCTTTCCATTGAGGAAAGCCATGAAAAGGCGTACGCGTTTCTGCGCGAGGCGGCGATCTTTTGGGATTTTGCCGATATGGACAGGATCGGCACGGACACGCCCTGCGTCAAGGGTTATGTGGCGGACTGTCCCGAAAACCTGCCGATCGTCGAAGCCGCGAAGACGGCGATTGAACGGCTCAGAACGCTCGATTTCCCATTCGATCTCGGCACGCTGCTCGTCACCGTCGCTTCGGTCGACGAGGAGGATTGGGCGAACAACTGGAAAAAGTATTATAAACCGCTGGAGATCGGCAGCCGACTGCTTGTGCTGCCGTCGTGGGAGCCGAAGCCCGAAACGGATCGCATCGTCTTAAAACTCGATCCCGGCATGGCGTTCGGCACCGGCGCGCATCACACGACGCGGATGTGCCTTGAATTCCTCGAAAAGACCGTGAAACCCGGCGACACGATGCTCGACCTCGGCTGCGGAAGCGGCATTCTTTCGATCGCCGCACGTTTACTCGGCGCGGTGGACGCGAAGGCGGTGGATATCGACCCGATCGCAGAGTCGATCGCCTATGAGAACGCCGAAATGAACGGGATCGGCAAGGAACACTACGAGGTTCTGATCGGCAACGTGCTTTCCGATACGCGCCTGCAAAAAAAGATCGCGGGGCAGTACCCGGTCGTTGCTGCAAACATTGTCGCGGATGTTATCATCGCGCTTGCGCCGATCGCGCGTCCGCTCGTGGCGCCTGGCGGCGTGTTCCTCGTTTCCGGCATCATCGACGAGCGTGTCGACGAGGTTGTAACGGCATTGAACGACAGCGGCTTTACCGTTTCGGAACACAGTCATGCTGAGGGCTGGAACGCCTTCCTTTGCAGATAACATGCATCGGTTTTTTACGAATGAAATCCAACCGAATGCCGCCGTGGTCCGCGGCGACGACGTAAAGCACATCGCAAAGGTCCTGCGCCTTCGCGCGGGCGACGCCGTACAGCTTTGCGACGGAAACGGCAGGGAATGCGAAGCGACGATCAGAAGCGTTTCACCGGACGCTGTTACGTTCGATACCGAATCGTGGCGCGAAGCGGAGACCGAGCCGCGCGTCAAAATCACCCTGTTCCAGTGCCTGCCGAAAGCGGGGAAAATGGAAACGATCATCCAGAAATGCGTCGAGCTCGGCGCGTGCGGATTCGTGCCGGTGCAGTCCGAACGCTGCGTCGTCGTGCTGAAGCCGCCGTATGAGGGACGCATCGGGCGTTGGCAGCGGGTCAGCGAGGAAGCGGCAAAGCAGAGCCGCCGCGGCGTGATCCCGCAGGTGGAGCTTCCCGTTTCGCTGGACAAGCTGGATTTTACCGGCTTCGATACGATCCTTGCGGCGTATGAAAACGAACGCACTGTCTCGCTGAAAGCTGCGCTCCGCCTAAGCTGTCCGAACCGCGTGGCGATCGTGATCGGACCCGAGGGCGGGTTCTCGGACGCGGAGGTCGAAACGCTGAAGCGTAAAGGCGCGGTCGCCGTTTCGCTCGGCACGCGCATTCTGCGCACGGAGACCGCCGGCATGACGATGACCGCACAGATCCTGTACGAGGTGGAGCCGTGAGAGTCGCATTCTATACGCTCGGCTGCAAGGTCAACCATTACGAAACGCAGGCGATGGAAGAGCTGTTCCGGTCCGCCGGACACACCGTTGTTTCGTTCGATGAGGAAGCCGACGCTTATATCGTCAATACCTGCACGGTCACCGGCGTAAGCGACAAGAAATCGCGGCAGATCCTTTCGCAGGCGCACCGCAGAAATCCCGACGCGCTGATCGCGGCGGTCGGCTGCTACGCCGAAGTCGCAAAGGAAACGGTCGCCGCGCTTCCGGGCGTGTCGCTCGTGCTCGGCACCGAAGGGAGAAAAGACGTTGTGCGGCTCGTCGAACAGGCGGCAGCCGGATGTTCCGCGCCCGCGTATCCCGCGCCTTTTGAACGCCGCGTGTTCGAGGAACTTTCGGCGCAGAGGGACAGCCGCACCCGCGCGACGCTGAAGGTGCAGGACGGATGTGTGAGCTTCTGCAGCTACTGCATCATTCCGTTCGCCCGCGGCGCGCTGCGTTCGCGCTCGCTCGAAAGCACGAAGCGTGAACTTAATACGCTCGCGGAGAACGGCTATCGCGAGGTCGTGCTGACCGGCATTCAGCTTTCGGCGTACGGCGTCGACCTTCCGGACAAGCCGGAGCTTTCTGATCTCATCACGCTTGCCGACGGCGTTCCCGGACTGGAACGACTTCGGCTCGGTTCGCTGGAACCGCGCGTCATCACGGATCGGTTTTTATCGGTCGCACAAAACAGCCGCACGCTTTGCCGACAGTTCCATCTGTCGCTGCAAAGCGGCTCCGATACAGTGCTTTTCCGCATGAACCGCCGCTATACGACGGCGGAATATCGTGACGCGGTCGAGCGCATCCGCGCACGCATGCCGGATGCTGCGATCACCACGGATATCATCGCGGGCTTCGTCGGAGAGACAGAGGAGGAGCACAAAGAAACCATGCGCTTTGTTGAGGAGATCGGTTTCGCGCGCATCCACGTCTTTCCGTATTCGCGCCGCAAGGGCACGAAGGCGGACGCGATGGAGGGGCATCTGCCGCGCGCTTTGAAGGAAGCGCGAACCCGCGAGCTGATCGTCCTCGGCGAACGGCTGGAGGCGAATTTCATCGACCGGCAGCTCGGAAGGATCGTCGACGTCATCATGGAGGACGATGGGACCGGCTATACCGGCAATTACATCCGCGTGCGCTGTGAAGGCGCATGCGGTGAAACGGTTCGGGTAAAACTTGCCGCGCGGGAGGGAACGACCGCGATCGGCGTCAAAGAATAGGAGGAAATGATCATGTGTTTGTTCTGTAAGATCGCAGCGGGGGAGATCCCCTCAAAGAAGGCGTACGAGGACGAGAGCGTTTACGCGTTTTATGACATTGCGCCGCAGGCGCCGGTGCACATTCTGGTGATCCCGAAAGCGCACATCGAGAGCGCGCAGGCATTGACGCGCGAGGACGACGCGCTTCTGGGACATATGTTCGAGGTCGCGCGTATGATCGCGGTGGAAAACGGGCTTGATAAAACCGGCTATCGGCTGATCACGAACGTCGGCGCGGACGCGGGTCAGAGCGTGCCGCATCTGCATCTGCATCTGATCGGCGGAAAAACGCTGAAATGGGACAACTGACGGGTTGCAAATCCGACAGGATTCGCGTATAATGAGGCAGATTCACTGGATCGGGGAGAACGTATGACAGCAACACTGGACGAGGCAAAACGCATTCATTTCGTCGGGATCGGCGGCTGCAGCATGAGCGGCATCGCTCGCATCCTGAAAGCGCAGGGGCATGAGATCACGGGAAGCGACCGCGGGCATACGCAGTTCACGGACCGGCTCGAAGAGGAAGGTATCACCGTTTATTACGGACACAGGGGCGAACAGGTCGGGAACGCCGATCTCATCGTGTATTCCGCGGCGATCAAGCCGGACAATCCCGAGCGCGTCTACGGACGCGAGCACGGTATCCCGGAGCTTGAACGCAGCGTCGCGCTCGGCCAGCTTTCCGCGCGATTCCACGAGGTCGTCGCCGTCGCGGGCTGCCACGGCAAGACCACGATCACGTCCATGCTGGCGTTTGTCAACGAGGAGGCGAACCTCGACGCGACGGTGCACGTCGGTGGGTTTATGGAGCTTTTGGGCGGCGGCGTGCGTCTCGGAAAGAGCGATCTCTTTATCACCGAAGCGTGCGAATACGTCGAAAGCTTTCTGACCTTAAAGCCCACGATCGCCATCGTCAATAACATCGACGACGATCATCTGGACTATTACGGCGACATCGATCACATCATTGCAGCGTTCCGCAAGTTCCTTGCGCTCGTGCCGGAGGACGGAAAGATCCTTGCCTGCACGGACGACGTCTACGTCCGCGAACTGCTTCCGGAGCTCGGGGACAATGTCATTACGTACGGACTTGCAAAGGGCGAAATCCACGCGGACAAGATCGCGTTCGACACGCTCGGCTTTCCGTCGTTCGACCTGTATGATCATGACGAGCGGATCGGGCGCGTACAGCTTTGCGTTCCCGGACGGCACAACGTGATCAACGCGCTTGCGGTATATGCCGCGTCGAAGATTTGCGGCGTCACGTTCGAACAGTACGCAAGCGCCATGGAGCGCTTCCGCAACACGAGCCGCCGCTTTGAACTGCTCGGCGAAAAGAACGGCGTCAAGGTCTTCCACGATTACGGACATCACCCGAACGAGATCAAGGAGACGCTCGCCGCGGCGACGCACGTGCCTCACAACCGCATCTTCTGCGTGTTCCAGTGCAACAGCTACACCCGCGCGAGGACGCTGTTCTGCGAGCACGTGACGTGCTTTAAGGACGCGGACGAGGTGCTCGTGCCGGATATCTATCCGGGCCGCGAGGTCGATACCGGGATCGTCCACGCGCGCGACATGGTGGCGGGGATCAACCGCGAAACGCACAATGCGCAGTATCTCGGCACGTTCGAAAACATCGCCGCGTATCTGGACGAACACGCCGTACCGGGTGATATCGTTATCACGGTGGGAAGCGGCGACGTCTACCGTCAATCGCAGAAACTGCTTTGATCGTGGGGCGGTCATCCGACCGCCTTTCTCTTTTGCGAATATATGAAAATAAGGGCTTGACAATTTGAGCCGGAAGGACTAAAATAACAAAGCACGTTAAAAAGTGCATGCGCTTGTAGCTCAGTGGATAGAGTGCCCGGCTACGAACCGGTAGGTCGCAGGTTCGAATCCTGCCAGGCGCGCCAAAGAAAAACCCACCTTTGAGGTGGGTTTTTCTTTGGTCACATAATGGAAGATTCGAACCGAGGTTCGTATACGCGGTGAAAGCCGCGTACCCGGCATTTCTTCTTTGATCGTTTTATGAAAAGAAATGCCGTATCCTGCCGGGATCGACAACCCAAAATAGTCCCGAATCTCGGGACTTTTTTGATACCATGCTTCTGTTTACTGCGCTTTGTCCCTGTACTCCTGCGGCGTGAGACCGGCGTACTTCTTGAAGACCTTGATGAAATGGCCGTGCGAAGAGAAACCGAGGTAGGAAGCGATCGCGGAAGCGGATTTGTCGGAATAGCGGAGGAGGCGTTTTGCTTCTTCCGTTTTTTCGCTCAGGATAAAGTCCGTCAGCGTTTGCCCGGTCTCCTGCTTGAATTTTGAGGACAGATAGGGTCTGCTCAAAAAGAATTCTTCCGCCATGGCGTCTACGCTGACGGGTTCGGACAGATGATGCCGGACGTAGTTCGCAACGTCTAAACTCAGCTTGGTTGTGTGCTTACCGCGATGCAGCTGTTCGACTTGCTCGGTGAATTCCAGAAGCATATGGAACTGAAGGTTCAGGATCTTTTCGTGGCTTGTCATCAGCTCTACATGCTGAATGTAAGCGTCGGACAGTGTAAAGGCGTCGTCCTCGCGCATGCCGCCGCGGATCGCCGCACGCGATGCCAGCGTTGCGGTGACGATGAAGACGTTCTGAAACTGCCGAAGCTGATCCCGGGCGATCGTACCGCTCTGAACGGCGGACGCCTGACTGAGCCAACTTTTCAGCGCGGCGGTATCGCCTCTGCTGACAATGTCCATCAGCACGTTTTCAATGGCAAGCGTATTGTGTGCCTGACGCTCAACGGTTTCCTCTGCATACACGTGTTTCGTGCGCCGCTGTTCTGCGCCGGCCTTTAAAAGCTTCAGTTCGGTCTCGTGGATCGTGATATCGGATATCTTGAGCGTCTCTCCGTTGTTCAGAAAATGATTGATCGTGCAAAGCATCTCCAAAAGCGTTTCCACCGGCATCCGAACGATCGCATTCATACCGTCTGTGAAAGCGGGGACTTCCTCTTTCGGTATATCCAGACGGAAAGCAAGCTCTTTGAGTTTCTGATTGTCTGCCATGATCTGCGAAGTTGGTCCGATCACCAGTTTCGTCTGACCCGTGTTCAGCACGCCGTAGCAGTGAAACAGAGGCGTCGCAAAATAGCCGACGTGCTCCGATATGCCCATGATTTCGGTTCGATACAGTTCCATCGGGTCTTTCGAAAGGTTCACCGGAAAGAAGCGGCAAAGCTCCGTTTCTCCGTCAAAAACACGAACAGGGATTCCCGAAAGCGACGCAAAGGACTTTGCCAGATAGGTATAATCGATTTTGCCCATATCCACATCCTCCATTTCATTACCATTATACGAAATATCTTACCAAGATGCAATACAGAAAACAATGCATTTGCTATACTGGTATCAGAAACGAAGCAGGAGAAACAGGCATGGATATCGAACGGCTGATTCGGGAAATGACCGCGGAGGAGAAGGCGGCGCTGGTGTCGGGTACGGACTTCATGTACACGAATCCGATCCCGCGGCTTTCTATTCCGTCGCTTCGCATGTCGGACGGACCGCACGGACTGCGGGTGCAGAAGGAAGGCGGCGACAACGGCGTCTCCGAAAGCGAGCCCGCGACATCGTTCCCGACGGCGGTCACAACGGCGTCGGGCTGGAACCCGGAAAACACGCGCAAAATGGGCGAAGCGATCGCCGAAGAGTGCCGGTATTACGGCGTGCATACGCTCTTGGGACCGGGCGTCAATATCAAGCGCAATCCGCTGTGCGGCAGAAACTTCGAGTACTTCTCCGAAGATCCGCTTCTTGCGGGCGTGATGGGGGCGGCGGAAGTCAACGGCGTGCAATCGAAGGGCGTCGGCGTTTCCGTCAAGCATTTTGCACTGAACAACTCCGAGAACTTCCGATTCATGGGCAATTCGATCGCCTCGGAAAACACGATGCGCAGACTGTATCTGAAGCCGTTTGAGTACATCGTAAAGTACGCGCATCCCGCGACCGTCATGTGCGCCTACAATCAAGTCAATGGTACGTACTGCTCGGAAAACAAGTGGCTGATTACCGACGTGCTCCGCAAAGAATGGGGTTTTCAAGGGGTCGTCATGACCGATTGGGGCGCGATGCACGACCGCGTGGAAAGCCTCAAAGCGGGGCTCGATCTCGAAATGCCGGGCGATACTGCGATTTGCCGTAGATGGATTTTGGACGGGATCAAAGATGGCACGCTGCCCGCGGAAGATCTCGATAACGCCTGCAGGAATATCCTCAACTGGATCGACACATACGTAAAACCCGCCGATCCAAAGCCGGTGGACTGGGACGCGCATCATGCGCTTGCGGCGGAGATTGCCGCGGACTGCGCGGTGCTGCTGAAAAACGACGGCATTTTGCCGCTGAAGGCGACGGATAAGCTGCATATCGCGGGCGAGCTGTTTGGGAATATGCGCTATCAGGGTGCAGGCAGCTCGATGATCAACCCGGCAAGATTGACGACGCCGAAGGACGCGTTTACGGCGCACGGCGTTCGCTCCGTTCCCATGGAAGAGTGCGATACGATTCTGTATTTTGCGGGACTCACCGACGAATACGAATCCGAGGGCTGCGACCGCGAGGATATGAAACTGCCGGAAAAACAGCTACGAGAGATTGACACGCTCACAAAAACCGGCAAACCGGTCGTAATTGTCCTTTTCGGCGGCTCGCCGGTCGAGCTTCCGTTCTGCGGTGATGTCGGCGCGATCCTGAATATGTATCTGCCGGGGCAGAACGGCGGCACGGCGGTTTATGATCTGCTGTTTGGGATCAAAAACCCGTCCGGCAAGCTTGCTGAGACGTGGCCGATGCGCTATGAGGACGTTCCGAGCCACGAAACCTTCGGCAGGAGCATCAACGAGGTCTATTCCGAGGGCACCGAGGTCGGCTACCGCTATTACAGCAAACACAACATTCCGGTCCGGTTCCCGTTCGGTTTCGGGCTCAGCTATACGACCTTTGCAAAGACCGAATGGAAGCAGAACGGCGACGCCTACGAACAGACGATCGCCAACACCGGCAACCGTTACGGAGCAGAGGTCGCCGAGCTTTTCATCGACGGCGAGCTTGCGGGCTTTGAAAAGGTTTATCTGAACCCCGGCGAGTCCAGAACGGTTTGCATCGTCCCGGAACCCAAGGACGTAACCGCCTATTCCGACGAACTCGTCATCACCCCCGAACCGTCGCATTTTCCGGTCACGCTCGAATCGCGCTTCACCGATCTCAATCAGACGTTCATGGGACGCATCCTGTATAACGCTGTGATGTCTGTGGTCAAAAAGAGCATGAAACAGGCGGAGAAGCTGCCGGAAGGTCCAGAACGCGACAATGCGCTGAAGGGCGCGTTCTTTATGAAGCGCGTCATGGACAGCAATTCGCCGCGTTCGATGTCCATGTGCGCGGGCAGACAAATGCCGTACAACTACGCACAGGGCTTTGCGGAACTGACCAACGGACACTTATTCAAAGGGATCCGCTGTTTTATCAAAAAGATCGACGTACCGAAACTGCCGAAGGAGGAACAGAACGCATGAAACTGCCGAGAAGTCTTGTAACGAGCGAAAACGTCACTGCAAAAGAGAAATGGCTGGGCTACCTGTTAGGGCCCGCCGGGGCGCTGCTTCTGAACGCGGTGCTTGCAACGTATCTCAACGTGTATTACACCGACGTGCTGAACCTGACGCCGCTTTGGGGCGGGATATTCCTCACGGTCTTTCCGATCGTAAGCAAGGTCATCGACGCGATCACCAACGTCATCATGGGACAGGTGATCGACCGTACGAAGACCAAGGAGGGCAAGGCGCGTCCGTGGCTGCTGCTTTCGGCGATTCTCGTACCGGTCACTGGCATCCTGCTCTTTACGGTGCCGAACAGCAGCGACACGGTCAAGGCAATCTGGGTCATGCTTTCCTATAACCTGTTCTATTCGTTCGCCTATACGATCTTCAACATGAGCCACGGGCTCATGGTACCGCTTTCCACTCGGAACTCGACCGAACGCGGCGGGCTCTCGGTCTTCAATCAGATCACGACGATCATGATGAGCGGTATCCTCGTTGCGCTTGTGTTCCCGATGGTCATCATGCCCGCGATCGGCGTGGACAAGTCGAAATGGATTCTGCTGATGTCCGTGATTTCCATCATAGCGCTGCCGCTGACGCTCATGGAGTACTTCTTTACCAAGGAGCGCGTCACCGAGGAAGCGGCGGAAGCAAAAGAGGAGAATAAGCTGCCGTTTTTGCAGCAGATGAAGATCCTGTTCACGGACAAATACATGCTGCTGATGTATGCGTATTTCCTGATTTATACCGTCGGAATGACGCTCAAGAACATCGGTCTTGTCTACTACTGCAACTATGTGCTCGGCACTTATAACGACGGCATCACGCAGATGCTGGTCTCCGTCATCGGCGGCATTCCGATGGGCATCGGCATCTTTGCGGTATGGCCGCTTGCAAAGAAGTTCGGCAAACGAAACGTGACGATGATCGGCTTCATCCTCTATGCGGTCGGCTCGCTGATCTGCTGGATTTTCCAGACCAACCTTGTCATGGTTCTGATCGGGCAGTTCATCAAAAACATCGGCGGACTGCCGTGCGCCTACGTCTTTATGGCGCTGTTCGCGGACTGTCTCGACCATCTCGAATGGAAAACCGATCTACGTATCGACGGCGCGGCGATGTCGATCTACAACATCATTGCGGTTGCGATGGTGGGCATTATGACCGGCGTGTTCAACTGGCTTTTAAGCAAGGCAGGATACATCGCGCCGTTCACAGCAAAGACCGTATCCGACGCGGCGGGCACGCTTGCATCCAACGGCTGGGCGTCGCAGATCGCGCTTGAAACGATCAAACCCGCTGCGGACGGCGTGCTGACCGTCGCCATGCAGCAGCCCGCAAGCGTTAACTGGGTGATCTCGTTTGCCTTCGTCGGACTGGAAGTCTTTACCGGCATCGCGCTTGTTGTGATCCTGTTCTTCCTGAACGTCGAAAAGGATCTGCCGAGAAAGCAGGCGGAGATCAAAGCAAGGCATGAAGCGAAACAAACGGAGGATGCAGAAGCATGAAAGCGATCCGTTTGAAAACCGAACATCTCTTTGATCCGATTGGGATCGATATTCCGCATCCGCGCATGATGTGGAACTGTGAATGCGGCAAAAAGCAGACCGCTTATCGGATCGTCACCGAAAACTGGGATTCCGGCAAGGTCGAAAGCAATGTCATGCACACGGAATACCCGATGGAGCTTGTTTCCCGCGAGCGCGTCAATTGGAAGATTCGTCTTTGGGACGAGAACGATCAGCCGGGGGAGTGGAGCGAAGCTTTCTTCGAGATGGGCCTCCTGGACAAAACCGACTGGAAGGCCAAATGGATCACCGGCAACTACACGGTCAACAAAAAGCAGCGCTATCCGGTCGACTGCTTCCGCAAGACGTTTTCGGTTGCAAAGCCAGTCAGACGTGCGCGTCTGTACGCGACCGCCTGCGGACTGTATGAGGCGAAGCTGAATGGAAAGCGGATCGGCAATTTCGTCTTTGCGCCCGGATACACCGACTACCGCAAGCGCGTGCAGTACCAGACCTATGATGTGACGGAACTGCTGTCGGTCGGCGAGCACGAACTCACGGCACAGCTTGCCGACGGGTGGTATCGCGGCAGCTGCGGCGCATGGGGACGCAAGAACCAGTACGGCACGGAAACGAAGCTTTTGATGCAGCTTGAGATCACCTACGCCGACGGAACGACCGAAACGGTCGGAACGGATCACACATGGGATTGGTCGAACGACGGCCCGATCCGCTTTGCTGACAACAAGGATGGCGAGATCGTCGAGGCGTTCCGTACGCCGATGTATACGGGCAAAGCCAAAGAAACGAACCACAAGGTCGTCCCAACTGCATCAAACAACGTCCCGGTGACCGAGCACGAGCGGTTCAGTCCCTCGATCACGACCGCGTCGAACGGAAAGAAACTGCTGGATTTCGGACAGAATATCGCGGGGTATGTCGCGTTCCGCGTTACCGCGCACGTTGGGAGTCGCATGGTGTGGCGCTTCGGCGAGATGCTCGACGAAAACGGCAATCTGACGCAGAAGAACATACAGCTTTCGAGGAAGGGCGTCACAACGCCGCTGCAGAAGATCGACTACACTTGCGGTGAGGGGCTGAACGAATATAAAACAACCTTCGCTGTATTCGGTTTCCAGTATGCCGAGGTCGAGACCGACGTCGAACTCGATCCCGAACAGATTGAAGCGATCGCCGTCTATTCCGACCTCGAGCGCACCGGCGATTTCCACAGCTCCAACGCGCTTTTGAACCGTTTCTTTGACGCGACGGTGTGGTCGGCGAAGGGCAATCATCTGGACATCCCGACCGACTGCCCGACGCGTGAAAGGCACGGCTGGACCGGCGACGCACAGCTGTTCTTTACGACGGCGTCCTATCTCTTTGACTTCGCGCCGTTTGCGAAAAAATACCTGAACGACGTGTTCGACTGGCAGAAGAAGAACGGGCGGCTGCCGCATATCGCGCCGGACGGCGGCGCAGACTTTTACATGTGGACCATGAACGGTTCCGTGGGTTGGTCTGACGTAGGCGTGCTGATCCCTTGGCGGTATGCAGAGATCAATCGGGACGATTCGATCCTTCGCGCGTTCTACGAAGGCATGGCGAAGTACGCCCGTTTTATGGAACGTCGCTGCGGCAAATCGATGCCGCTCTTTTCCAAGCGTTACGACATGCCGAAGGAAGCAAAACGGTATTTTGTCAATCAGGGGCAGAGTTACGGCGAATGGGCGGAGCCGGCGGATGTGGACGGCGGTTTCCATTGGCAGGATTTCGTCGCGCCGCACCCGGAGGTAAGTACTGCCTACACCTGTCATGTACTCGGTCTGATGGCAAAGATCGCAAAGCAGCTTGGTCACGATGCAGACGCAGAGGAATTCCAAGGCTACAGCGACGGCTGCAAAGCGGCATACCGCGAACTGGTCAAGACCGAGCCGTTCAAGCTGGACACCGACCGGCAGGCACAGCTGGTGCGTCCGCTGTACTTCGATCTTCTGGAAGAAGAACAGACCGCCTACGCCAAGAACCGCCTGATCGAAGCGCTCGAACACTACGGCTGGCGGCTCGGCACTGGCTTCCTTTCGACGCCGCTGATCCTTGACGTGCTGACGGAGATCGACGTCGAGGCGGCGTATCGTCTGCTCGAAAACGGACAGATCCCGGGCTGGCTTTCGATGCCGAAGGCAGGTGCCACGACGATCTGGGAAGCGTGGGAAGGTCCGAACAGCACGCAGGGCGGTATCGGCTCGCTGAATCATTACAGCAAAGGCGCAATGGTTGAATGGCTGTTTTCGACCATGTGCGGCATCCGCGTGGACGGCGACAATCACTTCACGGTTTCGCCGAAGCCCGGCGGGCATTTCACCGAAGCCCAAGCAAGCTATGTAAGCGTGTTCGGCAGGATCGAAAGCAAGTGGGAGCGCAAAGACGGGAAAACGACATACACGATCACGATTCCCGCAAACTGCGAAGCGACGGTCAAATTGCCGTCCGGCAAGACGGAAACCATCGGCACAGGGCTGCATATCTACACGGAGGAAGCATGAATCGCTATCTTGCAATCGACATCGGCGCGTCGAGCGGACGGCATATCGTGGGTTGGAAGGAAAACGGTGAACTTAAGACCTGCGAGGTTTACCGCTTCCCGAACGGCGTTGTTGAGCAAAACGGGCATCTGTGTTGGGATATTGACGCGCTCGTTTCCCATGTCAAAGCGGGGATCGAAAAGGCGTGCGCAAAGTATGAAATCGAATCGCTGTCCGTCGACACCTGGGGCGTGGACTATGTGCTGCTGAAAGGCGACGAACCGGTGCTTCCGGTCTATGCGTACCGCGATCACCGCACCGAAGCGGTGATCGAAAAGGTGCATGAGCGCATTTCGTTCACACGGCTGTATCGGCATACCGGGATTCAGTTTCAGCCGTTCAATACGATCTATCAACTGTATACGGATAAGATCGCCGGACGGCTGGACGGCGTCACCGATTTTTTGATGATCCCCGAATACCTGATGTACCGGCTCTGCGGCGCGAAATCGCACGAGTACACCAACGCCACCACCACCGGTATGGTGAACACCAAAAACGGCGCGTATGATCCGGAGATCATTGCCGCGCTCGGGCTGCCGCCACACCTCTTTTACCCCCTTCGGCAGCCCGGTTCGATCATCGGAGAATACGAGGGGATCAAGGTCATGCTCTGCGCCACACACGACACAGGAAGCGCCGTTGAGGGCATCCCGATGGAAGAAAATGCGCCGTACATTTCGAGTGGCACATGGTCGCTTCTCGGCGTGAAGACCGAAAAGTCGATCACGAACGCCGCTTCGGAACTGGCAAACTGGTCGAATGAGGGCGGCGTAGGTTATAACCGCTATCAGAAGAACATCATGGGCATGTGGCTCGTGAATCGCCTGCGCGCGGAGCTTTGCCCCGAAAAGCCGTGGGGCGAGATTACGGCGGAAGCGGAGGCAAGCCGATTCGAAGAAACGGTCGACGCGAACGCCGCGGCATTTCTCGCGCCCGAAAACATGGTCGAAGCGTTCGATAACGCGCTTTCCGCAAAGCCGAAAACGGCGGGCGATTACTTCCGCTGCGCGTACCGAAGTCTCGCGCTTTCCTACATGAACGCCGTGCAGGAACTGCAGCACAATACAGGCAGGCATTTTGACAAGCTTTACATCGTCGGCGGCGGTGCAAAGAACGGCTTTTTGAACCGCCTGACCGAAGAAGCGACAGGAAAAAGAGTGATCGCCCTGCCGATCGAGGCAACGGCGCTTGGAAATTTGAAAACCCAAATCGTAAGGGGCGGCGACCTCGGTGCCCCGCAAAAGGAGGAATAGATATGTCATTTGCAGAAGCAAAAGCAAAGTACGCCGCATACGGCGTGGACGTCGAACAGGCGATCGAGACCTTGAAGACTGTTCCGGTCTCCCTGCATTGCTGGCAGGGCGACGACGTGCGGGGCTTCGATACCGACCCGAATAAACCGCTGACCGGCGGGATTCAGACGACCGGCAACTATCCGGGCCGTGCGAGAACGCCCGAGGAGCTTATGGCGGATCTCGACAAAGTCCTGTCTTTGATCCCCGGCAAGCCCAAGATGAACCTGCACGCCAGCTATGCAATCTTTGACGGCGAATGGGCAGACCGCGACAAGCTGGAACCGAAGCATTTTCAGAAGTGGGTCGATTTCTGCAAGGCGCGCGGTCTCGGATGTGATTTCAACCCGACCTTCTTCTCCCATCCGAACTGCGATCCGCTGACGCTTTCTTCACCGAACGAAGCGACCCGCAGGTTTTGGATCGAGCACGGCAAGGCGTGCATCCGCATCTCCTCGTACCTTGCGGAAGAATTGGGCGAGCCCTGCGTCATGAATATCTGGACCGGCGACGGCTTCAAGGACATCCCCGCCGACCGCATAGGCCCGCGTGTGCGCTATCGCGAAAGCATCGACGAGATTCTCTCTGAGCCGTACGATTTCCATAAGGTCAAGCCGTGCATCGAATCCAAGGTGTTCGGCATCGGCGTGGAAGCGTACACGGTCGGCAGCGGCGAGTTCGCGCTTTCCTATGCCGCGATGAACAAGGAGAAATGCATCCCGCTGATGGACAACGGGCACTATCATCCGACCGAGGTGGTAAGCGACAAGATCCCGGCGCTTTTAGCATTCTTCCCGGAGATCGCGCTGCACGTCACGCGCCCGATCCGTTGGGATTCCGATCATGTGGTGCTGTTCGACGACGAAACAAAGGAGATCGCAAGGGAGATCGTGCGCTGCGGCATAAACCGCGTGCATATCGCGCTCGATTATTTCGATGCGTCGATCAACCGCATCTCGGCGTGGACGACGGGCTTCCGCAACGTACAGAAGGCGCTTCTCTATGCGTTGCTGCAGCCGAACGAGGATTTGAAAGCCCTGCAGGACGAGAGCAATTTCACCAAGCTGATGGTCGCGCAGGAGGAGCTCAAAACCCTGCCGTTCGGCGAGATCTGGGACGAATACTGCCATAGATGCGGTAAGCTCGCCGACGGCGAATGGTTCCGTGAAATCGAAGCATACGAAGCAAATGTACTTTCGACGCGCAAATGATGTAGGGGGCGTCGTCCCCGACACCCCGCGAATTTAGGAATAAAGGAGATCAAATATGAAAGACATCTTAACCGCACCGTTTATGACGGAGATGATCCGCACTGCGACAAACATGTACAACCACGGATGGGACGAGCGCAACGGCGGCAATATCAGTTTGCTGCTTGACGAAACCGAAGTGCGCAAATACCTTACGATCCCCGCAATCGTCCGAACGATTCCCACAGGATTTGAAGCCCCCGAGCTTGACGGAAAGTGCTTTCTTGTCACCGGCACGGGCAAGTATTTTAAAAATGTCCAGTACGCGCCGGAAGTCAACCTCGGTATTGTCCGCCTCGCAGACAGCGGCAGGGAGGCGGAAGTCCTCTGGGGCTTTTCTGACGGTGGCAGATTCACCAGCGAATTCCCGGCGCATATGATGAGCCACGTCGCGCGCATGAAAGTCGATCCTAAAAACCGCGTCATCATGCACTGCCATCCGGCGAACCTTTTGGCCATGACCTATGTGCACGACCTCGATGAAAAGACGTTCACGCGAACGCTCTGGCAGATGTGCACCGAGTGCATTGTGGTCTTTCCGGACGGCGTGAACGTGCTGCCTTGGATGCTCTGCGGCACGAATGAGATCGGCGTCGCGACCGCAAAGAAAATGGAAACGGCGCGTCTGGTCGTCTGGGC
>JAFXVP010000019.1 GCA_017524445.1 Clostridia bacterium | reverse complement strand
TGGGGACTTGATGAACAATACAATTACCGGGCAGTCGGTCGGCTGGTATCCGCGCGAAACAAGATTATGATGCTTTTCGATTTTTCAACTGCTGAAATGTGGAAGACCAAGAAGGTGGGTAATTAAGGTGAATGAGACCTATATATCCTTTTACTTAAGATCCAATAGGATACATCTTTTTGTTGATTCGCTCCGGAATATGGGAAGTCCGTCTCGGATCTGCTTCATGGTTGAGGAGAGCGGCGATACGCTGCTGGTTTCTCCATATGGGAAGCGGGACTTCAAATCGCACAGCGTGCCACCGGAAGTTTATAAGGGGACGGGCGGTATGGAGGTTAACAGTTTCAAGCTCTGCCGAATCATAGCCAATCTCCATCATTGGGACCTCTCCAGATCTTATCGCGTTCCCGGTAAAGTGTACCCGGAGCAGAAGGTGGCGATCTTCAAATTAAAAGAGGCCGAGGTGATTGATGCTCCCCGGCCATAAGGTTGTATTCGTAATTACAAAGACTGCAATACTCCTTTGCTTTATTAGGGTTCATGGGTTTAAAACTGATAATCAAGTTCCCTCATTGAATACTTCATATCCGGAATCTGTAATCTTAATGAAGCAACTCCGGACACTGTCAGCAAAGCTTTTTTCAGAGGTAACTCTCAAAATGATTATTTCTCCAGGTTTGTACTGAGGATATTGGGTATATCCAAACGCGGAATCCTTGGCAAACTCAAACACCAAGTCCTTATAATTCGGGAAGTTTTCCGCGTACCAGCCCTTGGCAAATTCAAGAATCTTCTGCTTTTCATCTTCAGAAAGAGCACCAAGATAAGAGGATTGCTCTGTTGGTTCTGCAACGGATGTGTTGTTTTCGTAATATACGAACTCAACTGTAGAAAGGATTTGATTGATCTCCTCCTCGTACTCTTCATACCAGTTTTCGGCAGAGTTGACGATCACGCAGTCTTTCGGATCTTTCAGCTCAATAAAACTCCACAGAGGCTGACCGTCATAGAAACCCTGCCATGCCTCATGACCGTTGAAGACGATATCCTTCTGCACAAGTCCCGTTCCGCATACGCCGAAGCCGTCGCAGTGCTGAAGCGTTATTTCGCCTTCTGTTCCGGGGAAGACTGGCCGAATGCTCACGACAAGATCGCTGGTCGGAGCATCATCGGACTGCACGACCTCATATACCCAATCTTTCGGCAGCCGGAAAGTAATTCCATACGCCGGAGGGCACTGGGGTTTTATTTCTATGAGCTCACCTTTAAACAGATTGTTCTCCTCATCATTAACCTGAACAGGAGTGTCAATCGATCCCTGGGTTCCTTGTTTTACGATCTCGATTTTCTCCACCCCACAGGGAGAAGGCGGGTTTTCCTCCGTCATGATTCCGTTGTATGTAATCTCAATGACATCACCCGCTTTGGGCTCGGGAGGGCTTGGCATATGTTGAATCATCACATTTATAAGCTCAGCATATTCTGCTTCCGGATAGCCATCAATCGGCTTCACGAGCATTGCTCCGTCTTTTATTTCTATAATTGTTGCTTGAAAGACAGAATTGGCTTTGTCCGCCTCTGCAGATGGTTTGGCCTTGCAGCCAACAACAGCCACAATAAGAATGAAACAGAAGCATATAATAAAAAATCGTTTCATCATGGTTCGGTTCCTCCACGAAAAGTCTTTCTAACCTATTATACGATAAATACCATACAAAAGTTTCGCCAGTAATAAACAAGTGTGAACTATTTTATAAATAATACCGGGCACACGCTCCTTTGGTTGCATCGACTTTTTTAGAATGCACCCCTCCCCCTGAAAATGCACCCCTCCCTGTGACAAAATGCACCCCGCCCCACAGTAATTTGCACCCCACCCTATAGTTAAATGCACCCCTCCCCATGCCAAAATGCACCCCGTTTTCGTGCTGGGGTGCATTGGTATCCAAATTAGCGTGATTTGCCATAGAAAAGACCACCCCTTGCGGGCGGTCTTTTCTATGGCTGTTTGAAGGAAGGGACTCGACTGAGCGACCGCAAAACACCGCAGTGCGGTGTTTTGCAGCGAAGCGGGTTTGCGGCAGGGCGGAATGCGCAGCGCGTAGCGCAAGCATGACAGCCCGATATCTACCGCCGCAAACGAGTCCCACCACCGGAACCAAAAACAACAGCCCCTTGCGGGCTGTTGTTTTTGGTATTTGAAGGAAGGGACACGACCGCGTGCGGCAGGCACTTGCGCGTTTCAAACATAAAAGATATAATAATTGCAGAACGGTATAGAAGCAGCGGGACAGAGAAACGAGAAGGCGCACGGGGATCGCCTGACGGCATGCCGTTGGAAATAATGACACTTTGAGGGTGAGGGTATGAGGATCAGGGAAACCTTTCTTGCAGACAGCGGGCACATCGGGGAGATGGTTCGGTTCGTCTCCGAGCGGCTTGAGCGCTGCGAAATGAAGAAAAAGGACAGGATCATGACCGAGCTTACGGTGGAGGAAGCCGTGAGCAGTCTGATCGCGCACAGCGATGCGTCCGAACACACGGAGCCGGATGCTTCGGAAAAGCTTTGCATTGAACTGAAGGGATCCCGCAGAAGTCTGACGGTCGAGCTCTCGTTGAAAGGCGAGGAGTATTCGCTTGCAGACGAGATCACGTCCGCTTCGATCTCTGTGGACGACGATACGGGAACCGAAACGCAGGCGGCGATCCGCAACATCATCCTGAGCTCGGTGGCAGGCGGTTTGAAATACCGCCACAGAAAAGGCGTCAATTATATCAGGATGTTCCCGGTCAGACCCAAACGCGCGTTCCTCTGCTGGACGCTCGGCGCGCTGATGCTCGGCGCCGTCCTCGGATTGCTGTGCACTTCGTTTGCTCCGGAAACGGTGAACACGGCATTGAATACGTATTTTCTGGTTCCCGTGAAGACCATGTACATGAACGCTTTGAAAATGATCGTTGCGCCGGTCGTGTTCTTCTCGATCATTTCCTGCATCGTCGGTTTTTCGGATCTGTCTTCGCTCGGACGCATCGGCGGGAAGATCATGGGACTGTATCTGCTGACGACGGTCATTGCGGTCAGTGTCGGGATCGGTGCGTTTTATCTGCTGAAGCCGGGACGCGCTTCGCTTGCGGCAGGGCTGATGCAGGATGCTTCCTCCATTACGACGCAGACGATCGATGTGTCGGTGAAGGACATGATCGTGAACATCATCCCCCAAAACATCATCGACCCGTTTCAGCAATCGAACATGCTGCAGCTGATCTTCCTGGCGGTGCTGCTCGGCGTCGGGGCGGGGCTGATCGGCAAGTATTCGCAGATGCTCAGGGATCTGTTTCAGGCGCTTAACGATCTGTTTCTGAAGGTCACGGGACTCATCATCAAGCTGATGCCGGTCGCCGTGTTCTGTTCGGTCATGTCGTTGATACTTTCGACCGGGATCGGCTCTGTTCTTTCGCTGCTGGAGATGTTGGGCACGTTCGTATTCGGCCTTCTGATCATGGCGGTTGTTTACAGTACGATGATCCTTCTGATCGGCAGATTGAATCCGCTGCCGTTCGTTCGGAAGTATGCGCCTTATATGCTGCAGGTGTTCTCCATGTCGTCCTCCAATGCCGCCATTCCGCTGAATATGGAAGCATGCGGAAAAAGACTGGGCATTCATAAAAACGTGTATTCGCTTTCCGTACCGCTCGGAGCGACGGTCAATATGGACGGGACATGTATCTATCTGGCGGTCTTTGCATTGACGCTTGCACACGCATACGGCGTTCAGATCAGCGGGGCGTCAATGATCTCGTTGATCATTACGATTATTGTACTGTCGATCGGCGCACCGGGAATCCCCGGCGCCGGGCTCATCTGTTTGTCTGTTTTGCTTGCGCAGATCAACGTCCCGCTTGAAGCGGTCGGTCTGGTGATGGGGATCGATGCGCTGTGTGCGATGTTCCGCGCCATGAGCAACTCCTACGGCGATATCGCCGCCTCTCTGATCGTTGCTAAGAGTGAGAAAAAACTCGATCTGAACGTATATCGCGCAAAATGAGGCGTTTACAGATCTGAAAAGGGTATTTTATCATACTATTTTACGAAGTTCGTTTCTTTGATACGACAAAACCGGCCGGGTGCGCGCATCCGGCCGGTTTTGTACAGGAGGGAAAGGAAAGGTATCTGATCAGAACTCAAGGTTCCGGTCGGTTTCTTTGGAAAAGACGTGGACCACTTTGCCGTTGAAGGAGAAGCAGACCGTGTCGCCCATCTCGTAATTGCCCGTCATATCGACGGTGGGCACGATGATGATCACATCCCGGCCCTCGGCATTCACATGGAGATGGACCGAAGAGCCCATCATCTCGGCCACGTCCACCGTGGCTTCGACGCCCGCGTCGCTGACGTCCGTATGCTCGGGACGCACGCCGAGGGTAACGGTCTGGCTCTGCACGTCATTTTCGAGAAGCCGCGCTTCCTTTTCGGCGGACAGTTCGGTCCGGAAGTCGCCGACCTCCACGAAGTATTTGCCGCCTTCGCGGACGAGTTCCGCGTCGAAGAAATTCATGACCGGCATACCGATGAAGCCGGCGACGAACAGGTTCGCCGGATGGTTGAACACCTCCTGCGGCGTACCGATCTGCTGGATATAGCCGTCCTTCATGATGACGATCCGGTCGCCCAGCGTCATGGCCTCGGTCTGGTCGTGCGTGACGTAGATGAAGGTGGTGTCGATGCGCTTTCTGAGCTTGATGATCTCGGCGCGCATCTCGTTGCGTAGCTTTGCGTCCAGATTGGATAGCGGTTCGTCCATCAGCATGACTTTCGGTGCGCGGACGATCGCGCGGCCGATGGCGACACGCTGCCGCTGACCGCCGGACAGCGCCTTGGGCTTGCGCTTCAGATATTGTGTGATGTCCAGGATCTCCGCCGCTTCCCTTACCTTGCGGTCGATCTCGTCCTTGGGCATGTGGCGGAGTTTCAGGGAGAATGCCATGTTATCGTACACGGTCATATGCGGATACAGGGCGTAGCTCTGGAAGACCATGGCGATGTCACGATCCTTGGGCGCTACGTTATTGACGCGCTTTCCGTCGATGATAAGATCGCCGTCGGTGATCTCTTCAAGACCTGCCACCATTCTGAGCGTCGTGGACTTGCCGCAGCCCGAAGGACCGACGAGCACGATGAATTCCTTGTCCTGAATGTCCAGGCTGAATTCCTGTACGGCGACGACGCCTTCGTCCGTGATCTGCAGATTGAACTTCTTTTCCGGCTTGTCGTTCTTCTTTCTGGACTTCTTCTGTTCCCCGCTGATGTAGGGATAGACCTTTTTGATGTTCCTGAGTTGTACGGTTGCCATCTGTTTTGCTCATAACGGTTCAGCCTCCGCGTCCCCGTCTCGCCCGGAGGAAGCGAGATCCTCCGGACCTTACGGCAGGTCTCCACACTGCCGCACCGCTGAACAAGGCGGTTTTCTCCTTTCTTTTACCCGTCCCCGCGCATAGAGTGGAGTGCGCCGGAATCAGGGATAAGTCATTATATGATCAGTGTGACGGCGCAGACGGGGCCGTCGCAGATGGGGATCAGGTCCCCGGTCACAGACCTTCCGTCCACCGTAAGGCCTTTGTTTTCGCCGCGGCGGACGGTGATCTCATAGCGCACGCCGCGGAAGACGCGGCTGGCGGTGAAGCCGTCCATCGTATCCGGCAGGCATGGGTGGATGCGCAGCCCGTCATAGTCGGGCCGGACGCCGAGGATCCCCTGGCTGACAGCCACGAACGACCATGCGGCGGTACCCGTGAGCCACGAGTTCTTGGCTTCGCCGTAGTTTTGGGCGTCCCGACCGGCGATGGTCTGGCTGTAGCAATAGGGCTCGGTCCGGTGGATCTCGCTCTTGTCCTCGATATAGGCCGGTGCGTTGCGCGTGTACAGGTCGAACGCGGCGTTGCCGTCGTCCAGCGCGCAGTAGGCAAGCGTGATCCAGGGGTTGTTGTGGCAGAACACGGACCCGTTCTCCTTGTAGCCCGGGGGATACGAGGAGATCTCGCCGAGATAATCCCGATAGGTCGTATAGCAGGGATGCAGGACCTCAAGTCCGAACGCGTTGCCGAGGTATTTTTCGGCGGAAGCGAGCGCTTTCACGCCGTATTCTCTGCCGCCGATGCCCGCCATCACGCAGAAGCCCTGCGGTTCGATGAAGATCTGACCTTCGTCATTCTCGCGGCTGCCGATGGGGCGTTCAAAGGCGTCGTATGCGCGGCGGAACCATTCGCCGTCCCATCCGGCGGTCTTCGCGGCGGCTTCGATCTCGTCCACGGCGGAAAGGACCTCTTCGGCCTCGCCGGAAAGTCCCAGACGCCCGATCAGCTCCGCGTATTCCTTGCCATATTTCACGAACATCCCCGCGATGAACACGCTCTCCGCCTTGCCGCTCTCGAAGTTCGAGCAGGTCTGGAAATTCTCGCCGGGCGTGTGGCTGAAGCAGTTCAGATTCAGACAATCGTTCCAGTCCGCCCGCCCGATGAGGGGCAGCCCGTGCGGACCGCGATGGGTCACGGTAAAGTTGACGCTGCGGCGCAGATGCTCCAGAAGCGGCGCTTCCGTGCCCTTTTCGTTGTTGAAGGGCGTCGGCTCGTCCAGAATGGTAAAGTCGCCGGTCTCCCGGATATAGGCGCACGTGCACGCCACCAGCCACAGGGGATCGTCGTTGAAGCCGGAGCCCACGTCCGCGTTGCCGCGCTTGTCGAGCGGCTGATATTGGTGATAGGTGCTGCCGTCCGGGAACTGGATGGACGCGATGTCGATGATCCGTTCCCGCGCTCGCTCCGGAATGGGATGGACGAAGCCCAGAAGATCCTGACAGCTGTCCCGAAAGCCCATGCCGCGTCCCATGCCGCTTTCATAATAGGAAGCGCTGCGGCTCATGTTGAAGGTCACCATGCATTGATACTGGTTCCAGATATTCACCATCCGGTCCAGCTTTTCCTCGCTGCTTTGCACCGTGAACCGGGAGAGAAGCTCCGTCCAGTACGCTTTCAGCTCCTCGATCGACCTGTCGAACTGTTCGACGGTCTCATAGGCGGAGAGCAGGGCATGTGCCCGGGTCTTATTGATGACGCCGGGCGCGGAGAACTTTTCTTCCTGCGGATTCTCCACGCAGCCCAGACGGAACAGAAGCGATCTTGATTCGCCGGGGTTCAGAACAAGGTCCGTGTGCAGCGCCGCGATCGGCGCCCAGCCGGAGGCGACGCTGTGATAGGAAGTGCGTTCTTCGACGGCGGCGGGTTCGCTCCAGCCGCGAAATCTGCCGAGGAACGTGTCGCGATCGGTATCAAAACCGTCGATCGGCGCGTTGACGGAGTAGAACGCATAGTGATTTCTGCGCTCACGGTATTCGGTCTTGTGATAGACAGTGCTGCCTTCGATCTCGACCTCGCCGATGTTCCAGTTCCGCTGAAAGTTCGTGAAATCGTCCACCGCGTTCCAAAGGCACCACTCCACGACGCCGTAGACCGTCAGATGCTTTTCTTCATTAGAATTATTCGTCAGCGTCAGCTTCTGCAGCTCCATCGGCGCACCCAGGGGAACCGTAACGGTGAGCGACGCGGAAACGCCGTTCTTATTTCCCTCAAAAACCGTATAGCCCAGTCCGTGACGGCAGCGATAGCCGTCGAGAGGCGTCTTGACGGGCAGGAACGCGGGGCTCCATACGGTATCGCCGTCGCAGATATAAAAGCATCGTCCGCCGTCGTCGTGGGGAACATTGTTGTAACGGAAGCGCATGATGCGCCGAAGCTTTGCGTCCCGGTAAAAGGCATAGCCGCCGCAGGTATTGGAGATCAGGGAAAAGAACCCTTCGCTGCCCAGATAATTGATCCAGGGCAGAGGCGTGTCGGGCCGGGTGATCACATATTCCCGCGCGTTGTCATCGAAATAACCGTATTGCATGACGAACCTCTTTTCTTTCGGAACGATCGTTTTTTCGAAAACGATTAAGTTACGAATATACTATATAGGAGTTTGTCACATTTGTAAAGAGTAAATATGCGATTTTTCTGAAAATGATGCGAATAATTTTATATTATAGGGCTTGACGGGAACAAAAAGACTATATATAATACAAGTATCGAAATCGATTAAGTCGAGTTTTCAGCTTTTTCATCAAAAAAAGCGGCTCTGAGAAACGAAATCGATTTCAGATTTCCCGAAGAGGGCGGGAAGGGGGCGCGGAATGGTCACGATCACGGACATCTCCAAAAGATGCGGCGTATCCCGCGCTACCGTCAGCAAAGCTCTCAACGGTCAGAGCGACGTCAACGCGGAGACGGCCGCCCAGATCCGGCAGGTCGCCAAGGAGATGGGGTATACGGCGAACACCGCTGCGCGCGCTTTGAAGACCAACCGGACCTACAGCATCGGGATCCTGTTTTCGGATCTGTCCAACAGCGGTTTCATGCATGAGTATTTTGCTTCCACGCTGAATTACTTCCGGATGGAAGCGGAACGCTGCGGCTACGACATCACGTTTCTCGGCAGCAACATGGGTCCCACGGACGCCACCTATCTGCAGCACGCGCGTGCGAGAGGACTCGACGGCGTTGCGATCATCTGCGCGGACTTCCTCGATCCGATGATCCAGGAACTGATTCTCTCGGACATTCCGACCATCACGCTGGATCACGAATTCAACAACCGTCCCGCGGTCCTCTCCGACAACATGCGCGGGATGGAAGCGCTTGTCCGATACGTGTACGGGAAAGGCCACCGCCGCATCGCCTATATACACGGAAACCGGACGGCGGTGACGGAAAACCGGCTGACGGGGTTCTACCGCGCGTGTGAAACGCTCGGGCTGAAGATCCCGGACGAATACGTCGAGGAGTGCGAGTACCATGAACCGGTCAGCTGCCATGCGGCGACCAAGCGTCTGCTCGCGCTGCCGCAAAGACCGACCTGCATCCTGTTTTCAGACGATTACTCCTATATCGGAGGGATCAACGCGATCTATGAGGAAGGCCTTCGGGTCCCGGAGGATATTTCGATCGTCGGATACGACGGCATCCATATGGCGAAGATGGTCAGCCCGAAGCTGACCACGTGGCAGCAGAACACGGCAGACCTCGGCAGGATCGCCGCCGAACAGCTCATTGAACGGATCGAGCATCCCCGCACGACGCCGCCGAAGCACATCACCGTGCAGGGACAGCTTCTGGAAGGGGAAACAGTCAAACGACTCGGCTGAATAAGCCTATGGGAGAACGAAGCATGACGCGTGAACGGGCGAGACAACTTGCTGAGGAACTGGTCGGCCGCATGACCGTTGAGGAAAAGGCCGGACAGCTTCGCTTCGACGCGCCCGCGATCGAACGGCTGGGGATCCCTGCGTACAACTGGTGGAACGAAGGTCTGCACGGGCTTGCCCGCGGCGGTACCGCAACGAGCTTTCCGCAGGCGATCGGCATGGCCGCGATGTTCGACGAAGAACTCGTCGAGAAGATCGCTTCCGTGATCTCCGAGGAGGCAAGAGCCAAATACAACGCGCTTTCCCGCGAGGGAGACCGCGATATTTATCACGGGCTGACCCTGTGGTCGCCCAACGTCAATATTTTCCGCGACCCGCGCTGGGGACGCGGTCAGGAGACCTACGGAGAAGATCCGACACTGACCGCCCGCCTGGGCCGCGCGTTCGTCAGGGGTCTGCAGGGCAAGGGTGACACGCTGAAAACAGCTGCCTGCGCAAAGCATTTCGCGGCGCACAGCGGACCCGAAGCCCTTCGGCATGGCTTTGACGCGCAGGTTTCCGAAAAGGATTTGGAGGAGACATATCTGCCGGCGTTCCGCGCGCTGGTCGACGAGGGCGTGGAAGCCGTGATGGGCGCATACAACCGGACAAACGGCGAGCCCTGCTGCGCGAGCTCCTATCTGATGAAGAAGCTCCGCGAGGAATGGGGCTTTCGGGGACACTTCGTTTCCGACTGCTGGGCGATCCGGGATTTTCACGAAAATCACGGCGTGACGGCAGATCCGACCGAATCCGTTCAACTCGCGCTGAAATCCGGCTGCGATCTCAACTGCGGATGCACCTATCGGCACGTTCTGCGCGCGTTGGAATACGGAATGATCTCCGAGGAGGAGATCACGCGCTCCGCGGTGCGGCTGTTCACGACCCGGTTCCTGCTCGGTGTGCTGGGCGAAGAGGGCAGCGAATACGATTCGATCTCCTATGACCGGATCGAATGCCCGGAGCATCTTGAAACGGCGCACAAAGCCGCGCTCAGAAGCTGCGTGCTGCTGAAAAATGACGGGCTCCTGCCGCTGGATACGGAGACGTGCGGAACGATCGGCGTGATCGGACCGAACGCCGACAGCCGCGCAGCGCTGATCGGAAACTACCACGGCACCGCGTCCCGCTACGTAACGGTTCTGGAAGGGATACAGGATTTCGTCAAAGATCGCTGCCGCGTGCTCTATTCGGAAGGATGCGCGCTCTGCACGGATCGCGTGGAGCCGCTTGCGCAGCCGAACGACCGCATTGCGGAGGCAATTGCCGTCGCAAAGGCAAGCGACACGGTGATCCTCGTGCTCGGTCTCAATGAGACGCTGGAGGGCGAAGAGGGCGACACCGGAAACAGCTACAATTCCGGGGACAAAGCGGATCTGCTTTTGCCGGAACCGCAGCGGATCCTTCTTTCCGGCGTTCTTGCCGTCGGAAAGCCGACGGTCGTGATCCTGCTTGCCGGAAGCGCGATTGATCTTTCCGAAGCGCAGGACAAGGCAAACGCGATCCTGCTCGGATGGTATCCGGGCGCGGGCGGCGGAAGCGCGATTGCAAAGCTGCTGTTCGGAGAGGTTTCCCCCTCGGGCAAGCTTCCGATCACGTTCTACCGCAACGAATCGCTCAGGGATCTGCCGGACTTCACCGACTATTCCATGGTGGGAAGGACGTATCGGTACTACCGCGGCGAGCCGCTCTATCCGTTCGGTTACGGATTGAGCTACGGCGCCTGCGAGGTGACCGGGCTTTCGGCGGACCGGACGCGCGCCGAAGTCAGGATCGTCAATCGTGGATCGCGGGATACGGAGGATGTCATCGAGCTGTATCTGCGCGATGAAAAAAGCCCCTTTGCGCCGCCGAATCCGATCCTCTGCGGCTTTCAAAGGATCTTCCTTGCGGCAGGCGAGGAGAAAACGGTTTCCGTTCCCATCGACGAAGCGGCGTTCACCGTCGTCGACGACATGGGAGAACGGATCGGAGGCAGCGGAGCGTGGACGCTCTATGCCGGCTTCGGCGGACCGGATGCGCGCACAGAAGCGCTGACCGGCCGAAAGGCCTGCGCCGTGCCGATCCGCATGACACAGTAAGACTTTGGGTCGACCGCAATCGAGCTTATCGGACTCAGGCAGGTTCGGTCCAAACCCAATTCTTAAATAAGAACAAAAAAGAACAACGCAACAAAAAACCCACTAAATCTAAGGAGGAGTATCAAAATGAAGAAAATTGTTGCCCTGGCGCTCGTGCTCTGCATGGTTCTCGCTCTGGCCGCTTGCTCCGGCAAGACCCCGGCGACGGAACAGCCCGCGAATGAACCCGCGAACGAACCCGCGAATGAACCCGCAGCCAACGAAGAAGTCACCCTGAAGCTCTGGTGTATCGCCACCGAGTCCGACGGAAACCGTCCCGCGTATCTGAAGGCCATCGAAGAATACGAAGCGGCGCATCCCGGCATCAAGATCGAGATGGAAGCTTATGAGAACGAGTCCTACAAGACCAAGATCAAGGCCGCGATGATGGGCGGCGACACCGAAGACCTGCCTGACATCTTCTTCTCTTGGTCCGGCGGCTTCCTCGGAGAGTTCGTCAATGCCGGCAGAGCGGTTTGCCTGGATGAGTATTTCAAGCCCTATGAAGGACAGCTCCCCGAGTCCATGCTGTCCACGACCACCTATGACGGCAAGCACTACGGCGTGCCCACCACCTTCAACATCGTTGCAATGTATGCGAACATGGATATGCTTGCAGAAGTCGGCTGGGACCACGTCCCCGAGACCTATGAAGACCTGACCGCCTGCTGCGACGCACTGCTCGCCGCCGGCAAGATCCCGTTCGGCTGCGCAGGCAAAGAGACCTGGTGCGTCACCGAGTACCTCGAGCCCATCATCATCAAGACGATCGGCTACCAGGACCTCAACAAGATCTTCGCTGGCGAGGCCAGCTGGAACGATCCCGACATCGCCAAGTCCGTCGATACCCTGCAGGACATGATCGCCAAGGGTTACTTTGATCCCAACGGCGCCGCCCTCGGCAACGACGAGGTCAAGGCCAACTTCCTGGCCGGCAAGACCGCCTTCTATCAGAACGGCTCCTGGAACACCGGCGAAGTCGCCGCTGCCGAGTTCAAGTCCGGCGTCGGCCTCTTCCCGCTCATGAACGCCGACCGTTCCTCCTACAACCAGACCATCGGCGGCCCGTCCGACGTCCTGGCTGTCTGCTCTGCTTCCAAGAACCTGGAGGCCGCCTCTGCCGCCGCCGTTGAGCTCGGCAAGGAGATCTGCCACTACAACTTCCTCAACGCCGTCGGCATGCCCGCCTGGGCCGTCGACTACGACACCAGCTCCCTCCCCCCGCTGCTCGTCGACATCGGCGCGCTGGTCAACTCCTGCGAAGGCCTGGTCCTCTTCGGCGACACCGCGATGGCTGCCGAT
>JAFXVP010000018.1 GCA_017524445.1 Clostridia bacterium | reverse complement strand
CGGGCTCGAACCGTCGACCTCTAGCGTGACAGGCTAGCGTTCTAACCAGCTGAACTACCGGGCCGTTTCCGTTGCCTCAATGAAGCTTCCCTATAATAGCACACTTTTCAGGAGAATGCAACCCTTTTTTTGAAATTTTTTTGTTTTTTCGGTTTCCTTCATCGGCTAAGCAGCAAACAAACTATGCTGTCGATAATAGAAATGAAAAACAGAAGAATGCCCGGAAAGCATGCGCTCCCGGGCAGTACTCCTCAGATTCAGGTTAAAGCAGCACGCGCACACGCACGACGCCGTCGATCGCTTCGAGCGCCGCCGCATCGGCGGCCTTGTCGGCGACCGTATAGCCGAAGCCTTTCTTTTCGCCGGCGAACACGACGTCGCCCAGCGCGGCAGCGACCGCTTCGGCAGCTTCCGCCTTGTGCAGCACGCAGGTACGCGCCGTAAAATCGGCGGACAGCGGCGCATTCGGGAAGTTGACGGAATTGCGAATCGCACCCGTCTCGATGTATGCCGTCAACTGCTCGGCAGCCATGATCGCGCAGTTGTCCTCGCTCTCGGGCGTGGATGCACCGAGGTGCGGGATGGCGATCACGCCGTCAGCGCCCAGCATCGCGTCCGTCGGGAAGTCTGTCGCATACGCCGCGACCTTGCCGCTCTCCAGCGCCGCGAGCAGATCGTCGGATGCGACCAGATCGCCGCGGGCAAAGTTGAGGATGCGCACGCCGTCCTTCATCGACGCGATAGACTGCGCGCAGATCATGCCCTTTGTCTCGGCAGTCGCCGGAGCATGCAGGGTGATGTAATCGCTTTCGGCAAAGATCGGCGCAAGGTCGGACACGACCTCTACCGCTTCGTTCACGCCTTTGACCGGGAACGGATCGTAACCGATCACGCGCATACCGAGCGCAACGGCCGCGTCGGCGACCAGTCTGCCGATGGCGCCCAGACCCACGACGCCCAGCGTCTTGCCCTTGATCTCGGGACCGACGAACGCGCTCTTGCCTTTCTCGACCGCCTTGCCGACCGCGTCGCCCTGTCCCTTGAGCGTTTTGCACCACTCGATGCCGGGAACGATCTTGCGCGAAGCGAGCAGCATACCGCACAGCACCAACTCTTTCACGCCGTTGGCGTTGGCACCGGGCGTGTTGAACACGACGATGCCTTTTTCGGCAAACGCATCGACGGGAATGTTGTTCGTACCGGCGCCGCAGCGGGCGACGGCGATCGTCTTGGCGTCCGGCGCATATTCATGCATCGCCGCCGAACGTACCATGATCGCATCGGGCGCAGTGTATGCATCGGAATACGCGTACTTTGCACTGTCCAGTTTTTCCAGACCGAACTTAGAAATCTTATTTAACGTCAGGATCTCAAACATACCGCAAACCCTCTCTCAGCCGTTTTTCTTCTCGAAGTCTTCCATAAACTGCGCAAGTTTCTCCACACCCTCGATCGGCATGGCGTTGTAGATGGACGCGCGCATTCCGCCCGCGGTACGGTGACCCTTGAGGTTCACAAAACCCGCTTCGGCCGCTTCGGCGATGAATTTCTTGTCGAGCGCTTCGTCGCCCGTGCGGAACACGACGTTCATCATCGAACGGTCGCGCGGCAGGACAGGCGCGATAAAGAGCTTGCTCTTGTCCAGGAAGTCGTACAGGATACCGGCCTTCTTGACGTTGCGCGCCTGCATCGCCTCCAGACCGCCGATGCTTTCGATCCACTCGAGCACGAGCTTGCACATATAGATCGACCAGCAAGGCGGCGTATTGTACATTGAATCCTTCTCGGCCATGATGGCGTAATTGAGCATCGTGGGCGTTTCGGGACGCGCGTTGCCGAGCAGATCCTCGCGCACGATGACGACCGTCAGACCCGCAGGCGCAATGTTCTTCTGCGCACCGCCGTATACGACGCCGTAACCGGAAACATCCATCGGCTCGGACAGGAAGCAGGAGGACACGTCCGCGATCAGCGGAACATTGCCCGTCTTGGGCAGCGTTTCTTCGGTAAAGCGCGTGCCGTAGATCGTATTGTTCATGCAGATGTAGAAATAATCCGCGTCGGGCGTGTACATGGACGGATCGTGGTCGGGGATATGCGTATACGTATCCGCTTTGGACGACGCGACGGCCTTCGCCTCACCGTACTTGCCGGCCTCCTGCCACGCTTTGGTGGCGAACTGACCGGTCAGCAGGTAGTCCGCCTTACGCGAACCGTTCATGAAGTTGAGCGGGATCGCCGCGAACTGCGTCGATGCGCCGCCCTGCAGGAACAGGATCTTGTAGTTATCCGGAACGTTCAGCACCTTGCGGAACAGATCAAGCGCGCCGTAGATGATCGGCTCATAGACCTTGGAACGGTGGCTCATCTCCATTACGGACTGACCGCTGCCGTGATAATCCATAATCTCCTCTGCCGCCTGCTGCAAAACAGATTCCGGCAGCATCGAGGGACCCGCAGAAAAATTGTACACTCTTGCCATGTTACTTACCTCCGAATCAATTGATAAAAGAAATACTTTGACTACACGGCTATTATATCCCCGCGCGCTCCGGAAAGTCAATACCGTTTGCCGATTTTATCCATTTCGCACGGTTTCCAGCGCGGAAATCCGCAGTTTTTATCTATTTTTCCGTTTCTGTCCGGAAGGGCTTGCAATGCGCACCAAAATGGTATACAATACTTTTTGTGAGTATGCATATTGAATATCAACAGAAAGGATTTGATCTCCATGAGCTT
>JAFXVP010000017.1 GCA_017524445.1 Clostridia bacterium | reverse complement strand
TCTCGGTAGACTTCTCCTTGTCCGGCTTGATGTTCCCGGCAGGATCGGTCCGCACGTAGATGTTGTCCATCATCCAGCGGAGCACCGGATGCCCGGCGTGGGCGATGCGTTGCTCCAGAACCAGCTTCATGAGCTCCTTGGTGGGCGGGCTCATATCCTTGAACCCCTGCCCGAATGGAACGACCGTGAAGCCCATGCCCTCAAGGTTCTGCACCATCTGCACGGCACCCCAACGGTCGAATGCGATCTCACGGATGTTGAACCGTTCCCCGAGACGCTCGATGAACTTCTCGATGTACCCGTAATGGACGACGTTCCCTTCCGTGGTCTGCAGGTATCCCTGACGCTCCCATACATCGTAGGGAACATGATCCCGGTTGACCCGCTGATCCATGTTCTCTTCCGGTATCCAGAAGTAGGGCAGGATCACGAACTTGTCCTCTTCATCCAATGGCGGGAACACGAGCACAAACGCCGTGATGTCCGTCGTGGAGGAGAGGTCAAGACCGCCGTAGCAGACACGGCCTTCGAGGTCGTCCTCGCTCACAGCAAAAGCGCACCGGTCCCATTTCTCCATAGGCATCCAGCGCACAGCCTGCTTGACCCACTGGTTGAGTCGGAGCTGCCGGAACGCGTTCTCCTCGGCTGGGTTCTGTTTTGCGGACTCGCAGGCCGCTTTGACCTTGTCGATTCCGACCGTGATCCCGAGCGACGGGTTTGCTTTCTTCCATACCTTCGGGTCCGTCCAGTCGTCGTTCTCGTCTGCACCGTAGATCACTGGGTAGAAGGTCGGATCGATCTTCCTGCCTTCCAAGAGGTCCTTTGCTTTCTGGTGCGTTTCGTAGCAGATGGATTTCGTGTCCGTCCCGGCGGTGGTTATAAGGAAATACAGCGGCTGCATCCTCGCGTCGCCGGAGCCCTTGGTCATAACGTCAAAGAGCTTCCGGTTCGGCTGGGTGTGCAGCTCGTCAAAGACCACGCCGTGGATATTGAACCCGTGCTTTGAGTACGCCTCTGCAGACAGCACCTGGTAGAAACTGTTCGTCGGCAGGTATAGGAAAGCAATCCTTGATGACGGATGCAACCCCGAATTGGTTGCAGGTGCTCGGTTTGACGGCATTCTCGAAGTGCCGGTGATCGAAAAGCCCTCGAAGCTGATTGTCCCGTCTATGATCGTCCCTTTCACGGAACGAAACAGGGTCAATGATGGCAAGGCGATGATCGGCTTCAACGAAATGGATGTCAAATTTTCGCAGGTCCTTGCTGCGCCGGAAATGTTTATCGATGATTTCCGGCGGTTTAGCGGAATCATCTCTCCGGACTGTTCGCTTTACCGCGACGCACCGCTGTCTGTTCAGATAACAAACGTGTATCGCAATCGTGCGATCGGGTCCTATTACCAGCGCAAAGGCATATACGTCGTCCCGCAGATTCGGTGGGGCAGCGAAGCGACATATACGACTGACGTGCTTCCAGAGAAGGTTGCATTTCTCGGTGTCATGCCGCACAGCATTGTCGCCATCGGAACATACGGCTGCATTCAGAGTAAATAGGACAAATATTTCTTCCACGCTGGGCTGGATGCCATGATGCAGGCCCTCGATCCGACAATCGTTCTGGTCTACGGCCCAATGCCCAGGTCCATATTCGGTGAATACCTCAAAGCGGCACAGTTCGTCCAGTTCGCTGACTGGACAAAATACAAACATGGAGGTGAGTACTGATGGGCTCTGGAAGCGGCGGATTATACTCTGGCACCAACGGCGGCTCACAGCCATATGCTGCACGTTATCATGTTGTCAAGTCGGAACTTGCGAATGATAAACGTGACCCTGACATTTACGGGAAAAACGGATATTTCAAGAATCCGACAGCTGTATCGCTACAGGATTCTGTGGACGGAAACAGAGTCACCTTTGAAGGTAAGTCTGCAAACGGTACAATGACCTATGTAATGGATAAAAAAGGCAATATCATTTTCGGAAAGCGATGCAATCCGAATGATGGTCGAAAACGCTCGCCTCATCCGACGTTGATTGGAGGGAAAGATCCGCAGGTTCAATGTGCGGGCATGATTGAATTCCACAAAGGGCGCATTTTATCCGTTGATAACCACAGCGGGCATTACCGACCGAACCCCAAGTCAATGGAAAAGGTTGATAAAGCACTACAAGCGCTGTATAATAAAAACCCAAACTTATTCGACAAAAATTCAAAATGGAGCAAAAATCATGATTAACGATACATTATCAGAAAAAATCAAATATCTGTTCGATCGGTACTGGGATGAAGAACTGACCGACGAGCAAGAAGATGCGCTGCAAGCCATCGCAGATGACATAGTCTCGTCCTATGGTTGGGATGCAGTATTCGTCGCTGCGGAAAACTATTTACACGAGTACTGCTTGACGCCGGAATCTGCCGTAAATTTCGCCCACAATTATTGGGGGTATTATTGGGCGGATAAACCGATTGCAGATCCTCACCGTTTTTTGGGTTATCTGTATTATCGTGTGAATTTTGAAGCAAGCAAATATGATGGGGCCGATATTTTGGACAGCCTTGCTATCACGTTACTTCCCAATGCAGGGTATAAGGAAGCGGATTTAATGCTAAACCCAAGATATATGCCTGAAAGTGATCCCAAAATCATCGCTGCGGCAAATGCGTTCAGAGAGCAGTTAGGTTGACGAAAAAACGATCCGGAACAGTATTATTGTTCCGGATCACTTTTTTGGACAAACACAATTCCTAAAGAATGCCCAGTACTATTGATACAGTTACTCCCAATTATTGCTTTTTCTTTCGGTTGGGGAAGGACGCTTCCAGCCAGGATTCGTATTCATCGATCGTAATCTTGCCGTCAGAGCACTCATCCCGCTTTGTCAGCGCCTGATACTTCCATTTTTTGAATGCGTCTTCTTTGATTTGTTTTGTTTTTACCCTTGCGGCATACCGTTTGTAATACTTGCTGTAAAGCGGAAGCGCGGGATCACCCGCCGCTTTCACTTTGTAATTATCAATAGCCGCCAACTCCTGACAGGTACGTGTGCTCCCTTCTGCGATGCGATCACAATAATTCGTATCATAGTTTCCTTTCATGATGAAATACTTGCCGCAGCGTTTGCATTTTCGGAAACGGATGTTTTCTTCGAGCATCTTTGTAAACTCCAGCTCCAACATCTCAGCAGCGGTAGAAACATTATACTGGATACTCATAAAGGTCGGTCGATGAATCATCAGCGCAAGCTCTGCTTCACTGAACCCGTATTTTTGTGCAAACTCCTTTTCCACATCATTCAGCTTTCCTGTCAACGCATGCCTGAGACGAGGGTAGTATTCCGCATCCGGCATTCCAAAGGGCATTTTTTCGATCTTTCCGGTGAAGTGGTGAGATAACAGCAATTCTTCGCGCCGCGTAAAACTAATGGGAAGATCATGAATATTCCGATACACCATATACCGCTCGCTTGGATACAGACTGCCCAGCACTTCCGGATAGAAGTCTTCATCATAACAAAACTCAAGTAATTCCTTGTATTCGTTTTGCAGCGTGATCAAATAATCTGCGTATCTTTCAATCTTCTTATCTCCATCCTGGAAAGGTTCATAAAAACACGGGGGAAACATCGCTGAGTAAATGGACGCATACAACGCATCTCCCATGATGTGGCATGTGAGAGCAAAATCATAATATTGCTCCATGATCTCCTGCGTACGGTTATAGATTTTTTCTTTTTGTTCTTTTTCCGGTACCTCCTGTGATACTTGCTCCTCTCTGACGGCTTCCAGGTGTTTACGAAGTTTGCGAAACACCATATATGTCTTTTTCATAGGAGTGACGAGATCGGAATACACGAAATCCAGCAACCCTTCTCCGTACTGCAATTCTACCAGTGTGTCACTGAGAACGTCGTTCATGGGATAGCGGATCGGCGCTTCGAAACCGTCCTTCATTATTTCTTCCTCTGGAATGCCGGTAAGGTCCTCAAAGTCGGCTGTTCGCTTAATACGGTATTTCTCCTTCATCTTCACCAGCCGATCCTGTGCCATTCTGGTTTCTTCGACATATTCCTCCGGAGGAAGCGGTTCGTCATGCATCGCTATGCCGGTTCGCTTCTCAATATCCGCATAATACTCCGGAATCAGATCCTTGATGAATTTTTCTTCATGAGAAGGATCTACAAGGATCTCGATCGTACGTTTGTCCGAGTCAAATCGTACTCTGTTGTCGAAATAATCCAGATCAATATCCTGCCGGTTATTCCGTCGCATCATGTACCGGTCATACGCCGTGAACTTATATTCGGAATAGTCTTTTTCTCTGCTCATGATCTTCCTCGCTTTTAGATAATCCATATCTGCCAATATTTGGAGAATATACATCACTACAAACAACATCATACAAAACTATTGCAAACAAGTCAAGAGCCCCTTATAATTCTGCTTGGAGAATGATGATTGAATAAATCATCATTCTCTATTATTTAAGCACTTTGAAAACTGAATAGCCGATCCGGGCAACACCAGAATGATACTTCCGCCTTGAACGCGTCACAGCATTGGGCGGCTCCGCGGGATGCGGGGGTCTGAGAAGACATGCGTGAGGACGACGGCCCGGAAAGGTAAGAAAAACGATGCGTGACGGCGATGACGGTCGTGACGGTGATCTCTCTTACGAGAGAGTTTACCGTCACCGCCGTCACAACCGTCACATGAAAGGAGGGATGCAGCCAGGAAATCTGCTTCGCACCGGAAACGGGAACGGAAAAAACTGAGAACCAATATTACATTGAAAGGAACAACGTATATGAAAGAACTTGAAACGGTCAGCGCGAACACGCTGATCGCAACTCCATTCGAACCACTGAAAATGCTGGTTCAGAACCTGATCGGAGAAGGAATTACCATCATCGGCGGCGGCTCCAAATGCGGCAAGTCATGGCTCATGCTGAAACTGTGTCTGGCGGTTGCAGACGGTGCTCCGTTCTTTGATATGGAAACGGAACAGGCGGATGTCCTGTATCTCTGTCTGGAGGATAGCTTTCGCAGGTTGCAGGAACGGCTGTTTAAGCTTACGGACAACGATGCGCCGGAGAATCTGCATATGGCTGTCAGCGCAGGGGTCATTGGAAATGAACTGGAAGACCAGATCCGTGACTTCAAGGATAAGCATCCAAACCTGCGGCTGATCGTAGTCGATACTCTCCAGATGGTCCGAGAACAGGATCCCTATCTGAATGCATACGCCGATGATTATAAGTGCCTGACCCGTCTGAAGGCATTGGCGGAAAGCATCGGATTGTCCATCGTGCTGGTACACCATCTGCGTAAACTCGGGTCCTCCGATCCTTTTGAAATGCTGACCGGCTCCACCGGTCTGCAGGGCGCTTCGGACACCCTGATGGTGTTGAAGCGGGAGCGCGGAACGAATACAGGGATCCTATATGTCACGGGCAGGGATATGGAACAGCAGAAATTGACCATGCGCTTTGACAAAGGGAGATGGGCGCTGCAGGAACGTGCCGATGCTATTCAGATCCAGGAGGAACGAATCCCGCCGTTTATACATCGAGTGCTCAAATGGATGCCCCCGGAACATTGGCAGGGCACGGCAACGGAACTGATCGAAGCAATGAGCGAAACGGAGATCGTGCCTACAGCTGTTACAAAACTGCTGAATCAACATCATGTGTTCCTCCAGGAGAACGGGATCGAATACGCATACCATCGAACCAGGGATGAGCGGCTGATCACGTTGACACGGATCATAAGTGAACCGGAGGTGGTGAATATGGATGTGTGATCTTCCCAGTCCATCCGCTCCGACAAGCGCGGTGACGCGTGGTACTGGGTACGTTCGGACAGCATCCCGCCGCAGCGGAAGAATGAAGGTTGCAATCTCATCAGTATATAGGGATTGCAACCTTCCGAAGGAGGCAAGATCGGGAAACGATACCGATCGTTTTACCGTTGCCGACGTCCCCGCGAACGGAAGAAACGTGCGAAGAGCGCGGTTTGACACCGTTCGCAAGCCCCCTGCAAGGGCACACCACCTGTTGTGCAGGTGTAGTGTGTTATACTGCTTTGCCGCATCGGGAAAAACCCGATTCGAGCAGTCGCCTGCGGGCGAAGAAAACGAGGGAACACAGTGCGTTCCCGAGATTTCTTTGCAGCGGCAATGCAGGATTCTGCCCCCCGTAGGGAGTGAATCAACATTGCAATCCCTAAATACACACAGCCTTGCAATGTTCCCTTGAACAATCATATTCAAAGAAAAGAGGTACTTATGGAACAAAAAATCAAATGCAATGTCGTCCGGAATCTCTGTAAGATTTCGGAGAACAACCGCGGTTATACCACGGAGGCGAATCTCGTTTCCTGGAACGGCGCGACTCCCAAACTGGACATCCGGCAATGGTCGCCCGATCACGTCCCCTGCAAGGGAGTCGCTCTGACCGAAGCCGAAGGGATGCGCCTGTATACGGCGCTGCGAGACTACTTCAAAAAGGAGGAACGCGAATCATGAGCTACGCGATCATGCGATTCCAAAAATGCGCGGCAGGCGGCGTAGCTGCCAAGAACCGCCATAACGAACGGCTGAAGTCGGAGTACAAAAGCAATCCGAACATCGACCGGGATCGAACCAAAGACAACTATCATCTCGTCGAACCGCACGGGAAATACAAACAGTGCTATACGGAGATGATAGAGCGCGCCGGCTGCCGGACGCGATCCAACAGTACCGTACTGGTGGAAACGCTGCTCACGGCATCGCCGGAGTTCATGAATCAACTGAAACCACAGGAACAGCGGCAGTTCTTTGAAAGGGCTGCTGCTTTTCTGTATGAGCGGATCGGAAAAGAGAACATCGTATCCGCGGTCGTTCATATGGACGAAACGACGCCGCACATGCATCTGTGCTTCTGTCCGATCACCAAGGACGGGCGTCTCAGCGCCAAGGAGATCCTGGGCAACAAGGCGGACCTGTCGAAATGGCAGGACGCGTTCTACGAGCACATGCACGGATACTACCCGTCACTGGAACGCGGACTGCCGTCGGCACAGACGCACCGGAAGCATATCCCGGCGTATCTGTTCCGGGCGTTGGACGACGCGGTAAACAGCATCGATACGGTCGACCGGTTGCTGAGCGACGTCAACGTCTTCAACGCCGGCAAAAAGAAAGAAGAGGCGAAGAGGGAGCTCGGAGAGCATCTGCGCGGCTTCTACACGCTGGCGGCGCACGCGAAGCAGATCGACGCCTACGCCCGCAGCCTGGAGCTCGCAAACGCAGAAAAGGACAAAGAGATCGCTTCCCTGAGCGACCGGCTGGAAGAGACGGACCTCGATCTGACGGCGTCTGAGGCACGTGTACTGCAGCTCAAGGTGGAAAAGGATCACGCAGTGGCGTTGCTTGCGAGCATACCGCCTGAGCTGCGATCGGAATTCGAACGAACAATAAGCAAAGCGAGGTAAACCATGAAAGAAAAGAAGATGAACCCTAACTGGGACATCGTACGGAAGGCACTGGGGAAAGAACCTCAGACCGTCGATGTTCCGACGAACCCTGAACCCGCGGAGCGTCATGACGTGCCAAAGCCGGGTATCATGACACTGCCCCTGGATGTGCTATGGCCGTTCCCCGATCATCCGTACAAGGTGATCGAGGATGAATCCCTGGATCAGCTGGCAGAGAGCATCCGTGAGAACGGTATCCTGTCACCTGTCATTGTCCGGCCCGTGGAAGGCACGGATGAGTATGAGATCATCTCAGGCCACCGGCGCTGCCGCGCGGCGGAGATGATCGGACTGAGAACCGTACCCGTGATCGTATCCGATCTCTCCCCGGACGAAGCCGTCATACAGATGGTGGACAGCAATCTGCACCGTGAGCATCTGCTCCCGTCGGAAAAGGCGTTCGCCTACAAAATGAAGCTGGAAGCCATGAGAAGGAAAGCGGGAAGGCCCAAAAAAGATAATTCGCCGCAAGTTGCGTCGAATTACCGGAGTGACGATGCCGCCGCCGAAGCATTCGGCGTCAGCGGCGATACGATGCGTCGGTATGTGCGCCTGACGAACCTGATCCCGGAACTGCTGGAATACATGGACCGGGATGAAATGGCGTTGTCCGTCGGCGAAGCATTGTCCTATCTGGATGAGGACATGCAGCGTTTCGTGCTGGACGCCATGGAAGCGGAGGATTGCACGCCCTCCTACTCCCAGGCTGTCCGCATGAAGAATCTGTTCCGTAACGGCGATCTGGACGAAGACGGCATCATGGCGGTGATGTCAGAACAGAAAGCCAACCAGCGGGAACACGTCAGCATACCGGTGCAGGACATCCGGCGCTTCTTTCCTGCAGAGTATAGCATACGCGATATTCAACGGTCGATTCTGCGAATGCTGGAAGAACAGAATAATCCTCCGGTTAAGCAGAAGCAGCGAAGCCGCGGGGATGACGCTCGCTGAGGTAACCGACATGCGCAAGAGAGAACTGCAGGACTACTACAAGGTGATGTTTACCGACTATCCTGATGTAGTCAACGTAGAACAGCTGTGCGAGATGCTCGGCGGTACTAGCACCAAGAGTGTCTACCGGCTGCTGAAAAGCGGCGAGATCCAAAGCTATTGGATTGGAAAACGGTACAGAATCCCGAAGGTGTTCGTGATCGAATACCTAACTGGCCTCCAAAAATCCGTTTCGTAAGCTATCACAGAATTGCCATTGGCACGGAGAGGGTGTTACCCTGTCCGTGTCAATGGCAGATGAATACACGCTACAAAGAAAGGAGAAAAACAATGGTAGCAGGACATCTGAGAGACAAGGGCGGTATTTATCATATCGTCTTAAGTTACACGGACGAAAACGGTATTCGGCGATCGGCATCTCGTTCGACAAAATTGCCCGTAAAAGGCAATAAAAAACGCGCCGAGGAACTGCTGAGAAAAGCGGAGCAGGAAATGGGAGAAACGCTCAGATATCGCATGCAGGCGGCAAGCAGCGGCATGACTATCATGCCGAACGATATCCGATTTACGGATTTTCTGAGAGACTGGTTGAAAATGATGCGTTCCAGTGTGGAAACCGTTACCTACGTTGCATATGAAAAAGCGATCCGGAACAAAATCATTCCGTATTTCGACAAGCGCCATCCGAAGCTTTTGCTTCGTGATGTTACGCCTAAGCACATCCAGGATTACTACACCTATGAGATGGATGTATGCGGCGTCAGCGCGAATACAGTGATTCACCGTCATGCGAATATCCGGAAAGCACTGCAATATGCCTATCGGACGGATCTGATCGAGAGCAATCCTGCCGACAAGGTTCAAAGACCGCGCAAGGAACGCTTTGAGGTCATTCCCTACAAAGAGGCTGAGCTTGACGCTCTATTCCGGGCAGTGAAAGGTACCAATCTTGAGCTGGGCGTGATTCTGGCGGCGTTTTACGGGCTTCGTCGCAGTGAAGTGTGCGGGTTGAAATGGAGCGCAATTGATTTCGAGCGAAAAACCATCACCATTCGGCACACAGTCACACAAGCAATGGTGGACGGAAAAATAACGCTGATAGAAAAGGATCGTACCAAGACGAAATCTTCTCATCGGACTCTTCCTCTTGTGAAACCGTTCGAGGATCTGTTGTACGCAATCCGGGACAAGCAGGATGCCAACCGTCGTATCTGCGGAGATTGCTATTGTAAAAACTATAAAGACTACGTCTATGTAAACGAGATGGGCGAACTGATCAAGCCGAACTACCTGACGCAGGCGTTTCCGGAGTTTCTGGAAAAAAACAGGCTTCGTCGCATTCGTTTTCATGACTTGAGGCACAGTTGCGCCAGTCTGCTGTACTCTCAGGGCGTTGCACTGAAAGATATTCAGGAATGGCTGGGCCACAGCGATATCGCCACTACCAGCAACATCTATACCCATCTTGATTACTCGTCCAAGGTTGCTTCAGCAGAGGCGATTATCGGCTTTTTCCCGGGAAACGGAGCACAGAGGAAAGAGCCTGTGGCCTCCAAAATGGCCTCCAAAAACCCGGAAAGCCGCATAATCGCTGGGGAAATCGATCATCAAAAATTCTGAAAAACGAAAAAAAGATGATAGCGAGCGTAACGGATCAGGCACCTGATATTCGAGCCCCAAAAAGCTCGAAACCCCAGTATTTACTGGGGTTTCGTGGTGCCGGAAGTGGGACTCGAACCCACACGGGGTATTAGCCCAGCGGATTTTGAGTCCGCCACGTCTGCCAATTCCATCATTCCGGCAAAAACCTTCTTTTCGTATAGGCCTCTGGAAAAACTCCGGAAATCGGAGGCCAAAATGGAGGCCAAAATGCGAAAATCGTGATTCTTCAATTCTCAAAACGCCTTCAATTAGGGACTTTTTTGCGCCTTCGGCGGGAAATGACGAATGAGATTTTGAGTCCGTCACGTCTGCCAATTCCATCACACCGGCAAGGTGCTTTTTATTTATAGCATAAATGAAGCGAAAACGCAAGGGGTTTTTGCGGCAAAAACGCCCCGATTTGCTCGGGGCGTCGTGCGTTGTGATACCTTAATACTTCAGGATCGTTTCGACCGGATAGCCCTTCAGCGTCTCGCGGCCGGGAAGATCCGTAAGCTCGATTGCGAAGACAAAGCCCACGACCACACCGCCCGCCTTTTCGACGAGCTTTGCGCACGCAAGCGCCGTGCCGCCGGTTGCCAGAAGGTCGTCGACGATCGCAACCCGCTGTCCGGGCTTGATCGCGTCAACGTGGATCTGCAGCTCGTCCGAGCCGTACTCGAGCCCGTAGGTGCAGCCGATCGTTTCATACGGAAGCTTGCCGGGTTTTCTTGCCGGAACGAAGCCCGCGTGCAGCGTGTTCGCAAGCGCGGAACCGAAGATAAACCCGCGCGCCTCAGGTCCCATGACCAGATCGACGTCCTGCTCGAAAAGCGGCTTTGCCATTTCGTTGACGAGCTCCTCAAAGCCGTCCGCATCGCCGATCAGCGGCGTGATGTCGCGAAACAGGATGCCCGGCTTCGGGAAATCGGGAATATTGCGTACCAATGCTTTCAGATCCATAAGTGCCTCCTTGCGGCGTATGCCGAACAAATTACGCTTGATTATAGCACGGTCCGCGCGCGTTTTCAACTGTTGCAGAGAAAATGCGGGCTGCGCCCGCTGCTTTGATTTCGGATCGAGAGATTCAAGCTCCGAGATCGATCCACAAAGCGGGGCGGATACCGGCGAGAATGTTGTAGACAGCGCGACCGTCGCTCTCGACGGAGCCGCCTCCGAGGACCAGTGCAGCGTGGTCGGAAAGGCTGCCGGGCGACCGCAGCCACCAGCAGCAGGCGGCTCTGCCGTCTGCGGAATAAATGGTGCTCTTCCACACGCCCTGTGCTGCAGCATAGTTCGTCGGCGCGCACTTTCTTGCTTCGTCCGAACCGAAATACCTGTTGACCTCTGCAATACTCAGAAGGAATATCTTATCCGTAACATCATTCCCGGGCGACGTATCAAACGACGGATTCAGTTCTGCGGTCACCGTGGTATCGATCATACTGTTTCGTTCTTCCGCACCGAATGCATCCAGAAACGGTCCGTTCAGCCATTCGCGCAAGGCGCAGGTTTCCCACGTGACGTCGGACTTGGACGTATGGTACTGGCTGCAATCGAGCGCATATTTGCTGATCACAAGCGCTTTATTGCCTTCTTTTGCAAGAACGATCCATTCGATATCCTCATTGCTGTCGGAAGGATCGTTGTCCTGCTCATACCTGCCGAATCTGATCACATCGCCGACGGATACGTCTTTGTTTATCCCCGCACCGGATGGTTTTCTGCTCCCGCACCCGACGACGCTCAGCGCCATGACTGCCGCGAGGATCACGATGATTGCTTTTTTCATCGGACGTTCCCCCTTTTCTGTTGCCATGATATCGTATTGATAAAAAACCTGTAACCCCAATTCCGGCAGTTTTCGGAATATCCCTTGTTGCTTTACTTCTCAGAACCGCACATGCCGCAGCGGGTAATCGGTTGTATGCCTATGGCAGAAGTCCTTCCCTTTCCATGGCGACGACGGCTTTATAATCGAATTTCTCGGTCGCGATCTCGGGGTATTTCGAGCGGTCGAAGCGCCAGAAGTGCGGCTTGATCTGACACTGCTCGTTCGTCCACATGAAGCATTTCGATTGATGGCTCGAGGAGATCGTCGTATCGAAATGATACCAGCCGGTGCCGAGGTTCACGATCGTCCAGTAGTGCCGCGTCGCGCCGCCGAGCCGTGTGACGCTCATGTATTCGACGCCGAGCTCGTCCAGAAGCGCGCGCGTCACGGAATAGAACGTGAAGCAGTCTCCCCTGCCCGTTTTAAACCCGCGAACAGCTTCCTTGCGCCAGTCCGTCTTGTCCGAATCGCCGACGTAATGCACATGGCTGCGGACGTAATCGAACACCGCTTTGAGCTGCTCCGCCCGCACCATGTTATCCGTGATGATCTCCCTGAGCACGCCCTGCGCGAGCGCGCGAACGTCCTCCTCTGACACGGTCGCGGCGACGAGCGTATAGGTGCACGATGCGCTTGCGCGGTTGCCGACCGCATCCTCGGTCGTGAAGACGACCCCATACCTGCCGGGCGTCTGCGTATCCACCTTGGATTCCACCGTGATCTCCGTGCGTCCGTCCGCGTTGTCCTCGGCGTATACCTCCTTGAGGTACGCGATCGGCTCGCCGACGTACGCGATCCGGTCGACCACGCCGTAGATCTCCGGCGGGTCGGTATCCGGCGCGAGCGTGAGCGTGAACGTCCGTTCCGTGCGGTTGCCCGCCGCGTCCGTCGCAACGAGCGTGACGTCCTGCAGCTCCTCCGTCCAGTCCGGCTCATCAAGGTATTCGAGCGTCGTCCCGGTCACGTCCGAAACAGAAGCAAACGCTTCCGCGGGCAGCGGGCGCTTCAGAAATCCGTCCGTCCGCTGCACCTCGAGCGTGGGCGGCGTGGTATCTTTGACCTCGATCAGCGCGTAATTCTCCTGCCCGTCCAAAAGCACGATGATGACGTGCAGACCCGGCACGTCCGGCGTGAACTGCCAGCTGATCCGCGCGTCGGAATATTCGCCTTCGAGCGCGAGCTCGGACACGTCCAAAAGCCCTTCATGCGCTTCGATCTCCACCGGCGCGACGCCCGTGAAGAGCAGCGTGCTGTATAGCTTCGTTTCGTTTCCCCCGCGATCCTTTAGGATCACGCCGACCGTCTGCGGCAAACGGCTATCAAGGTCCGGCTCCGTTTCAAACGCCGCCTTGACCGCCGTTTCGTCGAAGATATCCGCAACAAGGTCCTCCGGCGCGACCGATTCGCCCGGCGCGGCGACGAACGTGACGGGTCTGCCCGTCGGCGGAACGGTATCCCTGATGATGAGCGTGCTTTCCGTTTCCGTACCGTCCGCCGTGATGCGGATCGGATATTCGCCCGGCTCGTGCATGACCGTCTCCGGGATCGGGTCCATCTGCACGTTCTCGTATCGGTCGATCAGAAAATCCTCCGCTTTCGGCGCTGACTCGCCTGCCTCGAATACGAGCGCGTCCAAAGCGATGCGAACGTGGACAGTGACCGGAACGCGGGCTTCGTTGCCGCTTGCGTCCTGTAGCAACACGACCGCGTTGTAATCGCCCACCGTGCCGTAATCCGGCGCGGTCTCGAACGAGACCCGGACGATGCTCTGGTCGCGCAGGTTTTTGATCAGCTTATCCGGCGTCGGCGCTTCGTGCGTGGAGACCGTCGTTTCCGTTCCCACAGCCGTCGGCGCGATCGTATCGGCGACCCGCAGCGTGACCGGCACGGTCAACACGCCGGTTTTCATCCGGAGGCGAATCTTGCCCGCCGATTTATACAGCGCGTCCGGCTGCGTGACGTACGCCGCGTCCGCGCCGTCGACGGAGAACGCCGATGCCTGCGGCGTACCCTCGCCGAGCTCAATGGTGAGGACCGGCCGCACGCGCGAATACGCAATGCACAGCAAAACAAACGCCGCCGCAAGGAGCAGCGCAAGGATCGGCAATGCGACCGCTGCGATCCGAGCCGGCAGCGAACGCCCGCGCGTTTTATGCTCCGCTTCCGTTCCCGTGCGCTTCATGCCGGCGTCCTTTCCGCAGGCGTGCAAAAGAAGCCGCCGAAATACGGCGGAACATCAGCGGTCCGTATGCAATTATCCGGTTCGATTTGCATGCGGTCAGTATATCATTTTTACGGCAGAATGTAAATATCCACATTTTTACAGCCGCAGTTTGCATTTTCTTCACAATCTTGATACGCTTCTTTCACATGGATAACGCATTTATGACGCATTTGGGGGTTATACTAAAGCCATCAAAAGGAAAGCGGGTTACCCCTCCCGCCGACCGATTGATCAATAAGGACTCCTCCTTATCATTACCCCCCCTCTATCCTTGTCAAAGCCGCCCTCACCCCGGGGCGGTTTTGATTTACTTTCGATCGGGAGAAAATGCTTCCTGCCAACCGGTTTCTCCGTTCCCGCCTAAAATACTGCGTATTTCCGGGCGGCGGAAACGGCAAGCATGCACAACCTGCAAAAAATCGTATTTGATCTGCAAAGCGCTTGAATCGTTGACGCGAATCATATATAATAAAAGCGGATAGCGGAAACCGATGCACGACAAATTGGGAGGGGTCATTATGAAACAAAGATTCTTGAAATCGGCATGGATCATGATCCTGATCGTGATCATGCTGCTTCCTCCGCTTCGCACGGCAAAAGCGGCGGGATTCAATTACTACACTTCCATCTATATCGACAAGTACCCGGACAAGCTGGATTATTACGTCGGGGAAAGCTTTGACAAGACGGGCATGCGGATCTACGGCAACCGGGTAAAGGCGGACGGGTCGACCGACGTCTGCGATCTCGGTCTCGACGGTCTCACCGCCTCGCCGAGCACGTTTACCAAAGCCGGAAGCAATCAAAAGGTTACGCTCCGGTTGAATTGTATGGCGGCGAGCGGCAAGAAGGAACCGTTCTATGTCTATCTGTATGTGAACGTGGAAGAGATGGAGGGCGATCCGCCGCTGTACTGGACCAAGAAGATTACGGCGACCGCCGAGAAAACCACCTATCTGGTCGGGGATTCCTTTGACAAAAGCGGTCTGACCGTATGGGCGCACAGCGAAGGCGACGTTCCGCCGGGCGACGAGAAGTGGAACTGCACGAAGTACGTGACGAAGATCTCGCCGAGCAAGTTCACGAAAGCCGGCGAACAGTACGTCACCGTCACCGCGAACCTGACGACCCAATACAGCACCGCCGATTTCACGGCAAAAATCAAGGTCAAGGTCTACAGCCCGATTGAGATCAAAAAGCATCCGGGCGACGAAATCGTGGAAGAAGGCGGCTCATGCGGGTTTACTGTCAAGGCCGATCATGCCAGCAGCTTTGCCTGGTATTTCGTAAAGGGCAAATCCCTTGTTTCGGCAAAGGATGCGAGCAGCTTTTTCCCGGGTCTGCAGGTTTCCGGCGCCGCAGATAAGCATCTGAAGCTTTCCCATATCCCGCTTTCGCTGGACGGCTGGGAGGTATTGTGCGAATTCTCCAACAAAGCGCAGACCGTAAAATCGAACACCGCTTCGATCACCGTGTATGAAAAGGAAGCGGAGGCGGCAACGCCCGAACCGACATCCGCGCCCTCCGCCGAATCGTCAGCCGCGCCGACCGCGGAACCGACGACCGAACCGACTGCCGAACCGTCCTCTCCCGCAGCGATCACGGTCGAAACGCCCTCCGAAGCGCCTGCATCGATGCACACACATTCATTTGACGGCGTCTATCACAGCGACGGCAAGCAGCACTGGCTGGAATGTGCCTGCGGTGAACGCACCGCCGCGGCGGATCACGTCGTCACCGAATGGAAGATCCTCGCCGAGCCGACAAAGAACGAGCCCGGCGTGCGCAGAGGAACCTGCGCCGTCTGCGGCGCGGAAGTGCTCGAGGATATCCCGTATGAGGGAGGCGAGGAAAACGATTCCTCTTCGCTGCTTCTGATCATCGGGGTCGCATTGGCGGGCGTCGCCTGCGTCACCTGCGTGATCGTGCTGGTGATCGCCGCCTCAAAGAGCAAGCGGTCCCGGCAACACGCACAATGATCCTTTTTCGAAAACAGACGCCGCATTCCCGACAGGAGTGCGGCGCTGCCGTATCACGGCGCGTATTTGCAGCTTCTTTACAATCCTGTGACGTTTCTTTCACACGGATAACGCATTTTTGACGCATTTATGGGTTATACTAAACTCGTCAAAAGGAAAGCGGGTTACCCCTCCCGCCGACCGATTGATTCATAAGGACTCCTCCTTATCATTACCCCCCCTCTATCCTTGTCAAAGCCGCCCTCACCCCGGGGCGGTTTTGATTTGCATTCGGTCGGCAGAAAATGCTTTCTGCCGACCGTTTTCTCCGTTCCCGCCTATATCGCTGCGCGTTACCGGGCGGCGGAAACGGCAAGGAGTCAAATCCGCCGCGCATGTCGCCGGATTTGACGGATTTGATCTTTTTTCTGTGTATGAAGCAAAACGCATGATGGCATGCGGCGTTATCATGCGCTTCCGGCCCTCATCCCGGGGCGGTTTTGATTTTTGGGAGCGGCAGTCCTGTTCAGCTGCAATTATGACAAAATTCCGGGAAAATTGTCCGAAGTTTTTGTGCTACGCTTTTGTTGAAAACAAGCGAAAGCGAGGCACACATATGAAAGAAACAAGACAGGAAAGCATGTTCGACCGGGCAAAGACGGTCTCCGCGCTCGACGCCGCGGAACGGTTCACGGGAATCAAAGGAAAGCGCATCTTTAGCCGGGTAAAAGCATGCTGTCCGCTGCACAATGAGAGGACGCCGAGCTGCGTGTTCTACGAGAACGGCACGTTCTACTGCTTCGGCTGCCACGCGGGCGGCACCTCGATCGACCTTACGATGGCGTATTTTCACGAAAGCAATTTCGACGCCGCAAAGCGCATCACAGCTGCGTTCGGGCTCGGGGACGCCGCGGCACCGGATCGTGACGCAGGTGAAAAGGCAAAGCGGCGCAGGGACATTCTGGAATCCGTCCGAAAGACCGCGTCGTTTACGCACGCCGTGCAATGCGCGGTGATCCATTGGTGCGAGGATCAGATGGACCGGCTCGACCCGAACGACGATTCCGAGGAGAGCGAGCGGTTTTTGGAATCGCTTCTGAAGCTCAAAAACGACGCGGAAAATCTCACGAACGCGATCAACGCGCTCGAAAACGCAAACCGAACGGGAAACCTTCAGGCGCTTTTGCAATCGGTATCCGCGGTCTCCCGCGAGCGCTACGAGATGCTGAAAACGTGGGACGAAACGCAGGGCACGTGTTATGTAAGGGGGATGCAGGCATGAACGAATTCACGGAAAACCCGTATCAGGAATACGTGGACGCGCCGGACGCGCCCGTTCTGAACTGCCCCTTAAAGTGCGCGGCGGACATAAAAGACGATGAGATCAAATACCTCTGGAAGCCGTATATCCTGCGCGGGGACGTGACGATCCTTGCCGCGGCAGGCGGCACCGGCAAGACGTTTGCGCTGTGCGGGATCGCGGCGGAGCTGACGAACGGAAGGTACCCCCTGAACCCGTTCGAACAATTCGAGCCGATGACGGTGCTGTTCATCTCGGCGGAGGACCCGGACTTTATCCTGCGGGATCGCATGCGCCGCGCAGGCGCGGACCTTGATCGCGTCTTTATCATGGACGCGACGGACAGCATGCATCTCCGCCTGTCCGACGGGCAGGGCAATCCGCGATTGCATGATCTGACGGAAGCGATCGAAACGGCAAAGCCGGACCTTGTGATCCTGGACCCGCTGCACGCCTTTATCGGAAGCAGCGTCAAGATGACCGAGCAGAGCGCGATCCGTCCGTTCATGCAGGCGCTTGCCACGCTTGCAAAGAAGCACAGCTGCGCGATCGTGGACGTGGCGCACGTGAACAAGCGTCCGGCGGGAACAAACGCGAACGACGCGATCCTCGGCGCGACGGACGTGGTCAACGCGGCGCGCTCGGTGCTCCGCGTGATCTTCGACGAGACGGGAACCGATCC
>JAFXVP010000003.1 GCA_017524445.1 Clostridia bacterium | reverse complement strand
GGGCATTGCCCGTCCGTCAAGTTTCGCACGGTTTTGGAGACAATCCTCCCGTCTGCCTTCGGCATCCACCCTCCTTTGCACAAGGAGGGCAGGATCACACCGACGGACCGTAGGGGCTGACGACCTCGGCAGCCCGCCGTAAGAAGCATGTCAGCGGAACGGGAGGGTGATACCCTCCCCTACGGGTTGGACTACATTCACCCCCTGTGTGCAGCAGTGTCGCAAATGTCGCAAATGTAGTCAGCATGCTGCAAATCTGTCATTTACCGTAATCATTCATCCGTTTACCGGAATCATACGTCTCTGCGACAAATGCGACAAATGCGACAGCGTTACACACACCCCCTTTATGTAGTAACGCGCCGCCGTTGACAGCATAGCGAAATGCTGATACAATAAAATATATAGTTTTCGGCGTGGACAATTTGCCGCGCCGGAGCGTCAAATATATAGAAGATCATAAAGAAGGAACACAGTCAGACAGATCGAACGGTTGACGGATCTGAACCGGGGCGTTGTGCCGAAAGCAAAAATTGTCAAGAGAACAACCATGCTCTGGGAAGCGGACACATATACGCCATGCGGACGAAATATCGAATTCATCCCACGCTAACCGTCCCCATGACAATAAGATCCGTATTTTCCCGTTGAATTACAACAAGAAAGGCGTGCGCCCCATGATCATGATCCAGTTCGGATATTGAGCGGTAAGCGAACAGAGAACCGACAAGGCGCATTAGGCGGAGGAACAGCATCTTTGCGCTTCGCCGCGGGGATGAAAAGGGGGAGCGAATGAAACCGGGCAGACAGAATCGAAAACGGCTTAAGACAGGCGGGACCTTGCATCAAAAAGATCTGTATCAGTATTTACTGCATTTTTGCGTGAAATGGGGTATTCCCGTCCTTGTTATCATCATCATGTGCATCCGCGCCGGCAGCAAGCTGATGACCCAGAGCGGCATGAACGAACCGGATTGGAATGAGGATTATGAGATCCGGAGTATGGATTCGACCGTGGAGCTTGCGCCTGACGGCAGCGCAGTGATCACGGACGTCTGGCAATTCAATGCGCGTAAGGAAAATGCAACGTTCGGCGTCAAGCTGAAAACCGGCAATACTGCGCTTGAAGTTGATTCCTTCAGCATGTCTGTGAACGGGCAGGCATTTGTTGAGACAGAGGATAAAAAGCTTCATTCCGGCGAGTTCCGTCTTGATAACGACGAAGTGTATTGGAGGTACAGCGATAGCGGAAAACTGACGGCGGTACTGAAGTATCGCATTCCGGCATTTGTCTGCGACCGGAACGGATCCGCCGCGCTGACGTTTAAAAGTCCACGCAATTACGGTCACCGTATCGGAAAGGGTACGGTATCCATCGGCATGGAGGGAAAGGATCTGTCCCGCAATGCGCAATTCAGCGGCGCCGGGGGTTTTCGCGGCAGAGCAGGGTTTGTCGGCACGGCGTACCGGGCAGAAACGTTCGACTGTTTGACGAGCAAAGATTACATGGAGATACAGCTGCTGCTGCCTTTGGAGTCATTCGATTCGCTGTCGCCGTATACCGGTCCGGATGATTCATTTCAATTTCATTCCCGCAGCTACGAAATCCTGTTGATCTATCAAAAGCCTGTCAGCTGGACGCTCGGCACCGTTTCACGAATTGCCTCCGTCGCAGCGCTGATCCTCGGCGGAGCGATCGTTCTGCAGCTGGGGTTAAACCTGTACTGGGTTCGGAGCCGGAAACGGGACAAAGCGGATGCGCCTGACAGATCGGAAATCAATCGACGGCACTGGAAACGGCATCTGATCCTGACGTTGATCCTGTCGATCGCTTTGCTGTCAGCTTTATTCCTGTGGCATTACAGCATAGGAATGCATTTTCTGTACGGGCTGCTGCCGCTCGGGATCATGACCTTTATCATCGGACAAGCCATGATCTTAGGTCTGCACCTGCTTTCAAAGACAGACAAACTGCAGTAAAGCGGGGGACAATGGAAAAGAAAGGACTTTCCTTCTTTGGGAAAGCCCTTTTTTGTTTACATTGTGAACTTTACGTAGGTCTTTTTGCCCTTGCGGATCTTGACGCCCGCTTTGAGCTGTTCTTCCGTGACGTTCATCCACGTATCGTCGACACGTTCGCCGTCGAGGGAGATGGAGCCCTGCTCGATCAGCGTTCGGACCTTGCCTTTGGACTTGTCGATCCCGCCCAGAAGCAGCATGTCGACGATGTTGATCTTTCCGTCGGTCAGCACGTTTGCGGGAACCGGGAACGTCGGCATGTTCGCGTCGTCGCCCGCGCCCGAGAAGAGTGCGCGCGCCGCGGTCTGCGCCTTGTTCGCTTCCTCCTCGCCGTGCACGAGCTTTGTGAGCTCGAACGCGAGGATCTCCTTCTTTTCGTTGATGCGGGAATCGTCCCAGCGCTCCATCTCGTCGATCTCTTCGATCGGGATGAAGGTCAGCATGCGGATGCACTTCATGACGTCCGCGTCGCCGACGTTGCGCCAGTACTGATAGAACTCGAACGGGGTGGTCTTGTTCGGATCGAGCCAGACGGCGTTGCCCGCGGTCTTGCCCATCTTCTTGCCCTGCGAGTCGGTGAGAAGCGTGATCGTCATCGCGTACGCATCCTTGCCGAGCTTGCGGCGGATCAGCTCCGTGCCGCCGAGCATGTTGGACCACTGATCGTCGCCGCCGAACTGCATGTTGACGCCGTCGTTTTTGAACAGATAGTAGAAGTCGTACGACTGCATGATCATGTAGTTGAACTCGAGGAAGCTGAGGCCCTTTTCCATGCGCTGCTTATAGCACTCCGCGCGGAGCATGTTGTTGACCGAAAAGTGCGGTCCGACGTCGCGCAGCATGTCCACATAGTTGAGCTTTAAGAGCCAGTCGGCGTTGTTGACCATCTCCGCCTTGCCCTCGCCGAACTCGATGAAGCGCTCCATCTGACGCTTGAAGCACTCCGCGTTGTGTTCGATGTCCTCTTTCGTCAGCATCTTGCGCATGTCGGTGCGTCCCGAGGGATCGCCGATCATGGTCGTGCCGCCGCCGATCAAAGCGACCGGGCGATTTCCTGCCATCTGCAGGCGCTTCATCAGCGTCAGCGCCATGAAATGTCCCGCCGTCAGACTGTCCGCCGTGCAGTCGAAGCCGATGTAGAACTTTGCGCCGCCGTTGTTGATGAGCTCGCGGATCTCCGCCTCGTCCGTGACCTGCGCGATCAGTCCGCGCGCCTTCAATTCCTCAAAAATCTGCATGGTATCCTCCTGAAAGATAAGCCCGAAAACACCGTCGCCGGGCGTGGATTTTTCGTTTGCGGCGCGGTTTTCGTGCCGTCCGATAATTGACAGAAATTATATACGAAGGTTCGCTCCGTGTCAAGTCCCCGCGTACCGAAAAACGGTGCGGATCGACCGGCCGAAAACGAAATGGCGGTCCGGTTTATGTACAATTTTTGAATTTCAAAAATAACCACTTGCATTTTGACTGTTTCTTTTGTATAATCATTGTGCAGTGGTGTGATACTATGCGTATCGGATCGAAAGGCGATGCGTTTCGATCCGAAAAGGGAGCAATCGGTGATAGATTTCAGGATAAAGCTTGCGGAAGTGCCGATCGGGATCCGATGCCGGTATGAAGTCAACAGGCGATTCCTGGATGAGTATCTGACCGATGAGGAGCCGCTGTTCTGCGTTGAGCCGACGGATGCGGATCTCGAACAGGCGCGGGCGGATTACGATGCGATAGACCGGATGGACGGACGAACGGACTTCCTGCGGTCGGAGATTTTTCTTGAGAACGCCGCGCTGAACCGGCTGATCGCGGAACGGATCACGGAATACGACGTGCTTCTGATGCACGGCTCCGCGCTCTCATTGGACGGCGAAACGTACATCTTCACGGCGCCGAGCGGAACGGGCAAGAGCACGCACGCACGGCTGTGGCGGGAACGATTCGGCGATCGGGTCGTCATGATCAACGACGACAAGCCGATGCTCCGCGTCCGGGAGGACGGCGTAAGCGCATACGGAACGCCGTGGAACGGCAAGCACAGCTTGAGCCGCAACACATCCGCGCCGGTCCGCGCGATTGCGCTTCTTAAAAGGAGCGAAGAGAACCGCGTCGAGCCGATGACGAAAAGCGACGCGTTCGCGGTGCTGGTTTCGCAGGCGCTTTCCTCGAAGGACCCGGCGGTGATGCTGCGGATCCTGGCGCTTGAAAAGCGATTGCTGGATCAGGTACGGTTTTACACGCTGTACTGCAACATGGAACCGGACGCGGCGCGCGTATCCTATGAAGGCATGAAACAGGTATGACCCCGCAAACGCGGGTTTGATACAAACAAGGATTTTGGTCGTTGTAAAACGAAAGGAGAAATACTATGGAAAAGTACGTAAAGCCCAACATGGAAATCGTTGAGATTCCCGGCTATGCGACCATCACGGCGGACACCTGCCCCACCAAGGCACCTGAACTGGAAGACAGCATCGGCGGAATCGGAGAATAATCTTCGATGGAACCGTATCTGAAGCCTTCGCTCGAAGTCGTTGTGTTCGATGAAGACGAAACGGTCTTGACCGGAGGAGGCTGCTGCAGCGGTGCTGGTTATTCGATCATGCTGCCTGAAGTTTGAAGTTCCGTAAATGAACGATACGGTTTCGGGACCGGTGATGATCGAACGGAATCCGCAGGACGCAGCGCTCTTTAGGATCCTGCCGGCGCAGGAACCGCAAACCGGCGTGACTTACGTGCCGTCGCAGTTCGCTGTGACGTTCACGCACAATGGAAAGCGGTATGTGTTTCACACGCTGACAAAGCAGCTTCTTGAAACCGACCTCAGGAACGCAGCAAAATCGAATATCGGGAAAGAAGCCCTCATCCGAGGGCTGTTTCTCGTACCGGAAGGAAAGGACGAATGCGCCTATTATCAGTCCGTTTCGACGCTGATGCGTATATACAACCGAAAAGAGGGCAATCGCACCTTCATGATCCTTCCGACATTCGGCTGCAATGCGCGCTGCGTATACTGCTATGAAGAGGGCATGAAACCCATCTCCATGACGGCGGAGACCGCGGACGCAGTGGTGCGCTATATCGTCGAAACGCACGCGATCGACCCGGTGAAGATCAACTGGTTCGGCGGCGAGCCGCTGTTAAGACCGGATATCATCGACCGCGTCTCGGGAGGTCTTCAGAAAGCGGGTGTACATTATCGGGGCGGTATTGTCAGTAACGGCAGTCTGATCACGCCGGAGATCCTCGAAAAGATGAAAGGACTCTGGAACGTGACCTCGATCCAGATCTCCGTGGACGGCTGCGAACGGGATTATATCGGCCGCAAGCGGTACGTCGGTTATCATGACTATTACCGTTCCGTCATGCGCAGCATCAGCGACATGAGCGAAGCGGGGATCCGCGTGCTCGTTCGCTGCAATACGGAGGAGAGCATCTGGGACGGCGTTCCGCAGTTTCTGAAGGATCTGTCCGAAACCGTCGTACACAAGAAAAACGTGCAGGTGTACTTCTCGCCGTTGGATCATGTGCGCAGGGGACCGGACGCATACGCGCTGTGGGAAAAGATCCTCGACGCGCGAACACTGATCCGGGAAGCCGGGTTCGAGCCGCAGATGCAGTTGGGACCGAAGCTCAGTTTTGACGTCTTTCATTGTATGGCGGACGGCGGCAGCGTGGTGATCGGACCGGACGGAAAGCTGTATCCGTGCGATCATTGCGATCCGGATACCTGTTTCGGCGATGTGTTCCGCGGAACGACGAACGAAGCCGCGCGGACCGAATTCTGCCGGACGGACCGGATCCGGGAACAGTGCCGCGCCTGTCCGTATCTGCCGTGCTGCACGGGCTTTGCGACCTGCCCGGTGCAGGACGCGGACTGCCGGAGAATACGCGAGCTGTACACCGTCAGCTTGCTGAAGGATTTTATCGACCGAAAAACGATCACCGCGGACGGGGACGACCCGGTCTGCTGAAGGGAGAAACGATATGAAATTGAAACCCACTTTTATTTCCCAGGACATTGACGATACCCGGTTCCTCGTGCCGGTCGGCGGCGAGGCGTTTTCCGGCATTGTGAAGGGCAACAGCTCGGCGGCGTTTATCGTGGACTGCCTGAAAACCGACACGACGGAGGAGCAGATCGTCGACGCGATGTGCCTGAAGTATGACGCCCCGCGTGACGTGATCGCCGCGGACGTCAAAGAGATCCTCGAAAAGCTTTGCAGCGTCGGCGCGATCGAAGCGTAAGGTAAGAATAAATCATATCAGGATAGGCAATTTTCGTTGATACGGCTTGGCATGTCGCGTGCCGGGCCGTATTTATGACTAAAAACGTCGATCACGCAGGGATATGCGGATCGCCGTTCGCGAATGCGAAAGCCCGGAAAGGTACGGCCGAACGGAATCCGGTCCGTCCGGTGCGTTTCGTCCGATATTGTTTACAATTTGTCGTATCTTTTCGGACGAAAGAACTTGATTCTCGCGGAAACCGCTTGTATAATAGCGCTAAGTGAAGACTGACAATGCGACAATATGCATAAGGTGTTCATGGATGCAGCTGCCTGATCCGCAGGATGATCGCGCAGAAAGGACATTCGGATGGAAAATGCCCCGATCCGCTTTGTTGCGGAAATAGCGGATGTGCCGTTTGAGGTGCGTTGCTTCCTTCCCGAGACCGAAGCGCTCCTGAAGGATTACCGGTCAGATCGGGAACCGGAATTTGTGATCGACCTTGCGGACAGCGAGTACGACGGGCTCCGGGCAATGCTCGGCGCGTGTTGGGACAGGCAGAAGGATCCGTTTTCCGTGTTCCGGACAATGAACAGGGAAGCCCACATCGAAGAAGAGACCTTCCATTGGACGCTTGATCAGAAGCTCAGTCCGTATGGCGTGTTTCAGTTTCACGGCTCGGCGATTTGTCTGGACGGCGAAGCGTATATCTTTACGGCGCCGAGCGGAACGGGCAAGAGCACGCACACGCGGCTGTGGCGGGAACAATTCGGCGACCGGGTATGGATGATCAACGATGATATGCCGTACCTTCGCATCTTCGATGACTGTGTCCGCGCATACGGAACGCCGTGGAACGGGAAACATCACCTCGGCTGCAACGGTTCCGCGCCGGTCAAAGCGATCGCATGGCTGCGTCGCGGTGATGAGAATCACATCGAACGGCTGCCGAAGGAAACGGCGTTCACGGTCGTGATGAAGGAGACGTTCCGGTTGCCGGACAAGGCATGGTACCTGCGCATGATGGCGCAGATCAAGACGGTTCTCGACAGGGTTCCGTTTTACAAGCTCCGGTGCAATATGGAGCCGGAAGCGGTGGAAGTTGCCGTGTGCGGCATGAAATACGGCGAACTCCGGTAACCCCGGATCAGCATATACAAGGATAGAAGCTACAGAAAGGAAACTCGACTATGGAAAAGTACGAAGCACCCTCGATGGAAATCGTTGAGCTGGAAGGCAGCATCGTGACCTTCGGCATGAATTTGCCCGATCACGGTCAGACTGGCGGCGCCAGCGCATCCTGCTGAAACGTGAACTGCGGTCGGCGGACGCCGCAGAAGCGTTCGCCGACCCGAAAAGGACAGACACAATATGAGAGAATTGCACAGACCGGATGACACGTTTCGCAAGTTATTTTCGGAACAAACACCGCGGCCTGAGATTTTTTATGTTCCGTCGCAGTTTTCGCTGCCGTTTTTGCACGGTGGAAAGCAGTACGTATTCAGCACGCTGACAAAACAATGCGTCGAAACCGTGTTTCCGGAACGCGCGACGGCGGGAGAAGGATACGACGAGCTGATCAAAGCGCGGTTTCTGGTACCGGAGGGTACGGACGAATACGCATTCTGCCGTTCCGTGCTGACGCTTTTGAAACTGCATGACCGGAAGAATCTGAAACCGGCGTATACGATCCTGCCGACGCTCGGCTGCAACGCGCGGTGCGTCTACTGCTTCCAGCAGGGGACGGAGCAGACCGGCATGACGGACGATACGGCCGAAGCGGCGCTGCGCTTTATCCAAAACGACTGCGGCGGAAAAAAGATCATATTAAGCTGGTTCGGCGGCGAACCGCTGCTTCGGCAGGACGTGATCGACCGGATCTCTTACGGTATACGGGACGCGGGGATCGACTATGAGAGCGTAATGGTCACCAACGGCAGCCTGATTACGCCGGAGACGATCGAAAAGATGACGGATCTCTGGCGGCTCGAGCGGATCCAGATCTCCATGGACGGCACGGAACAGGACTACATCGCCCGCAAGCGCTATCATACATACCGTGATGCATATCATACAGTGATCAACGCGGCGGATCGGTTGTCCGAAGCGGGCATTTCGGTGCAGATCCGCTGCAACGTCGACGAAGCAAATGTCAACGGGATCCCGGAGTTCATCCGTGATCTGAAAAAACACATCAGACATAAGGAAAACGTCAGTGTGTACCTGATGCCGCTGTATGAGACCATGCGGGGCGAACACGGCGTCGAAGTGTGCGAAAAGGTCCTTGCAATGCAGGATATGATCGAATCGGCCGGATTTGCCGTGACGTTTGAACGCTTCAACCAAAAGCTTCCGACCTATCACTGCATGGCGGACGCCGCGGGGATCGTGATCGGACCGGATGGAACCCTGTTCTGCTGCGAAGACATTCCAAAGGGATCGAAGATCGGAACCGTAATGGACGGGATCACCGAACCGGATGCACGAACATCGTTCGTCGGCGCGGACAGAATCCCTGAGAAATGCAGAGCATGTGCGTTTTTGCCGGACTGCATTCCGGTCATGGGCTGCCCCAATTTCGGCATGATCTGTACCGAGGCGCGGGAGCTGTTCACGCTGGACGCGCTGCGCCGGATCATTGATGAAACAGAGAAGAAAGAGAAGGAGAACAACACATGAAGCTCAAGGACAGTTTTATCACACAGGATATCGACGGAGCGCAGTTTATGGTCGCCGTCGGAGAAGCTTCTTTCACGGGGATCGTAAAGAGCAACAAAACGGCGGCGTTCATCGTGGACTGTCTCAAAACGGAGACCGCGAAGGAGCAGATCGTCGACGCGATGTGCCGTAAATACGACGCGCCGAGAGAACGGATCGAAGCCGACGTCGAAGGCGTTTTGAACAAGCTGCGCGGGATCGGAGCGTTGGATGAGTAAGCTGAAGACGTTCTGCGGGAAAGCGTTCCGATGGGCAAAAAGAAAGCTCAGAAGAGCGTACGTTAAGTTCTGCCGCTGGGTTCTGCGCGTCTATGACTGGTTCCTCGATCGCCGCATCTGCGGGATCAGTCTCGGCAAGGTCATCCTGGACAAGTGCGGAGACGAAAAGAATCAGATCGGAGGTACCGGGACGGAATCCTCGCCCTATATCTACCTGAAGCATATCTTCTCGCACGTCAAACTGAGCGCCTCGGACCGGATCCTGGACGTCGGGTGCGGGAAGGGACGCGTCTTCGCGTTTCTGATCAAGGAAAAGTGTCCGTGTGAAATAGACGGGATCGAGCACAACGAACCGGTCGCAAAGATCGCCGAGACGTGGACGGCAAAATATCCGCAGGTGCACGTCATGACAGGCGACGCATTCAAGCAGGACTTCAACAAATACACGGTGCTGACGCTTTCCCGTCCGTTCTTTGTGCAAACCTACTGCGCGTTTGTCGAAAAGCTTGAGGAAACGCTGACCCATCCGATCACGCTCGTTTCCTGGCACGAGGATCCGCGCGTGCGGGACTTCATCAAGGTCCGTCCCGGCTGGCACATGGAGTACCACGAATTCACCAATCGGATCCACGGACTGTATCTCAGAAACTGCCCGCAGCCGTTTTCGGTCTATACGTACGATCCGGAAAAGCGGAAAGCACAATAACGTTTACCAAGACCCGCAGGAACCCCCTGCGGGTCTTTGACTTTGCGGGCGAAAGCTGATACAATAGACGCATGGAACACTATCTGATCTATCACAACGAGATCCCGAAGGTCATAAGGGACTGCATGGACGCGCCGTGCGTGCGGCGGCTGAAGCATGTCGGCATGAACTGCGGCTGTGAATATACGTCCTTTCCGCGGTTTGCGGGATTGGAACCGTATTCGCGCTTCGATCACAGCGTCGGCGCGGCGCTGATCGTGTGGCTCTTTACACAGGATGAAAAACAGGCGGTCGCGGGGCTGCTGCACGACGTCGCGACGCCGGTGTTCGCGCACGTTGTGGACTTTCTGAAAGGCGATTATCTCGTGCAGGAATCGACCGAGGACGGCACGCGCGCGGCGATCGAAGCCGACGAAACGCTGCAGCGCGCGCTCAAAACGCACGGGCTGACGACCGACGACGTCTCGGATTATCACCGCTATCCGATCGCGGATAACGATTCGCCGCGGCTTTCCGCCGACCGGCTCGAATACACGCTCGGGAATCTCATCAATTACCGCATCCGCATGCCGGACGAGGTGCGGGCAATTTATGCCGATCTATCCGTCGGCACGAATGAGGACGGCGCGCCGGAGCTTGTGTTTTCGGACGCAAGGATCGCGGAGGATTTCGCGTTCGCGTCGCTCGAATGCTCGAAGATCTACGTCTCCGACGAGGACCGCTACGCGATGCAGATGCTGTCCGAGCTTTTGCGGGACGCGATCGCGCTCGGCGTGCTTTCGGAAGCAGATCTTTATACGACCGAGCCGCAGGTGATCGAAAAGCTTCTCGGCGACGCGCGTACCGCCGCGGCATGGCAGCGCTTTTGCGCGTACCGTTCGATGCGCCGCGCAACCGAACCCGCGGACGAGGGACAATGGCGCAGGATCGCGGCCAAGAAGCGGTATATCGATCCGCTGATCGCAAATATCGGGCGCGTGAGCGCGTATTCCGAAGTGTTCCGCACGGCGGTCGAAGCGTTCCTTTCCGATCCGCAGACGGACTGGATCGCGGGGGAGTGACGATTGAATTTTCATGGGGAAGAGAAAAACTTCCCCGTTTTTTTGTTATGTTTTCGGAGAATCAGCGCTCTTTATAGGTGAAACCGGTTTTGAAAAGGAAAGATGCTTATGGAACAAAACGAACGATTTGACCGCATTTACAGCGAAACGCGCGACGATCTGCTGCGGTACCTTATGCTGCGCACGAACGCCGCGCCGGAGGCGGAGGATCTCTTTCAGGAGGTCTACCGGCTGTTCTACGCACGGATGATCCGCAGCGCGCTGCCGATCCTCGATCCGCGGCGATACCTCTTTTCGATCGCGAAAAAGGTGCTTGCGCGATACTATCGCACCGCGGCGAAGCGCAAGGAGACCGAGCAGCCGATGCCGGAGGACTTCGATCTCATTTCCGACGACGAACCGATCGACGAACGGCTTCTTCAGAAGGAGCGAACGGATGAGATCTGGCGGCTTTTAAAATTCGAGCCGGAGCTGAACCAAAGAGTGTTCATGCTCTATTACGGTTACGACCGCTCGCAGAAGGAGATCGCAGAAGCGCTCGGCGTCAGCGAAAAGGCGGTGCGGCAGCGGCTGTATCGCACGCGGGAGCGGATCCGCGCCATGCTGGAACACAGGGAAAAGGAAAGGAGACAGGCATGAACGAACATGATTTTTTCAAACAGATGATCCACGACCGCGCGGTCAACGACGCGGTGGTCAAGGCAAAGGCAAAGATGCAGACGAAAAAGACGGCTGCTTGGAGAAGACCGCTTGCGATTGCAGCGGCGGCGTTTGCGGTGCTCGTCGGGACGGTGTTTCTGATCCCGTCGGCGCGGGCGGAGGTGCTCTCGTGGTTCGGCGTTTCCACGCCGCAGGACTACTTGACGACGAATCCGGACGACCGCGAAAAGATCCCGGAGATCGATGCGCTGATCTCGTCGCCCGAACCGGAAGACGGATTCCGGATCATTCCGATCGACCGCACGAATTCCGAAGCGGTCAACAGCGAAGGCGCGTTGAAGATGTCGGATTTCTTCTACGAGAATTGCGATATCGCGCTCGGCGACGCGATGTACGATGGGCAGTTTTTCTACCAGACAGTCCGTATGAACGGACTTTCCGGTCTGTATCTTCTGGAGGATTACACCGGCGGCTGGCAGACCGGCGTGCAGGTCGATCCGTACGCGGTCTGGGGACTGTATGAAAACGGTCCCGAAGAAAAGTATCTGACCGGCGAATGGACGCTGTACGAACGCCCGAGGGGACGCATCTTCTATGAGTTACCGGACGGCACACGCTTTGCCGGCATGCTTGAACTGTCCGGCGCAATCGAGCCGTATTGTCAGGAACTGTTCGATCTTGGGCTGATCGGCATGGACGTACCCGAGAACGCGCAGGAACAGATTAACAGGATGAATCTTGAATACCTCGAACAGAACGGTGTGACCGCGGTCGCTACGATTTGGGATTGCGAAAACGCGACCGAATACGCAGACGAAAACGGCAACCTGACCGTCAAGGTGTTCTATGAGGTCGAAGTCTGCGAAGAGGACCGCGGCGACGACAACTATGTCCCGGATACCGAGCTTTTCAAGGCGCAGCTCGGCACGATCACGGTTAATGTAGGTGCGTATCAGAACATTGAGGCAAGCACGGTCGCGCCTGCGGATGCAGTCGTATGGGGCGCGGAGACGGTGACGGTCAGCAGAACAGAGAATCATCCCGGCGAACCCGACGACCTGTATGCGGACGACCGCGTATCGTTCTCAAAGCACCTTGTCTCAGCGAATGGGCTCACAATGACCGTGGAAGAGATTGAAGCGGACGCGCTCGGCATCCGTAATCTTAAGATCCGCATCACCGTACCGGAAGCGTGGACACAGGACGAGCGCGAAGCGTTTGCCAAATCGCTGAATTGGAAAGTGCTGCTCAACAGCGAAAGCGGTTCGTGGTATGTGAACGCATATCAATGTAACGTTGAGGAAGACGGCACGCTGCTATATAAGATCGGCGAGATCTCGGATGTTCCGTACGATATGATGCAATCGATCAAAACGATCACGCTGATGCCGATACTGCGTATATACAAATCGATCGAGGTGTTTAACCTCGACAATCATTCGCTCGGTGTATTGAATCCGGATTACGGCGAAACCGTATGGAGCGAACGCGGCGTCTGCGGCTGGAATTACAGCGATGCAGAGACCGAATACCCGCAGTACGCGATCACGCTGCACGTGAACTGAATCCGTAAATGACGAAAGCGCTTCCCGGACGGGAAGCGCTTTTGTGTTTTTTGACGGGGCGTCGAGGTCTTTCCACTTCGTTACAGAGGCAGATCGCGCGACGGCGCAAAGCGTCGTCTGCTGCGTACCATCGCCCCCTACTGTACTGTTACGTCTAAAGCTTTACGTATGTCATTCTGAGGCGAAGCCGAAGAATCTTTAAGATCCTTCACGTTTTTTCAAAACGTTCAGGATGACATAACAAGTTTTCATGTTTACAAAACGCTGCATTCGATGGTGCAATCTCGCGCGGCTGTTTGTAGGGGGCGTCCACCCGGACGCCCCGCATGAATTGCGCTTGCGCGCATGAATAGACCTTCGGTCATGAAGGTAGGTTTTCCGAACGGAAAACCATCATAAACGTGCCCAGAGGCGCAAACATCACGTGCCCTGCACACATCATGCGGCGCAGCCGCATATCACTGCGGTAACGCGCATGCGTTACCGCACGACGAGTCCGTTCCCGTCCGCGTCGAGGGTCAGGGTCGTGCCCTCGGCGGGGGATTCGCGGATGATGTAGCGGGCAAGGAGCGATTCCGCGTGCGACTGGATGAACCGCTTCAAAGGACGTGCGCCGAACTGCGGATCGCTGCCGTTTTCGACGATGTACTGTTTCGCCGCGTTGGTGACGGAGAGATGATAGCTTCTCGATTCGAGGCGCTTTTCGAGGTCCTTGAATAGCAGCTCCACGATGTTCTTGAGATTTTCGCCGGTGAGCGGCTTAAAGAACGCGATCTCGTCGAGACGGTTGATGAACTCCGGACGGAAGCGCGTCTTGAGTTCGTTGCGCACCCAGTCTTCGACGCCGGGACGCAGCCGTCCCTGTTCGTCCATGCCTTCCAAGAGCGTATCGGAGCCGATGTTCGAGGTCAGGATGATGATCGTGTTCTTGAAATCGACCGTGCGGCCCTGTCCGTCCGTAATGCGTCCGTCGTCCAGCACCTGCAGCAGCACGTTCAGCACGTCCGGATGCGCCTTTTCGACCTCGTCGAACAGCACGACCGCGTACGGCTTTCTGCGGACCGCTTCGGTGAGCTGACCGCCTTCGTCGTAGCCGACGTAGCCCGGAGGCGCCCCGATCAGCCGCGCCACGGAGTATTGCTCCATGTATTCGCTCATGTCGATGCGCACCATGTTGCGCTCGCTGTCGAACAGCGCTTCGGCAAGCGCCTTGCAAAGCTCGGTCTTGCCGACGCCGGTGGG
>JAFXVP010000016.1 GCA_017524445.1 Clostridia bacterium | reverse complement strand
TTTTACGGCGGGCGGATGATATCCATTCCGCTGCCACTTCGTTACATAGGTAGATCGCGCGCTTCCCGCGCGTACCATGCTGCATTACATAGGTAGATCGCGCGACGGCGCAAACGTCGTCTACCGCGTACCATGCCTGCGGGACATGAATTGACCTTCGGTCATAAATTGCATCTTCGATGCGTGAAAGGCATCTTCGGGGATTGCTTTTTACCGTTAAATGGACTATACTGAAAGCATGAAAAAGATATTATTGATCGGAACGGGCGGTACGATCGCCTCGGAAATGACGGCCGACGGGCTTGCGCCCAAGCTCGGCTCGAATCAGCTTTTGAACTACATCCCCCGCGTCAGCGAGATCTGCGACGTGGAGTGCATGCAGCTCATGAGCGTGGACAGCACGAATATGACGCCGGAGAACTGGCTTACCATCGCGGGCTGCATCGAAGCGTACTACGATTCCTACGACGGCTTCGTGGTGAGCCACGGCACGGACACGATGGCGTACACCGCCGCCGCGCTCTCGTACCTTGCCCGTCGCTCGAAAAAGCCGATCGTGCTGACCGGCGCGCAAAAGCCCATCAGCATGGACGTGACCGACTCGAAGCAGAACTTACTCGACGCGTTCACCTACGCCTGCGACGACCGGGCGTGCGGCGTTTCGATCGTGTTCAACGGCAGCGTGATCCTCGGCACGCGGGCAAAGAAGGTGCGCAGCAAGAGCTTTTCGGCGTTCGCGAGCATCAATTATCCCGAGCTTGCGGTGCTGCAGGACGGACGTGTGCTGCACTACATCGACCTCGGCTACCGCGAGCGCGCGAAGTTCTCGCACACGCTGAACGCAAGCGTGGGTCTGGTCAAGCTGATCCCCGGCAGCGACGCGGACATACTGAACTTTGCGCTCGGCAAGTACGACGCGGTCATCATCGAAAGCTTCGGCGTCGGCGGGCTGCCCGAGGGCACGAACGGGTGTTTCCGCGCGGCGATCGACCGCGGGGTCAAGCTCGGCAAGCTCATCGTCATCACCACGCAGGTGCAAAACGAGGGGTCGAACCTCACCGTCTATCAGGTCGGGCACGCCTTGAAGCAGCAGAACATCATCGAGGCGTACGACATGACGACCGAGGCGGCGGTCGCGAAGCTCATGTGGATCATGGGCGAAACGCGCGACCCGGACCGCGTGCGCGAGCGGTTCTATACGCCGTTAAGCCACGATATCCTCTATACCGAGGCGGAGTGAAGGAATGAAGAAATGAAGAAATGAAGGAATTATGGAGGGTTTTCCTGCGGGAAAACCTTCTTTTTCATTGACAAAACGCGCATAATTTCATAAAATAAAGAAGTTCTTCAATCGTTTGTGTGGGATACAAATTGTCATTCACCTCATCCACCGCAAGCGGTCCCCCTTCCCCATCAAGGGGAAGGCTTTCAACGCTCACACGTAGGCTTCTCCCCCTCCTGAAGGTGGGCACCGATCCGAGCGCTGCCAGTGGCAGAGCAAGCGAGGTGAGGTGCGACCGAGACAGGGAGTTGAAGGAGAGATGGTACGCGGTAGACGACGCTTTGCGTCGTCGCGCGATCTACCTCTGTAACGAAGTGGATGCGACGCGCAACGACCATGTCTCGGGACGGGGAAGCTGTCGATGGTACGCGCGGGAAGCGCGCGATCTACCGCTGTAACGAAGTGGAAGTACGCGCGGGAAGCGCGCGATCTACCTTTGTAACGAAGCGAAGCGGAGTGGAACCGAAGTGACTGATGAGGGGGTCAATCTCATCCGCAACGTTCGTTGGAGAGCCAATAGTGTTTGATCGTTTTATACGAAAGGAAATGACAATATGCGTTCATTAACCGCAAAGGAATTAAGAAAACTGTATCTGGACTTCTTCCGTTCGAAGGGACACGCGGTGATCTCCTCCGCCTCCCTGATCCCCGAAAACGACCCGACCGTGCTCTTCACCACGGCGGGCATGCATCCGCTCGTGCCGTATCTGATGGGCGAAAAGCATCCGGAGGGCAAGCGGCTCTGCGACGTACAGAAATGCGTCCGCACCGGCGACATCGACGAGGTCGGCGACGCTTCGCACTGCACGTTCTTTGAGATGCTCGGAAACTGGTCCTTGGGCGATTACTTCAAGAAGGAGAGCATTGCGTTCTCGTGGGAATTTCTGACCGACGAGAAGTGGCTCGGCATTCCGAAGGACAAGCTGTATTTCACCTGCTTCGAGGGCGACAAGGACGCGCCGCGCGATACCGTCGCGCACGACCGCTGGGTCGAGATGGGCGTGGATCCTTCTCACATCGTGTATCTGCCGAAGAAGCACAACTGGTGGGGTCCCGCGGGACAGACCGGTCCGTGCGGTCCGGACACCGAGATCTTCTACGACACCGGCCGAAAAGCATGCGGTCCCGATTGCAAGGCGGGCTGCGACTGCGGCAAGTACCTTGAGATCTGGAACAACGTCTTCATGGAGTACAACAAGGTAGCGGACGGCGTCTTTGAGCCGCTCGAGCAGAAGAACGTCGACACCGGCATGGGCCTTGACCGCACCGTCGCCACGCTGCAGGGCGTGGAAAGCGTGTTCGACACCGACGCGTTCTCCGGCATCATCGCGCTCATCGCGGAGCTTTCGCATAAGGGCTATCACGACGATCCCGAAACGACGCGCGCGTTCCGCATCATTGCGGACCATGCCCGCTGCATCACGTTCATTCTCGGCGATCAGCGCGGCGTGACCCCGTCGAACGTCGACCAGGGCTATATCCTCCGCCGTCTCATTCGCCGCAGCATCCGCTTCGCGTCGCAGCTCAATATGCCGCGCTACGCGCTCATTTCGATCGCGGAGAAGGTCATCGACCAGTACGGCGAAGTCTACAATGAGCTTCTCGACAACCGCGAAAAGATCCTCACCGAGCTTCGCAAGGAGGAAAACCGCTTTGCCGACACGCTGAAAAAGGGTTTGAAGGAGTTCAACAAGCTCGTTGCGAACCTCGAAGGCAGCGAGATCGACGGCGTTTCCGCATTCCATCTTTACGACACCTACGGCTTCCCGATCGAGCTGACCGTCGAGATGGCAAAGGAAAAGGGCGTTACGGTCGATGAGAAGGGCTTTCGCTCCGCGTTTGAGGAGCATCAGAAGAAATCCCAGGCGGGCGCGGAACAGCGCTTTAAGGGCGGCTTGGCGGACAACAGCGAGGCAACGGCGGCGCTGCACTCGGCGACGCACCTCATGCAGGCGGCGCTTCGCAAGGTCTTGCATGACGACACCGTATCGCAGAAGGGCAGCAACATCACCGCGGAGCGTCTGCGCTTTGACTTCAGCTTCGGAAGAAAGCTGACCGACGAAGAGCTCCGCGAGGTCGAACGCCTCGTGAACGAAGCGATCGCGGCGGACGTGCCGATCACCTGCGAGGAGATGACCGTCGAGGAAGCGAAGGCGCAGGGCGCGATCGGTCTCTTCGAGAGCAAGTACGGCGAAAAGGTCAAGGTCTACACGATGGGCAAGTTCAGTAAGGAGATCTGCGGCGGTCCGCACGCAAAGCGCACCGGCGATCTCGGCCGTTTCGAGATCAAGAAGGAGGAAGCGTCCTCCAGCGGCGTGCGCCGCATCAAGGCCGTGCTGATCCATGACTGATTGGCTGAAATACGAATGGGAATACAACGAGCGGGAAGCGGTTTTTCAGGTAGACATGCAATACTGGGAGCTGCTTCCCACTTTGGCATACTCTCAGCTCGTATTCGTCAGCGTCGCGCCGCATGACCCGGACGCGGAAGCGTTCTCGCACGCGGAGGAGCGCCGCGCGACCGCGCTCCAGCACACGCTTGCCGTGGAGCTTGAGGACGCGGCGATCTTTGTCGGCGGCATCGGCATGAAGAACCTGATCCAGTATTATTTCTACACCGCCGACGAAAAGCTGATCCACCGCGTTTCCGCGCTCTGCCGCGCAGAAAACAAGCTCAGCGTCTCCTGCGGACACGTGGCAGAGCCGCACTACGCGACCTATTACTGCCTGCTGTTTCCGGACGACGCGAAGCTGCAGTCGGTCGAGAACGCGGCGTACATCAAGTCGGTCCAGCACCGCGACGGCGATCTGAGTCTGGTCCGGCGCGTCCGTCTTTGCATGGCATTCGTGTCCGAGGAGGCGTGCGACGCGTTTATGGACGAGATCCCGCATCTCGGATTCACGATGGGCGGCAGGGAAAGCGTCGGCAATACCACGCACCCGTACCGCGTCACGCTGAACGGATTCTCCACGCTCATGCTCCCTGATCTGAACCGCTTCACCGCCCGCGCGATCCGCGGCGCGCTCCCCTACGGCGGCGTGCTGGATCATATTACGGCGGACTTTATAAATCGTCACTGACAGAGTGCATCAAAAAAGCAGGTCCGAAGACCTGCTTATTTTTGCGCTTACTGGAACGGATCGGCGTAATAGGAGAGCACGCACTTTTCTTCGTCCTCCATCAGCACGCCGAGGCGGCATCCGTCGCACTCCATGCGGCGCGATTCCATGACGATCGGCTGTCCGTCGACCTCGCAGATGTACAGGGCAACGTGGCTGCCGCGGTTCGTTGCGGGATTGACATAGATCAGCACGCAGCCGGGCTTCCAGTCCTTCCAACACGACGGGTCTGTCTGATGCAGGCGCTCCGGATGGTTCTTTCGGAACCACAGCAGCGTTCCGTGGCTGTTCGTATGCGGGTAAACGCTCTCCGGGATACCGGCGTTTTCGAACGCCGTTCGAAGGTACGCGCTGCAGTCGAGCTGTCCCTGTCCCGTTCCGTACGGGACGCCGAGATACCGTGCGGCGGTATAGACGACGGTCTTGCGCTTTCCGGCAGGCATCGCGTGCATGATCCGCGCGACCCATTCGTTCGCGTCGTCGCTCAGCGTGGACTGTACCTTGAGAAGACGGAGCGTCGTTTGATCGGTCGAAATCTGCGTAAGCGGCGCGAGATCCGTCACGTACCGCAAAACCGCCGCAGCGTCGTCCGCGTCGATCTCGGCGTTCGCGTTGACGTCCGCGCTGAGCATATTTTCAAGGCTCATATAATCTTCCAGTCCGACGATGTAGCGGAGCATATACGCGGCGTCTATGGCTGTCACCCACCCGTCGCCGTTTGCGTCGCCGCCGAGCCGGTCCTTTTCGTCCGCCGAAGTCGTCGGCCCCGCGAAAAGCAGCATGCCGAGGCACAAAAGCAGAATTGCAAGCCGTTTCTTCATCTGACAGCACCCATCATATCCGTTCCGTCAGGCAAGCGGATCCACGTAATAGCAGAGATCCCAGCTTGTCCCTGAACCCATCAGATACCCGATGCGCACGCCGTCGCAGCCGGAACGTCTCGATTCCATCACGGCGGGATATCCGCAGATCTCCCCGACATATAAGGCAAGATGACTGCCCTTTCCGGTGGAGTCGTTGATGTAGATCAGAACGCTGCCCGGCGTCCAGTCCTCCCACGAATCCTCGTCCGTTTCATGAAGCTTCTCGGGATGATTGCTGCGGAACCAGTTCAGCGTGCCGTCGCTGTTTTTCCGCGGATACTTGCTCGTTGAGATCCCCGCGTTTTTATATGCCGCCGAGACGAACGCGCTGCAGTCAAGCTGTCCGTCGCCGGTCCCGTACGGCGTTCCGAGCAGCTTTGCGCCTTCGTACAGGACCTTTCGGACGTCGCCCGCGCGCATGCCGTACAGGAACCGCGCCGTCCACTCCGTCATATCGTCGCTGTACAGAAGCGATTGCCGCATGAGAAGCGCCAGCGTATCCGCGTCCGTTCCCGCAGGCGAAAGCGCCGCAAGGTCCGCGACGTCCCGAAGGATCGCCGAAGCGTCGCTCGCGTCGATGCGCCCGTTGCCGTTGATATCGGCGCGCAAAAGTCCCTTGAGATCCATTCGGTCGTCCAGTCCCGCGACATAGCGAAGAACGAGCGCTGCGTCGGAGGCGGTCACTCTCCCGTCCCCGTTCGCGTCTCCGTCAAGCCGACCTTCCGCGGTCGAATATGCGAAGCTGCCGATCGCCATGCACGCGCACAGCAAAAGTGTAAGCACCCGTTTTCTCATTCCGTTCTCCGTTTCGTCGCCGCGCGGTCAATGCCGCACTCAGAGATCTGCCGCGATCCTTGCCGCAAGGCGTACGTTGTTGTATACAAGCTGAATGTTTGCGCTCAGGCTCGATCCGCCGGTGATATCCTTGATCTTCGCAAGCAAAAACGGCGTCGTCTCCTTGCCCTTGATCCCCTGTTTCTTCGCTTCCTCGATCGCTTCGTCGATCGCCTTGTTGATGACGTCCGCATCCATCGAGTACTCCTCGGGGATCGGGTTCACCACGAGCATGCCGCCCGGGTATCCGAGTTCCCTTGCCGCGCAGATCGCTTTTGCGATCTCCTTCGGATCGTCCGCGCGCCACGGGACCTTGATCCCGCTTTTGCGCGTATAGAACGCGGGCAGCTCATCCGTACCGAAGCCGATCACGGGAACGCCCTTCGTTTCGAGATATTCCATCGTGAGATTCAGATCCAGAATGCTCTTTGCGCCCGCGCAGACCACGCAGACGGGCGTTTGGGCAAGCTCTTCGAGATCCGCGGAGATATCCATCGTCGTTTCCGCGCCGCGGTGCACGCCGCCGATCCCGCCGGTCGCAAACACGGCAACGCCCGCGCTTGCCGCCGCGATCATGGTTGCGGCGACGGTCGTCGCGCCGTCCATCCCCTTTGCCGCAAGCAGCGGAAGATCTCTGCGGCTCGCTTTGGTGACCTTCTGCCCTTCTCTTCCGAGATAGTCGATCTGCTCCTCGCTGAGGCCCACGTGGACCCTTCCGCCGATCACCGCGCACGTCGCGGGGACGGCGCCGTTTTCGCGGCAGATGCGCTCGCAGTTCAATGCGGTCTCAACATTTTGCGGATACGGCATGCCGTGCGAAATGATCGTGCTCTCCAGCGCGACGATCGGAAGATGATTGCGCTTCGCTTCTTCGACTTCCGGCGACAGGACAACAAGACTGTTTCGGATCATGTTTTTCTTCTCCTCGTAAAAGTATATATTTTTTCACGAATCTTGGTATTTTCTGTCTTGTATTATATCACAAATGTGATAAAATAAAAACAGAAATTTCTATGAACAAGAAAGAAGGAATGCGCATGAAACGAGCTTGTGGAATCCTGATGCATATTACCTCGCTGCCGAGCCGTTTCGGCGTCGGTACGCTCGGTAAGGAAGCATACGAATTCGTCGATTTTCTGGAAGCGGCGGGTCAGACTTACTGGCAGATGCTGCCCGTGAACCCGACCGGCTACGCCGATTCTCCGTATCAGAGCAGCTCGGCCTACGCCGGCAACCCGTACCTCATCGATCTCGAAACGCTGATCGCGGAAGGGCTTCTCTCCGAGGCGGAATGCGATCTCGACTGGGGCGACGATCCGACCCGTGTCGATTACGGCAAGCTGTGGGAAAACCGTTTCACCGTGCTCCGGAAGGCGTTCTCACGCTTCGATCGCTCCGAAATGGCGGACTTTGTCCGTGAAAACGCGTGGTGGCTCGATACCTATGCCCTGTTCTGCGCCGTCAAAACGCACTTCCATAACGCCGCATGGTACACCTGGCCGGATCCCGCGATCCAGGACCGCACGCCGGAAGCCGTCGCAACGTATACGGAGATGCTGAAAGACGAAGTCGATTTCCAATGCTTCATGCAGTACGAGTTCGATAAGCAATGGAAGCCGCTTCGCGCCTACGCAAACGCGCACGGCGTCAAGCTCATCGGCGATATCCCGATCTACGTCCCGCATGATTCCGCGGACGTCTGGGCGGAACCGGACATCTTTCTGATGGACGAACGGCACAACCCGACGCTCGTTGCGGGCGTGCCGCCGGATTATTTCTCCGAGCTCGGTCAGCTCTGGGGCAACCCGATCTACGACTGGGCGAAACATGAAGCCGACGATTTCAAGTGGTGGCGCCGCCGCGTCTCCGCGGTCGCGACCCGCTTTGACGTGATCCGCATCGACCACTTCCGGGGTCTCGAAAGCTACTGGGGCGTACCGTTCGGCGCGGCCGACGCGCGTCCCGGCGCATGGTATCCCGGTCCCGGCATGAAGCTCGTCCGCGCGATCAAGGACGAATGCCCGAATCTTCCGATCATTGCGGAGGACCTCGGCTATCTCACGCCGGAGGTCAAAAAGCTGCTTTCCGATTCCGGCTTCCCCGGCATGCGCGTCATGCAGTTCGGCTTCGATCCCTGCGGAAATTCCAGAGAGCTGCCGCACAACTATCCCGTGCACAGCGTCGCCTACACCGGCACGCACGACAATACGCCGATCATGGGCTGGGTCGAGACCGCGCCCGCGGAATGCGTCGCGTTCGCCGTCGATTATCTCGGCTTGAACGAGCGCGAGGGCATGCCGTTCGGCTTCGCGCGCGGCGTTCTGAACTCCGTCGCGGAGCTTGCCGTTTTGCAGATGCAGGACTATCTGGGTCTCGGCGACGACTGCCGCATGAACAATCCGAGCTCGACCGGCTGCTGGCGCTGGCGTGCCGAAAAGAAGGACTTTGCGCCGGAGCTTGCTTCCCGCATCCTCTATTATGCGAGAATGTCCGCCCGCGCGCCCGTGACCGAGAAAGAAACCAAGAAAGCGTAAACCGTGAACGTATAAACAGCCGGACCCGATCGGATCCGGCTGTTTTGCTATTCCGTTTTTCGTTTTGAAAGCACCGCCGCGGCGGCGGAGCCGATCGCAAAACCCATCAGAAGATCGGCGAGCAGACTCCACGTCGGACTGAACGAGCCGAGATATACCGACATAGCCGCGATCGAAGCCGACAAAGCCAGGATCGCCGCGACGCCGCCGAAATACCACGGCGCTTTCTCGCGTCCGAAGCCCGTGAAGAACCCTGCGGCGAGCGCCGTCAGGATCTTGATGACCGTATTGCCGATCGGGATCGCCGATTCCGGCAGCCATTCCAAATAAACGAACAGCGTCAGAAGCAGGACCGCAAGCGCCAATACCCCCGCGCCGAGCGCCGTTCCGCGCGCGATCGCACGCCGCGCGGTCTTTGGCCGTTTTTTCCGTTTGGTCGTTGCCAAGCCATTCCCACCTCCCTTTGCCGCATCCTATGCGGAAAGAGAAAGCCGCATGACAAATAGTTGCTTTACGGTATGATCCCGCTTCGTTCCATCTCGACGACCGCGTCGTAATCGAACGGTTCCTCGGCAAGCGGCGGATAATCCGCTTCGTTATAGTTCCAATACAGCCGAACGCTGCTGCATTGTTCTTTCGTCCACATAAAGCAGTTCACCTGATGCCGCCACGTCCAGGTCGGATCGAAGATATACCAGCCCGTGCCGACGTTTGTCATCACCCAGTAATGCCGCGTGCGCCAGGTGCTTGTCTTGACGCGCTCGACCGTAAGATACGGAATATCCGTTTCATCGAGCAGTGCGCGCGTCAGCGAGTAGATGTTGAAGCAGTCGCCCGTCCCCTGCGTGTAGCCGTCGTACGCCGCCTTGCGCCAGTCGGTGTAATTGTTGTTCACGCCGTTTGCGTAAACGATACGCTTCTGCACGTAATCGAAGATCGCCCGGAGCTTTTCGGCGTCGACCATGTCGGGCGTCGTGATCTCCGCCATGATGCTCTTTGCAAGCGTTCGAAGCTCCTCCTCCGTCACCGTGCGCCGGATCAGCCTGAATTCGCACGCCTGCTCGGCGACGTTGCCGCATAGGTCCTCCGCGCGATAGACGACCCGATAGGTTCCCTCCTCCTCGATCGCCACGTCGGATTCGACCGTGACCTCGACGGGGCCGTCCTCGTCGTCTTCGGCAAAGACCTCGGCAAAGTACGCGATCGGCTCGCCGACGTAAAGGATCCGGTCGATCACGCCGTACAGATGCGGCGGGTTCACGTCGTCTTCGAGCGCGATCGTGACGGACGCCGTCGATTCGTTTCCGCTCGCGTCCTTGGCGATCACCGTCACCGTGCGGTCTCCTGCCGTATCAAAATCCGGCTCGCCGAAAAACGACAGCGTGAACGGCGTGATATCCTCCGCCGTAAAGAAGTCCTCCGGCACATACGCGTGCCGCGTATAGAACGTCGCCGTGCCGATCTCCGGATTTTCCGTGAGCGTCGGCGGTATCGTATCGACGACCGTGATCGCAGGCGTTTGTGCGACGCCGTTGACGGTGATCGAGACCGCATACGTGCCGGGCGTGTCCGGTACGAACGGCTCGACCCGGATCGTTTGTCCGTCGCTGTTTTCAAAATCCTCCGGCGTCAGCGCTTCATGCCTTGCCTCTACGGTCCGCGGCTTTACGTCCGAGATTAAAAGCGCGCTTTCTGCGTCGATCGAATTGCCGCCCTCGTCCGTGACCCGCACGACGACCGTCTGTACCTCGCGGTCCGCATAATCCGGTGCGGTCAGAAACGAGAAGGAAAGATCCGTTTCGTCCGCTGCGTTGATCACAAACGCCGCCGCTTCGGCGGTCTCATGCGATCCGAGCACGAGAAGCGTCGGTTCGGCGTACGGCGCGACCGTATCGGTCACGACAAGGTTTGACGTGGAGCGAACGCCGCCGTCGGTCAGAAACACGATCGGATACGTGCCGACATGATGCAGCATCTGCGCTTCGATCGGCGCCTCCTGCGCTGCCGAAACGCCCTCGATCAGGAACCGTTCCGCCTCCGGGATCTCCGAGCCCGCCTCGACGGTCAGCGCTTCGACCGTCGCGCGAACGGAAACGAGAACGGGAACGACCGTTCGGTTTTTCCCCTGATCCTCCAGGACGATCTCAACCGTGTCGCTCCATTCCGTATCAAAATCCGGCTGCCGCGCAAAGGAAACGCGCACAAGACCGGCGTCCCTGACGTTTTTCACAAATTCGTCCGGACCCGGAAAAGAGCCGATCGGAACGACCCGATCCACCGGCTCCGCCGTCGGCGCGACCGTGTCCCGCACGATCAGAAGGACCGGCGTCGGTACGCCGCCGATCGAAAGATTCAGAACGTGCCATCCGCAGAGAGGCCTGTCCGTTTCCGTTTCGAGTACGGATTCCCGCGCGGTGAAATCCGCGGATGAGATCGGCTCGCCGTATTCGACGATCCGCACCGCATGAACGCCGCGATAATGAATCAGCACCGCGATCGCGAGTACGAAAAGAACGCCGAACGCCCAGATGAGCGTACGACGCTTTCCGTGTCTCGATTTTTCGGAACGAACCTTCATTCGGTCATTTCAAGCAAAAAAGCCCGGATAACCGGGCTTTTGGAACACAGATCAGTCTTTTACTTCTTCGGTCATGGTATTCTCAACGCCCGCATCCTCAACCTGAGAGATCGCGCCGCGTGCAAACACGAGCTTGACCTTATCGGGCCCGACGGACAGAACGACGACGTCGTCCTTGATCGAGGAGATGGTTCCGTAGATGCCGCCGATGGTGCGTACGCGGTCGCCCGTCTTCAGAGAACTGAGCATATCCTTGACCTGCTTGTCGCGGCGACGCTGCGGAATGAACATCACGACCAGCAGCACGACCACCATCGCAAGCGGCAGAAGGAGCGTGATCATATTGCCGCCGGCGCAGCCGCTTGCTGTGGATTCGGATCCGCCGCCGAGGCTGCTCAGGCAAGAGGTGTCGGCTCCGTATAAAACAGACTGCGTGAAATTCAAGATCATTTTCTTATTTCCTTTCCTGTATCTTTCGATATTATACGAAAAATCATCGCTTTCGTCAATACTCGAATGTGAATTCTTTGCAACAACCGAAAAAGGGAGGATAACCTCCTCCCTCTTAAAGATGCATCATCCGTGTGGTTCTTAGGATGACCTTTTTCCCGTCGCGCTTCATGCGGCGCGGGATATCCGGATACAGCGTGCACATCGCGGTCGCGGCTGCCGCCATGCCGACCGCCATGCCGATCCCGAGCATTGCCATTCGCATGCGATCACCTCTTTCTTTTTTGAGGTTAGTATGCGAAGGGATCTCGCATTTATTCCGCTTTCGGGTCTTCCTCTTTTTGCTTGTTTTCTTTTTTTGCGCGATAGTCCGCGATCGCCGCCTGCACCGCTTCCTGCGCAAGCACCGAGCAATGGATCTTCACGGGCGGAAGTCCTTCGAGCGCTTCCACGACCGCCTCGTTCGTCAGCTTTTCGACCTCCGCAAGCGGCTTGCCCTTGATGAGCTCCGTCGCCATAGAGCTCGTCGCGATCGCCGCGCCGCAGCCGAAGGTCTTGAACTTCACGTCCTCGACGATCTCGTCGTCGTTGATCTTCAGAAACATCTGCATGATGTCGCCGCACTTGGCGTTGCCGACGGTGCCGACGCCCGACGCGTCCGGGATCTCGCCGACGTTTCTCGGATGCTGAAAATGATCCAAAACTTTTTCCGAATACTGCATTATTCCACTCCTCCTTTGGGATAAATCGGTGACATATCTCTGAGTCGCTGTACGATCGGCGGCAAAATCTCCAGCACGTAGTCGATCTCTTCTTCGGTGGTGAACTCCGAAAGCGTCATGCGAAGCGAGCCGTTCGCCGCCTCGTGCGAAATGCCCATCGCAAGCAGCACGTGGGACGGATCCAAAGAACCCGACGTGCACGCCGAACCGGACGACGCCGCAACGCCCTGAAGGTCGAGCATCAGCAGAATGCTTTCGCTTTCGATGTATCGAATGCCGAAATTGACGTTGTTCGGAAGCCGCTGCGTTCTATGGCCGTTCAGATGCACGGTCGGTATCTTCTCCTCAACGCCCGCGATCAGCCTGTCGCGCAGTGCGGTCATCTTTTGCATATTCGCTTCGAGGTTTTCGGTCTGGATCTCCAGCGCCTTCGCAAGCCCGACGATGCCCGGAACGTTCTCCGTACCCGCGCGCTTTTTGTTCTCCTGCCCGCCGCCGGTGATCAAGGCGGGAACGCGGACGCCCTTTTTGATATAGACCGCGCCGACGCCCTTCGGGCCGTGGAACTTGTGCGCCGTAAGCGTCAGAAGGTCGATGTTCATGTCCTGCACATCGACCGGGATGTGCCCGATCGCCTGCACCGCGTCCGTGTGGAACAGCACGCCCGCCTCACGGCAGACCGCGCCGATCTCCTTGATCGGTTCGATCGTGCCGACCTCGTTGTTCGCCGTCATGACCGAGACGAGGATCGTTTCGGGACGGATCGCCGCACGGACCGCTTCCGGATCCACAAGGCCGTTTTCGTCGACGTCCAGATACGTGACCTCGCAAAGGCCTTTGTTCGCAAGCTCCTGCAGCGTATGCAGGATCGCGTGATGCTCGATCTTCGAGGTGATGATGTGATTGCCCTTCTTGCGGTACGCGTACGCGACGCCGCGCAGGATCATGTTGTCGCCCTCGCTGCCGCCGCCGGTGAAATAGATCTCGCTCGGGTCAGCCGCGTTCAGGCACCTTGCAACGGTGCGCCGCGCGTCGTCGAGTCCCTTGTGCGCGTCGCGCGCGAAGCTGTGGAAGCTCGACGGATTGCCGTAGAACTCCGAATAGTACGGGATCATCGCTTCGATGACCTCGGGCAGGACCTTGGTGGTCGCTGCGTTGTCAAGATAAACGTGCATGTTCGATCCTCTTTTTCTGTTCGATATGATCTTCGGTAAGCTCTCCGATGGTCGTTTCCTCCAATACGGCGTTGATACGGCTCTGCAGCTTCAAAAACAGCGGACGAGCAGAGCAGGTGCAGGCGTTTTCGCAGACGCTCGCGTCAGCCCCGACGCAGTCCGCGATATCCGTGCTGCCCTCCAGCGCGCGAAGCGTTTCGAGCACGCTGATGCTCTGCGGCTCTCTTGTCAGAAGATACCCGCCCGTTTTGCCGCGCGTCGTTTTGACGATCCCGGCGTTTTTCAGCGAACGCATCAATTGCTCAAGATACGCCTCGGAAATGCCCTGCTCCGCCGCCACCGCCGCAAGCGACACGGGTCCTTCCCCGTAATGCTTCGCAAGCTCGACGACCGCGCGCAGCCCGTATGTGCCTCTCGTTGAAAACTTCATCGTTAATCCCTACCGTTTCACTCGGCTTTATCTTACTGACATTCTCTCCAAAAGTCAAGTGTTTTACTCGCCTTTTCAGAATATACTTTTTGATGACAGTACGCACGATCTGTGATATACTGGACCAAACGAAGCAGAGAGGTCTTTATGATCGGGATCGAAGAGATCGCGCCGGAGGCGCTACCGGCATTCTGGGACGCACATATCCGGTATTTGGTTGAAGACGGGATCATTTCCGACGACGAGGATATCGCGTACTTTACCGGCGCCGAATACCGCGGGACGATCGAAGCGCACATGCGGCGCGTGGAAAACCGGCATCACATTGTGTATTTCCTGCGCGGCGGGCAGCGGATCGGTGCGGCGTCCTTCTGTATTTACAAAGACGAGGGCGGCAAATGCTTCCTCCTCGATTTCTGGGTCTTCCCCGCCTTTCGCGGAAACGGAACGGGTCGCCGGTGTTTTGAAGCGCTTGCGCAATACGCAAAGGTGGACGGCGCGGAATGGTACGAGCTGAACAGTGAAAAGGAAGCGTCCGTCCGCTTCTGGAAATCGCTCGGATTCACGGAAAACGGCACGGATGAATACGACATGCCGCTGTTTATCAAGGGAAAACCGGAGGTGCGCTATGATACGGATCGTCAGTGACGCAGCGGAAAAAAGCGGGATCGCGCGGCGGATCCTCGAAGCGCTTCCCGAATGGTTCGGGATCCCGGAAGCGCGGGAAAGCTATATCAGCGAAGCAGCCGACGAGATCACGGTCGTCTCCGAAGAAGGCGGCAGGCCGAACGGGTTTCTTTGCCTCAAGGAGACCGGAAAGGACACCGTGGAGCTCGCCGTGATGGGCGTTTTGAAGGAATGCCATCGGAACGGGATCGGCACTGCGCTCTTTCAAGCGGCGAAGGCGATCGCCGTCGAAAAGGGATATTCCTTTCTGCAGGTGAAAACCGTGCAGCCGGGCAGATACGAAGAATACGACCGCACAAACCTGTTCTATCTCAGCTTGGGATTCAAGGAATTCGAGGTGTTTCCGACGCTCTGGGATGAGCAAAATCCCTGTCAGATCTACGTGATGTCGCTTTAGGGAGGCGCTGTATGGAGATTGTAATCAAGAAAATGGAGACCGACGCCGAGTTCAAAGGCAAGGCGTACGTGCATTGGGCGGCATGGCACGCGGCGTATACGGGGCTGATCGATCAGTCGTATCTTGACAAGCTGACGCCGGAAAAATGCGAAGAGATCGCGTACCGTTGGCCGGACAATATCCTGATCGCAAAGGACGGCGAGCACGTTCTCGGCTTTCTGGGCTTCGGCGACGAGGGCACGGATACGGGCGTGATCTTCGCGCTGTATGTGCTGCCGGAATATTGGGGAACGGGCGTCGGACAGCGACTGATGAACGCGGGAATGGAACAGCTCGCGGCGTATCCGAAGATCACTCTTTGGGTGCTGAAGGGCAACGCGCGCGCGATCCGCTTCTATGAAAAAAACGGATTCCGAAAAACCGGCGAAGAAAAGGCGCTTCCGGCGCTTTGCGCTTCGGAAATTCGGATGATCTTGCTCAGGGAGGCGGACAAATGACCGTAAAGCTGTTCTTTCAGGCGATCGCAAAGTTTCTTTTGGGGCTTGTTCTCATCGGGCTGCTGCTGTTTCTGCCGGCGGGAAGCCTGCAATATTGGAACGCGTGGCTGTTTTTGGGCATCCTGTTTATACCGATGTTCGCCGCCGGGATCGTGATGATGTGCAAAAACCCGGAGCTTCTCAAAAAGCGTCTGAACGCAAAGGAGGAAGAAACCGAGCAGAAGGCGGTGCTCGCGCTCTCCGGCGTCATGTTCCTTGCCGCGTTCGTCGTCGCGGGGCTGAACTTCCGCTTTCAATGGATCGTGCTGCCCGCGTGGGCGGTATGGATCGGCGCGGGCGTCTTTCTTGCCGCGTATCTGATGTATGCCGAAGTGCTGCGGGAAAATACGTACCTCTCCCGCACGATCGAGGTGCAGGAGGATCAGAAGGTCGTCGACACGGGGCTGTACGGGATCGTGCGGCATCCGATGTACAGCGCGACGCTGTTTCTGTTCCTGTCCATGGGGATCGTGCTCGGCTCGCCGATCTCGTTTGCGATCCTGCTTTGCTACATTCCGATCATTGCGCTTCGTATAAAAAACGAGGAAAAGGTGCTTGAAGAAGGGCTTGTTGGTTACAAAGAATACAAGTCGCGCGTGAAGTATAAGGTCATTCCGTTTATCTGGTAAATGGTTATGAATGATAAAACGGGAGAGGCGTTTGCCTCCCCCGTCTTTCGGTTTTGGTTATGTCAGGTCCATGAGGATCGCCCGGCACGGCGCGCCGTCGCAGTCGCCGAGATTGATCGGCGCGCAGTTCAAAAGATACGCGCTGTCAGGCACGAGCGATAGCCGCACGCCTTCGAGCAGCACGACCTCCGCGGACAGCAGCGCAAGATGCACCGCCATCGGCGCGTCCTCCGGTCCGACTGTCTGCGATTCGTTGCCGATAAGGTCGATCCCCGCACGCGCAAACACTTCCGCTGCTTCGAGCGTGACCGTCGCGTTGCCTTTGATCAGGATGCGCTTCTCCGCCCCGGGATACGCGGCTTTCGCTGTCTCAAGAAGCGTCTCCGCATCCAACGCGGATACGTCGCCTTCCATCGTTCCCACGTAGGCGGGACCGACGAACTTTTCGAGCGCGACGGAGCCGACGCCTTTTCCGCCTTTCAGAAAGTGCAGCGGCGCGTCCACATGCGTGCCGTTGTGCGCGCACATCGAGAACGCGGTCAGGTTGCAGACGTCGCCGTCTGCAAGCCGCGACAGCATCGCCTTTTCCGGCTTCGGATCGCCCGGATAGACAGCGCAATCGAACACCGGCTGTGAGATATCCCAGATCATCCGATCAAAGCGCCTGCTCGATGAACTGCGCGATCAGCGCCTTCGGGCGCGCGCCCGCGCTTTGGTCGATCACGTCGCCGTCCCTGAAGAGAACGAGGTTCGGGATCGAGCTGACGCCGTAGCGTTCGCAAAGCTCCGGCTCCTCGTCGACGTTGACCTTCATAAACGTCACTCTGCCCTCGTATTCGTCCGCAAGCTGATCGACGATCGGCGAGACCATGCGGCACGGACCGCACCAAGTCGCCCAAAAGTCCACCAGTACGGGGAGATCGCCGTTGATGACGGAATCGAAGTTTTCCTTTGTTCCTGTGATGATGTTTGCCATGGTTGCTCTCCTTTCGATTTGTATGCGGTTATTCTTCCTCGGGCACGACCGCGATATGCAGCTCTTCAAGCTGTTTTGCGTCGACCGGGTCGGGCGCGTTCGTCAGCGGGCAGGACGCGTTCTGTACCTTCGGAAATGCGATGACGTCGCGGATACTCGCCGCGCCGCAGATCAGCATCGTCACGCGGTCGAGACCGTACGCCAGTCCGCCGTGCGGCGGCGTGCCGTATTTCAGCGCGTCGAGCAGGAACTTGAACCGCGCCTCCGCTTGTTCTTTACTGAGTCCGATGACGTCGAACATCTTTGCCTGCAGCTCGGTCGAATGGATACGGATCGAGCCGCCGCCGATCTCGTTGCCGTTCAGCACGATGTCGTATGCCTTTGCGCGGACCTTGCCGGGATCGGTGTCGAGAAGCGGAAGGTCCTCGTCCATCGGGCTCGTGAACGGATGGTGCATCGCGACGAAGCGGTTCTCTTCCTCGCTCCACTCAAGCAGCGGGAATTCCGTGACCCACAGAAGATTGAACTTGTTCGGGTCGATGAGACCCAGCTTGTCGCCGAGCTTCAGACGCAGCGCGCCGAGCGCCGCCCATACGACCGCGTTCTTGTCCGCGACGATGAACATGACGTCGCCGGGTTCGAAGTTTGCTTTCGCCTTGATCGCTTCGAGCTCTTCCTCGGTGAGGAACTTCGCGATCGGCGACTGCAGTCCTTCGGGCTTCCAGTTCATCCACGCAAGGCCCTTTGCCTTGTAGGTCTTGACAAACTCGCCCAAAGCGTCGATCTCTTTGCGGGAAAAATGCGCCGTCGCTTCTTTGGCGACGATGCAGCGGACGCTGCCGCCTGCCGCGAGCGCATTCTGAAACACGGAGAAGCCGCAGTTACGGACGCATTCGGAAAGATCAACAAGCTCCATACCGAAGCGCGTATCGGGCTTATCGGAACCGTAGCGGTCCATGGCGTCCTGCCACGTGATGCGCGGCAGCGGAAGCTGTACGTCGAAGTCCAGCGTTTCCTTAAAGAGGCGCTTGATGAACCCTTCGTTCATCGCCATAACGTCGTCCGCCTCGACGAACGACATCTCAAGGTCGATCTGCGTAAAGTCCGGCTGACGGTCGGCGCGAAGGTCCTCGTCGCGGAAGCAGCGCGCGATCTGCATATAGCGGTCGAACCCCGAAAGCATCAGAAGCTGCTTAAAGAGCTGCGGGCTCTGCGGGAGCGCGTAAAAGCTGCCCGGATGGACGCGGCTCGGCACGAGATAGTCGCGTGCGCCTTCCGGCGTGCTTTTCGTCAGCATCGGCGTTTCGATCTCCAAAAAGCCGTTTTCCGCAAAGTATTCGTGCGTGATGCGCGTGATCTTGTTGCGCATGATGAGGTTTTTCTGCATGCACGGACGGCGAAGGTCCAGATAGCGGTACTTGAGCCGTAAAAGCTCGCCCGCGTTGCAGTCGTCGCTCGTG
>JAFXVP010000015.1 GCA_017524445.1 Clostridia bacterium | reverse complement strand
GGTCCTTGATCGCAAGATATTTCATGGCGTATTCCATGGGAGACAGTGATTTCGGCGGCTGTTTCACGGCGTTGTCCTCTTTTCCTTTTGATGATACCAGTATACCACATCTTTTCCGATCTGAAAAGAATCCCGTGAAAACTGCAACTTTTTCCGCATTTCATGCGTCTTATTGAATGAGCGGGCGTTTTCGGGCATATCTTTTCGGCGCAATGTATAAAAGATGTGCCCAAAATGTAACTTATTAGTAAATGGTTTTCGAAAAGGATGGTATTTTCAAAAAAAGTGTGTACAATGAAATCATCAAGAAGAAGGACAGGAACCATATGAAGAAACGTACACTTTGGCTGCTGCCGCTTATTACGGCGCTTCTGATCCTCTGCCTTGCGTGCGGATTCGGAAATGACAAACAGCCTGACGGCGACAGACAAAACGGAACGGCAAACGTACCGGACATCTCCGGGATCGAGGAGATCTCGATCGTTACGCCCGAACCCGATCCGCATCGGGATGAGCTTGACGCGATCCTGAAGCGCATCACCATGCTCGAAGGCGTCACGATCAACGGCGTCAACGTCGGCGGCATGACCTCGGAAGAGGCAAAGGCGGCGGTACAGCCGTCCCTTGACGCACTGCAGAAGGACCTTAAGGTCGAGGTCACGCTCGGCGATGAAACGCAGACGTTCTCCGGCGAAACGATCGCAACGGACAGCGATCTCGACGAAGCGATCGCGCAGGCGTTTGCACTCGTCCGGGACGACGTGGGCTTTGATTCCGTCTCCCGCGAAGTCGAACGCATCAAAAACGAGGGACTGGATTTCCCCGTCCGTCTGACGTTCAACGAAACCGCTCTGCAGAACGCCGTCAACGCGTTTGCCGACGCGCACGAAACGGAGCCTCAGAACGCTTCCGTTTCCTATAACAAAGATGAAAATGACATCGACTTTACCGCAGACGTTCCGGGGCGCACGGTAAACCGCGAAGCGCTCTTTTCCGCGCTGCTTGACGCCGAGGGCGGCGAAACGCTCGAAGCGCCGTTTACGGAAGTCCCCGCGGAGATCACGCTCAAGGACATTCAGGCAAGATACGTGATGCGCGGCACGCAGACGACCAACTACGCATACAGCGGCAGCACGAAAAACCGCCGCAAGAACATCGAAAAGGGCGCAAAGATCCTGACCGGCACCATTCTGCATCCCGACGAGGAATTCTCGATGAACGACTGCCTCGGCGTCCGCAACAAGGCGAACGGCTGGTACCTAGCCGGCGCGTATCAGTCCGGCGACACCGTGCAGGAATACGGCGGCGGCGTGTGTCAGATCTCGACCACGCTCTACAACGCCGCGCTGAAGGCGGACATGACGATCACCGACCGCAGGAACCACTCCATGCCGGTCCACTATATCTCCATGGGGCTGGACGCGACGATCAACTCGGTCGGCAACAAGATCGACTTCAAGTTCAAAAACAGCAGCAAGGAGGACATCCTCATCATCGCCCGAACGGACGGCAAAAACCTGACCGTGGAGATCTGGGGCATCCCCATCATCGAGGACAGCGACGGCAAATACGACGAGATCCGCATCCCCGATACAAAGAAGCTCAAAACGCTGAAACCGACCGGCGAAAAGGAAACGATCGTCGACCCGACAAAGCCCGTGGGCTATCGAAAAGAGGATAAGAAGCGCCGCGACGGCTCCGTCTGGCAGAGCTACATCGAATATTACCTGAACGGCGTTCTCATCGAGGGCGGACGCAAGGAGCTTGCGACCTCCACCTATAAGGCGTTCTCCGGCAGCATCATTGTGGGACCGGACGCGGACGAAACGACAAAGCCGGACGCTACGCCAAAGCCGGACGATCCGGATCCGACGCCGGATCTACCCGATCCGACGCCTGATGAGCCGGATCCGACTCCGAACGAGCCCGATCCGACGCCGCACGAACCCGATCCGACACAGCCTGACGAGCCTGATCCGCCGCAGCCTGGCGACGGTGACGACGGTTAAGTATGCTATGGGACTGCCTTCATTTTGGCAGTCCCGTTTTTGAATCTGCATTTGGGGGAGGGTAATATGAAGATCCGCATTCTGGATGCCGCGACGCGCCGCGTGACGAACTGGAGCGGCGGCACGACCGCGGAGCTGTTTCTGTTCCCGTTTGACGGGTCATATGCGGAGCGAAGGTTTTCGGTCCGCATCAGCTCGGCGACGATCGATCTTTTAGAATCGCGCTTTACGCCTCTTCCCGGCGTGACGCGGTATCTCACGCCGCTTTCGGAAGGTTTTTATCTGAAGCGAAACGGGCGTTGGCAGTACCTTGCGCACGGCGACGTGCTGCTTTTTTCCGGCGAGGAGGACATTCTCTGCCGCGGCAGCGGACGCGACCTCAACCTGATGCTGAAGGGCGCGCGCGGCGAGATGCGCATCCTGCCGAAGGGCGACCACGCGCTGACGCTGCACACGTTCCTGCTCCTCTACTGTCCCGAGGAGACGACTGTCAACGATTCGGTCCTGCCCGCGGATAGCTTTGCCGAGATCACCAAGGCGGGCTTTTCCACGCTGTACCTCTCCCGCCCCGCGGTGCTGTTCACGATCGACGTATGAAAGTTTACACTCCCTTATGAATTCTCCGTAGGACATGAAATGTAAAACGGGGCGCCGAGGTCGTCGCCCCCTGCAATCCGTTGGAAAGATCGTATACCGTGTTACCGATAAAAGATATTGATGCCGTCAAAAACATGCCGTAGGGGACGGCTTCCCGGACGCCCCGTCAAGCAGCATGACAGCTGAATGGATCGCATCCGCCCCGCCGTAGAAACATGTCAGCGTAACGGACGACCGGTGGTCGTCCCTACGGT
>JAFXVP010000014.1 GCA_017524445.1 Clostridia bacterium | reverse complement strand
GTGGATTCGCTCAGACCGTAGTTCGTATCATACTGGTGGTTCGGGAACTGTTTGAGCCAGCGATGCACAAGACTCGGCGGCACGGGCTGTGCGCCGATATGCAGCATCCGCCAATGGGAGAAATCGAATTTGCTGCGGTCAAAAGCCGGATCTTCCAGCAGGCACAGTACGTCCTGCACCCACGGCACGGTCATCCATACGATCGTACATTTCTCCTCAGACGCGGCGCGCAGGATCCACTCCGCTTTCGAGCCGCGCAGCAGGATGCCTTTGCCGCCGACAAGGAAAGAGCCGAACCAGTGCATTTTTGCGCCCGTATGGTACAGCGGCGGGATGCACAGGAAAATATCGTCTTTCGTCTGGCCGTGATGCTTCTGTTCCGTGATGCAGGCGGAGGAGAGCGACTGATGTTTGTGCAGGATCGCTTTCGGCAGACCGGTCGTGCCGGAGGAGAAATAGATCGCGGCAAAATCGTCGTCCGTCAGCGGGATCATCGGATCGGTCGTGTCAAAGTTGCGGATCGCGGCGGCAAAATCCTTGGCAAATGCGGGTTTATTGTTGCCGGTGTATAAAAACTGACGAATTCCGGTGAGATTTGCACGGATGCTCTCCACACGATCGAGCGTATCTTCGCCGAACAGCAGCACGCTCACTTCCGACTTTTCGAGGCTGTATTGGATCTCTTCGGCGGGAATGCGGTAATTCAGCGGCACCGCCCATGCGCCGGTTTTCAGCACGCCGAAATACGCCGGCAGCCATTCGATGCAGTTCATGAGCAGGATGGCGACCTTATCGTCTTTTTTGACGCCGATGGAGATCAGGTAATTTGCGAATTGGTTTGCAATGTCGTCGAATTGTTTCCACGTCAGTACGCGGCGGAATCCGAACGCATGTGCCGGTTCGACCAGTTCCAGCTCGCTCCATTCTTTTTTTGCTTCCGTGTCATAATTCAGTTCGACCAGCGCGTCGTCGCTGCCGTACAGCTTTGCATTCTGACGCAGAATATCTACGATTGGCATTTGATTTCCCTCACTTTAGTTGTTTAAAGCTTTAAGGCTTTAAACAATTATAACACATTCTTTCCGAAAAGGGAAGTCTTTTTTATAAAAAAAGATCCGTGCAGCATAAGATGCGCACGGAACAGATCATGAATTATTCTTGTTCATCTTGTTTTTCTTGTTCTTTTTCCTTTTTGCTGTCGCGGCGGGTGATCCTGCGGTTTACGATCAACATGATCGAAATCAGCACAAAGAACGCCGCAAGGCCGCTGGGCAATCCGACCGAATAGCCGTAACGGAACGTTAGGACGACCGATACGCCGAAGATCACGAGTGCGGACGCAATGCTGACGATGAGAACGCTTTTATCAATTTTCTTCATACGGACACCTCAATACTTTTCTGTATCTACTATACCGCAAAATTGTCGGGCTGTCAAGAGATCAGAAGAAGGAAGTATCATATTGTCGTCCTTGTATAGGAAAATCATCATTTTTCATCTTGACAATTCCCGCTTTTTTTAGTATAATTAACGGACAAATTCAAGTTGATGACTTGCCGTTCGGCGAGTCGGAAAGGGTGCATGCTTTATGGCAAACGAAATGACGCAAGAGGGTTATGAGATCCTGCGCAGAGAGCTGGAAGAATTGAAAACGACCGGCCGCGACGAGATCGCCGCCCGGATCAAAGAGGCGCGTTCCTTCGGCGATCTTTCGGAAAATGCCGAGTACGATGAAGCGATGAACGCACAGGCGATCATGGAATCGCGTATTTCCAAATTGGAAGCGGAATTGAAGGACGCCGTTGTGCTGGACGAGAGCGACATTTCGACCGATATCGTCAAAACGGGCTTGAAAGTGATGCTGTACGATGTGGATTTTGACGAGCAGGTGGAGTATAAGATCCTCGGCAAGTCGCAGTCCGATCCGGACGCGGGCATCATTTCCGATCAGTCGCCTGTCGGCAAGGCGCTTCTGGGCAGAAGCATCGGTGAGACCGTCAGCGTTGCGCTGCCGAACGGCGCGACCATCGAGTATAAAATTCTCGGCATCAGTAAATAAAACGCGATCGGGTTCGATCGGGCAACGAGGTGAAAGAAATGGCAGAGGAAATCATGCAGAACGAACCGAAGGTCGCGCGCAACGAGCAGCGCGAGGTGCGTTTGGAAAAATTGAACGCCATGCAGGCCGCGGGACAGGATCCGTTTAAGATCACGCTGGCGGAGCAGACGGAGCACTGCGCCGAGATCACGGCGGATTTCGACGCATTCGACGGCAAGGACGTTTCCGTTTGCGGGCGGATGATGTCCAAGCGCCGCAAGGGAAAGGTCAGCTTTATCGACATCCGCGACCGCGACGGCCGGATCCAGGTCTATGTTAAGTTCGACGATGTGGGCGAGGAGACGTACGAATCCTTTAAAAAATGGGACATCGGCGACATTATCGAGGTCAAAGGATTTGTATTCAAGACCAATATGGGCGAGATCTCGATCCATGCCAAGGCGATCCGCCTGCTGACGAAGTCGCTGCTGCCGCTGCCCGAAAAATATCACGGTCTGAAGGATACCGACGTGCGTTACCGCCGCCGTTATCTGGATTTAATCATGAACCCGGACGTGCGCGAGACGTTCATTAAGCGTTCCGCGATTATCCGTGCGGTGCGCAACCATCTGGATGCGCAGGGTTTCATCGAGGTCGAGACGCCGATGCTTGTGCATAACGCGGGCGGCGCTGCGGCGCGTCCGTTCATCACGCATCATAACGCGCTGGACGAGGATCTGCATCTGCGCATTTCCCTGGAGCTGTATCTCAAGCGTCTGATCGTCGGCGGCATGGAGCGCGTGTACGAGATTGGCCGCGTGTTCCGCAACGAGGGACTGGACGTGCGGCACAATCCGGAGTTTACGCTCATGGAGCTGTATCAGGCGTATACGGATTTCCACGGCATGATGGAGCTGGTCGAAGACCTGTACCGTACCGTTGCGATGCAGATCTGCGGCACGACGCAGATCGAGTTCGACAATAAAATCATTGATCTCGGCAAGCCCTTTGCCCGCATGACGATGGTGGACGCCGTCAAACAGTATTCCGGCGTTGACTTCAATGAAATCCATACCCTGGAGGAAGCCAGGGCAGCCGCGAAGGAACATCACGTGGAATATGAAGCGCGGCATAAGAAGGGCGACCTGCTGAACCTGTTCTTTGAGGAATATGTGGAGGAGAAGCTGATCCAGCCGACGTTCATTACCGAGCATCCGACGGATATTTCTCCGCTGGCCAAGCGTAAGCCGAACGATCCGGAGTATACGGAGCGGTTCGAGCTGTATATGAATGCGTTCGAGATGGCGAATGCGTTCTCCGAACTGAACGACCCGATCGACCAGCGTTCGCGCTTTGAGGCGCAGGAAGAGCTGATCAAGGCGGGCGACGAGGAAGCAAACCATACGGACGAAGATTTCCTGACGGCACTCGAATACGGTATGCCGCCGACGGGCGGTATCGGCGTCGGTATTGACCGCATGGTCATGCTGCTGACCAACAGTTACGCGATCCGCGACGTGCTGCTGTTCCCGACAATGAAGCCTATTGACAAGTAAAAGTCGAAAAAACCCAGTGTTTATGCGGGTTTCGGGACTTTCTAAACCGAATAAATTTACCTCTTTACACCAAATTTACACCAATCGGTGCTAAAAACGGTGCAGAGACTAAAAAATCGCATAATTTTAAGTTTCACACAGCTCCTGAGAAGTTACTGCTTCTCAGGAGCTTCTTTCATTTCTCATAGTTTTCGGACTACATCGCAAACTACACCAATCCTGTTTTTCTCAATATAATGAGGATAATCACAGAGGAAGGGGGGGTTATACTATGAGCAACAGTTTAGCAAGCGTTCACCCGGAGCTAATTCCTGAATGGTCAGAGAGGAATTTACCGCTGACGCCTGATAAGATAACCTTCGGTTCAAATAAAAGAGTGTGGTGGAAAGGCGCTTGCGGACACGAATGGGAAACGAGCGTTAAAGCTCGTTCAAAGGGCGAGAAATGCCCGATATGCTCAGGAGCGAGAGTAATAGAGGGTATCAATGATTTAGCCACATTGAAGCCCCTGTTGGCTCAGGAGTGGTCTAAAAAGAACAAATTAAAGCCTACCGAGGTATCTGTCGCTTCTCATAAGAAGATTATTTGGAAATGCAAACACGGACACGAATGGGAAGCAAGCGTTAAAAGCAGAACGATAAACGGTACAGGCTGTCCATACTGCTCACACAATAAAGTCCTTGCCGGATTCAATGACCTTGCTTCACAGTATCCCGATATTGCTGCTGAATGGTCTGACAGAAATCTTCCGTTGCTGCCTACAATGGTAACAGCCTTTGCAAACAGTAAGGCTTGGTGGAAATGCAGAGATTGCGGAAACGAGTGGTACACTCTTATTTCAACCCGTGCCG
>JAFXVP010000013.1 GCA_017524445.1 Clostridia bacterium | reverse complement strand
GGATCGCATCTGCGGTCCCGTTTTTGTTTTCGGACTGCCCCGTTATGTCATCCTGAGCGCAGCGAAGGATCTTGCGCAGCGAAGGATCTTGCGCACCGGCAGGGCAAAAGGATACTTCGTCACCCCGTTCCAGGATCCTTCGCAGGCTTCGCCTCCTCAGGATGACACATCCGGCGGGATCGCATCTGCGGTCTCGTTTTTGTGTGCAGCAAAACCCGTGTGACAAGCGTTGCGGGCGTGAAAGGCGTGACAAACGTGACAAGCGTGACAGAGACAGTTCCCTTGAACACGAAATCGGACAAAATTCCGGGAAAATTGTCCGGAGTTTTTATGCTACGATCGTTCCGTAGAGATGCGCAAAGCATCTGCGGAAAGGATTGAAAAAACATGTACGAAACAGAAGAACAAAATCCCTTTTACGGGAACCCGTATCTGGACGAGGCGGCGCTGTATGAACCGGACGTGCCGCCGCCTTCGGAACCGCCTCAAAAATTGCCTTCCGCGGCAAAGCCGAATGAAAAGTTTACCGCGCGCAAGGCGTCGGAGGTCAAGGACGACGAGATCAAGTATCTCTGGAAGCCGTACATTCTGCGCGGGGACGTGACGATCATGGCGGCGGCAGGCGGCACGGGCAAGACGTTTGCGCTGTGCGGGATCGCCGCCGAGCTCACAAACGGACGGTATCCTTTGAACCCGTTCGAAAAATTTGACCCGATGTCGGTTCTGTTCATTTCGGCGGAAGACCCGGACTTTATTCTGCGGGAGCGCATGCACCGCGCCGGCGCGGACCTTGACCGCGTCTTTATTCTGGACGCGAAAAACAGCGCGCGGCTGAAACTGTCCGACGGCTTCGGACAGCCGTGCCTTGACGATCTCGAAGCGCTGATCGAAAAGCACAAGCCGGACCTCGTGGTCATCGATCCGATGCACGCCTTTATCGGAAGCGCGGTCAAAATGACCGAGCAAAGCGTGATCCGGCCCTTTATGCAGGCGCTTGCCTCGCTTGCAAAGAAGCACAACTGCGCGATCGTGGACGTCGCGCACGTCAGCAAGCGTCCGGCAGGATCGAACGCGAACGACGCGATCCTCGGCGCAACGGATATCGTCAACGCGGCGCGTTCGGTGCTGCGCGTGATCTTCGACGAGACGGGAACCGACCCGAACCGGCGCGTGATCGTGCATACGAAATCGAACTATGCGGCGATGGGCATGTCGGTCGCGTTCCGGATCGATGAGAACGGAACGCTCGAATGGACGGGATACTCGGACGTGAACCGGGGCGATCTCGAAGCCGCGGCGAGAAACAACAAAGCCCTTTCGGAGCACATGGTATCGAAGGAAGCCGAACGTGCGGCGAGATCATTCGTCGTCGAACGGCTCCTTGCCCTTTCGGAAGAGCAGACCGAGCCGAAACGGTTCTATTCTTACGACACGCTGCGTTCGATGGGGATAACGGGACGACCGGATATCGTTGCATGCGTCGGAGAACTCAAGCAGAAAGGCGTTGGCGTATCGTTTCCGAACAGTCCAAGACGCGTTCCGGAAGAAGAAAATCGACCAAAGAGAGGGATCGTATTGGTTCGGGTTACGGAGGGGGACTGTGTGTAATGCGTAACAGCGTAACAACGTAACAGCGTAACAGAGCTATTGTTCTATCATAACATAATCATTATGATAGATGTCCTGTGTTTTGTTACGATGTAACGATGTAACGATGTAACGCCGCTACACACACGGGGGTGTTTGTAACACAATCCGTAGGGGAAGATATCATCTTCCCGTTCCGCTGTCATGTTTTTACGGCGGGCGGATGATATCCGCCCCTACGGATTCGCTGTTATATGCCTTCCCCCTTGGGTGGGGAAGGTGTCAGCGCAAGCTGACGGATGAGGGGGAGGATTGTCGATCCCCGCACCGCTGTTATGCTTCTTGACGGGTCGTCGAGGTCGACGACCCCTACGGGTTGAAATGGAATCGTAGGGGAAGATACCATCTTCCCGTTCCGCTGTCATGGCGGACGTGCAATGCACGTCCCTACGGGAAATCGAATACCGCAGGGACGACCGCCGGTCGCCCGTTCCGCCGGCATGTTTCTGCGGCGGGGCGTCGACCCCGACGCCCCGGAAAGTTCGCGCGATCCGTGTAACGAGGTAGACCGTTCGATGCCCGGAGTTTACAGTGATGCGTGATGAGTTCGCCTGCGGCGAACGTTATGATATGATTGCCTTGCCTGCAAACTTGCCGAAGGCAATTATAACTCCATCAAAAAAGCACCGGATGAGCCGGTGCGGGGGAAAGATCGTATTATTGCTTTTTCTTCAGAAGCTTGCCCTTGACGACGCCCTTCGGATCGGTGATCAGAAGCACGATAAGCCAGATGATCATCGCAAGCGCGACGACCGAAAGCCCCAGAAACAGGTCGTTTGCCATGTCCTTGAGCGCGGGCGCAAAGTATTCCGCGCCTGCTTCGGCGTATTCGAAGATCGCGTCGACAAGCCACATCAAAGACGCGCCCCAGAAGAGCCAGCACAGGACGCCGAGCTTCATTTCGTTGTCCGGCTGCCTTTTATACCAGATCGCCGTGGTGATCAGCGCCGCAAAAACGGAAACAAGCAGTGTCATGCGCCGCTCTCCTTATTCCGCCGCGGGGATCGCCTTCAGCGCCTTCTTCTGCATGAGCGAAGTTACGAGCAGCATGCCGAGCCAGACGACCGTAATCAGCGCCGCCATGGAAACGCCGACCGTGCCCATCTCGCCGAGCATTTCGGAGACTGCTTCGGGTCCCTCGCTTGCCGCCGTCAGGAACGGGAAGAACGGAACGATCTCACCGTGCCAGAGATGCTCGAACGCGAGGAGCGCGGAGCCGCCCCACAGAAGCTTGTTGAGCCAGCCGATCTTCTTGCTGAACGGAAGCTTTTCCATCCTGTATCCGTCGGCGCTCGTGACGGTTTCGACGCCCGCCTTCTTTTCCTTCTTTTCAACGACCTTCTGCACGACCGTCATGACGATCGCTTCCGTCATCGGAACCAAAAAACATGCCATATCCATACCCTCCCATTTTGATCTTTTGATATATTATCAAAAAAAGACGCCGTTCACAAGCCCCGCGGGGGGATGCAAACGGCGCTATGTTTTATAAAACCGTTATTTCAGCAGCTTGTCGATCGCGTGCTCGAGCTCGTCGATCGCTTCCCGGTCGTTTTCCTCGACCGCATGGACGATGCAGTGCTCGATGTGATCCTTCAGGATGATCCTGCTGACCGAGCCGAGCGCCGCGCGCACCGCGGCAAGCTGCACAAGCACTTCGGAGCAGTCGCGGCCGTCCTCGACCATGGTTTTCACCGACTGAAGATGCCCGATCGCCCGCGAAAGGCGGTTTTGAACCTCCTTCGTCTGCGTATGTTCGTGCAGATGGTGATGCAGCGTTTCCGCCGGATTGTCATTCGTGTGTTCGTTCATACAATAATCTCCCGTTCCACAGCGTCCTTCGCCTCTTTCAGCGACATCCCGCGTTGCCGCGCGATCGCCGCAAGGTCCTCGTATTCGATCTTTTCCCGCGCGACGCCGTATCCCTCGGCGATCTTCACGCGCACCGGTCCGAGCGACGTATCGCGCTGCTCGACGCGGCGGTCGAGCACGTATCGTCGCGTTTCCGTCTCACGCACGCCGAGCGTGGTCGTATGCCGGAAGAACGCGGAAACGACCGCTTCGCGCTTCTCCGGCGTGCAGATGGCGCGCAGAAGCGCCCCCGGACGGGATTTTTTCATACCGATCGGAACGGTGTACACTTCGACTGCGCCCGCTTCAAACAGGCGTTCGGAAGCAAACCCGATCTGTTCCGCCGTCATATCGTCGACGTTGACCGTTAGCTCGAGCATGGCTTCGGTATCGCGCCGCTCTGTCTCGCCGAGCATCGCGCGCACACAGTTTGCCCGCGGGAAGTCCTTCGTGCCCATGCCGTACCCGATCCTGTTTACACGCATCACGGGCATCGGTCCGAACGACCGCACGAAAAAGCGAAGCAGCGCCGCGCCGGTGGGCGTGCAGAGTTCGCCGCTGATCTCGCCGCCGTAGCAGGGGATCCCCGCAAGCAGAAGCGCCGTCGCAGGCGCGGGCACCGGCAGAACGCCGTGGGTGCAGCGGACCGTGCCGCTCCCGACGTGCACGGGGGATGCAGCGATTTGTTCGGGCGCAAGGCGCTCCATCAGCAGACAGACCGCCGTGACGTCGGCGATCGCGTCGAACGTGCCGACCTCGTGAAAATGGACGTCGGCGACGGGGCAGCCGTGCACGCGGCTTTCCGCATCCGCGATCAGCCGGTACACCGCAAGCGCGTTGTTCTGCACCTGTTCCGACACGTGCAGCGACCGGATCACTGCCTCAACGTCTGCAAGCGAATGATGCGCGTGGTGATGACCGTGGTCGTGCTCATGTTCGTGCTCCTCTTCGCCGTCGACGCGGACGGAAACGTGTGTGCCCGTGACGCCGCATTTCTGCACGGTCGATCTTTCAAATACAACGTGTGGAATGCCGATCGCGTTCAGTTCGCCGATGACGGCGTCCGGATCGGGAAACAGCTCTGAAAGCGCCGCCGTAAGCATATCGCCCGCTGCGCCCATGCCGCAATCGAGATACAGGGTTTTCATGTGGTGACCTCCGCGTTGTTTTCACAAAGACCCGCCTTGTTCAAAGCAAGGACGATAACGGGGACGAGGACGATGTGCAGGATAATGCCCGGGACCGCGTTCACGAACGCGCCGGCAAGGAACATCTGCAGGGTGAACGGCGTGCCGTTTAAGCCCAGCAGCGCCCATTTTGCCAAACCCCATACGAGCCGCCCCGCGAGCATGGCCGCGATCAGCGCGACGTAGACGCTCCACGGCTTTCTTGGCAGGACCCGGTACAGGATGCCGGCGACCGCGCCGTAGGTCGCAAGCTCGAACGACATCACGATCGCGTCCGGATAGAGCGCGGGCATGCCGAACAGAAACGAGCGCAGGATCGGGGCGATCGCGCCGACCGCAAGACCCCACGGCCAGCCGCACAGAAAGCCGCACAGGAACACGGGGATATGCATCGGGCTCAATCGCTTCCCGATTTCGGGGATCTGCCCGGTCAACAGCGGGAGCACCATGCACAGCGCAAGACAGAGCGCCGCATAGATCAGTTTTTTCAGGTTTCGGTTCATTCGATTACTCCGCATGATATTGGATACATTATACGAAACGGTATAGAAAAAGTCAATCCGCAGACAGGCGCGTTTCGCGGGCGTTGCGCGAGCGGATCAGCGGGATCGCCTCGTCGAGCGAAGAGAGCACCGCGTCCGGCGTAAAATCGAGACAGGGCAGCGGATCGACAAGGTCCGGCACGCAGATGCTGAAGAACCCGCCCGCGTGCGCGGCCCGAAGACCGTTTACCGAATCCTCGAAGACGGCGGTTTCCTCCGGCTTTGCGGAAAGCTGTCTGCACGCAAGCAGAAAGATCTCCGGGTCCGGCTTGCCGTGCGCGACCTGATCGCCGAACGCGAACGCGTCGAAGTATTTGAGCGTGTCGGTGCGTCTGAGGTATTCCAAAGCGATATACCGGCTCGTGCCGGTCGCAAGCGCGATTTTGATCCCGTCCGCTTTCAGCGCGTCGAGCAGCGGGTACAGTCCGGGCTTTACCGGCACGCCGTGGGTTTCCATCTCGTTCTGCATCCAGTCCGCGATCATGGCGTAGCAGGCGTCGAACGGGAGCGCCGTGCCGAACAGCGCGGGGAACATGCGCTCGAAATCCGCGTGGTTGCTGCCGAGCGTTTTCAAGATGTTTTCGCGCGGAAACGCAACGCCTGTTTTCGGTCCTACGTACTCTTCGAGCGCGCGCACGTAGAGCCGTTCGGTGTCGAACATCAGCCCGTCCATATCAAAGATGACGTTTCGGATCATACCTGCCTCCCGGTTTTTCTTCATTATACCGAAAACCGTCACATTTTGCAACGCCTGCCGTTTGACAAGGCGCGCCGCGGCATATTATAATGGAAGCAGAAAAGCAAGGGAGATGAGATCCATGACGATCCGTGAAGCGATCGACGCGCGGCATTCCGTGCGCCAATACACCAAGCGCCCGATCGACGGCGCGATTTTAGCCGCATTGGAGGACGAGATCAAAGCGTGCAATGCCGAAAGCGGGCTTTCTATCCGCCTCGTTTTGAACGATCCGAACGCGGTCAAGGGGCTTTGGGCAAGCTACGGCGCTTTTGAAAACGCCGACAACTATCTGATGCTCGCGGGACCGGATACGGACGAGCTCTTCCGCCTTGCGGGCTACTGGGGCGAACGGCTCGTGCTTTTCAGTGAAACGCTCGGGCTTTCTACCTGCTGGATCGCGGGCTCGTATAAGAAAAAGAACGTCAAAAAGCTTCTGAACGACGGCGAAGCGCTTGCCGCGATCGTCTCGATCGGCTACGCCCAAAAGCCCGGCAAGCCGCACAGGAGCAAGTCCTTTGCAGACGTGACGGAGATCGAAGGCGACGCGCCGGAATCGTTCCGAAAAGGCGTGGAGGCGGCATTAAAAGCGCCTACCGCGATCAATCAGCAGCGCTTCCGCTTTACGTGGAAGGACGGCAAGGCAACGGTCAGGGCGCTGTCCGGTCCGTACACGCAGATCGATCTCGGCATCGTGCAGTATCATTACGAGATCGGCGCAGGGGAGCCGATCGAAGCGGGACGGTAAGGATTTCGGAGGGGGCATGCAGGTAAGCAGCGAGCAGCAGCGGTTTGAGATGCTGACCGAGCCGATCGGGCGGCTGCTGTTCAAAAAAGCGGCGCCGACGGTGCTGATCCAGCTCATCACCGTCATTTACAATACCGCGGACACGTACTTTGTCGCAAAGATCGACACGGCGGCGTCCGCGGCAGTCGGCGTTGTCTTTTCGCTGATGGCGATCATTCAGGCGACCGGCGGCAGCATCGGCATGGGTGCAACGAGTTTGATCTCGCCGATGCTCGGGCAGAAGCGCGTGGACGACGCAAGCGAGGTCGGCACCTCCGCGGCTTTGATGAGCGTGATCGCGGGTGCGTTGATCGGCGTGCTCGGTCTTCTCTTTCTGCGTCCGCTGGTATCCTTGATCGGCGCGCGGGACGAGGTCGTTCCGTACGCCGTGGACTATGCGTGCTTCATTCTGATCGCCGCGCCGTTTATGACGTCGGCGTTCGTGCTGAACAATATCCTGCGCTCGGAGGGGCAGGCGACGTACTCGATGATCGCCATGACCACGGGCGGCGTGCTGAATCTGTTCATCGACCCGCTTCTGATCTTTACATTCAAAATGGGCATCGCGGGCGCGGCGCTTGCGACGATGCTAAGTCAGATCACAAGCTTTGTCATCATGGCGGTCATCTTCTTCCGCGACCGCAGCATCGTCAAGCTCCGTCCGAAATATATCGGGAAAAAGGCGTCCGTGTACCTGCGCATCGTGCGCATGGGCGTGCCGACGCTTTTCAGGCAGGGCATGGCAAGCCTGTCCTCGGCGCTCCTCAACATCCAGGCGGCGCCGTTCGGCGCGGCGGCGGTCGCGGCGATCTCGATTGCGAACAAGCTCTATATGTTCGTGCGGCACATCGTGCTCGGCGTCGGGCAGGGCTTTCAGCCGATCGCGGGATACTGCTTCGGCGCGAAGCGCTATTCGCGCGTGAAAAAGGTCTTCTGGTACGCGACGGTCTCCATGACCCTCATCGGGCTTTGCATCGCCGCGGCGATCTTCTTCCTCCGCGCGCCGCTCATGGCGTGGTTCAGGGACGACCCGGAGGTCGTGCGCATCGGAAGCACGATGCTTTGGTTCCTCTGCTTCACGATCCCGATCCTCGGCTTTTCCACCTATGTCAACCAGCTCTATCAGTCGCTCGGCTTCGCGGTCGGCGCGACGATCCTTGCCTCCTGCCGGCAGGGCATCTTCTTCGTGCCGCTCGTGTTCGTACTGCCGTATTTCTTCGGGCTCGAGGGCATCACGGCGACGCAGGCGGCGGCGGACCTATTGACCTGTCTCGTTTCGATCCCGTTTTTGATCCACTTTTTCCGCAAGCGCCTCTCCGCCCCGGACGCGGAGGAGTGATAGTTTCATGCGCGAAGCGCAATTCATGTCCGCAAGGACAATTCATGCCCGCAGGGCAATTCATGACGGCCTCGCCGTCAATGCATGAATCCGCGAAAAGCTTGCGCTTTTCTGCGTACCACCTCATCCGCCTTACGGCACCTTCCCCATCAAGGGGAAGGCAAGAAAAAAAGGCTTCTCCTTGAGGAGAAGCTCCGCGGAGCGGTGATGAGGTGTTTGCTCGGTTCATAGGGGGATTGTCGCTCCACCGACACGATCCTGAGCTCCCCTTGTCAGGGGAGCTGGCTCCGAAGGAGACTGAGGGGTAGTCGCTTGAAACGCAGGCATCTTTTCGGGTCGTGCCTTATGATCCGCAAAATTTTTTCCAAAACCGATGTAACAAATCTGCCCGCCGGATTGTCTATATAGAGACAAAGAGGTCAAAGGGGGACATTTAATCGATGATTTTACTGCTGCTGATTCTGGACAGCGAAGCGGACCGCGCTTTACTTTCCGATCTGTTCGCGTCGAACTATCACCGCATGAAGCGCGCGGCGCTTGCGATCGTGCGCGAGCAGAGCGCCGCGGAGGACGCCGTGCAGGACGCGTTCGTGCGCTGCATCAAAAAGATCGACACGCTGAAAGCCCTGCCCGAGCACGCCCGCGCGGTTTATCTCATGACCGCGGCAAAGCGGAACGCGCTGAACCGGCTGAGAAAGGACGGCACGCAGGCAACGCCGACGGACGCGCTCGACGTGCCGGACGAAACCGCTTCGGTCGAGGAACGCGCGATCGGCAACCTGACCGTCGCCGAGGTCAAGGCGGCGTTTTTGAAGCTGCCCGAAAGCTTAAAGGACGTACTGCGGTATAAGTATCTGCTGGACATGAGCGACGGCGAGATCGCAAAGGCGCTCGGCGTCAAAAGAAGCTCCGTGCGCGTGTACCTGATGCGCGCGCGGCGCGCGGTGCTTGCGCTTTGCAGGGAGGACGGCTATGCGGAATAAGGATTTTGAAAAGCTTCTCAAAGAAGCGATCATACAGGAAGCCGAGGAGCAGGGCAGCGCGCTGACTTCGGACGCCGAGCCCATCCCCGAGGAGGCACAGGCGCGCTTTGACGTCGCGCTGAACGGAACGCAAAAGGAACCGAAAAAGACGATCACCAAAGCGACGCAAAAGTATCCGCAGCCGGTGAAGCGCGCGCACCGCTGGCTTGCGTACGGTCTCACCGCGGTATCCGCGGCAGCCGTGGTCCTTGTCGTCGCGCTGCTCGTCGGCACGGGCGGTCTTTTTAAAGGAATGGCCCCGGAGGCCATGCCCATAGAGCAGCCGGTCATGCCCGCAGATCAGCCATATGAGCCAACCGAGCCGGAGCCGCAGGAGCCAACCGAGCCGGAGCCCGAGTTCCAGCCCCCCGAGCCGGGCGGGGCAGAACCGGAACCCATCGAGCCGACGGAACCGGAATCGCCGACCGAGCCGACTGAGCCGACGGAACCGGAGCCCGAACCGGAACCCGAGCCGGAGCCCGAGGACGCGCTGATCGGCACGTGGAAGCTGAAAGCGATGGAGAGCGAGGACAATTCGCTGTCCGGTCAGATCGCGATCATCAACGCCTTGATCGCGGCAGGAAAGTATGAAGCCACTTATACATTCCTTTCAGACGGCAACGGGCTTACATATTGGGACATACAGGGAGAAAAAACGGCGCAGGCATTCACCTACGTCATTGACGGTGATAAACTGATCGTCAGCGGCGAGACAATGATCTTCACGATCAAGGGGGATCAGTTGTCCCTGACGGAAGAGGGATTGACGCTGCTGTGGGAACGGGATACGAGTACAGAGGAAGCTGAGGAGCATTCGAAGCTTCAACTGAAAACGCAGACGTGGCAGGGGTATACCTGCCTGTTCCCGGAAACGTTCGAGGTTCAGGCGGTTACGGATCAAAAGCTTTCCGCAACGGAAGAAGCGCTTTTGAAGCTCGACATGGTCGCGCTGCAAACGGTCGGGCTTACGGATATGGACTATTATCTAGTCGCGGATAGCATGCTGAACGGGCAGGATCTTCTGACTTGGTATCTTGCAGCGGACGGGTGGGACGACAAGCCGGAGGACTTCGATACGGCGGAATCCGTCGAGATCGCGCCGGGCATCGTGAGCGTGCATTATTATAACAGGAATTATGATTCCTATATCTGCATCGCAAAGCTGAACACCATCGGCACGAATACCATGTTTCTTGCCGCTTCCTCCCTGACAAAAGCAGGCACGGCGGACTTTGACAGCATTGTGAAGCAATTTCTTGCGATAAACGGAGATTTTGCGCCGAGCGAAACGGGCATTCTGAACGGCAAGTACGGGAAAAGCAAGGTATTTGCCGGAGACGGGTATCAGATCACGCTGACCGAACAGTTTTCCGAACAGAAGAGCGAGATGGGCTTTGACGGATACTACACGGCGTATTTCGGCGCGGTTATGCTCAAGATCGAACCGTTCACGCTGAAAAAGGGATGGGAGAATGAGACGGTCGTGGAATATATCGCGGGCGTTATCAAAAACAACAAGACCGATGCGAAGCCCGAGGAAAAGGACGGATTGGTCTTCTATCGCTATCAACGGGACGGAATGTGCGGATGGAATTTTGCGTTCAAGGGAGAAAAAGCATTTTATCTGGTGCAATTCCTTTGCCGGGAAGCGGACGCATCCGAACTGGAGGAGCTGTTCTTCTCCATTGCCAAAACGATCAAGGTGGAAGGATCGGAGCGGTGGAACGCATGAAAAAGAAACGGATCATCCTTTTACTGACGGCAATGCTCCTGCTTTCCGCGTGCGCGAAAGGCGCCGATGCGCCGGATGCGCAAAGCGAACAGACGCCCGCGGCGGCAGCAAAAGCGACAGAACCCATCGAGCCCCCCGAGCCGGGCGGGGCAGAACCGGAGCCGGGCGAACCGCTGCCGTATGCGAGTGCGACCTTTGCGGACGAGAATGCGGCAGTTGGTGCAATGATGCGCTTTTATGAGGAAAACCGCACGCTGCTTTTGGCGGTGGCGGAGGATATGAAATCGCCGGAGCACGGCGAGATCGATAACGGCGTCGTATATCCGGTCAAGGATAACGGCTTTGCGGATTTGGATCATCCGTATGCGTCGATGACGGATGCGATTCATGCGTTTCTGGATCTTCCGGACAGCGGGGATTATAACCTTTGGTGGGATGATTCGATCTTTCATGTCTCTCTGCAATGGACGAACGACAGCGGGTATTATTCGACAGAACTCGTTTTTGCGGAAGACGGTCAGCGGATCGTAAAGATGATGTACGAAAAAGGCGGCTCAACGCTGGAACCGGTGTACGAAGACAGCGCGTGGGGCGTCTATACGATCTGCTGGAAGAAAGCACCGTACTATCACGATTCAAGCTATGCGCTTGGACCGGAAACCGGCGTCTGGGAGACGGACGATGTTCCGTTCCTGTATCTGGAACTGTTCGACGACGGCACGGCGCGCATCCTTGAAAGGTTCGGAGACGCGGATATCCGCGCGCACTATGCATGGAACATGACAAGCCGCAATATCGTTTTGCTCACCTTCTCCGATCAGACGATCGTCAGGACGGCGGAGCTGAATACGGACACGGACGCCATGACGCTGACGCTTGCGGACGGCAGTACCATCGAGGCGACACGGGTGAGCTACCGCTTGATCGTGAACGGGCAGGAAGTGCCGGTCGATTCGGTCTTCCGGGAATACGCAAAGGGCGAGATACATCTGATGATCCCGGTCACCGCGCTGTTCCGCGGCATCGGCTGTGAAACGGAAGTGAACGGCGATACGGTCGAGATCAGAAGGGACGGTTCGCTTTGGCTTGTTCTTGATCTCAATGCACATACGCTCATCAATCCGGACAAACCGTGGTATAACTATTTTACGCTTGCCCCGGGAGACACGGGCAGCGATTTCAAGCGGCAGCGGTCCGGTGACGAGCTTTGGGTCTGTACAGCATATGTCGAAAACGCGTTTCAGATACTCGGCATACCGGAACGTGCGTATTACGATGAAAGAAGCAACGAAATGCGCGTCACGATCGGGAATACGGACGGATGAACACCCCCTCATCACCGCTACGCGGAGCTTCCCCACCAAGGGGGGAAGCCTTCGTGTACGCGATCCAAATGCCTTCCCCTGCGGACAGCATGGGGAAGAGATGGCGACGCGCGACCTGACGCGCGACGGCACCTATGTAATGAAGCGAAGCGGAATGTGATCCGGACCGCTTGCGGTGGATGAGGTCCCATTGTGAAAAGAAAAAATAAATAACTCGCTTATTACTACCTGGAACGGTACGCCGGAGACAAAGTAAGGAGGTAAGTAATATGAAACGAAAATGGATTCTGATAATCGCTGCAATCATGCTTCTTGTGCTGGTAACCGGGTTTTTCATTATTTATCCGAAAATGAAAACAGATATGGAAGCGAAACAGAAGTTTAAGGAAATTATGGGATTCGATCTGCCTGATAATACAAAGGTGAATCGATACCATTATAATTCCCAAAACGGTTTTTGCGCAATCGACTTGGTATTCGATGCGAATGAATATGACAATGTGTTTCAAACGTTTCAAAGAAAACTTGTAGATGTATATCATCCGTTGATATTTCAAAAGGAAACTATATATGAGGTCGATGCTCCTTATGTGTATGGATTTGATGATTATCCTGTTTTGTGTCGCTTTCCACAGGATCTTAATTGGGTGCAAGAAGAACCAATGGAGTTCATTGTTGGATATGATATGTTTGCGACAGGGAAAAATGGGGCAATGACAGGGTTTATCGATTGGCTATTTGTGCGTGATAGCCAAGGTAATTATCATGTAATGATACAGAATGGTTAAGACGGTGACAAGGGGACTGTGTCATGAGTGTCAAAGGGACGGTTAGCGTGGGATGAATTCGATATTTCGTCCACATGGTGTATATGTGTCCGCTCGCCGGAGCATGGTTGTTCTCTTGACAACTTTTGAGAACGTGATGTAAAACAAGGGGACAGTCCCCATGTCACGATCGGGAATACGGACGGATGAACACCTCCTCATCACCGCTACGCGGAGCTTCCCCACCAAGGGGGGAAGCCTTCGTGTACGCGATCCAAATGCCTTCCCCTGCGGACAGCATGGGGAAGGTGTCTGCGAAGCAGACGGATGAGGTCCCGTTGTGAATAATACAAAAAGGCGGTCGAACGACCGCCTTTCGTGCCGGAAAAGGCTGTTGAGAATGGTGTCGGAAGTCGCGTTTTCGCCGCGAGGCTATACTAAGGTATGCGAAGCGGTGAAAACGACGGCTAATTTGCGGCGAACAAATCAAAAAAAGGGCGGTAAGCCCTTTTTTCATACAAGGTGAATTTGATTATCATCGCCGCAAATGGTCCGGCGCCGTTAACGACAGCCGCTTGTTAGTGGCAGGCGTTGTACGCCTTGATGCCCAGCGCCAGAAGATCCATTGCGCGTTCGAGCTTGTCCTGCTTCAGAACGTACGCGATGCGGATCTCGTTCAGCCCTTTGCCGGGCGTTGCGTAGAAGCCCTCGCCGGGCGCGAACATGACCGTGTCGCCGTTGTCGTCGAAGTCGGTCAGAAGCCACTTCTGGAACGTGTCCGCGTTGTCCACGGGCAGCGCCGCCATCATGTAGAACGCGCCTTCCGGGTCCTTGACGACCACGCCGGGGATCTCGAGTAGCTTCTGATAGCAGGTGTCGCGGCGGAGCTTGTACTCCCTGCGGACCGCCTCGAAGTATTCGGGACCGACGTCATAGAGCGCCGCGGACGCGATCTGATCGAGCGTCGCGACGGACAGACGCGCCTGACAGAACTTCAAAAGGTTCTGCTGCAGCGCCTTGTTGCGGGTGATGATCGCGCCGATGCGCGCGCCGCAGGCGGAGAAGCGCTTGGAAACGGAGTCGATGACGACCGCGTTTTCGGCTAATTCCGGGAACTGACCGATGGTGGCGAGCTTTTCGCCGCCGTAGACAAACTCGCGGTAGACCTCGTCGCCGATGACAAAGAGGTCGTGCGCCTTTGCAAAGTCCGCGATCGTGCGGAGCTCTTCGGGGCTCAGAACCACGCCGGTCGGGTTGCCGGGGTTCGTGAACATGATCGCGCGGGTGTTCTCGTTGTACGCGGCTTCGAGCTTGTCGCGGAACGCGTAGCGATAACCGCCCTCGGGCGAGGTGGTGATCGGACGGATGCGGCCGCCTGCCGAGCGGACGAACGTGTTGTAGTTCGGATAGAACGGCTCGGGAATGATGACCTCGCTGCCGGGATCGAGAATGGAAAGCATCAGCATCTGCAGCGCTTCGCTGCCGCCGGTGGTGATCAGGATGTCGCTTTCCTCATAGTGAATGCCGAGCTTTTCATAGTACTTCTGCACCGCCTTGATAAGAACCGGCATGCCCGGGGAAGCGGCGTACTCCAGAACGGGGTTACTGAAATTGCGGATCGCTTCATAATAGGCGGGCGGCGTCTCGATGTCGGGCTGACCGATGTTCAGATGATAGATCGTCTTGCCCTTGTTTGCCGCTTCCACCGCGTAGGGATGGAATTTACGCATCGGGGAAAGGTTGCATTCCAGCGCTTTCTGCGAGATTTTCATGTTTGCCTCCATGGATTTTCGGTCGGATTGTGCGTTCTTCGCATACGTCAAGATAGTATCACGCCCGCCGCGGTTTTGCAAGATGCGGCGGGCGTTTCGGAATGATATATTCTTGTCGGGGAAGTCCAAAGGATCCGCGTGCGGGATAAACGGATTGACGCTGACCGAACGCGGTGGTACAATAAATCAAATCGTGCAGAACGATGCAGCCTGTTTTCGCGATATGAATGAGGAGAAGGGAGACAACGATGAAACAAAAAACGCTGAAGATCCTGCTTGCGATCGTTTCCGTTCTGTTGGTGTGCGTATTGCTTGTGCAGGTATTGTATGTGTCCGGCGCATTCAATGCCAAGGCGCAGCCCAGGGAGGCACAGTCCGCTTCGGAAGGCGAGCTGTCCGGCATGCTGCTGCACCGCGAGGGGTATACGCTCGAACAGGTGGTGATCCTGAGCCGTCACAACATTCGTTCGCCTATGAGCGGCAAGGGGTCCGCGCTGGACACGCTGACGCCGCACGAGTGGTTCTCCTGGTCGTCGAACCCGAGCCAGCTTTCGATCCGCGGCGGCGTTCTGGAAACGGAGATGGGACAGTATTTCCGCAAATGGATGGAAGCTGAAGGGCTGATCCCCGAAAACTGGCTGCCGGAGGACGGCGCAGTCCGCATCTACGCGAACTCGAAGCAGCGCACGCTTGCCACCGCGAAGTTCTTCAGCGCAGGACTGTTCCCTGCCGCCGACACGGAGATCGAGCATCACGGCGAGTTCGACACGATGGATCCCGTCTTCACGCCGCAGCTGACGTTCATGACCGATCAGTACCGCGAGGATATGATCAAGGAGATCAACGACCGCTTTGCGGACGATATTGCGGAGCTTGCCGACAATTACCGGCTCATCGAGGACGTCATCGACATCCGGGATTCCGAGGATTGGAAGAACGGAAAAACGACGGGCTTTATGACGGACGATTCCGAATTTGTGCTGAACGAGAACGCGGAGCCGGGCGTAAAGGGCTCTCTGAAAACTGCCTGCTCCGTCAGCGACGCGCTTGTGCTGCAGTATTATGAGGCGGACGACGAACACGCCGCGTTCGGCAAAACGCTGACGCAGGAGCAGTGGAAGGAGATCTCCGCAGCAAAGGACCTGTACGGCGACGTACTCTTTACCGCGCCGGATATCGCGGCAAACGTTGCGCATCCGCTTTTGCAGGAGATCTATCGGGAGCTGATGACGCCGGGCAGAAAGTTCACCTTCCTGTGCGGTCACGATTCCAACGTCGGCAGCGTGCTTGCGGCGCTGGGCGTTGCGGACTACGAACTGCCGGATGCGATCGAAAGCAAGACGCCGATCGGCTGCAAGGTGGTGTTCTGCCGCTGGAGCGACGCGGCAGGCAAGAGCTATATCACGGTCGACCTCGTCTATCAGTCGGTCAGTCAGCTGCGCGGTCTGCCGCTTCTGGATTTACAGCACCCGCCGGTGGTGTATCCGCTCGCCTTTATGGGACTTCTCTATGACGCGGACGGGCTCTGTCCCGCGGAGAAGATGGAGGAGCGGCTGAAAAGCGCGATCGACCGCTACGACGAGCTGCTCGAAAAATACGGGCTCTCGGAAGCCGCGTAACAAACGATACAAAATAAAGCCCCGGCTTCGGGGCTTTTGTTATGCTTGCAGAATCAGTCGAGCTCTTTCAGATACGCCCTGCGGCGCTTGTGCTGGACCGCGTTGAAACGCTTCCAGAGGTTGCGGATCTGCATGTTGTCCTCGAGGTTCAGGTTCGTTTCCGCGTATTCGATATTCGGATCGTTGAGCATGTCCGCAAGTGCGGCGGCGATGACCGCCGGGATGCCGGTGTTCACGTATTCCGGCGCGACCGCGATCAGTCCGAGGTCGATGATCTTCGGACGCTTGATCGCCATGAGAAGCCGGACGATCGCGGCGGGGGTAAGATGACCGCGGCTCTTTTGCACCGCCTTTGCGATCGACGGGAAGCAGAGCCCGAGGCAGACGACCTTGTTCTCTTCGTTCAGGATGCAGACGACGTGCTCGAGGTCGATGATGAGCCGGAAGTTGTCGATCATCATCTTCTTCATGCCGGGCGTGAACGGCACCGTGCCGTAGATGTCCTCATACGCGACGTCCAGAAGATCGAAGAAGCCGTCCTTGTAGCGATCCAGAAAGTCGTTGACGTTCCTTGCCTCGCCGATGCGCAGGCTGTATTTTTTCAGCACCTGCTCCGAGAGCTTTTTGAGCTTTGCGGCGGTCTCCGGCGCGGGCGCGGTCAGCTTCGATTCGACCCAGTCGACCTCCTTTGCGTAGCCGCAGCCCTCGATCAATCTGCCGTAGTATTCCGCGTTGTACTGCTCTTCAAAGGTAGAAAGCTGATCGAAGCCTTCGACCAGAAGTCCTTCGCGTTCGAGATCGGAAAAGCCCAAAGGACCGCAGACGGCGTTCATGCCGCGATCCTTGGCAAACTGCTCGACCGCGCCGAACAGCGCGGCTGCGACCTGCGCGTCGTCGATCGCGTCGAAGCGGGTGAAGCGCACGCGCTTTTCGTTGTGCTTTTCGTTCGACGCCTTCTGCAAAATCGCCGAGATGCGCCCGACGACCTTGCCGCCCCGGTACGCGAGCCAGTAGCCGGTCTCGCAGGTGTCGTTGTAGACGTAGTTTTTCGAGAAGATCTTCTTTTCGTCGCCGTACAGCGGCGGGACGAAGTTCGGGTTATCGCGGTACAGATCGAGCGGGAAGTCCAGAAACGCCTTTTGTTCCGCTTTCGTTTTGACCTCTTTGACCGTAACCATGCGTTCCTCCGATTACGTGCGGCTCTTTGCGTGGAAGCTCACGCCGACGCCGTTCGGTCCGCAATGGCTGCCGGCGGTCGGGTTCGTCACGACGGTCTCGATATTGAGATCGTCGCCGAAGCGCTTGTGCAGCATGTCCGCAAGTTCTTTGGCAAGCTCCGGCGCGTCGGTATGCCCGACGATGAAATGATGGTTCTTGATGTCGTCGCCGAGTTCTTCGACGACCTTTACGAGACGGTCCATCGCGTTCGCTCTGCCGCGCTCCTTGCCGATGCTGACCATCTTGCCCTCGTCGTTCATGCAGATGATCGGACGGATGCCGACGAGCGTGCCCATCGTCGCCGCGATGCCGGAAACGCGGCCGCTGCGCTTGAAGAACTTGAGATCGTCCGCAAAGAAGTACTGCGCAAAGTGCAGGACCTCACGGTCCGCCCACGCGAGCACTTCGTCGACGGTCCTGCCCGCCTTGATCATGTCGCCGATCTCGCGGACGATGTTAAAGCTCACGATCGTGATGCCCTTGGTGTCGATGTGATAAAACCTGCGTTCCGGGAATTCTTTCAAAAGCTCCGCGACCGCCTCGTCCATCGCGCGGAAGGTGATCGTCATCGCAGCGGAGAAGTGGACGTAGAGGATGTCGTTGCCCTTCTCGAATTCGGGACGGAAGTAGTTCTTATAGCGCTCCGCGGAGATGCCGCCGGTCGTGGGCAGCACGCCGTTCCGGAGGCCGTCATAGAACGCGTGCAGATCGATCGTTTCGGGGTCCTCATAGGGCCAGAACGTCTTCGCGTCGATGCTGTACGGCATGGAGATCAGCTTATAGCCGTATTCTTTCGCAATTTCCGGGGTGAAGTCGGTATCGGTGTCGGTAAACAGTGTCAGCATTGGTTATTCTCCTACTAAAATATATTGGTGAACGGGCTGTCCGCCGTCGATGCGGATGACCTCCGTTCTGGGGTACGATTTGGTAAGCGCGGCAAAGAGCGCGTCGGCTTCGGGTTTCGGCGCGTCCTGCCCCACAAGCAGCAGCAGCACGCCGCAGTTTTCCACATGCATTTCTTTAGAAAGCTGCATCGCCGTATCGACCGCGTCGCAGTCGTTGACGTAGATCGTGTCGCCGATAAAGCCGATGAAATCGCCCTCGCGCACGTGTACGCCGTCCTTTTCGGCATTGCGGCTCGCGCGGGAAACAAAGCCGGTCGTTATGGAACGGATGATCTCGTCAAGCTCCGAAACGACCTCGTCGGGCTCGCCCGCGTCGGGATCCATCATGGAGATCGCGGCGTAGCCCTCGCCGACTGTGTGCGTGTTCAGCACGCGGATATCGGAGGCGGGGTAGAGGTCCTTCGCCTGCTTTGCGGTCATCAGCACATTGCCGTTGTTCGGGAAGACGTAGATCACGTCCGCGTTCGTGCGGTCGAACGCGTCGAGAAAATCCGCGGTGCTCGGGTTCATGCTCTGCCCGCCGTCGATCACGACGTCCGTGCCGAGTTCGAGGAAGGTCTCCTTGAGCCCCGCGCCCGCCGCGACGGCGACGATGCCGGCCTTCTTGCGCGGCTTCGGCGCGGTAACGGTGACCTCCGGCAGCTCCGTCTCGTTGTGCTGCAGGGACATGTTCTCGACCTTGAGCGTCAGAAACTCGCCGTAGCGCTGGCAGCGGTTCAGGATATCGCCGGGGCGCATCGTGTGCACGTGCACCTTCAGGATCGAGCCCTCGCGGAACGCGACGACCGAATTGCCGACGCTGTTGAGGTATTCGACGAACGCAGGGAGATCGAACGCTTCCGGATCGCCCTTCGCGTTCTGGAGCCGAAGCAAAAATTCGGTGCAGTAGCCGTATTCGAGCACGCTGTCCGCGCCGAACGCGTCGAGATCGGCTTTTTTTGTTTCGGTGCGGACTTCGGCACGCTCGACCGTTTCACCCGCGAGCGAGCGGAGCATGCCCTCGAAGATGTAGATGAGCCCCGCGCCGCCGGAATCGACCACGCCCGCTTCGCGCAATACGGGAAGCAGCTCCGGCGTGCGTTCCAAAGAACGCTGCATCTCGCCGAGCAGGTCGGTAAAATACGTTTCGAGCGTGGAATCATCGGCAATGCGTCCGTTCGCGTAGCGCACGCCGTCCGAGAAGACCGTCAGGATCGTACCCTCGACCGGGACGGGCACTGCGCGGTACGCCTCCTCCACGCCGCATTCCATGGCGTGCGAGATCACGGCAAGGTTCGCCTCGCGTACGCCCGCAAAGCCCTTGTTGATGCCGGAGAAGATGCGGGACAGGATCACGCCGGAGTTTCCGCGCGCGCCTAAAAGCATCCCGTGCGCGCTGCGGTCCGCGACGGTCGCAAGGTCCGCTTCGGTGTCGCGTTCGACCGCGTCCGCGCCGGAATACACCGTCGCGAGCATGTTGTCGCCGGTGTCGCCGTCGGGAATGGGGAAGACGTTCAGATCGTTGACCGCCTTGCGGTAGCAGCCGAGATGGTCCGCACCGCCCGAAATCATGCCGGCGTACAGCGCGCCGCTTAATGTCATTGTCTGCATGGCGCGCACCTCAGCTGCGTTCCGGCATGGACGCGGAAACGTCCACGATGTCGTCCAGCGAGCAGTGCAGCACGCTGCAGATCTTGAGAAGCGTATTGAGATGGACGGGCATGCCCTTGCCGAGCTTTGCGATCACCGCGGAGCTCAGCTGCGTCAGAGACTGCAGATCCTTTTTTTTCATTTTACGGCTGCGCAAAAGCGCCCAAAGCCGGTCATAGCAGACGCGAAAGGATTCCGGTATCATTTTGATCCCCCTCTGTAGCGGTAAAACGCGCATCGCTGCGGCGTTCCGCAAAATACGGTATCATTCTACCATTCGCGACGATATATTGCAACAATTTCTTTACGATTGTAAAGAAATTCACCATATATCGTGTTGAAAAACGCCTCTCTTGACAGCGCGGAAAAGCGGCAATATAATATATAGTAACACGGACGTGAAAACGCCCGCTATCAAACAGGAGGTACATAACAATGTTTTGCAGCAACTGCGGGAAACAACTGCCGGACGGCGCAAAGTTCTGTTCGAGTTGCGGACAGCCGGTCATCATACCGAACATACCGAATGTGAAGGAGTCCGAGCCGGTCATGGAACCGGAGCCCGTCGCGGAGCCGGAGCCGGTCATGGAACCCGAGCCCGTCGCGGAGCCGGAGCCGGTCAGAGCGCCGGAACCCGTCAGAGCGCCGGAACCCGTCAGAGCGCCGGAACCCGTCAGAGCGCCGGAACCCGTGCGCGCGGCGGTGGATGAGCGGCTGTTTACGCCGGCGCCGGAGCCCGTCGTGCCGGAGGAGAACCACCCGCTCGGTCCCTGGGCGTATTTCGGATACGGTCTGCTTTTCTCGATCCCGGTCATCGGGTTCATTCTGCTGATCGTCCTGTCGTTTGCGGGGAAGAACGTCAACCGCAAGAACTTCGCGCGGTCGTACTGGTGCTGGGCGCTGCTCGTGCTCGCGCTGATTTTGATCGCGGTCGTCATCCTTGTGACCGGCGTGCTGCGCGGAGTCACGGACAATCTGGCTGCGTGGCTCAGCGGGATCGGTCTCGGCTGGCTTGCGGGTCTGATCTCCTGATCGGCCAAATTTTGCGGACGGCATTGGCCGTCCTCTTTTTATACTTGCGGTAACGCTTCGGAAATGGTACAATAAAACAAAAGAAAGGGAGGCGGATCCATGCTTTACGAATACCGTTTGGAAACCCCGAAGGAGGGCTTTATCGACATTACGGAACAGGTTCGGGACGCGTGCCGACAGAGCGGCGTGTTCGACGGAATGATGACCGTCTACTGTCCGCACACCACCGCGGGCGTGACGATCAACGAAAACACCGATCCGGACGTGAAAAACGATCTGCTGTTCGCGCTGAACAAAACCTATCCGGACCGCGCGGAGTTTCGCCACGCGGAGGGCAACAGCGCGGCGCACCTGAAGGCAAGCGTCATCGGCAGCAGCGTCACGATCATGATTGACGACGGCGAGCCGGTGCTCGGGACGTGGCAGGCGGTCTATTTTGCGGAGTTCGACGGTCCGCGTTCCAGAAGATTCACCGTCAAGGTCATGGGCAGCAGAGGATAACACCGAAAGGAGCAGATTATGAAAGCATACGAACGGTTACTGAACTACGTCGTCGTGCACACGACGAGCGACGAGGAGAGCACCACGGTCCCGACCGCAAAGCGCGAGTTTGATCTTGCGAACATGCTGGTGGAGGAGCTTCACGCGATCGGCGTTCACGACGCCGCGGTCGACGATATGTGCTATGTGTACGCGACGCTCCCCGCAACGCCGGGATATGAGAACGCGGCAAAGCTCGGCTTTATCGCGCATATGGACACCGCGCCGGACTTTTCGGGCGAGAACGTGAAGCCGCACATCATCGAAAACTACGACGGCGGCGACGTCATGCTCGGTACAAGCGGACGAACGCTTGACAACGCGACGTTTGCGCATCTTGCGTCTTTAAAGGGCCGCACGCTGATCGTCACCGACGGCACGACGTTACTCGGCGCGGACGACAAGGCGGGCGTTGCGGAGATCGTCACCATGCTCGAGGAGATCATCAACGAGGGCATGCCGCACGGAAAGATCTCCGTCTGCTTCACGCCGGATGAGGAGGTCGGCAGCGGCGCGGACCACTTCGACGTCGCGCGGTTCGACGCGGACTTCGGCTACACCTGCGACGGCGGCGCCGAGGGCGAGCTGGAATACGAGAACTTCAACGCGGCGGCCGCGACGTTTACGATCAACGGCTTCAACGTGCATCCGGGCGAAGCGAAAAACAAAATGATCAACGCGCTGCTCGTTGCCTGCGAGATCAACGGCATGCTTCCGAAGGGGCAGACCCCGCGCGACACGGAGGGCTATCAGGGCTTCTGGCATCTCACGGACCTTTCCGGTACCACGGAGACGGCAAAGCTTTCCTACATCATCCGCGATCACGACTTCGAAAGCTTCACCCGCCGCAAGGTCACGCTTGAAAAGATCGCCGAGGTCGTCAACGCAGCGTACGGCGAAGGCACGGTCACGCTCGCTATCCGCGAGCAGTACCGCAACATGAAGGAAAAGATCGAGCCGTGCATGCACCTGATCGAAAACGCGAAAAAGGCGATGGAGCTTGCGGGCGTCACGCCCAAGGTACAGCCCATCCGCGGCGGCACGGACGGCGCGCGATTGAGCTTCATGGGTCTGCCGTGCCCGAACCTCGGCACCGGCGGCTACGCCTTCCACGGGCCGTATGAGCACATCACGGTCGAGGGCATGGATCTCAGCGTCAAGGTGCTCAAAAACCTCGTCGCGCTCTATCGCGACCGGTAATTCCCAAAAACGCAAAAGGAGCCGTCCGAAGACGGCTCCTTTTTAACGCTTCCGGCTTTGAGGGGGCAAAACCGGAACACGGGGGCAGGGGTTATTCTGCGTTCGTGGGCGCGGTCACCGTGCCGATAAACAGCGCCGTGCCGTCGCGTGATTCGATCACGTAGAGGAACGGGCGGGTGAGGTAAAACTCGATCTCCGGCAGGTCCTCGGGCAGGGCGCAGGCTTCATTCACCGCGACCATCGTATACGCCGCCGCTTCGACGCCCTTCTCATCGACGCCGATGAAGGATTCCTGCAGCACGCTCGAGATGCTTGCGAACCGGTCGCACATGCCGGAGAAGTCCGCCTCGTCGGAGAATGCGATCCCGATGCCGAGCGCCTTCAGCGGCTCGTTCAGGTCAAACCGATCCTGAAACCTGAATTTCGGCAGTTTGACAAGGACGTCCGCGCGCAGCTCTTCGCCGTCGTACAGAAGCGTATGCAGCTTTTCCGGCGTGCCGAGAAGGTCAGCAAGCGCGGTCCCCTCGTCCGGCAGAATGAACGTCATGCGTCCGACGCCGAAAAGCGGCAGGGAATAGCGCAGGAATCCGTCGCCCTTCACGATCGTTGCGCCGGCGTCTTTGCGGTTCATGTAGTCTGCGGTCGTCTCACCGTCGACGCCGAAAAACGTGCCCGCTTCGGTTGCGCTTTCATAGAACGGATCGAGCCACGCGGCTTTCAGGTAGATCGTATTGATCAGCACCGCGACCGTTTCGGGAGAAAACTGCATCGCGTCCTCGGAGATTTTGATCTTGCCGCGCGTGTGCTCGGTGATCCACGCCGCGATCTGCCTGCCGGTTTCCGCATTTGCAAAGTCCACGGCGTTCGCTTCGGAACGGTAGACGTCGGCGAGCGCTTTCAGATAGTCCTCACGGAACGTCAGCGTGCCGTTCCGATCCGCCATCCAGATCGAATCCGCGATCTCAAGCGTACTGTCCTCCGTGTCGAACGAGAGCGTTTCGAGCATTGCGCCGCAGATGCCGCGCAGCTCTTCCACTGACGAGCAGCCGAGAAGCTTCAGCATGTCCGCCTGCGTTTCGCCCTTTGCGCCTTCCGCGGTCATCGCGAGCGCAAGGTATACGCTGATCGGCGAAAGATTCTTGTTCTGCGTGCCGTCCAGAAGCTTTGCGGAAAGCACGTCGGAAAAGCCCGCGTAACCCGTGATCTCGGGAACGGGGAAATCGGGCAGCGGTTCCGGCGCTGCGGTGGGCTCGGTCGGCTCGGTCACCGGGGCGGCCGGTGTGCCGGTTACCGTGCATGCGCAAAGCAGCAGCGCCGCAAAAAGGATGCAAATCAGTCGTTTCATGGGGGTGTTTCCTTTCGTCATTTGCTTATAATACCGCGTATCACACCGTTCGGTTGCAAAAAGCACGCCTGTCCGTACCGGAGAGGCGCGCCTTGCTTTCTGTTTCGGTTATTCTCCCGCGGAGGGATTCGTGACCGTGCCGATGAAGAGCGGTATGGATCCTGCGTAAATGATGAACAGGAACGGGCGGTCGAGATGGAACTCGATCAGCGGCAGCGGCGTCGGCTCCGTGTCCCACGGCGCGGCTTCACCCGGCGCGTCGATGCTCGTATAGGCCGCCGCTTCGACGCCGAGCTCGTTTAGTTCAAGAACCGTCTCCTGAAACACACGGTCGAGCCGCGGCTGCATGTCCGACATGCCGGAAAAATCGGCGTTGTTTGTAAACGCATCCGTCAATCCAAGCGAACAAAGCACGTCACTGAGCTCAAACTGATCCGAAATCGAGTATTTCGGCAGCAGCAGATCGACGTCGGCGTCCATCCGCGCACCGCTCTCCAGCAGCGCCTGGAGCTTCTCCGGCGTTCCCAAAAGCGTATCAAGGGCGATTCCTTCGTCCGGCAGGACAAAGGTCATATATCCCCTGCCTTCGAACGGAAGTGAGCAACGCAGAAAGCCGTCACCGCGATAAACGTATGCGTCCTTCAAAAGCCGATGCATGAAATCGACGTTCGTTTCCGTGCCGTTTGCACAGGTGAACGTGCCGGGTTTGTTCTCACTTTCATAAAACCGCCATGCCCACTGATCGCGGAAATAGACCGTATTCAAAAGCACCGCAAGGGTCAGGGCGTCGAACTGCATCGCTTCCGGTGCGGGCGTGATCAGCCCGTTCGTTTTGTCCCCGATCCACGCCGCAATGCGCTTTCCTGCCGCCTCTGTGCCGAACGGCACGGTTTCCGCGTCCGCCTGATAGAGCTCAGCAAGACTGTTCCGATACGATCCGGAAAGCGGAAACACGTCCGACATCCACAGCGAATTGCAAAGCTTCACCTCGCCGGTCTCGGTTTTTCGGGAGAGCTTTGTGATCATGTTGCCTGTGCGCGTATGCAGCGCGTCGAGATCCGAACAGCCGAGAAGGTTCAAAAGATCCGCAAGCGTCTGTCCGTTCGCGCCCTCGGCTGCCATTGCGAGCGCGATATAGACGCTCAGCGGGGACAGATTGTGATTTGCCGTGCCGTCCAGAAGCGCGGCGGACAGCGTACAGACGAAATCGTCATAGCCACCGATCTCCGGTACGTCAAAGCCGAGCGCGACCGGCTCGACGGCAGCGCTGTCCGGATAGGATGCAGGGGACGGTTTGCCCGTCGAACAGCCGACGGAAGACAGAAGAAGCAGGATCAGCAGAGCGGAAACGATACGCTTCATGGGTTTTCTCCTTTCGGTTTCTGTACAATAAGACAACCGAGCGCGTAAAAGTGTTACATCCGATTTACAAAAATCCGGAGGAAAATACCTCCGGATCGGTGGACGATGGTTTTATTCGCCCGCGGAGGGGTTCGTCACCGTGCCGATGAAGAGCACCTGACCGTCAAACGATTCGATCGCGTAGAAGAACGGGCGGGTCAGATGGAAGTCGAGCTTTTCGAGCTGGACCGGATTGAACGCGGTCGTGCGCATCTGCACCATCGTGTACGCCGCGGCCTCGACGCCGTTTTCATCGACGCCGATGTAGGATTCCTGAATGACGCTGTCGATGCAGCACGGCGCGTCGGACATGCCGGAAAAGTCCGCGGCGGGCGTGAAGCTGAGCTGCAGTCCGAGCGCGGAAAGCACCTCGGTGAGCTCCATCTTGTCCTGGAACTTGAACTTCGGGATCCTTAGGCTCACGTCGTATTTTTTGTCAACGCCCCGATGCAGCAGCTTGTCGATCGCGTCGGGCGTGCCGAGAAGTTTATCGAGGCTCACGCCTTCGTCCGGCAGCACGAACGTCACGTAGCCGACGCTGTTCAGCCATACGCGGTACGCCATCCAGCCGTCGCCGAAGCGCACGGTGGAATTCTTGTCGAACCGGCGCATAAAGCTTGCGGTCACGTCGCCCGTGTACGCGTGGAACGTGTCGGGCTCGGTGGCTGCGGGATCGAACGTTTCGCTCCAGCCGTCCTTCAGATAGATCGTGTTGATCAGAACGGCGAGCGTCGACGGATCGAAGTTCAGCGCGTTGGGGCTCACGTTGATCTTGCCGCGGGTGTGCTTGTTGATCCAGTCCGCGATCTGCTTTGCGGCGGATTCCGTTCCGAATTGCACGACGTTCGCTTCGGAGCGGTACGTCTCGGCAAGCGTGCCGAGGTATTCCGGCCGGAACGCCACGGCTTGTCCGCCGATCGATTCCGCCATCCAGAGCGAATTATGGATGTCGAGCGTGCTGCGCTCCGCGTCGACGGACAGCGTTTCGAGCATGCCGCCGCAGACGCCGTTCAGCTCCTTGAGATCCTTGCAGCCCAGAAGCTTCAATAGCTCCGCCTGCGTGTCGCCGTTCGCGCCTTCCGCGACCATCGCGAGCGCGAGGTAGACGCTGATCGGCGAAAGGTTCTGGTTCTTCGATCCGGAAAGGATCGAGGCGGAAAGCAGGTTTGCAAAGTCCGCGTATCCGTTTACGGTCATCTCTGTGCCCTCCGTTTCATAGATCGGCTGGATCGGGTCGGTAAGGTCGATCGGCGGATTGTCGAGCGGGAACGGCGTAATGGGGATGATTGGGGGCTCTTCAAAACCCTCCTCATCCGGCGTTTCCGGTTCCGGGGTCGCTTCCGCTTCCGGCGCGTCGATCGGATCGGACGGCGCGTCCGTCGGGACCTCAACATGGGGGATCTGATCCACGGTACACGCTGCCGCGGTGAGCAGCATCAGTCCCGCGAGTATCATGCAAAGCAAGCGTTTCATAGGCGTTGCTCCTTTCCTGTTTTGCCAATAATACCGCTTAACCCTCGGTTTGGTTGCAAACAGGACGGCATTGTTCGTCGACCGTGCGATAGAGCGCGTCCGCACGCGCCGTCACGTCGTCGTAGATCGCTTTCGCGCGGGTATAGAGATCGTTCACGAACGCCTCGTCCGAAAGCGACTGCAGATTGATGTTCACGTTCAGCCACGCGCCGCGCGCCGCGGTCACGATGGCTGCCGCGCCCACGCCGAAATCGCTTGCGCAGTTCGGGTTGATCCGTCCCGCGAGTTTTTCAAGCACGACGACGGTCTTTTCGCAAAGCGACAGCGTATGGAACGGCATGTTCGCCGCCTCCTTGGTCGTTTCCTCCATCGCCGCGCGGCGGATCGCCTTCTGCTCGTCGGTGTCCTTCGGCAGGTGCATCGCTTGAAACAGCTTGTTGAACGCGATCGTATCGTCGTCGATCGCCTTGCGGAACTGCTCGATCAGCGGTTCGCCGACCGTCTTTGCGGTTTCGGCATTGTTCCAGTGGTCGGCATACTTTTTCTTGCCGACGGTGAGGTTCGCGGTCATGACGGCAAGCGATGCGCCGCATGCGCCGAACAGCGCGGCAACGGAACCGCCGCCGGGGGCGGGGGCGTCGCTCGCGAGAATGTCCGTAAACTCGGTTACGGTAAGGTCGGTCAAACGTTCCATAGGTTCTCCTTTCCTGTCATGCGCACGCCGCGCTTAAAGACCGCGACTGCGCGATTGGTTCCGTAGCGATAGATCAGCCGGTCCAGGTTCTCGGTGTCCCACACGACGAGGTCCGCCTGCTTGCCGGGCTCCAGCGTTCCGATGCGGTCCGCCATCCCGATCGCCGCCGCGCCGTTCAGGGTCGCCGCGGTCAGCATTTCCGAGGGGGTCAGCCGTCCGTAGAGACAGCCCGCCGTCATGGCAAACGGCAGACAAAGGTTCGGCGAGGAGCCGGGGTTCATGTCGGTCGCGACCGCAACGGGCACGCCTGCGTCGATCATGCCGCGGAAATCGCCGTACGGCTTTTTGAGATAGAACGACGTCGCGGGGAGCATGACTGCGATCACGCCGCCGTCACGCAGCGCCCGGATGCCTTCTTCGCCGGTTTCACTCAAATGATCGCAGCTCACCGCGCCGACGCGCGCCGCGGCCTGCGTTCCGCCGATCTCCCTGATCTCGTCGGCGTGCAGCTTCGGGATCAATCCAAAGCGCTTGCCCGCGTTGAGGATGCGTTCGGATTCCTCCGCGGTGAACACGCCGTCGTCGCAGAACGCGTCGCAAAAGTCCGCAAGCCCTTCCTCGGCGATTTGGGGGATCGCTTCCTCGCACAGCCAATTGACGTACGCTTCGTGCGTCATGTCCTCCGGGAACGCGTGCGCGCCCAAGAATGTCGCCGCGACGTCGCCGAATTCCTCTTTCATGCGGCGCACCACGCGAAGCTGCTTCTTCTCGGTTTCGAGATCGAGGCCGTAGCCGCTCTTGATTTCAACCGCCGTCGTGCCGTATACGAGCATTTCGAGAAACAGTCCGCGCGTCTTTTCATACAGTTCGTCCTCGCTCGCCCTGCGCGTTTCGCGCACGGTGGAGAGGATGCCGCCGCCCGCCGCAAGGATCTCGAGGTAGGTTTTCCCCGCAAGCTTCATGGCAAGCTCGTGTTCGCGCCAGCCGCCGAACACCAGATGCGTGTGGCAGTCGACAAGCCCTGCGGTCACGAGCTTTCCGCGGCAGTCGACCGTTTTGTCGGCCTTCGGCGGTTTGCCCGTTCCGAGCGCGGCGATCACGCCGTCCTCTTCCAAAAGCCACGCGTTGTGAAGCGTCAGGAGCTCGCCCTGCGCCTTGCCGCAGACCGCGACCGATCCGGTCGCCGTTTTCAGTTCACCGATGTTTTTGAATACGCGTTTCACAGAAGGTGGCACTCCAATACCTGTTTGAACGGATCGAACTTTTCGATCTGCAGATAGTAATCCGCCGCGTCGACAAACGCCATCATGGGCGCGAGGCCGATGATCTCGGTGCCGACGACGTGCACGCCGTAGCGCGCCGCCTCGAAGCGGACGAACTCGAGCACGCGATAGAGCGGCGTCTGCTTATAGTCGCACATGTTGATCGAGACCTGCGCGATGTTGCGCTCCTCGAGCATGACGCCGAGCGCCTTGACCGCGCGGAAGCCGCCGTCCTTTTCGCGGATGATCTTCGCGATCTTCTTTGCGATCGACACGTCCGAGGTGTCGAGGTTGATGTTGAACGCGATCAGCGGCTGACGCGCGCCGACGGCGACGACGCCCGCAGAGGGATGGATGCGGTTGCCGCCGAAATCGGGATGCCACTGATCCTCGAGGACCTTCTGCGCCATGCCCTCAAACTGACCCTTGCGGATCGCGGCGAGGTTTTTGCGGTGCGGCGCGGACGCGCTCTCCTCATATAGGAAGACCGGCAGGTCGAGCTCAGAGCTTAACCGTTCGCCGAGCTTTTTCGAAAGCTCGACGCACTCCGCCATCTCCATGTCGCGGATCGGCACGAACGGGATGACGTCGACCGCGCCCATGCGCGGATGCTCGCCCTCGTGCACGCGAAGGTCGATCTTCTCGACCGCGTGCTGTGCGAACAGAAACGCCGCTTCGACGACCTGATCGGGATCGCCGAGGAACGTGAAGACGGAGCGGTTGTGGCTCGCGTCCGACGAATAGTCGATGAGCGTCACGCCGGGAACGGCGCGCACGATGTCTGCGAATTCTTCAACGAGGTCCAGCCTGCGGCCTTCGCTGATATTCGGAATGCATTCCATGATCTTTGCCATAATACTATCTCCTTTAGACAAATAATTCAGATGAATACTTTAGATCAAGAAGAATTGCTGACGGAATTGTAAAGAAAGTCTTTATATCAAAGACATCGGCAGCAACCTTTGGCTTCCCCTTGAGGGGAAGCTGTCACCGTTCAGGTGACTGATGAGGTGTCGTTGCGTTTTGTGCGTAACGGATACACCTCATCCGCCTGTCGGCACCTTCTCCTCAAGGAGAAGGCTTTTGGTCGCATATCCGGACTTTCCTAAATCCCCTGTATTTATTATTCAGTCTTCAGTTTTCAGTATTCGTTATTCGTTGCTTTTCAAAGCATTCAGTACGGTTTCACGCACCAGCGCGTCGTCCGCAAGATGCGGGATCGTGATGCAGTCGGTGCCCTCGTTGTCGCGATTGTACGCGAGACAGGTCTCGATCGCGTTCTCGTTGCGTGCCCACGCGCGCCGCGCGACGCCGCCCATCGTGTCCCACGGCATGGCCGAGGAGAGGATGCGGTCGACCCGCTCGCTGCCGTCCAGCACCATGCCGAAGCCGCCGTTGATCGACTTCCCGACGCCCACGCCGCCGCCGTTGTGCAGCGCGATCAGGCTCATGCCTCTGGCCGCGTTTCCCGCGAAGCACTGCGTCGCCATGTCCGCCATGATATTCGAGCCGTCCTTGATGTTGCTCGTTTCACGGAACGGGGAATCCGTGCCGCCGGTGTCGTGGTGATCGCGTCCCAGCATGACCGGTCCGATCTCGCCTTTCCTAACCATCTCATTGAAGCGCAGGGCGATCTTGAGCCGTCCCATTGCGTCCTGATAGAGGATGCGCGCCTGCGTTCCGACGACCATCCTGTTCTTCTTTGCGTCGCGGACCCAGACCCAGTTGTCGCGGTCCTGATAACGGCGCGTCGGGTCGATGCAGTCCATCGCCGCGGCGTCGGTCTTGTCGAGATCCTCGGGCTTGCCGGAAAGACACACCCAGCGGAACGGACCGTAGCCGTAGTCGAACAGCTGCGGACCGAGGATGTCCTCGACGTAGGACGGATAGACGAAGCCGTCCTTTTCGTTCTCGCCGTTCTTGCAAATGGACTTCACGCCCGCGTCGTAGACGGCCTTCAAAAAGCTGTTGCCGTAGTCAAAGAAATACGTGCTGCGTTTCGAAAGCTCGTCGATCGCCGCGATGTGCTGTTTCAGGGAAGCGTTGACCGCCGCCTTGAACGCCTCGTGATCCTCGGCTAAAAGCCGCGTGCGCTCCGCAAAGCTGATCCCGACGGGGCAGTAGCCGCCCTCGTAGACTGCGTGGCAGGAGGTCTGATCGCTCAGAAGATCGACGTGGATGTCGTTTTTAATGAGGTAGTGCAGAAGATCGACGACATTGCCGTGATACGCGATGGCAAGCGGCTTGCCTTCCTTCTGTGCTTCCTGCGCCCAAGCGACGCACGTTGCGAGATCGTCGCTGACTTTCGAGACCCAGCCCTGCTTATAGCGCGTTTCGATGCGGGAGTAATCGACCTCCGCAATGATCGCGGCCGCGCCTGCGATCTCCGCCGCCTTGCCCTGCGCGCCGCTCATGCCGCCTAACCCTGCGGAAACGAACAGACGGCCCGCGAGGTCCTTGTCCTTCGGAATGCCGAGCTTCAATCTGCCCGCGTTCAGCAGCGTATTGAACGTGCCGTGGACAATGCCCTGCGGCCCGATGTACATCCAGCCGCCTGCGGTCATCTGTCCGTAGTTCGCGACGCCCATTGCCGCGGCGCGGTTGAAGTCCGCGGGATTGTCGAACATGCCGACCATCAGACCGTTCGTGAGGATGACGCGCGGCGCGTTCTCGTGCGAGCGGAAGACGCCGAGCGGGTGACCGGACTCGATCACGAGCGTCTGCGTGTTCGTAAGCTCCTTCAAATACTGCTTGATCAGCAGATACTGCATCCAGTTCTGGCAGACCTGACCGGTCTCGCCGTAGGTGACGAGCTCGTAGGGGTAGAGCGCGACCTCGAAGTCGAGGTTGTTGTCGATCATGACCTGAAACGCTCTTCCTTCGATGCACTTGCCCTCGTAGCAGTCGATCGGCTTGCCCCAGAGCCGTCCCTCGGGACGGAAGCGGTAGCCGTAAATGCGGCCGCGGGTCTTCAGTTCCTCCATGAATTCCGGCGCGAGCTCCGCGTGGAATTTCTCGGGGATGTAGCGCAGCGCGTTTTTCAGCGCGACTTCCATGTCGTGCTCAGAGAGCACCGAATCACGCCGCGGCGCGCGGCGGATGCCTTCCTGAAATGGCTTCTTTTCGGGAAGCCGGTCCAGCTTCAATACGCAGTCCATAAAATCCTCCTATAATAAATCAATGGAAATCGGGCAGCATCATTTTGACGTCGTTTTCGATCGCGCCCGTGCGGATGAGACGGTTCATCGCCTCGATCATCGGGTGAATCTCCTCGTCCTTTGCGTAGAACGGCACGACGGCGCGGACCTTATCGTACACGCTCTGCTGCGCAGGGGAAAGCTCGCAGGTCTTTCTGAGGTCGATGCCCTGCACCGCCGCCATCAGCTCGAACGCGAGGACGGAGTAGAGGTTGTTCACGATGCGGCGGAAGTTGCGCGCGGCGGTCGTGCCCATCGAAACGTGATCCTCCTGGTTTGCCGAGGACGGGATCGAATCGACGCTTGCCGGATGCGCAAAGACCTTGTTTTCACTCACGAGCGACGCCGCCGAATACTGGCAGATCATGTAGCCGGAGTTGATGCCGCCGTCGGGCGCGAGGAACGCGGGCAATCCGTTACTGAGCGCCGGGTTTACCATGCGCTCCATGCGGCGCTCGGAGATGTTACTTAGCTCGCTGGCCGCCGCGGACATATAGTCCATGACCAGCGCGATCGGTTCGCCGTGGAAGTTGCCGCCGGAGATGACGCTTTCGTCGTCGAGGAACAGGATCGGGTTGTCGGTGACGGAATTGAGCTCGGTTTCAAGCACCTTGCGGACGTGCGCAAGCGCGTCGCGCACCGCGCCGTGCACCTGCGGGATGCAGCGGAGCGCGTAGGCGTCCTGCACGCGAAGGGTGCGGTTCCGCTCCATCGACGGGCTGTCTGCACAGATGGTCCGCATGTTCTTTGCGACAAGCGCCTGTCCCGCATGCGGACGCACCGCGTGGATGCGCGGGTCGAACGCGGAAAGAAGACCGGTCAGCGCCTGCATCGTCATGGACGCCGTGATATCGGCAAGCTGCGCCCCGCGGTTCAGATCGTACCACGCAAGCGTGCCGATCGCCGTCATGCACTGTGTGCCGTTGATGAGCGCAAGCCCTTCCTTTGCAAGCAGGTGGAACGTGGGCAGCTTCGCCTTTGCCATGGCTTCCGCGCCGGACATTTTCTTGCCCTTATACGTCGCTTCGCCGCGGCCTAAGAGCACCAGCGCCATATGCGCAAGCGGCGCAAGGTCGCCGGACGCGCCGAGGGAGCCCTGCTCCGGCACGACGGGGGTGACGCCCTTGTTCAGCATGCCGACGAGCGTCTCGATGATCTCGCGGCGGATGCCGGAATTGCCTTTCGAAAGCGCGTTTGCGCGCAGCAGCATCATCGCGCGGACGGTCTCCTCATTCAGCGCTTCGCCGACCGCGACGCAGTGCGAAAGGATCAGGTTTTGCTGAAGCTGTGCGCTCTTGTCGCTCGAAATCGTGATCTTACTGAACTCGCCGAAGCCCGTGGAGATCCCGTAGACCGTGCGCCCCTCCGCGACGATCTTATCCACCAGCGCGCGGGACGCGTCGATGCGATCAAATGTCCTGGGCGAAAGCGATACGCGCGCACGGAAGCGTGCGACGGCGACGACCTGTTCGATGCGAAGCGACTCGCCGTCCAGGGTGACGTGACGAATGTTTTCTGTCAGATGATTCATGCACATTCCTTCCCGATACAAAAATTGGTCCGGTAAACGATAACCGTACTTATTTATAATATCATTTGCGCCGCACGGTGTCAAACCGCGTTGCACGTTTTCCGATAATATATAATAATGCGCGCGGCGTTATGCTTGCCTTCGATCCCATTCATGCATCGAAGATGCAATTCACGGCGGAGCCAATTCACGTCCCGCAAGGACAATTCATGACCGTGTGACGCGTGTGAATCGCGTGACAAGCGTGACAAACGTGACAAGCGTGACAGACGATCAGCAGAGCGGAGAGGCGGGCTCGGCGTCGACGCGGATCAGATAGATCCCGCGCTTCGCTTTTCCGCCGTCGCGTTCGGACCGCCTTGCCTCCTTCGGAAACAGCACACAGATCCCGCGTTCGGACAGTGCGGATAACTGCGGAATGATATCCGCCTTCCCGGAGATGCCGCAGCTCTTTAAGGTCTCATAAGAATAGAACGTCTTCGGCGTTTTCTGTTCCTTTGAAAGCGATTCGAGACGGTCGACCGTATATGTCTGCACAATGCGTTCCGTTTTCAGACCGCTCATGTGCTCGGCAAGGGAACGGTTGTTTCTGGCGGCGGCTTCGAGATCGCTGCGGTTCACGTCCGAGTATCCCGTCCATTCGAGCGTACCGTTCTCATCGATCCGGAACGCCACGGACATGCCCATCGCCGCATAGTTCGATTTCGTATGCACAAGCACGCGCCGGTTCGGGTCGGTTCCCGTCTCGTCGAAGATCACGCGCAGCACGGAACGCGCCGCGTTGACGATGTCCGTCGCGCCTAAGATCGCGTCGTTCGCGTTCGCGCCCGCAGGGCGCTTGCTGACGTGCGCGACGTCCACGATCGCGCAGTTGTGCTTCTTTGCAAGCGAGGCGAGCGCCTGCATAAACGGTCGGATCACGCTTTGCTCGGTCATCTTGACGCTGCTTCCGATAAAGGCATGCATCGGATCGATCACGACAAGGTCCGGCTTGTGCTTTTCGATCAGCGTTTCGAGATCGGATAAGCACGGCTGTCCGAAACCGTCGGAAAGCTTCAGCCGCGCGCTGTTTTTCGCGTCCAGAATAAAGACGCGGTCAAGGTCCGCGCCGGCGCGCCGCATACGGTCTCTGAGGATAAAGTCCGGGTCCTCCGCCGAGATGAACAGCACCGTCATGGGGTCGAACGATTCAAACGGATTCAGAGGATACCGTCCGTTACTGAGCTCCGCCGCGATCCCGCACAGCGCGAACGTCTTGCCCGTACCGCCTGCCGCCGCCATGATCGTCACGTCCCCGCGCAGGATGTACGGCTTCCAGAGGTACCGGATCTCATCGTCTTTGACCTCCGACGCCTTGCACGCGAGAAACTTTTCTTTGGGCTTTGTCGTCGCAGGGGGAGGTTCGGGCGGCGGTTCCAGAGGCGGAACGTCCGGTTCGTACAGCGCCGCTTCGTCCAGATACGGATTTCCGTAAAAGGGGTTTTGTTCTTCGCACATGATTTTGAATCCTTTCTGTCGGCGCGTTTTGCACCGTACAGAAGGATCGTAGCATAAAAACTTCGGACAATTTTCCCGGAATTTTGTCCGATTTCGGGTTCAAAGGAACGGTCTCTGTCAAGAGAACAACCATGTCTCCTCGCCCGGAGCATGGTTGTTCGTGTTTTTATCTGCGTATCGCTTTATGCCCTGAGAACGGGGTTCAGGAATCCGCGTTTTCTTCCGGCGTCCATGCGCCGCTTTCATACTGCGACCTTGCATATTCGCGAAACGCCGCCAGCCAGATCGCATTGCCTTCCTGATTCAGGTGAAATGTCTTGTCGCTGCAATAGGCCCGATTCAAAAACCCGTCTTCTTCGCTGAGGCGTGCGGCAAGCTCCACAACGCCGAAGCCGTTTTCTTCGCAATACCGATACAGCGCTTCGTTGACGTCGTTGTTGTACGGATAATCATAGGAACAACTCCATGCATACGATTTCAGCACCGGCGGAACCGTAATGAGAACGATTTGGACATCCGGCGATTTTGCCTGCGTATTGCGGATGATTCCGTCGAAACAGGTAATATAATCCGCAACGGTACTGTGATATTTGTACACGTCGTTCACGCCGAGCAGCAGATACATCGTCTTTGCGCCGAGCTTTTGCACCAAATCGGAAGCGCGGTACGTGCGCCCGCGATACGACAGGACCGTAGCACGTTTTCCGAGCTCCACTTCATAGGCGTTTTTGAGAAAAAGTCCGCTCTGCCCAATGCATTTCATATCGCTGAGGCAAACGCCGTCTTTCCGCTTCAAAACCACGAAATACGAAAAACCGGCGGTCATCGAGTCGCCGATCAGGACCGAATCGTTGAAAAAAGAATCCAGAACGCCGTCGTTCAGCGCCTCGTCCGAAACGGGCACGATCGTCGGCTCCGGCGTGGGCGGCTCGGTCGGCTCCGGTGTGGGCGGCTCGGTCGGCTCCGGTGTGGGCGGCTCGGTCGGCGCGGGAGCAGGCGGCTCCGTTTGCCGCACGGTCGGCTCATCCGCGGCCTCGGCAGCGGGCGCCGCGCTTTGCACGGCGGGTGATTCTGCCGCTTGCCGGTTTGGCGTGTTTACCGTGCAGGCGCTCGTCAGAAACAGCGCCGCGAGCAGGATCACGAACATTATTTTGATCGGATGCAATACGTTTTTCATACCGGCAGTATATCAGTAAGCTTCGGGCATGTCAATGTCGTCAAGGGTCAATGGGACGGCGCTGCCGTCACGTTTGTCACGTTTGTCACGCGTGTCACGCCTTTCACGCGTGTCACGCAGGATGTTTGCAGGGGACGTCGACCCCGACGTCCCGTCAAGCGTCGCAACAGCGGATCGGGAAAGGGAAACCTTCCACGCGAATGAATGGACGGCGGAGCCGTCGTGAATTGCGCTTCGCGCATTGTGTCAGGGGAATGCTTCCATTGACCCGCCGCCGAAACATTTTATAAACATTTTATATATGAAATTGCATTTTGCTCTTAACAAAGCGCGCAGGGTATGGTATACTGTATCCGTACAAAAATCGGAGGAGGAAGTACTATGGAAGAAGAAAAACTGACCTGGCTGCAAAAACTGTCAAACGCCATCACAGACCGGTTCGGTGACGGGATCGGAGGCGTCGCGATGAAGATCGTCGCCGCGCTGATCATTCTTGTCGTCGGACTTTTGATCGTCAAGCTGATCATCAAACTCGTCAGAAAGAGCAAATGGTACAAGAACCTTGCGTCTGAGGTACAGACGTTCGCGGTCAGCGCGGTCAAGGTCCTCGGCTACGTGCTCGTCATCCTGCTCGCGGTGGCGACCGTCGGCGTTCCGATCGCGTCGATCATCGCGGTGCTCGCATCCTGCGGTCTGGCTGTCGGCATGGCGCTGCAGGGCTCGCTCGCAAACCTCGCAGGCGGCATCATGCTTCTCGTATTCCGTCCGTTCCACGTCGGCGATTTCATCAGCGACGGCGCGCATGACGGCACGGTCCGCGAGATCACGCTGTTCTACACGACGATCGACACGCTGGACAATCTCCGTGTCACGCTGCCGAACGGCCCGCTGGCGAATTCCGCGATCAAGAACCTGAACAAAAACGACATCCGCCGTCTCGACATCGACGTCACGCTGGCGCCGGCGTCCGACCGTGAAAAAGTGCAGGCGCTCATGATGGAATGCGCAAAGGCAAACGAACTCGTGCTCGAGGATCCCGCGCCCGAGACCTTCGTGACCGTGACCGAGGGAGGGCTTCCCACATACAAGCTTCGTACGTGGTTCAAGTCCGGCGATTACTGGACCGTCTACTTCGATCTCAACAAGGCTGTGCAGGCGGCGCTCAAGGCGAACGACATCCCGCTCGCGCATCAGCAGGTCGACATCCATACCGACAAGTAATTGATCTGATGAAAAGGGGACCGTTCAGAAAGATTTCTGAACGGTCCCATGAATTCTCGCTTCGCTCCGTGAATTGTCCAAAGGACATGAATTGTAAACGGTGCACCGAGGACGTCGCCCCCTACAGCGGCACATGAATTGATCATGAATGTTGATTTTCCATACGGAAAATCTTCCTGCCATGACAACCGTAGGGGAAGATATCATCTTCCCATTCCGCTGTTTTGGCGGGCGGATGATATCCGCCCCTACAGACAATCTGAACATTCATGACGCAGCCATGGTACGCGGTAGACGACGCGTTGCGTCGTCGCGCGATCTGCCTCTGTAACGAAGTGGATTCATGCCGACAGGCAATTTATGCGGCAGAGCCGCAACTCATTCAAAGCGGCTGTTAAGAAACGCAATTTCTTAACAGCCGCTTTTAGTATTTATAGATTGTTCATCTATCCGACACGAATTCTTCCAGTTTGCTGTGCTATACTGAAAAATACCAACAACGGGGAGGGGAACGGCATGAACATTCGGTTTTACAACGCGCGCATCCTGCCGATGGAAACGGCGGACGGAACGGTGAAGAAGGGCGAACTTTGGGTAAGGGACGACCGTATCGCGCTGGTCGGCGATCCGACCGGGCGGGAACCGCTTGCGTTCGACCGCGAGATCGACTGCGAAGGGAATCTGCTGCTGCCCGGCTTCAAGAATGCGCACACCCACTCCGCCATGACCTTTCTGCGCTCGTTTGCCGACGACAAGCCGCTTCATAACTGGCTGCACGAGGATTGCTTCCCGATGGAAGCGCATCTGACCGGCGACGACATCTACGACCTCACCAAGCTTGCCGTGCTTGAATACGTTTCCGGCGGCATCACGGCGGCGTTCGATATGTACTACCACGTGGATCGCATCGCCGAATGCGCCCGCGATACGGGTTTCCGCTTCACGATCTGCGGCGCGGCGAACGACTACGGCGGAACGGCGGAATCGACCCGCCGCGATTACGAAATGCTGAACGCGTTCGATCCGCTGGTCAACTGCCGGATCGGTTTCCACGCCGAGTATACGACGGGCGAGCCGCTTCTCAAGGATCTTGCCGCGCTTGCCGAAGAGCTCAGACAGCCGGTCTTTACGCACATTGCGGAGACGGCGGCGGAGGTCGACGGCTGCATCGCCCGCACCGGCATGTCGCCGATCGCGTATCTTGATTCGCTCGGCATGTTCCGTTACGGCGGCGGCGGGTTCCATATGGTGCATCCCAGAGAGGGCGATCTTGAGATCATAAAAGCGCGCGGGCTGTACGTGTGCACGAATCCCGCGAGCAACGTGAAGCTTTCGAGCGGCGTCGCGCCGATCGAAACGTATTACCGCGAGGGCATCCCGGTCGCGATCGGCACGGACGGACCGGCAAGCAACAACTGCCTCGACTTCTTCCGCGAGATGTTCCTTGTGACGGGGCTTCAGAAGCTTACCGTCGGCGCGGCCGCGGCGGATCCGGTCAGGGTGCTGCACTCCGCGTGCAGCGTCGGCGCGAAGATGATGGGACTCGATAACTGCGACTGCCTCAAAGAGGGCAAGCAGGCGGACCTTGTCATGCTCGACCTGCACATGCCGAACATGCAGCCGATCAACAATATCGCAAAGAACGTCGTCTATTCCGGCGGCAAAAGTAACGTCGCGCTGACGATGGTCGCGGGAAAGGTGCTGTATGAGCGCGGACAATATACCTTCGGCGTCGACCCGGAGGCGGTCTATGCAAGGGCGAACGAGATCATTGCACGCATCCGCAGACAGGAAGGAAGATAACGTATGGCGCATATCGAGGTCATAGCGGAATACAACGACAAAGGCGCGATGCTCTGGGCAGATTCATACCCGGGCGCGTATTCGCGCGGGGAGACGGTGGCGATGGCGCTGGAGAAGTTTCCGAAAGCGCTGTCCGAATACGCGGCGTGGGCGTACGGCGCGCCGCTGAAGCACCTTGCCGAGTCCGATTTTGTCGTGACGCACGCGCATCAGACGGACCTTCGCGTCGACGACGCGGACAGCGACGTGCTGTTCCCGTCCGAGCGGTTGCCGATGGACATGACCGAATACACGCAGAAAAAGCAGCTTTGCATCCGGTCCGCGCAGGACTTTGAAAAGCTCATGGATTCGATCCCGCAAAAGGACCGCGCGCTTCGAAAATCCCGCCGCACGTTCTACGGCAAGATCCCGTGCTCCGCGCGCGAGATGGCGGAGCATACGAACAACGCGCTCGAATACTACGCGGACGCGTTCGGCGTTTCGTTCGAGACGGAGGGGGACTTCCTCGAGGATCGCAAAAGCTTTTTCCGCGCGATCGAATCCATGCCGGATTTTTTGTCCCCGCGCGTCTTCACCGCAAGGGACGGCGAGCTATGGACGCTCAAAAAGCTTCTGCGCCGCGTCCTCTGGCACGACCGCATCCACGCCCACGCGCTCTACCGCCTCGCGATCACCTTCTGGCAAAAGGAGCGCATCGCAAATCCGTTCGGGTTTACGGTCGAAAAATAATATGGTTTCCTCGTGTCCGGCGGCGTATCTTCCAGACACGTTTTGTTTACGAGGATGACGCAAAAATAACGCAGAAATGTGGTAAAATACGGTCGAAGGGAGGGGGATTGATGCGAAAAATCAAAATATGGCAATGGATCGTACTGATCCTTTCGATTCTCTGCACACTCGTTATTATGTTCTTCTATACCCATTGGTTTTCCTACAAGCTCGCAGCACGGCATTTCGACGAGCAAATCAGTTATCCGATCTACGCTTCGGTTCTGCTGCTGATACCGACCATTATTTTATGGATCCGAGCGATCCGCAAAAAGAGCAATCCGTTCTGGGCGATCCTTGTGTCGATCCTGTTTGCGGGAGCGATCCTCTGCATTTTCGGTGGATTCAACGGCCGCTGCGTCTATTGCGCATGGCCTCCGGACAGGGTATACCAATGGCTGCACACGCAGTTTTACGGGCATCCTCTGGAATGCACGTGGTAAGATCTTTTAACAATGAACCGTAGGGGGCGTCCTCCCGGACGCCCCGTCAAGAAACTTGTAAACCAAAACAGTATAACCTCGATTTTATCATGGAACAGCGACCCGTCCGAAAACCGAATCGCCTGCCGAACTATGATTATTCGCAGATCGGGGCATACTTTGTCACCGTTTGCGTGCAGGATATGCGATGCATTTTGTCCCGCGTTCTTCCGGATGCAACCGGATGGGACGCCTTTGTCGACCTGACGCCGATCGGTCAATGTGTCAATGACGTGCTTACGGAAATGGCGGAGCATAGTCCGAATATTCGGATCGACCGTTTTGTCATTATGCCGAATCACGTTCACTTGCTGATTTCGATTGTATCCGATGCTTCCGGCGGGGCGTCCGGGAGGACGCCTACGAATACGCTGTCAAGGTTCATCGGAACCTTCAAGCGGTTTACGCAAAAATCATGCGGACAAAAAATATGGCAGCGCGGATTTCACGATCACGTGATACGTGATGATGACGACTATCGGCTTCGTTGGCGGTATATCGACGAAAACCCGAGAAAATGGTTCATGGGTAAGGATGCCTATTACGGATAGGAGCGCATCGTAGGGGTCGATGGTACGCGCGAGCTCCCTTATGTAATGAAACGAAACGGATCGTAGGGGTCGATGGTACGCGCGGGAAGCGCGCGATCTTCCTGCGTAATGAAGCGCAGCGGAATGGACAGTCCCCGACGACCCGTCAAAAAAAGGCGGTTCAATATTCGTGAAGCCGTCGTCCTCGATAACCCGGATGAATTGCGCCTGCGGCGCGTGAATTGCCTAACGGCATGAATTGTGCTTCGCGCATGAATTGACGCCGCAAACGGCGTCATGAATTGACCTGCGGTCATGAATTGTGCTTTGCACATGAATTGACGGCATACGCCGTCGTGAATTGTCCTTGCGGACATGAAAAATAATCCTTGACATTTTGGGGAGGGTTCCTCTATAATGGGTAAGGTTAATTTGGCGTTATGCGCCATCACTATATTCGGAAGAAAGAGGTGTAGGATATGGTACGTACCTATCAGCCCAAAAAGAGACAGCGCAGCAAGGTTCATGGGTTCCGCAAGCGTATGGCGACTGCGGACGGTCGTAATGTTCTGAAGCGCAGACGCGCAAAGGGCCGCAAGAAGCTGAGCGCGTAATCGCATCGGCAGGTTTTTATTTGTCCAAATTGGTGAGACAGAGCGCTTGCGGCAGGCATTTCGCTTGCCGTATGTTGCTTTATAAGGGAACTCGTATTCGGTGGATCGGTCCTATTCTCTGAAACGGCATAAGGAATTCCGCTATACCTACGCGCGCGGGCGGGCGCAGAGCATGCCACTGTTCACGCTGGTGTACGCAAAGAGCCGGAACGAATCGGTCCGCGTCGGCTTTTCGGTGTCGAAGCGGATCGGCAACGCCGTACAGAGAAATCGGGCAAAGCGCCGCATGCGCGCCGCGCTTACGCCGATGGTACCGCACATTTTCGGCGGCTTCAACGTGATCTTCGTCGCAAAGCCGGACGTGCTCGAAGCGCCTTTTGCGGAGCTCGGCAAACAGATGGAAACGCTTCTCCGGCGCGCGGGACTCTGGAGGGACGAGGCGTGAAGCGCGTCCTGCTCGCGATCCTGCGCTTCTATAAGCGGCGGATCTCTCCGCTGCTGCCGGACGCGTGCATCTACACGCCGACCTGCTCGGAGTACGCCATGGAAGCGATCGAAAAGCATGGGGTTCTGAAGGGCATGGGGCTTGCGATTCTTCGCCTGCTCCGCTGCAACCCGTTTGCGAAGGGCGGATACGATCCCGTTCCCGAACCGAAAAAACACAAGGAGAACCATTCATGAATTCATCCTTTTTTCTCGTAAAATGGCTGTTCGTCGCGATGGACTGGGTCTATCGGCAGATGTGCACGCTGTTTTCGACCGGCGGATGGGTCGTCGTTCTGACGATCTTTCTGTTCACGCTCGGTATCAAGCTTCTGACGATCTTTTCCGACATCAAATCCCGCAAGTCGTCGATGCAGATGCAGGCGATCCAGCCGGAGATTGACAAGCTCAAAAAGAAATACGGCAACGATCAGCAGAAATTGATGACCGAACAGCGAAAGCTGATGAAGGAGCGCGGGGTCAGTTCGATGGGCGGATGTCTTCCGATGCTCATCATGATGCCGCTGCTGTTCATGTTCTTCGCGGCGTTCCGCGCATGGTCGAACCAGCAGACGCTCGATCTGCTGCTGAAGATCGATGCGGAGCAGGGCACGCGGGCGTTTGCGGACTTCCGTTTCCTGTGGATCACCAACATCTGGCGTCCGGACAATCTGAAGGCGGGCGGCACGCTGATGACCGGTCAGGAGTTCTGGAACACGTTCACAACGACCAACAACATCAAGGACTTTATCTTCTTCTCGAAGAATGAGGAAGCGCTTACCCGCATCCTGTATGAGCTGCACTTCTTCACGAAGACGATCGCGGAGGACGGCACGGTGCAGTACGTGTTCGCGCAGGACGGCGGCAAGGCGTTCATGGAAGCGTACAAGGGCTTCGTCGAACCGATCACGTCCAATACCGCGCTGATCGGCGGCGAATACGCGAACATGTCCAACGGCTTTGCGATCCTGCCGATCCTGGCGGCCGCGACGACGTTCCTGTCCTCGTGGATCATGCAGCGCCAGCAGAAGGCGATGCAGAATACGCCGGCAAAGTCGAACGACAAGAACGATCCGGCGGCGCAGACGCAGAACATGGGCAAGATGATGATGTTCATGATGCCGTTGATGTCGCTCTTCTTCTGCTATCAGTACGATTCGACCTTCGCGTTCTACTGGATCTTTTCTAACGTCATTTCGCTGGCGATCACCCTGATCCTGAACGAGACGGTCTTCAAGAAAATGCAGGAACAAATGCAACAGGGAACTGTGGAGGTAAAGAAAAAATGAGGAGAAGCATGGAATTCTCCGGCCGCAACATCGACGAAGCGATTTTTCACGGTCTCAACGAAATGGGACTGACAATCGACGAAGTGGATGTGGAGACCGTACAGAAAGAGAGCAAGGGCCTGTTCGGCATCGGCGCCAAGAACGCGATCGTGCGCCTGACCGAACGCGAAGTGCCCGTGGTCCCGGATTTTGAAGCCGAAAAGGCGGCGATGCACGAACGCAAGTCCGACCGCCCGAAGCGCGAAAACAGCGAACGCCGCGAGCGCAAGCCGCGCGGCGACAAGAAGCGCGAGAGCGCCGAGCCGCGCGAGAGCGCCGAGCCGCGCGAAAAGGAAGTCAAAGCCCCCGCGATCGCGTACAGCGAGGAGCTGGCGAAGGAAAACGACGCGGCGATCTTCCTTTCGGAGCTTCTGAAGAAGATGAACATCGAAGCGACCGTCGAAGCGGCGGAGACCGAGGACGGGCTCCGGCTCAACATCGTCTCGACGACCGACGGACTGCTGATCGGCAGACGGGGCGAAACGCTCGACGCGATCCAGTACATCGTTTCGCTGTACGTGAACAAGGACCGCAAGGAGAACGGTTACCGCCGCGTCTCCGTCGACACCGAGGGTTATCGCGCGCGCCGCGAGGAAACGCTCCGCCGACTTGCCCGCAAGAACGCCGCGCAGGTCGCGCGGACCGGTCGCTCCGTGGCCATGGAGCCGATGAACCCGTACGAGCGCCGCGTGCTGCATTCCGCGCTGCAGGGATTCAAGGGCGTCACGACGCACAGCGAGGGCGAGGAGCCGAACCGCCGCGTCATCATCACGCCGGATAAGTGAGAACCTTTTGAGCCGCCGCAAGGCGGCTTTGCCTTTCTATGCTATGATGGAAACCTTTGACACCGTTTTTGCCCCGTCTTCGGCGATCGGCGGCGCGATCGCAGTGATCCGTGTCTCCGGGAGCGCATCGCGCGCGATCGCAGAACAGCTTCTCGATAAACCCGCATGGGAAACGCCTGCCCGCATGCGGCATACGCGCATCCTTCTGAACGGGGACGTGATCGACGACTGCATGGCGGTCTTTTTCGCTGCGCCCAAGAGCTACACCGGCGAGGACATGCTGGAACTGCACTGCCACGGCGGCATGACGACCGTGCGGCTTGTGCTTTCGGCACTCTCCAAAGCGGGCGGCGTGCCCGCGGGTCCCGGCGAATTTACCAAGCGCGCATTTCTGAACGGCAAGATGGACCTATCGGAAGCCGAAGCGGTCATGGACGTGATCAACGCACAGGCGGAAAGCAGTCTTCGTTCCGCGCTTTCGCAGCTATCCGGCAGCGTCAGCCGGCGCGTGTGCGCGGTCGAGGAAGCGCTTTTGGACGCGCGATCCGCGATCGAGGCGGCGATCGACTATCCGGACGAGGCGGAGGAATCCGCCTGCGCGACCCTGCCCGCCGTGCTGCTTAAGGCAAGGGAGACGGTGACAGCGCTCATTGAGGAGGGCAGAAAGGCGCGCGTCTTGCGCGACGGGCTGAAGCTCGTCATCCTCGGTCGGCCGAACGTCGGCAAGAGCTCGCTGCTCAACGCACTTTTGGGCGAAGACCGCGCGATCGTGACCGCGGCGGCGGGAACGACCCGCGACGTGCTGGACGAACGGCTTTCGATCGGCGGCGTGCCCGTGCGGCTCATCGACACGGCGGGCGTGCGGGAAGCTTCGGACGAAGCGGAGCGCATCGGCGTCGACCGCGCGAAAAAAGCGCTTGAGACCGCGGACGTCGTGCTGCTCATGCTGGATGGCAGCGAAGGGATACAGCCCGGGGATGAGGCGCTTTTACGGGAGACGGCGGAAAAGACCCGCATCGTGATCGCGAACAAATGCGATCTCGGCACACGCATCACGAACGCGCTTCCCATAAGCTGCAAAACGGGCGAGGGGATCGAAACCCTGCGGGAACGGATCGCAAAGATCGCAGAACCGGCGCTGCAGTCGACCGAGGCGATCACCAACGAGCGGCATCTGTTGGCGCTTGACCAAGCGCTGGATGCGATCGTCCACGCCGAAGAACAGACGGAGCTTGACTGCATCGCGACCGACCTTACCGAAGCCCTGCACCGGCTCGGTTCGATCACCGGCACGGACGTGGACGCCGAGGTCATCGACCGCATCTTCGCACACTTCTGCGTCGGGAAATAATACAGGAAAGAAGAGACCGTTAAGAATCTCTTTCAAGATTCTTAACGGCCCTTTCAATGAATTGCAGCTTTCGCCGCATGAATTGGCTTCGCCATGAATGATCCGGATTGTCCGTAGGGGCGGATATTATCCGCCCGTTAAACCAGAAGAACGGGAAGATGGTATCTTCCCCTACGGTTGTCATGACAGGAAGATTTTCCGTATGGAAAATCAACATTCATGACGGCTTTGCCGTCAATTCATGTGCCGTAAGGCACAATTCATGTCCTTTGGACAATTCACGGAGCGAAGCGAGAATTCATCAAGGGACCGTTAAGATTCTCTTTCGAGTTTCTTAACGGTCCCTGTTTTTATGTTGTCGGGATCAGCCACATGAACGGGTTCATGCGGTAGAAGAAGCCCGCAAGCGGCGGGTCGACGAGCATTTGACCGAGCCGCGGCACGATCGTAAGGACGATCGGCGCGAGCAGGAAAAAGATATAGAGCATCGTCACGCCGTGCAGAAAGCCGATCCCGCAGGAGAACAGAGGATCGAACCGCTTCAGCGTCGGCAGCCCGTGCCTGCCGTAGTCGATCATGCGCAGAATAAAGCCCAAAAGCACGCGGATGATCACGAACAGGAACAGCAGCGACAGAATGTTCAGCACGACGTCGACGATCGTCTGGTTGAAGTAGTCGCCGAGCGTGGTGATGCCTTTCTCCCTGTATGCCTCTCTGCGGATGTTCTTGCCGACCGCGCCGTCGAGCGGCAGGGGCAGGTCGGCGTTTTCGATGATCGTCGAAAGCGTGTCGCCGTCGATCGAGGAGACCGGATCGTGGATCAGCTCGACGCTCGTTTTGCTGACGAATTCGTACCCCTCGAAGTAATAAAGCAGACTGCCGTACAGCCGCTTGCTCTCCCGCACGGGCGAGGCGACGACGGGGATCAAGAGAAGCGCGAGGAAGAAGGAAAGCAGCGTCAGACCGATACTGACGGCGGAATAGATGACCCCGCGGTAGTATCCCGCCAGGATGCACAGCCCCAGAACGACAAGGATCAGGATGGTGATGATCATGTCCGGCTCCTTTCCGCGTCAGTCAAGCGTGACACGATAGCAGTTTTGTTCGGTCACGACGAGGAATCCGTCCGCGCCGTAGCGGAACGCCGCGACCGGCGTATAGTCCGGTTCGAGGTCCAACAGCTTTTTCCCCGCAAAGGAGAACTGCAGGAAGTCTTCCCGCGTGAACACGCAGATGGTTCCGTTGAACAGGAACGCGCCGACGACCGGCGAGGGCATGTATTTCTGCATGACGTTCGACCAAAGGTCGTCCGTTTCGGAGATCGTGATCAGCCGCACGAGGCTGTTTTCCTCGCCTTCCGCCGCGACGGGCAGCGCGATGAAGTACGCGGTCTCGGTCCCCGCGGAGAAATCGACGATCGTGCTGCCGTAGACCCGCACGCGGTCGCGTTCGGCGGAAAAGCCGTCGTCCTCGCGGTCGTAGCGGATGATCGACTGCGTGCCGACCATGAAGAGGCAGCGATCGGACAGATACAGATTATAGATCGCCTGGTTATAGAACGGCGTGGTGTAATGGATCATGGTGCCGCCGTTCCCGCAGTCATAGATTCGGACGATGGATTCCTCCGTGAACTGCCCGACGTCCATCGTGGAGACCCACAGAAGCTCGGTCGAGCCCGTATCGAGGAATCCGAACGCGACGACCTCGCTGTCCTTGAACGAGATCGTGTTGACCGACTGCATTTCCCGCGACTGCGCGTCCAGTCTGATGATCTCGATAAAGCGCTCGTCGCGGTCCGCGACCGGGATCCGGTACAACAGCGCGGCGTAGTTTTTGCCCGCGCGCACGTCGAGGATCGTGCCGCTTTGAAGCGCCAGCGTCTTTTCCGCACCCTGGATCTTGAACTGCGTGCCCGCGTACACGACCGTCATGGAGGCGGAAGTGTCGTAGCCTTCGATGTTTGCGATCCGGTAGAAGGTCGAAACGTCCTTCGCCGCGTCGTAGGTATAGATGCGGTCCTCCGTGCGGTAGGAGAGGAGATCGTCCTTCATGCGGTAGGTATAGCCGGAGAGCACGTCCGCGCGCGTGAAGGTCAGCCCCTTGTCCTTCTTGGACAGCACCAGAAAGAGCAGCGCGAGCACGCCGGCGACGAGAATGCCCGCGGCAACGCCGAAGAACGCGAGCCGGGATACGGTCATGCGGCCGATCGTCAGCTTGCGGTCCGCGCTGTCGCGTATATATTCGCGTAAGCGTTCGCCGAAGTCGCTCATAGTTGCTCCGTGTCAGTTCTTTTTCGGCGCCCGTACCTTCAAAGCGCCGGGCAGCACGCGGAAGGTCACAGGCGTGCCGTCCATGCGTTCGCCGTCGACCTCGATGCGGGAAACCGGATCGCAGACCACCGAGACCTCGGTCGTCTTGCGATAGGTGATGCACTTCAATCCGATATGCTTTCCCTTGATAAATCTGGGCAGCAGCTTCAGCACCCCGAGCCGTTTGACATCATGCGCGATGCACACGTCCAGAAGTCCGTCGGACATATCGGATTCGGGCAGCACGTTCATGCCGCCGCCGAAATGCGTGCCGACGCCCGCCGCCGCCATC
>JAFXVP010000012.1 GCA_017524445.1 Clostridia bacterium | reverse complement strand
CGTTCATAAGGCGATCCTTTCGGAAGAGGACGAGATTGACCGGATGACCGACGAACTGAGCAAGTACATAGTCAGCTTCCTGCCGCATCTGCAGATCGAAAACCATGTCGCGATCCTGAATCAATATTATAAAGTTGCGTCGGAGTTCGAACGACTCGGCGATCACGCGGTCAATATCGCGAAGCTTGCGCAGTCCATGGAAAAGTACGGCACGCATTTTTCCGCCAAAGCCATGTCGGAGCTCACGGTTGTTGAGACGGCGCTGCTGCAGATCCTGGACGAGACGGAACTGACCTTTGCAAAGCGCGATACCGAAGCCGCGGTACGGATCGAACCGCTCGTACAGGTGTCGGCGGATCTCATCACCGTTCTCAAACGCAATCATCTGAAGCGCATGAGCACGGGCGAGTGCAACGCCTATGCCGATACGACCTTCTCGGATCTTCTGGTGGAATACCACCGGATCGGCGACGTGTGCTCCAACGTCGGTATTGCGACGCTCGTCCGTGTACATCCCGAGCTTGCCGACCATGAGCATCTTCATTTCGAGCAGCTTCATTCCGGCGGCGATGAGGGATTCGATACTGCATACAAGCGTGTGTATCAGCGGTATTTCGCACTGCTGACAAGACCGGACGTCGAGGAAGCGGCGGAACCGAAGCCGGAGAAACAGGAAGAACCGACTGTTCCGCAAAACAGTCCGGATGAAAAAAGTCAGTCGTCAGCCGTCCCGGATCATGAAGTCACTTCAGAGACGGTTTCGGACAAGGGGACCGAAGACGCCCGTGCATGAGCTGAAACAGCGCTTCGGAGGATCGCATTTGACGCTGTTGGGACGAAAACGGACCACAGACCGCGAAAATGCCTGTGATCTCAAAAAAATCGTGCGGAAATCAAACTTTTTCGTTGACAAACGGAAATCGTTGTGGTAACTTATTCAAGGTGCCCCCGTTGGGGGCTCGTTTTTGATGGATCAATTTTAGGAGGAGCATAAAATGCGCGTAAAGATCACCTTGGCCTGCACCGAATGCAAGCAGAGAAATTACAATACGTTCAAGAACAAGAAGAACGATCCCGATCGTCTTGAGTTCAACAAGTACTGCCGTTTCTGCCGCAAGCACACCCTGCACAGAGAGTCTAAATAACGGGAGAATATCATGGCAAACATAGTTGATAAGGACAATATGACAAAGACCCTGCGTCTTTTCGTCATTTTGCTGCTGGTTGTCGGCATCGTCACCCTTGCGGTCACGGTGTATGACCTGGCAAGCGGTTCCTCGCTTCTGAAGCTTTTCGACGCGAAGGAAGTTGCAGCCGAAACGGCGGAAGAAACTGCAGAAGCTGCGCAGACGGCGGAAACGACCGCGGTCGACCCGAACTGGGGCGGTCAGATCGTCGCATACATCATGCTTGCGGTCGCAAGCGCGCTGCTGGTCATCGGCGGGATCATGTACTTTGTGAAGAACAGCTACCAGTCGTTCCAGGGCACCTGCATCGCGGCGATCATCTTCGCACTGTATCCGCTGATCTTCTTTGCGGTCAACATCGGAACGCATCTGTTTGCGCTGATCTACACGGTTCTGATCCTTGCGATCATCGTACTGTCGATCATTGCGATGAAGTCTCGCTGGCAGGTCTACATCAAGGAGATGACCGGCGAAGTCAAGAAGCTCACCTGGCTCAACATGAAAGAGCTTGTCAAGGCGACGGCGGTCGTTCTGGTGTTCGTTCTTGCGTTCGCGCTGCTGATCTACGTCCTTGATCTGATCTTCTACACGCCGGTCAAAGCGCTGCTTACCGATTCGAAGGAACCGACCGCAACAGTCGAACCGGCGGAGAATGAAACGCCTGCCGATACGACCGACGGCGCGGAAGAAGGCGCGGAGAATAACGAGTAACGCCCATGAGTCAGGAAACGAAATGGTACGTGGTCCATACCTATTCGGGGTATGAGAACAAGGTCAAGGAAGACCTTATTAAGGCCGTCGACAACGCAGGACTGTCCGATATCATTCTGGACGTCATGTATCCGACGGAAGAAACCATTGAGATCCTGCCGAACGGAAAGCGCAAATCTGTCACCCGAAAGGTCTATCCCGGCTACGTCATGGTCAAGATGGTCGTAGACGTCGTTGAGAAGGAACGTCCCGCAGAACAGGGCGGCGGCGTATCGCGCGATCTCGTCATGAACCCGCGCGCATGGTACGTCATCCGCAACACCCGCGGCGTTACGGGCTTTGTCGGTCCGGGAAGCAAGCCGGTGCCTTTGAAGGACGAAGAGGTCGTGGCGATGGGCGTCGAGCGCATCCCGATCGTGCTCAACATCGAAGTCGGCGAAACGGTGCGCGTCGTTTCCGGCCCGCTCGAAAACTTCCTCGGGCGCGTCGACAAGATCGATCCCGAACGGCAGAAGGTCAAGCTGTCTGTTTCCATGTTCGGCAGGGAGACCCCGGTCGAGCTGGATTTCATTCAGGTCCAAAAGATTTAAAGCGCATCGCGCTTTAAGTGGGAGGGGAGGCACCCCGCACCACAACTATAAATAAAACATATAGGAGAAACAGCAATGGCAAAGAAAATCACAGGTTATGTGAAGCTGCAGATCCCCGCCGGCAAGGCAACGCCGGCGCCGCCCGTAGGTCCCGCACTGGGCCAGCACGGCGTGAACATCATGGGCTTCTGCAAAGAGTTCAATGAGCGCACGAACAAGCAGGCCGGTCTCATTATCCCGGTCGTGATCACGGTTTACGCGGATCACAGCTTCTCGTTCATCACCAAGACGCCTCCGGCGGCGGTCCTCATCAAGAAGGCCTGCAACCTCGAAAAGGCGTCCGGCGTTCCGAACAAGACCAAGGTCGCAAAGATCACCAAGGCGCAGGTCCGCGAGATCGCGGAGCTCAAGATGCCCGACCTCAATGCGGCTTCCGTTGAAGCGGCTATGAGCATGGTCGCAGGCACTGCCCGTTCGATGGGCATTGTCGTGGTGGACTGAGGAGGAACGAACGATGAAGCACGGTAAGAATTATATCGAAAGCAAGAAGCTGATCGACAGCACCAAGCAGTATGACGTCCGCGAGGGCCTCGAAGCGGTGCTGAACAGCGCGAAAGCAAAGTTTGACGAAACGATCGAAGTCTCCGTCCGTCTGGGCGTCGACTCCCGTCACGCAGACCAGCAGGTCCGCGGCGCGATCGTTCTGCCGCACGGCACGGGCAAGACCGTCCGCGTCCTCGTCTTCGCAAAGGCCGATAAGGCGCGCGAAGCACGGGAAGCCGGCGCAGATTTCGTCGGCGACGAGGATATGGTCAAGAAGATCCAGACCGAGAACTGGTTTGGATTCGACGTCTGCGTCGCGACCCCGGACATGATGGGTCTCGTCGGCCGCATCGGCCGCGTGCTCGGTCCGAAGGGCTTGATGCCGAACCCGAAGAGCGGTACGGTCACCATGGACGTCACCAAGGCGGTCCACGACATTAAAGCCGGTAAGGTCGAGTATCGTGTTGACAAGACCAACATCATCCACTGCCCGATCGGCAAGAAGTCTTTCGGCGTTGACAAGCTCGAAGAGAACCTCAACACCCTGATGGACGCGATCGTCAAGGCGAAGCCGGCAGCGGCGAAGGGCACGTACCTGAAGAGCGTCGTGGTCTCCTCCACGATGGGCCCGGGCGTCAAGTTCAACACGCTGAAGTTCTGAGCGTAACCAAAAGAAAGAGACGGTTCCGACCGTCTCTTTTTTGTTGCCACAAGGGGCGGGCTGTGTTATACTGTTTTCATAGAAAACAGGAGGTCAAACACATGTGGAAATTCTCGGAACTACCCTATGAGCGCGTGGACGTCGACGCGTTTATTGCGGACGGCTTGAAGCGGATCGACGGGTTCGAGCACGCAAAGACCGCCAAGGAAGCGATTGACGCGTATTACGCGATGGACGAGGCGATGCAGAAGGTTGCGACGCAGTTCACGATCTCGCACATCCGCCATGACGTCAACACGAAGGACGAATTCTACGACGCGGAGCAGACTTATTACGACCAAAATCTCAGCAAGACGATGGTACTGAACGTGCGCCAGCTCAACGTCATGGTGAACCATCCGTTCCGCAAAGAGCTCGAGGAAGCGCTCGGCAAGATCATCTTCACGGAGGCGGACGCGCAGGTCAAGCTCGCCGACGAGCGCCTGATCCCGGGCATGACCGAGGAGCAGATGCTGAAGAGCCGCTACGCGAAGCTCACCGCGGGCTGCACGACCGAGTACATGGGCGAGACCTGCAACTTCTACGGACTGCTGAAATTCATGCAGAACCCGGACAGAAGCGTGCGTGAAGGCGCGTTCCGCAAGTGGGCGGAGATGTACGCGGGCATCGCGGACGAGCTCGACGACATCTATGACAAGATGGTTGCGGTCCGCACGTCGCAGGCGAAGCTGATCGGCTACGAAAACTACATTCCGTTCGCGTACCTTTCCCGCGGACGCTACGACTACACCAAGGACGACGTCGAGCGCTTCCGCGAGGGCGTGAAACAGTACGTTGTGCCCGCCGTCGCCCGCATCCACGAGCGGCAGGCAAAGCGCATCGGCGTCGAAAAGCTTCATTACTACGACGAGTCCTTCTGCTATCCGGAGGGCAACCCGACGCCGCACGGCACCGAGGAGGAGATGGTGAAGGCCGCGCAGGAGATGTACCGCGAGCTGAGCCCGGAGACCGGCGAGTTCTTCGACTTCATGGTCGAGCATCAGCTCTTCGATCTCACGTCGCGTCCCGGCAAGCATATGGGCGGCTACTGCACAGGACTTCCGGAGCTCAAAGCACCGTTTATCTTCTCGAACTTCAACGGCACGTCCGCGGACGTCGACGTGCTGACGCATGAGGCGGGACACGCGTTCCAGGCGTACGTCGCCGCGCATTCGATCCGGCTTTCTGAGGTCCGGCAGGCGCCGATCGAGATCTGCGAGGTGCATTCCATGTCGATGGAACATTTCACCTATCCGTGGATGGACAAGTTCTTCGGCGACGACGCGCCCAGATATCGCGAAGCGCATCTTTCCGCCGCGCTCGAGGTCATTCCGTATCTTACGATGGTCGACGAGTTCCAGCACCGCGTCTACGCAAAGCCCGAAATGATGCGCGACGAGCGCTATGCGGTCTGGCATGAGCTGGAAACCGTCTATCTCCCGTGGCGTGACTACGACGGCGATCCCTTCCTAGAAAAGGGCGGATTCTGGATGCAGAAGCAGCACATCTTCCTGTATCCGTTCTACTATATCGACTACGCGCTGGCGCAGATGGGCGCGTTCGACTTCTTCCTCCGCATGCGCGAAAACCGTGAGCAGGCGTGGAACGACTATCTGAACCTCTGCAAGGCGGGCGGCACGGTCGGCTACTTCGATCTGTTGAAGATCGGCAACCTCCGCAATCCCTTCGCGGAAAACACGGTCAAAGATATCGCGGAGGCAATTGAAAAGCTTCTGTAAGCAAGGACGTCCCGATATGCAAAAGGGCCCGTTAAGAATCTCGACAGAGAATCTTAACGGACCCTTGATGAATTCTCGCTTCGCTCCGTGAATTGTCCTATGGACATGAATTGTGCCTTACGGCACATGAATTGACGGCAAAACCGTCATAAATGTTGATTTTCCATATGGAAAATCTTCCGTTCATGACAACGAAGTTGTCAATTCACGACGAAGCATGGTACGCGGTAGACGACGCTTTGTGTCGTCGCGCGATCTACCTCTGTAACGAAGTGGATTCATGGCGAAGCCAATTCACGCGGTGAGAGCCGCAATTCATTGAAAAGGGAATGTTAAGAAACCGGTTTCTTAGCATTCCCTTTTCTGTTCTGATTGTTTTCTTTGATTTTTACCAGCCGCGAATAGATACGTTTTCTCCGAGCACAGCGAGAATCCAGCCGAAGATCGCGAACGTGATGATGATCGCAAAGATCACCGTGAGGATGATGCCGATGATCAGACCGACCGTTGCAAGGATGCTGCCGACCTTTGCTTTGCCGGACAGCACGCCGCCGCACGCAAGGAACTGTTTGACCTTTTTCTTGGCGATCGCCGAGAAGATGATGCCAAGGAAGTTGACGTAGGGAATGCATGCAAACGACAGACCGAGGATGCCGAAGACCAGGATCGGCGTGGAAAGCGCCTGCGCCTCCGGACTCGATTGTACGACCGGCTCACGATACGTCGGCGTTTCATAGACGGGCTGCTCAAAGACGGGGGCTGCGGCGACGACCGGCTCTTCAACGGTCGGCTCATTCCGCAGCGGATCGATGATCTCAACGGGCGCGCCGCATTCGGGGCAGAACTTTACGTCTTCCGGAAGCTGCGTTCCGCAATTCTGACAAAACATGGATATTCCTCCTTCGTGTTATGCTGAAAACAATATAACACTTTTTTGCAAAGTTCGCAATAGTGACGTGCCATGCAGCGCACACGCATATAATTATAATGATATACATATATCAAATATAAAATTATTGACATAGAAAAGATTGCCGTGTTAGAATCTGCATATTGAAAACAGAAAGGTGTATGCCGATGAATACAAAAGTCAAATCACATGAAGCGGTTCGCCGCCTCACGATGGCGGCGATGCTGTCTGCGATCGCAGCGGTGCTGCAGCTGATCGAAGTATCTGTCCCGCTGATGCCGTCGTTTATCAAGCTGGATCTGTCCGATCTTCCGGCGCTTTTGGGCGCTTATTCGCTCGGCCCATGGTGGGGCGTTTTGATTGAACTGGTGAAAAACCTGCTGCACTGGCCGTTCGGGTCCTCCGCGGGCGTGGGCGAGATCTGCAATTTTCTTCTGGGGAGCGTCTTTGTCCTGATTGCCGGATTGGTTTACGCCCGGCGCAAGAGCCGCGGCACGGCGGTGCTCGGCGCGGTGCTCGGTACCGTCGCAATGGCGGTCGCAAGCCTTCCGCTGAATTATTTCCTCGTCTATCCGGTCTATACGGCGTTTATGCCGATGGATAAGATCGTTCAGGCGTATGAGGCGATCCTCGGAGGCGTCGCAAAGGTACCGACTTCGAATTCGCTGTTCAATTGCCTGCTGATCTTCAATATGCCGTTCACGCTGATCAAGGGCTTGATGAACATGCTGGTTTGTCTGCTGATCTATAAACCGCTGTCCAAAACGATCCTCAGCAAAGGGCTTCTTACGGAGGAAAAAACAATGCTCAGCGGCGTGGATTACCGCAAGCGAAAGCGCAATCTGCGGATCCTGATCGGCGTAGGTATTCTGCTTTTGCTCGTGCAGATGTTCATCTTTGCCGTGAAGCTGTTTCCCGAAGCGCTTGCGTTCGCGAAGCCGTTCGTAAAGATGGCGGCCGCGAGGGATCAGCTGCTTGCCGATCCGGAAAAAGCATGGTATCTGAAAGCGCTCTCCGTGCTTGCGTTCTATGCGGCGGGGATCTCCGGTGCGCTGTGCATCGTGCTCGGCGCGGTGAACCTTTTGCGTGTGAAAAAACGTCAGACGGAGCAAACCGCAAAAGAGAAGAACGGTACGAATTCCGTGGAATGACTTGATAATCCCATGTAAATTTGTTATACTGATATTTACCGTGAACGATCGGAAAGAGAACACATGAACCTTTCGTACTATTCGAATTACGTGACCATCGTGGAGGAGGGGAGCTTAACCGCGGCGGCAAGAAAGCTGCGGATCGCCCAGCCCGCTTTGAGCAACCAGATCAAGGCGCTGGAAGCGGAATACGGCGCGCGGCTCTTTCACCGCGGCGCGCGGCGGCTCGAACTCACCGACGCGGGGCAGATCCTCTATCAGCGGGCAAAGCGCATGCTTGCGATCGAAACGGCGGCGCGCAGCGAGATCGCGTCCGGCTTCGGCGGCACGAAGGGAACGCTGAAAATCGGCATCACGTCCTCGTTTGAAAACGAGCGGCTTCTGGACGCGCTGACGGCGTTTTCCGACCGGTTTCCGGACGCGGAGGTCCGCGTATATGAGGCGGAGCTGCCGGAGCTTATTAAGCGCCTGCAGAACGGTAAGGTCGAGGCGATCTTCGTGCGGCCGATCAAAAGCGACGTCGAAAACTTAGAGGTGCTGTATACGAGGCCCGATACGCTCGTCGCGGCATACAGGCCCGACGCGTTTTTTGCGGACGAGCCGGAGCCCGAGACCTCGTTTGAACGGCTCAGTACGCTGCCGCTTTCCATGCTGGAGCGCAGCTTGCCGGCGTTTTCGAACGCGTTCCGGGAAAAGGGACTGATCCTTTCCCCGAAGTACGTCAGCACGCGCATGCAGATCGCGCTCAACTGGGCGCGTGCGGGCAAGGCAGTCGCGCTTGCGCCGAAGAGCGCCATGGAGGAGCTCGGCTTTACCGATCTTGCGGAAAAGACCGTGGAGGACTGCGATCTGCTCGTTCCCGCGATGACGATCCTTACGCAGAAGCGCAAGTATCGCTCGCACCTCGTCAATAACTTCCTGCTGCTGCTTTCGGAGCGGTACGGATTTGAATACAGCGAACCGATCGAAGGATCGGACAACGGAAAAGGAGCTTGACATGAAACGCATTGTATCAATTTTACTGACAGCGCTGCTGCTCGTCGCAGCGATCGGCTGCACAAACGCCGCCGCGAATTCGACCGGCTCGACGGAGCTTACGGGCAAGACCGAAGAAACCGCAGCGCCAGAGCCCGAAGCGCCCGCAACGGAAGAACCCGAGAAAACGGAGGAGGACACGAACGTGAACAACAATCCCATCGTAACGATCACCATGCAGGACGGCGGCGAGATGAAGCTCGAGCTTTACCCCGACGTCGCGCCGAACACGGTCAAGAACTTTATTTATCTCGCGAATGCCGGCTATTATGACGGGATGATCTTCCACCGCATCATGGCGGGCTTTATGATCCAGGGCGGCGGTTACAATGCACAGGGCTATCCGGTTGAAACGGGCTATTCGATCAAGGGCGAATTTACAAGCAACGGCTTCAAAAACGACCTTAAGCATACGCGCGGCGTGATCTCCATGGCGCGCACGAATGAACCGGATTCCGCGGGCGCACAGTTCTTCATCATGCACGCGGATTACCCGTCTCTGGACGGACAGTACGCCGCGTTCGGCATGCTGATCGAGGGGTTTGATACCCTTGACGCCATCGCACAGACCGAGACGGCGTACAACCCATATTCGGGTGAAAAATCCGTTCCGGTCGTCTTCCCGGTGATCGAAATGATCCGCGTCGAGACCTTCGGCGTCGACTACGGCGAGCCCGAAAAGCTTCAGTAATATCGGAGGAACCATGCTGGTACTGGACGAATATAAAATGCAGCTCGGCGCGCTCAATGAGACGCTCGCGCTTGCACATAAGCAGATGAACGCCGACGCGCTGAAGGCGGAGCTCGAAACCCTCGAAGCACAGATGGCGGAGACCGATTTCTGGAACGACGTCGAAAACGCGAACAAGGTCACGACGCGCGTGAAGGCGATCAAGAGCAAGCTCGAACGGCTCAGTAAGCTCGACGCGCAGAGCGAGGACATCGAAACGCTGATCGAGATGGCGGAGGAAGAGGACGACGAGAGCCTCGTTGAGGAGCTCAAATCCGAGCTTAAGGACTTCGATGGAAAGATGACTGCTCTGCGGCTCGAAATGCTCTTAAAAGGTCCCTACGACGCTTCAAACGCCATCCTGTCGCTGCACGCGGGCGCGGGCGGCACGGAGGCGCAGGACTGGACCGAAATGCTCTACCGCATGTACACGCGCTACTGCGAAAAGCGCGGCTGGACGGTGAAGGAACTCGACCTTCTGGACGGCGAAGACGCGGGCATCAAGTCCGTCACGTTCGAGGTCGAGGGCGAAAACGCCTATGGCTATCTGAAAGCCGAAAAGGGCGTGCACCGTCTCGTGCGCATCTCGCCGTTCGACGCATCGGCAAGGCGTCACACCTCGTTCTCGTCGCTCGACGTCACGCCGATCTTTGAGGACGACGACACGAGCATCAAGATCGAGCCGGACGAGATCCGCGTGGACACGTACCGCTCCGGCGGCGCGGGCGGACAGAACGTCAACAAGGTCAGCTCCGCGATCCGCATCACGCACCTTGCGACCGGCATCGTCGTGCAGTGTCAGAACGAGCGCAGTCAGCTTCAGAACAAGGAGATGGCGATGCGCATCCTGAAAGGTAAACTCTTGGAGCTTCAGGAGCGTGAGCGCGAGCAGCAGATGCAGGAGATCAAGGGCGAGATGAAGAAGATCGAATGGGGCAGCCAGATCCGCTCCTACGTCTTCCAGCCGTATACGCTCGTCAAGGATCACCGCACGGGCGCCGAAAACGGCAACATCCAGGCGGTCATGGACGGCGACCTCGACCTGTTCATCTCGGCATATCTCACAATGTCGTAATCGCATGGCGTTCCTTCGGGAACGCCTTTTCACGATCTGCGTAAGCAGATCAATTCATGCGCCGCAGGCGCAATTCACGGCGCATGAATTGATGAAACGGGGCGCCGGGGACGTCGCCACCTACAACGGCATATGAATTGCGGCAAAGCCGCATGGAGGGAACAATGCGTAACTTCGGGTATTCCATGCTCTGGTTCTGGATCGCGTACATCGTTGTGACGCTGATCGGGATCGGGCACACGATCTTCAACATCACCGTGCTGCACATGAAGTCCATGAAGGACGGCCCCGGCATGGGCGAGGGTTACGAAAAGACGAAACCGTGGCATCCGCTCTACAACATCGTGATCTTTTCGCTGTTCGGCTGGCTGTATATGAAAGGGCTCGAAAACCCGACGATTTCCGACGCGCTTCTGACCGGCGCGATCTGGGCTGGCGTGTGCATCGTGTTCGACGTGTTCGGCTGGGTGCTCATCAAGCATCCGTGGAGCCTGACGTTCAAAGAATTCTACGTCGACTATCAGCCGTGGATCACGCTGATCTATCTTGCGATCTTCCTCGGTCCGTTGGTCGGATATTGTCTTTGCTGAAAGGAGAACACAATGAATAATCTTAAACGCATCCGCGCAGAGCGCTTTTCTCTGATCTCGATGATCGTCGGGATCGCAGCCGCCATTCTGTGGATCCCGCTTCTGTGGCTTGCATCCGATTTGGCGTCTGACTTCGTGCAGGCGATCTTTGTGTACGGGTATCCCGTTCTTTCGATCGCGGGGCTCACGCTCGGCGTGATCGGGCTCGTCTTGAGCGCACGCAAAGAAACGCGGAGCAAGAAGGGCGTCGTGTTCGCAGTGATCGGGATCGTTTTGAACCTGCTCGTTTTGGCGGTTTCCGCATGGCTTTTGCTGTTGTATCTGTTCGTGCATCCCGTTGAGATTGCGCTGTAAACGGAAATGAAACAGGAGCTTCCTTTTCGGGAAGCCCCTTTTTCGGGTGAAACAGATTGCAACGACCAAAGATAAACCCGCGGCGGATCGCTTCAGAGCTTCAAAACCCTTTCCGAGGCGTCCGGCATTTGTTGACAAGCGCACCGCGATCGACGCAAGGGGGGGCATTCTCCGGGCGTATTTCAGTTCTTTACAACCATGTCGAAAAGTGGTATACTTTCCCCATCGGATTATGAAGGTTCGCTTTGTCGGCGGAGGGGACGCCGGACAGGAACCCGACCGAAGGAGTTTCTGCTATGCACAAGAAAAAACTTGCATTGCTGCTGATGCTCGGCTCGGCAATCGCGCTTATCGGCCTGGTGATTGCGGGAAGCCGGGTTTCTTCGCGTTTGAGCAGCAATCAGAGTGCGTCCAAATTCCCTGTGCAGATCCAGGAATACATGGCTTCCAACACGCTTTATCCGAACGAGAACGGCGTCTGCGCCGACTGGGTGGAGCTGTATAATTCCTCCGACGCGGCGATCTCGATCGGCGGCTTCAAGCTGACCGACAACAACCGCAAGTCCCGCTATACCGTTCCGGCGGGGACCGTGATCGAGGGACACGGATATTACGTGATCTATTGCCTGCGCTCGGGCGGCGACGGATACGCCGATTTCGGCATCGCGCGCGCCGGCGGGGAAGAATTGCTGCTGCTCAATAAAAAGAATGTTTTGGTCGATTCCGTTACGACGATCCCGCTTTCGGACAATGAATCCGCCGAACGCGACGAGAACGGTCAGTTCCGCGTGTCCGTGCAGCCGTCGCCCGGCGGCGCAGCCATCACAGAGCCGGTCCCGGCGCAGTCCGAGCCGACCCTGCACGCCGTGCCCGGCCCGGTGACGATCTCCGAGGTCATCACGTCCAATTCGCTGTATGCCGACGCAAACGGGCGCGTAACGGACATCGTGGAGCTCTATAACAGCTCGGACGAGCAGGTGAGCATCGGCGGGTACGTGCTGCAGGACGGCATCGAGGGAACGCAGTTTACGGTGCCGCGCGGGACCGAGCTTCCACCGGATGCGTATTATCTGATCTATTGCGCGCGTTCGCAGGGGGACGGGCTGTACGCCGATTTCGGGCTTTCGCGCAACGGCGGCGAGCTGCTGCTCCTCTATACGGCGGACGGCGTGCTGGCCGATTTTTTGACCACCGTGCCATGCACAAAAAACGGCGCGATCGTGCGTGAGGACGGCGAACCGACGACGATCGCGTATGCGACGCCCGGCTTTGCGAATACCGAGCAGGGGCGGCAGGACTGCCTGAAAGCATATGTGTCCGGCAGTGCCGTGCAGTTCAGTGAGATCATGACGTCCAACCGTTCCGTGCTGTTTGCGGACGGCACCGCACCGGACTGGATCGAGCTGGTCAATACCGCGGGCGCCGAGGCCGATCTCTACGGCTATGGGCTCAGCGACACCGTCACGTCCGTGCGGTATACGTTCCCGGCGGGAACGGTGATCCCGGCAGGCGGGTACCTCGTGATCCCGTGCGACGACACGGAGCTGACCGGGCAGGCAGCGCCGTTCAGTCTGTCTGCCGCCGGCGGCGAGACCGTGTATCTCTTAAAACCCGACGGCACACTGTACAATGCGGCGGTTACAGCGGCGAGCGAGGACGACGTCTCGCTCGTCTATGAGGGCGGGATCCTGCCTGTGCGGTACTCCGAGCCGACGCCGAGCTTCTCCAACGACGAAGCGGGCGCTGCCGCCTATCGCGCGCTGCAGACCGAGGTCGTTACCGGGCTTCTGATCAGCGAAGTGATGCCGAACAACAAATGTACGTTCGCGTTCGGCGACGGCGTGTTTGCCGACTGGGTCGAGCTTTACAACGCAACGAACGAGCCGCTTTCGACCGGCGCGTTCTGTCTGTCCGACCGGGACAGTGATCTCACGCGCTTCCGGCTGCCGGATGTTACGCTCGTGCCGGGTGAATTCATCGTGATCCGGTGCAGCAAGGAAGGCGGCAAAGACGGAGAGATCATCGCGCCGTTCGGGCTGAGCAGCAAGGGCGGTACGGTGTATCTGTCCTCCGCTTCGGGCATGCTTCTGGACCGCGCCGTGTATCCGGCGGCGGAGCCGGATCGCTCCTACATTCGTACAAGCGACGGATCGTTTTCCGAAACCGACTGCCCGACGCCGGGCTTTGCGAACACCGGCGCGGGGTATCAGCTCTTTCTGCAGTCTTACACGGCGGGCGAGCTCTATATCAGCGAAGCGATGCCTGCGAACCGGACCGTGTCGAGAAACAACGGCAAGTATTACGACTGGGTCGAGTTGTGCAACGGCGCATCGGAGCCGATCGGCCTTGCCGGCTACTATCTGACCGACAATACCGATGAGCCGTTCAAGTGCGCGCTGCCGGATACGACGCTTGAGAGCGGCGCGTACTATTTGGTTTACTGCTCCGGCGACGCGTCGCTGACCGACAAGAGCGGCTTCCACGCACCGTTCAGGCTGAACGGCGGGGAGGACCGGCTGTACCTTTACAACAGCGCGGGCGAGCTGGTCGATTATCTGCATATCTATGACGTCCCACCGGAGGGCACGATCGGGCGCAACGGCCGCGAGGGCGGCGTGTACCTCTATGAAAAACCGACTCCCGGCAAGGAGAACGCGAACGGCACGGCGGCAATCATGCGAACAGCAATGCCGACGGCCTCCCTGAGTTCCGGCGTCTTCGAGAATGCCGAACCGTTCGTGATTTCATTGAGCGGAACCGGTACCGTCTATTATACGACCGACGGGTCGAAACCGACGACGAAGTCGAGCGTCTATACCGAACCGATCCGGGTGTCCCAAACGTCCGTCGTACGGGCGGCGGCGCTCGAGGACGATAAGCGGATGAGCAAACCGCTGACGCTTGCCTATACCGTGAATGAGGGACATACGCTGCCGGTGCTGAATCTGGTCATTGCGCCGAACGATCTGAACGGGCCCCGTGGCATCTATTCGAATCCGAAGGAACCGTGGCAGAGGGAAGCGTGCATCGTCTATACCGACGAGAACGGCACGATCACGCACGACTGCGGTGTGCGGATCAGCGGGCAGACTTCCCGCAGCCGTGGGCAAAAGTCGTTCAGATTGATCTTTTCCGATCAGTACGGCGGCCGGCTTCGGTACGATCTGTTCGGCGACGATTGCGAGCAGTCGACATTTCCGCAGCTGCTGATTCGAGCGGGACTGGATTCCAAATACGGCATCTTCCGCGAACCGTTTGCGCAAAAGCTCGCGATGCCGTACCGCGACACGACGTTCGTGCAGGATTCTGTGCCGTGCGTGCTGTATATAAACGGCCAATACTGGGGGATCTATCATTTCATGGAGTCGCTGTGTGAGGAAACGTTGGCGGACCGGCTCGGTGTGCGCACGGACAGCATCACACTGTTCAAGGGCTACATGTATGATGACAGTCAAAGCAAGTCCGAGATCTATCAGCTTTGGAAGTATGTCAAAACGCACGATATGACCAATCCGGAGTATTACGAGTATATCAAGGCGCATATTGTGTTCGAAGACCTGATCGACTGGGCGATCTTCCAGGCGTATTGCTACAACACCGATCTCTCCGGAAACATCCGGTATTTCAAGAGCTCGGAGACCGACAATAAGTGGCACTTTGTGTACTACGACGTCGAATGCGTGTTCAAGGACCCGGCGGGCTTTGATAACGTGTTCAAATCCGGGCAGACCGCGGACTTTCTGAAGTCGCTGATCAGAAACAGCGAGTTCAGGGATATGTTTTTAAAGCGGTTCGCGTACCATTGCGAGAACTCGTTCCGGCAGGAGGACGTGCTCGCCCTGTTCTATTCGTACGACACCGCCGTCCGCGCCGAGACGCTGCGGCATTTTCCGCGGTGGGATCTGTCGAGCAAGGATTACCTGTACAACTATAACCAGATCGAACGGCTGCTGAAGGCAGATCGGGTGAAGGAACTGAAGCGGAGCGCCAGGATCGTGTTCGGTATGTCCGACGACGAATATAACACGTACTTCCGAGGTTGACGCGATGCAGGACGGATTCCGGATCGAAAAGAAATACATCATCAGCCTCGATACGGCTGCGGTGCTGCGTGCGCGGATCGCGCCGCTGATGCGCATGGACACGCAGGCGAAGCGCGGCGCGTATCAGATTCGCAGTCTGTACTTCGATACGCCGGACGCCGACGCGTTCCGGGAGAAGATGGACGGCGAAGCGGAGCGGCGCAAGTACCGGCTCAGGTTCTATAACGGCGATTTTGGTCTGATCCGGCTTGAGAAGAAGGAAAAGGTCGGGGACATGACCAGAAAGACGCAGGCGATCGTCAGCGAGACCGTCGCCCGGGCGATGCAGCAGGGCGACTACGAGGCGCTTCATGATGCGGATGATCCGCTGTGCCGCGCGTTCTATGCCGAGGCGAAGGCGCAACGGCTTTTGCCCGCCGCCGTCGTGGACTACCGGCGCGTGCCGTATACCTACCGGTTCGACACCGTGCGGATCACGATGGATACGCAGGTCTATACCGGTATGCCGCACACGTTCTTCTCATCGATGCGTCCGCCGTTCCCGGTGCTCGAAAACGGCGCGGTGATCCTCGAGGTCAAAACCGACGATCGCATCCCGGCGCAGCTCGGCCGTGTGCTCGAAACGGTGCCGCGGCAGCAGCAGTCATTCTCCAAATACGCACTCAGTTATGCCCGACTGCACGGCATCGAATAATAACAGATCGAGAGGTATCCTATGGAACAAATTACAGATTTCTTTGCAACAGAGCTTTCCGCAGTCAGTCTCAGCCACCTTCTGCTTTGCGTCGGTCTCAGCTTTGCGTTGAGTCTCTACATCGTCTTTATCTACCGGCTCGTGTATTCGGGCGTGATGTTCTCCAAGCGGTTCTCGCTCTCGCTGATGATGCTGAGCCTCGTCACGTCCGTCGTGATTCTCGCGATCTCCTCGAACGTCGTGCTGTCGCTCGGCATGGTCGGCGCGCTGTCGATCGTTCGTTTCCGCACTGCGGTCAAGGACGTCATGGATACCGTGTTCATGTTCTGGGCGATCGTAAACGGCATTATCTGCGGCGCGGGCTTCGTGCTCATTGCGGTACTCGCAGCGCTCGGCGTCGGCATCCTGATCCTTGCCGTGTATTACTTCGGTCGCGTCGCGCAGCAGGACGTGTATCTCGTCGTCGTCCGCGCCGAGGATTCGATTGCGCTCAACGAGGTTTCGCCGCTGCTTGCGAAGGGCAAGATGAAATCCTGCTCCAGCGCCGAGGGCGTGCAGGAGATCGTGTCCGAGATGAAGCTTTCGAACGAGCAGGTGAACTACCTGCGCAAGCTGACCGGCAAGGACGGCGTGATCAGCGTGGACATCGTCGCGTACAACACCAAGACCGGACTGTGATCCTTTCGGCATTGAAAAAGGGGCTGTCTCGATGAGACAGCCCCTTTTTTCGGGTGAAACTTACAACGGCTCTATGAGGCCGAAATTGCCGTCTTTACGTTTATAAAGAACGTTGATTTCGTTCGTGTCCACGTTGCGGAATACGTAGAAGGCATGACCTAAGAGCTCGAGCTGCAGCATTGCCTCCTCCTCGCTCATCGGCTTGACGGAGAACTGCTTCACGCGGACGATGCGCGGTCCTTCTTCTTCATCCTCGTCGTCCTCGATCGGAAGATCGCGGAATGCATCCTGACGAAGGCCCTTCCAAAGACGCGTGCGGTTGTGCACGATCTGTTTTTCGAGCTTTTCGACGATGTTGTCGAGCGATGCATACATATCGCCCGATACCTCCTCGCCGCGGATGATGCGTCCCTCATGCGGGATCGTCACCTCGACGATGTGGCGGTTCTTTTCGACGGAGAGAGTGACCTGTGCTTCTGTGTCCTGCGGGAAGTACCGATCCAGCTTGGAGAGCTTCTTTTCCGCGACTTCGCGCATGTAGTCGGAAACCTCCAAGTTCTTGCCGGAAATAGAAATACGCATATGTTCCACTCCTTCTGACACGTGTATTGTGTTCGTGTCATCTATATATTACCACACTTTTCCGGAAATATCTTCCCTTTTTTCAAAAAAACACAAAAATTTTTATTTTTATACAAATTCCTTGCGCTTTTGGACATTTTCATGCGTCTTATTGACCGTTCGGTGCGGTACGCGGGCGAAGCTGGTCAAAAAGACGCATCATCTGGAAGAGCTTTTCCATATCCGGCGTCTGCACGGACGGCTTTTGCGCCGCGGGCGGAGGCGGCGGAGGCGGGGGAGGCGCGGGCGCGGGGACAGGCACGTTCAGCCGATAGGCAAGCTGATCGATCATCGACGGCGGCAGCAGCGGCGCAAGCGCCTTTACGTATGCCTCGACGCCGGCGCGGCCATGCTCGTCGCGGACGGCTTCGCCCAATACGACGGCGCAGGAGAGCGGGGACGGACCGTTTCGTTGCGGTTGTGGATTCATGGCAATTCCTCCTTAAAGCATGGTATGCGGAGAAAGCGGATCCGGTGCGGGAGCAAAACGGAAAGACGTGATCCTGCGACTGCCTGCGGAATAACGATTGACTTTACAAACGGTATATGATATCTTTAAACCATCAATAAACATGTATGGAGGGTACAGCGTGGCAAACACATTTGATGAAATTCTCCGGAAAGCTGTTGACTTGTCCTATGACGAGAGAGTGCAGACGGCAAAAAGCACGCTTGAAAAGTGTCTGGGGATCCTGAAAAAACAAGGTCTTGACGATGAGTACGCGATTCAGTTTATCGTCAGTTTCCTTGCGGTTTCGATCGCTGCGGACGGTAAATTCACGGAATCCGAGCAGCAGATGATCCGGGATACGTTCGACGACCGCAGCGTGTCCTCGATCGACGTTCTTGTGCAGTATACGGATGAAGAGTGCTTTGAAGGAATGGATCAGTTTGTGGATTCGCTGGACGCAGCGGAAAAGACGGATTTCTGCATGCTTGCTGTTTTCGTCGCGGCAGCCGATGACACAGTCAACGAGGAGGAGCTCCGTTATCTCGTGAAACTGATGCAGTGATCGGGATATGAAACCTCACACCGGAACGGCAGACGCCGCTCCGTTTTTTTCTGTCCGCGTGCACGGATCGGACGCACGCCGCATAGGATAGCGTGAGGTGATTCGAATGAATATCAACGAGCAGTATGAAACCTACCGGAACAAGCCCCGCGACGAACTGATGGAAACGCTTCTGCGGCTCACCGCGGAGCAGAAACAGACCGGCGAAATGAGCGAGGGGAAGATGGAGGAGATCTATCGGATGCTTGCTCCGATGCTTTCCGAAAGCCAGAAAGCGCGCATGCGCGAGATCATTGCGCGGCTGAATACGCCGAACGGACAAAAATAACGCAAAATCGTTGCAGCCCGTTCACAATCATACCCTTTTCAAGAGGGGCGATGGTGTGTTATAATACATAAGATATCGTTCAAGGAGATTCTTATGGGATTTTTGGACAAGCTGCTCGGTACTTCGAGCGAAAGCAAATTAAAGAAACTGAAGCCCAAGGTGGCGGCGATCAACGCGCTCGAGCCGGAGATGAAAAAGCTCACGGACGAACAGCTGCGGCACAAGACCGTCGAGTTCAAAGAGCGCCTGCAAAAAGGCGAAACGCTGGACGACCTTCTGGTCGAGGCGTTTGCGGTCGTGCGCGAAGCGGGCGTCAGAACCGTCGGCATGCGGCACTTTGACGTGCAGCTGCTCGGCGGCATGGTCCTGCATCAGGGACGCATCGCGGAAATGAAGACCGGCGAAGGCAAAACGCTCGTCGCGACGCTGCCCGCGTATCTGAACGCTTTGGAGGGCGAGGGCGTGCACATCGTCACCGTCAACGACTACCTCGCAAAGCGCGACGCGCAGTGGATGGGCAAGATCTACCGGTTCCTGGGTCTTTCGGTCGGCTGCATCATTCATGACCTTGATCCCGACGAGCGGCGCGAGGCGTACCTTGCGGACATCACCTACGGCACGAACAACGAGTTTGGCTTCGATTATCTGCGAGACAACATGTGCGTCTACAAGGAGCGCATGGTGCAGCGTTCGCTGCATTACGCGATCGTCGACGAGGTCGACTCGATCCTGATCGACGAGGCGAGAACGCCGTTGATCATTTCCGGCCGCGGCGAGGAAAGCTCGGACATGTACGTTGCGGCGGACCGCTTTGTGAAGGGGCTCGTTCGCGGCGAGGACGTGAAGGAGATCAGCAAGTCCGATCAGCTGCAGGGCATTGAACAGCCCGAGAGCGGCGACTACATGGTCGACGTGAAGCACCGGCAGGTCTCCCTGACGGCGCAGGGCATTCAGAAGGCGGAGAAGCATTTCAACGTCGGATCGCTTGCCGACACCGAGAACACCGAGCTGAACCACTATATCAAGCAGGCGCTGCGGGCGCGGTCGCTCTTTGAGCGCGACAAGGATTACGTCGTGCAGAACGGACAGGTCATCATCGTCGACGAGTTCACCGGCCGGCTGATGATCGGACGCCGCTACAACGAGGGTCTGCACCAGGCGCTGGAGGCGAAGGAGGGCGTGAAGGTCGAGCGCGAGAACAAGACGCTTGCGACGATCACGTTCCAGAACTACTTCCGCATGTTCAAGAAGTTAGCGGGCATGACCGGTACGGCAAAGACCGAGGAGGACGAGTTCTCTGCGATCTACGACCTCGATGTCGTCGAGATCCCGACGAACAAGCCGAACATCCGCGTCGACAACAAGGACAGCGTCTACATGACCGAAGAAGGCAAGTTCCGCGCGGTGGTCGCCGAGATCGAACAGGTCCACGCGACGGGTCAGCCGATCCTCGTCGGCACGATCTCGGTCGAGCGCAGCGAATATCTCTCTTCGCTTTTGAAGCGCAAGGGCATCCCGCACGAGGTTCTGAACGCGAAGTATCACGCCAAGGAAGCGGAGATCGTTGCGCAGGCGGGCAAGCTCAATCAGATCACGATCGCGACGAACATGGCGGGCCGCGGCACGGACATTTTGCTCGGCGGCAACCCGGACTTTCTCGCACGCCGCGCGATGCGGCAGGAAGGCATGGAGGAGGAGATCATCGACGAGGCGACGGGACATGCCGAGACCGACGACGAGGTCATCCTTGCCGCGCGTGAGCAGTACGCGAAGCTGTACGCCGAATTCAAGAAGGAAACCGACCGCGAGCACGAGGAGGTCGTGAAGCTCGGCGGTCTGCACATCATCGGTACGGAACGGCATGAGAGCCGCCGCATCGACAACCAGCTCCGCGGCCGCGCCGGCCGTCAGGGCGACCCGGGCAGCACGCGCTTCTACGTATCTTTGAAAGACGAGCTGATGCGCCGGTTCGGCATGGACCGCATGGAAGGCATGATGACGCGGCTTTCGCCCGACGACGCCTATCCGATCGAGAACGGCTTCATTACAAAGCAGATCGAAAGCGCGCAGAAGCGCGTCGAGGCGTCGAACTTCGACACGCGTAAAAACGTGTTGAAATACGACGACGTCATGAACAAACAGCGCGAGGTCATCTACGGCGAGCGCCGCAAGGTGCTGATGGGCGAGGATCTCAAGGAGCAGTTTACCGGCATGATCCGTCAGACGGTCGAGAATATCGTCAACGCGTACGCAAGCGAGCATTCAAAGCCCGAGGAGTGGGACATCTCCGCGATCGAGAAGGAGCTCTCCGACGTCTGCGCCGCCGACGCGATCGGGCTTCTGCACAGCGCGTCGCTGAAACGCCGCAGCGATCTTGTCGACGCATGCATGACGTTTGCCGAGCGCCAGCGCGCCAAGAAGGAAGCGGAGCTTACGGAACAGCATATCGATATCCGCGAGGTCGAGCGCATCGTGCTCCTGCGCGCGGTCGATACGAACTGGATGGACCAGATCGACGCCATGGATCAGCTGAAACAGGGCATCGGGCTTCGTGCGTATGCGCAGACCGACCCGGCGAACGCCTATTCAAGCGAAGGCGCGGACCTGTTCGATGCGATGATCGAGCGCATCCGTGAGGAAGCGGTCCGAAATCTCATGCACGTGCAGGTGCGAAAAGCCCCGATCGAGCGCAAGCAGGTCGCAAAGCCGGTCGACACGCCGTCTCCCGACGGCGACAAGCCGAAGGTTCTGAAGCGGTCCGCAAAGATCGGAAGGAACGATCCCTGCCCGTGCGGCAGCGGCAAGAAATACAAAAACTGCTGCGGCAGAAACATCTGAAAAAGTGCGGCGACAGCCGCCTTTTTCAATGCTGAACGCAGAATGCGGAATGAAGAATGAAGGTGAATTCTCCTGCGGAGAATTTTTGATATGCATGGAACTTTTTACCTCCTTTGCGCGTCTTGCGTTATGTGAATGATCATTCAGAGAAGAGAGTTGGGAGAAAACCGATGGGATTGATTTCAGACGACGTGTTCGTTGAGGAGATCAGAAGCGTCAAACAGACCGCGTTCGGCGTGGCGTACCTGATCCTGAAAAACACGTCCGACTGCGAGGATGCGATGAGCGCGGCGATCGTAAAGGCGTACGAGCATCGCAATGCGTTATTGAAGCGGGGCAGCTTTCGCGCATGGTTTCTGCGCATTCTGCGCAATGAGGCGTATACCATTCTGCGCGAGCGCCGCAAAGTCTTTGAGACAGACGAGATTCCGGAAACGCCCGAACCATTCCCGGATGCGGACCGTTCGCTCGATCTTCAAACCGCGCTGACGCGGCTCAAGGAGGATCAGCGAAACGCGCTGTATCTATGGGAGCAGGGCTATTCCATGGAAGAGATCGCAGGGGCTCTGAACGTCCCCGTCGGCACGGTAAAGTCGCGGATCTCCCGCGCAAAAGAAACGCTTCGCTCGTATTTGGAGGTAAATTGAATGGAAAAGAAAGATATCCGTATTTCCGACGCGATCCCGCAGCGTCCTGCGTCATTCGACGATACGGTGGAACGGACGCTTGCGCGCGTCGCAAAGAAGGAACAGCAGAAGGAAACGCCCACCCGCGCGTGGAAAACCGACAACGTAAGCAAACGCAAGCGCGGTTCCAGACGCAGCGTGCTCGATATCGTCGGCATTGCGGCGATTTTCGTGATCTGCATCGCTGCGATCGGCACGGTGATCGGCGTCCGCTCGCGCCTCAACAGGACGTCTCCGGCAGAACAGATCGAGATACAGCCGACGGCGCCTGTCAACATGACAAATACCGTTTATGTGTCAACCGTCGACGAACTGCTTGCCGCGCTCGCGCCGGACACAAGGATCGTCCTTGCGGACGGCACGTACAACCTGACCGAGGCGTCGGATTACGGCACGGAAGGCAAAGAATACTATACGTGGGAAGACCGGTCGGACAACTGGTTCCGTGAGCCGGAGGAGAACAGCTTTGAACTCTGCTTGCAGAACCTCGAAAACTGCTGCATCACCGGATCGAGGAACGCGGAGATCGTGACGGTCCCGCGCACGGCGGCGGTCCTCTACGCGCGCAACTGCCCCGGGCTGGTGCTGTCCGGCTTTACGGCGGGGCATACCGTGATGGCCGATCCGTGCGAAGGCGAGGTCATCCGTCTGGTCGAATGCCCGGACGCGTGGGTCGAAGACTGCTCGCTGTACGGCTGCGGCACGTGGGGCGTCGACGCGACCGGCTGTGACAATCTCACCGTGATTGGGTGCGACATCCATGAATGCAGCAGCGGCGGCGTTGCGTTCGGTCAGTGCCGGAATACGCTTATCAGCAACTGTCTGCTGCGCAACTGCGGCTATCGCGACAACGCGTTCAGCATCGTCTACATCTACGACTGCAAAGACCTGCGGGTCATCGGGTGCGACATTTATGAAAACCGCACGGACGTTCTCTTCAATCTGTACGGCGACGACGTCGAAAACGGCATGGGCAACGTTCTGATCCTCGGCACGAGCGTGCACGACAACGAAGTGCTTGATTTGGGATTCAACAGCTACACGACCAAAGGACCGGTCGTTGCGGGATGCGAATTCAAAAACAACACCGGCGTACTCCTTTCCGACGAGCAGTGCGTGTTCGACCGCGACGGGAACCGGCTCTATGAATCCGATCTGCTCGCCATGCAGCTTGACCGCACGCTTGAAACAGAACTCGAAGCGTTTCCGACGCTCGAACCGCGGCCCTCGGAAGATCCGAACGCGCTCGTTCCGGCGATCCGGGTGAACGGAGAGATGTACGTCATCACCGAATTTGAGACAGTGGCTGAGCCGGATGAAAGCGAGATCAGATATGTCTCATCCGTCGTGCCGCGTTCCGAATGGCCGACAGAGGACGGACAGGCGAATTTCGGTGAGGTCGGCACGCCCTATGCCGTGACGCAGGACGGTCTGTTCGTATTGTACGACAATGAATGGCGGCTCTTCGAAGCGGAGGAGTTCGGCGATCCGGACACGGAGTATCCGCAAACCGACGTGTCGTACTATTACCTCGTAAACAACGTGCCTGTCTATCCGTTTGAACATTTCCTTTGGGGATCGGGACCGGACCTCGAGGCGGACGGCATGGGCTTTGAAACGATCCTTGCGCGTGAAGAGTACCGGCAGCAGATCCCCGAAGCGGAATACGACGCAAGCATGCCGTTCGAGATCCTGGTTGCGGACGGCTGGACGCTGGACGAGATCACGATCTATAACGATGCGGGAGAGCGGATCGCGACGGTCAGCCGCGACGAACTGCCTCTGACGGAGTACGGCTGCGCGGACCCGGACTGCGTGACAACGCTGTCACCCGGCGTCTATTATGTTAGCGCGTACGTCGAAAACCGCGGCGAAGAGATCAGCAAGGGCTATGGGCTCGTCATCTGCCTGCAGGTCAAAGAAACTGCCGAAGCGTCCGGACCCGCCGGGACTGACGACGATGCCGACAAGGTGCTTTGGAATGATACGACCGCATTTCCGGGGCTGTTCCGGTTCTGGGATTACGATGAGCAGAACGGGTACAGCGAAGCACCGGCGGAAGGCGTCCTGTTCGTCTGCGATTTCGACGGCGACGGAACGGAGGACGAGATCCGTTATGAGATCCACGGAAGCAGCATTACATTCTTCGTAGGAAGAGCGTCGATCGACGTTGCGTTCGGCGCCGGACTGGAGCAGGCGATCCTTCTGGATCTCGATCCCGACTCGGCGAGGCTGAATCTGCTCGTGGTCTACAATACCGGTTCGGAGGATTACGAGACGGCTGAGCTGCATATGGAAAACGGGCGGTTTGTCCGCGGACCGGTCATCTATGCCTATTGCAATTTCGACGACGGCACGCTGTACGGTTCCGCGACCCAGACCGATATTCTGGGGACCAGATGGGGCGGACGCGCCTATCACGGCGAGGATCTGACGCCGGATTCCGAATGGTTCGACTGCGACGTGATCCCGGACGACATTCCGACCGCGCGTGATCGTGAGAGTCTTATTGAAAACGGCAAGCTGCTGCACCTCGTGCGCGATCTGCCCTGCACGATCGACGGAGAAGCCGCCGTGATCCCCGCGGGCACGTACATCTACATGACGCGCTGGCATGAATCTCTGACGCTTGCGGAGATCAGGACGGAGGACGGAACGATTACCGCGCTGGTCACGGTGGAAAGAGCCGATCCGAACGATCCGGAGCTGTACGGTTATCTGATCGACGGCGAAACGCAGGATACGTACTTCGACAACATCTTCTACGCCGATTAAAACATCAAAAACACGAAAGGACCGCTTCGGCGGTCCTTTTCATATGGCACAGTCACAGTATGCTGCAAACGCTAAAGCTTGTTGTGTCATCCTGAACGTTTTGAAAAAACGTGAAGGATCTGAAAGATCCTTCGTCACTGCGTTCCTCAGGATGACAACTTTCAGGGATAACAACGCAGTGGGGGAGGTCGACCCCGACCTCCCGAATCATCATTGCAGCGCGTCGATGAGGTCCGCGACGTCGGCTTTGACGACGATCGCGCGGTCCTCGATTTGCGGAGGACATTCCGCCTCGCCGGAATTGACGCAGACGTAGGTGAAATCCGGATGCTGCGCGGTCAGCTTCCAAAACGGATATTTGATGATCGCGGGCGTGTTGCTGCCCACGCCGAGCTCGAGCAAAAGCAGTTTTTTGTCGAGCCGCGCCTGCACCCAGTCCACGTAGCGCGACGCCGCCTCGTTCCAGCCGAGATCCTCGACAAACGTGTCGTCGCTCCGCAGGTTCATCGTCATCGGCTCGCCGCACTTCGGGCAGCGCGGCACGAGCGCGGAGGGGATGCGCATATCCTTCTGTTCCGCGACCATCTTCAAAATGACTTCTTCATTGTCGTACGTGCGCCGGTGGCACGGCGTCGAGCACTGAAAGAGCCCGTAATCGCCCTGCGTGTAAAAGAGCCGCTGTTTGTCGACGCCCGCCTTCTGGAAGCAATGGTCCACGTTCGTCGTGATCACAAAATAGTCCTTGTCCTTTACGAGGTTCATCAGCCGCGTGTAGACCGGCTTCGGCGGGTTTTCATAGCGGTTGATCAGGATATACCGGCTCCAGTACGCCCATTTTTCCTCCGGCGTGGAAAACGGATAGAACCCGCCGGTGTACATGTCGCGGAAATGATACTTTTCGATGAAATCGGAAAAGAACCGCTTGAAGCGGTCGCCCGCGTAGGAAAACCCCGCGGCGGTCGAAAGCCCCGCACCCGCGCCGACGAGCACCGCGTCAGCGTCGCTGAGCGCCTGTTTCAGCCGGTTTACAAGCTCCGGCGTGATCTCGGTATACTGCATGGAAAAACTCCTTTCCGATGATTACAGAAGCGCCTGATAGATGCGCAGATCGGCTTCTTTGAACACGTTGAACACGACGTCGATCGGACGCTCCTTCTGGAACGCCGTGACCGTTTCGACGGCGATCTTTGCCGCCTCCCGCTGCGGAAAGCCGAACACACCGGTCGAGATGCAGCAGAACGCGACGCTTCCGATGCCGTTTTCTGCCGCCAAGGTCAGACAGCTTTCATAACAGGACGCAAGCTCTTTGCAATGCCGTTCCGCCAATCTTCCCGACACGATCGGTCCCACCGTGTGCAGCACATACTTTGCGGGGAGGTTGAACCCCGGCGTGATCTTCGCGCCGCCGGTCGGCTCCTCGTGCCCCTGCGCCCGCATGATTTCGTCGCACGCAAGCCGCAATTGCACGCCCGCGTAGGTATGGATCACATTGTCGATGCAGGCGTGATTCGGCGTAAAGCAGCCGAGAAGCGCGGAATTCGCGGCGTTCACGATCGCGTCGACGGCGAGCGTCGTGATATCCCCCTGCCAAAGGTATTGATGCGGTCGGATCGGCGTCAAATCGCTCAGCTTCGTTACGCCCTTCTCACGGATCGCCTCACGTAGATAAGCGTCCTGTACGGCAAGGAATTCCTCACTCACCGCCTTTGGCGGGCGCACGTTCATGAGTCCCCGCAGCAGCCGTTTCTGTTCCCAGACGTCCTGCGGGACCTCGCTCCGATATCCCTGCTCATCGAGCAGCGCCCGAATGAGCCATACTCTGCGTTCGTCCTGTGTCATACCGTTATTCTATCACGCATGACGTTGCCTTGTAAAGCAATATACGCATCCGAATGTCTTCCCTTTGAGGAGAAGGGGGACCGCTTGCGGCGGATGAGGTGGTATTGGTCGCAGTAAACCCAAACCGTAGGGGAGGGTATCGCCCTCCCGTTCCGCTGATATGTTTTGCAGCGGGACGCCGGGGTCGTCGTCCCCTACAGCAAACAAGGCCGTCCTGATTTCGCTCCCGGAAAAAGCGCGCAAGCTCGAATACAGCGGATCGTAGGGGGCGTCGACTCCGACGCCCCGCCGACTATCGTGTTATAGCCAAGACCGTTTTCGGGTGACAGTATGGCGGATTCATCCTGCCCCGCGAATTGTAAAGCGGAAAGGCAAACGCAAATTGACATTCCGCGCGCCGCATGCTACGATAATCATATAACGCAGCAGGGGGGCAATATGGCAATTCTGAAATGCAAAATGTGCGGCGGGGATATTGAACTGTCGGCGGATAAGACGTTCGGGACGTGCGATTCGTGTGGGAGCTTGATGACTTTCCCGAAGGTGGACGACGAGCAGCGGGCGAACATGTTCAACCGCGGCAATCACTTCCGCAGAGCGGGCGAGTTCGACAAAGCGCTTGCCGTGTATGAGCGCATCGTGCAGGAGGACGAGAACGACGCCGAGGCGCATTGGTGCTGCGCGCTGTGCCGGTTCGGCATCGAATACGTCGAAGACCCGAACACGTTCGAGTATCTCCCGACCTGCCACCGCGCAAGCTTCGATAGCTTCTTAGAGGACGTCGATTACCTCGCGGCGTTGGAACATTCCGACGGGATCACCCGCCGCCAGTACCAGAAGGATGCGGCAAAAATCGCCGAGGTGCAGCGCGGGATCCTTGCGACCTCGCAGAACGAGGAGCCGTTCGACGTGTTCATCTGCTATAAGGAATCCGAAAACGACGGCACGCGCACACGCGACAGCTTAATGGCGCAGGAGATTTACTATCAGCTCACCGAGCAGGGACGGCGCGTCTTCTTCTCGCGCATCACGCTCGAGGACAAAGCGGGCACGGAATACGAGCCGTACATCTTCGCGGCATTGAACTCCGCAAAGGTGATGATCGTGGTCACGACCTCCGCGGAGCACGTCAGCGCGGTCTGGGTCAAGAACGAGTGGAGCCGCTTCCTTTCGCTGATGCGCAAGGATCGAACGAAGCTGCTTTTGCCCTGCTACCGTGACATGGACCCGTACGATCTGCCGGAAGCGTTGTCCGTTCTGCAATCCTACGACATGGGCAAGATCGGCTTCATTCAGGACCTCACGCGCGGCGTCAATAAGGTGCTGGACGCAGCGGCTCCGAAAACAAGGGAAACGGTCAAGGAGACCGTCATAGTGCAACAATCGCAGACGAACGGCAACACCTCAACGCTGTTGGATCGGGCGTTTTTGGCGCTTGAGGACGGCGAATGGGAAAAGGCGGATGCGTTTTTCGAGCAGGTTCTGAATCTGGACGCCCGCAATGCAGAAGCTTATCTCGGCAAGCTTATGGCGGAATTGCATGTCAGAACGCGGGATGCCCTGAAAGATCAGCCGGAACCGTTCAATGACCGCAACAATTACAAAAAGGCATACCGTTTCGGGGACGAAAAACTGAAGGCGAAGCTTTCTGGGGATATCGCCTTTATCAAGGAGCGAAACGAAACCGCGCGACTGACAGGGATCTATAACACAGCAATAAAAGCAATGAATGCGGCATCAACGGAATTCGCATACAAATCGGTGGCGGCGACCTTCAAAACGATCCGCGGCTTTAAGAATGCCGATTCACTCGCTGAACAGTGCCTTGAAAAGGCGGAAGAACAGCGAAAGCTTGCTGAGCAAAGAATAGAGCAAGCTAAAAGACAAGCACCGGCAGTTATGCGGGCTTTGAAGGAAGGTGTCAAACCAAAATCAGGTCCGACTCTTGAGGACCAATTTGCAGCGGCAAAAACGAGGGTGGAATACCTTGAACGTTTTTTGAGCGTTTTTCACGCGACGCAATCAAATATTCTAGCTCTTCAAAGCAATTTCAATTCATTGGTAACGCGGGAAAAACAGCTTGTCGACCAAAGGTCACGGCTCGGTATATTTGCCGGCAAAAAGAAAAAACGTATTGACGAAGAACTTGCAGCTGTTTCGACAAGAAAAAGCGACCTTGCGGCTCGGATCGATCAGAATCAAAAAACGCTTGGCAATTACGCCTCTGCTGCAGATGTCGAACGCGATCTGAGTGAGGCGAGAAATAAAGCAAACGATATTGAAATGCAAATCGAAAGCGCGCGGGAAAACGCCAGCCATGAATATAGCTTTGAAGAAGCGTTGAATATCTATCTCAGAGACTCTGACGTAACCCATGCTGTAAATAATGTGCTCTATCCAACAATATCCCGAGATTCAATCGTATTTGGCCGATATGTTCAGAAGAAGAACGGTTCACCCGAGCCGATCGAATGGCAGGTGCTTGCCCGTGAGAACGGACGAATGCTAGTCATTAGTAAATACGCACTTGATTGCCGGCAGTATAATTCAGCTTGGAAAGATGTAGAATGGGAAACCTGTTCTTTGCGTAAATGGTTGAATGGGACGTTTTTAAATGCCGCGTTCAATTCTTCGGAACAAAACAGCATTGTCAGTTCCACGGTCACCGCAGATAAGAAACAGTCTTACAGTATGATACCCGGCAATAACGCCACGGACAAAGTGTTCCTTCTCAGCATAGCCGAAGTAAATAAATACTTTAGCTCGGACGAAGCAAGAAAGTGTGTACCGACGAATTATGCGATAGCACAAGGTGTATGGACAAGTGATAGCGATAAAACAGGTGGCAGAGGCACCTGCTTCTGGTGGCTGCGGTCGCCAGGATACGATTCTCTCAGCGCTGCAGGTGTCTACCGCGGCGGCTCCGTCAATGAAAGCGGTATCTATGTCCGCAGCGGTGATGGCGCGGTCCGTCCCGCGATGTGGATCGATATCGGATAAACAAATTACAGAGAATAGCGAACAAAAAGCGGAGGGAACAATTCCTCCGCTTTTGCATGTACCGGTTTCTTGGCTCCCCTGTGTAAGGGGAGCTGTCATGGCTTGCCATGACTGAGGGGTTGTCAGTGTCAATAATTCTCGCAGTTGACCTCGAAATACGCCTGCGGATGCGCGCAGGTGGGGCAAATATCCGGCGCTTTCGTGCCCACGACGATGTGTCCGCAGTTGCGGCATTCCCAGACCTTGACCTCCGATTTTTCAAAGACGGCGGCGGTCTCAACGTTCTTCAAGAGCGCGCGATAGCGCTCCTCGTGGTGCTTTTCGATCGCGGCGACAAGGCGGAACTTTGCGGCAAGTTCCGGGAAACCCTCCTCCTCGGCGGTCTTCGCAAAGCCCTCGTACATGTCCGTCCACTCGTAGTTTTCGCCGTCCGCGGCGGCTTTGAGGTTCTCGGCGGTCGTGCCGATGCCGTCAAGCTCCTTGAACCACAGCTTTGCATGTTCCTTTTCGTTGTCCGCGGTCTTTAAAAAGAGCGCGGAGATCTGTTCGTAGCCGTCCTTCTTCGCCTTCGAGGCAAAGTAGGTGTACTTGTTGCGCGCCTGCGATTCGCCCGCGAACGCGGCGAGCAGGTTCTGTTCGGTTTTTGTTCCGGAATACTTGTTCATGTGCCCTCCTTGCGTGAATAAAACAAATAAAATCCATCAGAGCCGGCGACATGCGCGGCGGATCTGACACCTTGCAGCTTTCGCCGCTCGCATCGTCCGAAGGATGATAGGCGAAAGCTGTAAACTCGATGAAAGCCTGCTTTCATCGAAAGCGAAGCGCTTATGCCTTCCAGAGTCCGTGCAGGTTGCAGTAGGCGTAGACCGCCTCGACCTCGTCGTCGCAGCAGAGTTTGAAGCAGACCTCGGGCGCGTCGCCGGGCTGCAGCGCCTTTCTCTGATTGCCGAGCTTCGTCTGCAGGGCGACCCATTCGATATAGTGTTCGGGGAGCATCGGATGCGCGGCCGAGCCGATCTTCACGACGACCTTGTCGCCTTCGACGGTATAAACGGGGACGTGCTTTTCAAGCGACGCGTCGACCGAGCCGGGCTCGATCTCCTTCATCGGCTTGCCGCAGCACATGACGGGGCAGCCCTTCTTTTTGACGATCGCAATGATCTGTCCGCAGGTTTCGCAGCGATAGAATTTCATTTCCATAGTGATTTCCTCCTTGTTTGGTTTCTTTATAAAAGTTTTAGGTGCGCTTCTTGGTAAAACGAGCAGCATAAGCGCGTTGTAGACGCGCGCACGTACGCTTCGGAAGAAGAACGGCGGATCAATCCGTCAAATGCAGCGACATGTGCGGTGCATTTGACTCCCTGCAGCTTTCGCCGCTCGTATCATCTGGAGGATGATAGGCGAAAGCTGAAAAAACAGTCTGTTGAAAGCATTTCAACAGACCGAAGCTCAGAAGCTGGAGAAGCCGTACGTATTGACCATGGCGTCGAGCTTGACGCCGGCCTTGCACAGCGGGCATTCGTGCGCGGGAGAGCTCTGATAATCGTCCCAAAGGTGACTCGTGTTGCAGATCGAGCTGACCGGGTAGCCCGCAAGCTCCTTGATGTTCGCGAGGATCGAGCAGATGCCGACGGTTTCGCCGCCGTAGTAGCGGATCGCTTCGATCGCGCCGAGCGCCGTATAGCCCGTGGAGACGGACGCCGCAAGGATCAGCACGTTCTTGCCGCGGATCATGGGCGCGGTGTTGTCGCGGAACAAAAGCTGGCTGCCGGTCGTGTGCTCCGGCGTGACGACGCAGATCGCGCGGCCCGCGTTCATGCTCGTGTAGCTCTGCTTGGTGAGCTCGCTTGCCATGCACGCGCCGATGACCTCGGTGCCGTCGAGGCAGAGGATCGTATCGACGAGCGTGGTCGATTTGAACCGGTTCGCCAGATGGACCGCGGCTTCACGCGCTTCGGGCAGGCAGTATTTGGTCATGGTCAGATCCACGTAGTAGTTGATGTGGCTGTGGCTGGTTGCAAAATGACCCTTCGCCACGCGCAGCGGAAGATTTCCGTTGTTCGGGTTCCGGTACTCGCGCATTTGAATCGACATCCGATAAGTCCCTCCTCTTATTTGTCAAATTATATCATAACAAAAACGGCCGCCTGCGTCAAGCCTGCAGCCGTTATTTTTGAATGATTATACAGTAAATCGTATTATTTGTAACTGTGCAGTCCGGGCAGCAGCGTATTCACGCCGATATAGGTGAACAGCACGCATACAAAGCCCACGACGCCGAAGATCGCGGCGGTCTTGCCGTTCCAGCCGCGGCGGATCCGAAGGTGCAGATAGACGAGGTAGATCATCCACGTCACGAGCGCCCACGTCTCCTTGGGATCCCAGGTCCAGTAGCTGCCCCAGGCGTTTTCCGCCCAGATGCCGCCGATAAAGATCGTCACGGTCAGGAACATCATGCCGAGCGAGACGCAGCGGTAGCTGATCGTGTCGAGCTTTTCCTTTTTCGGGATGTGCGTGTCCCAGAAGCCGTTCTCCTTCATTCTGTCGCGCAGCAGGAAGATGATCGACAGCACGAACGACACGCCGAACGCGCCGTACGCGACGATGACGGTGGAGACATGGATGCCGAGCCACGAGCTTCGTAACGCCGGCATGAGGTTTCGGATGCTGTCCACGCCGTTTGCTTCGATGACCCGGAGCTCATTCAGCTTCTGCATGCCCGCGTACACCGCGAGCAGCAGCGTGACGGGGGAGCTGAACGCGCCGAGCACGGGGAAGTTGAATTTCAGGATAAAGACCAAAGAGACGAGCGCGAGCGCCCAGGCAAACGCGGTGGAAAACTCATACAGGTTTGCCATCGGCAGCCGCCCCATGGCGACCCCGCGCAGAATGATCGCCGCCGTATGCACAAGCAGCACCGCGATCTGTACGCGGATCGCAAGCTTCGAAAGCGCGGGCTTTTTGACCGCAACGTACAGGAAATACAGGAGCATCGTGACGAAGTACGCCGCGAGCGTGATCAGAAACAGAATGCTTTCCGCCTTGATCATTTTGCCGCCTCCTTTCCTTTCACCGCACGGTCGAACTGCCCGATAAACAGCGGCGCAAGCTTCCGGCTTCTGCCGTTGACCGTCCAAGTGCCGTCTTCATCCCGTACCGCCCAGAGCGTTTCCGGCACGACGTACAGCGCGAAGAACAGCCCGAGCGCGGTGAGGACCGCGCCGACCGCGACGAGCCATGCGAACGAGTCCTTCTTGACACGCAGCAGCGTATAGTCGAGCGGCTCGGACAGTGTGATCGCGTAGGGGCGCAGGTCGATCACGGCGCCCGGCGCAAAGTATGTCTTGCCAACGTCCATGTGCTGCCCGTTGTAGAAGAACAGGATATGATACGCGGGCATGCCGCCGTGGTCCGGCTCATATGCGGCGAGGTACAGAGACAGCCCCGGCAGAAAATCGATTGTCAGCTCCTCGCCGACGCAGAGATCCGCGCTTTCAAACGGTACGCCGTCCTCGGCGATCGTCACGCGCACGGCGCTGCCGCTTGCCGTCTGATAAAACTTGTATCCGCCGAGAACCGCGGGATGGTTGACGCTCGACGTACCGCGCTGCGTTTCACCGGTCTCGGTATTTCTGACGGTCAGCGTCGAAACGTACTGCTCGATAAACCCGGTCTCGCTGCGGTCGATCTGAAAATCGTCGATCGTGACTTCGTACGGCGTGTTTTCGATCGGCTTTGTCTGCCCGGGCGTGCCGTAGACCTCCGTTGAAAACAGCGTCATCTGCCCGAAAGCGTAGCCCAGAACGATCAGCACGATGCCGATATGACACACCCAAGCGCCCCAGAAGCCGAGGCGGTTGCGGCAGCCGAACAGAACGTCCTTTCCGTCGACGGCCGCCTTGACCGGGCGGTAAAAATGCAGACGACGAAAGACCGGTTCGGGATCAACAACGCCGGAGGCGGTCGCGGTCGGCGCTTCGGCGATCGCGTGAACGGGGTCCGCGGCGTGCTTTGTTTGTTGGATCAGCGAACGGACGCGCGTGAGGTTGCAGAGCAACACGGAAAGGCAGAGCAGCGCGACAAGCGTGATAAACCACCAGCTGTGAAACACGTCGTCGAGGTGAAAGGCGAGGATGAACGCCGCCGTCCGCTCGGAATACGAATCCCGGTACAGCGCGAACTGTTCGCCCTGCGGGACGAGCGAGCCGACGACGCAGGCGATGGCGACCACGATCAGCAGGATGATCGCAAAACGCATCGACGCGATGAACTTACAGATTTTTTTCAGGATTTCCATGGGATTGAAAGAATGCGGCAAAGGGTCATACGCCCTTTGCCGCAAGTTGGTTTGAGGGTTATTCGCCGAGCGCGGCGATCAGCTTCATGCCTTCATTGATGAGGTTTTCCGCCGTATCGAGGCAGCGCGACGCCAGATCGGAGTTGTGCGCGCCTTCGGCGTTTTCGACGTAGCAGAAGTCGAAGAACCACTGCGCTTTCCGGTACAGCTCCCGGATCGGATCAAGCTGATCGTCGGTCCGTTTGCCGCTCTGATTCTCGGCGGCAAGCGCATTCTTGAATTCCGCGAGCAGGTTGCCCACGCGGGTCTCCTCCGCGGTGATGCGGCTCTGGATGTTCCTGACGAACGCGATCATCTCTTCGATGGTATTGATGCCCTTGTCCTTGTGACAGGCAAGGCAGGATTCCAGCAGGGACTTATCGTTGAGCGGGCTCACGATGTAGTGGCTGTGGTAGATGTTCTGCGTTTCCGCGTTCTGTTCGACCGGCATATGGCAGTCGGCGCAGTTCAGATCGCCGGCGTGCGGTCCGGCAAGGTACGTTTCCATCTCGGGATGCTGCGCCTTGAGCATCTTTGCGCCGGTGCTCTCCTGCGTCCAGTCGGTATAGCCGAGCGCGGTGTAGAAGTCGTAGATCGCTTCCGGCGTCATCTCCGCAACGGAGTGGTACGGCATCATCGTTTCCTTGTCTTCGGGGGTGAAGTAGTACTCGATGTGGCACTGTCCGCAGGAAAGCGTTGCGGGATCGATCGCCGCCGCGTTCGCGCCGAGCGCCTTGTTCACGTACGTGTGCGTGATCACGATCTCGCCCTTGTTGCCCGCGTTGTTGCCGTGGCAGGTGTAGCAGCTGACCGCTTCGCCGTTACTTTGGATCTCCGCAAGGACCTCGTCAAACGGGAGCTTATAGGCGGAGACGCCTTGATCCTGCACGAGCTTTGCAAAATTCGGCGTCTTGCAGGTCAGGCAGTTGGCAAGCGGGTGCGGACGCGCCGTGTTTGCGACGTCCTCGAGCGTGTATTCGTGACCGCGCGCGCTGCCGTATTCCTTCGCGAAGCCGAATCCCTCGTAGATCTCCAGAAGGTACGGGTCAAGCTCCAGATAGTCGGCGATCTCGTCGTTTTCGGCGTTCTGCTTCATCGTCATGACGATATCGGGATACGCCGCTTTCCAGGCGTCCGCCGGGATGGTCCCGTCCTTTGCCTCCGCTGCCGGCGCTTCGATCTGCTGATAATTGACGTCTTCGCGGGAAAGAGGACCGGATTTGTACTTGATATCATGCTGACTGACGATACCCGCAAGGAACAGCACGGCAATGATCACAACGACCGCGCCGATGATGAGCTTTGCAGCTTGATTGCGTTTTTCCATCGCTTATGCCTCCTTCTTTGCGGGACAGGGCGGCGTGATGACGCCCGCCGGGCACTTTGCTGCACACTTGCCGCATTGCGTGCAGTTTTCGTAGGTGATCTTTGCAAGGTTGCCGTCCATGTGGATCGCGTCGTGCTCGCACTGCCGCGTACAAAGCGTGCAGCCGATGCAGCCCGCAGAGCAGACCTTTCTGACCTGCGGACCCTTGTCTCGGTTCATACACTGCACCGCGACGAACTTGCTTTCCGGGATCAGCTCGATGAGTCCCTTCGGGCAGGTCTTGACGCACAGACCGCAGGCGACGCACAGCTTGCGGTTCACGACCGCGACGCCGTCTACGAGCTTGATCGCGCCCTGCGGACAGACGCTGACGCAGGAGCCGAGCCCCATGCAGCCGTAGTCGCAGTTCTTGAGGTTGATGCCTGCAAGCGCCGCGGAGCGGCAGTCGTGGATGCCCACGTAGTTGCCCTGCAGACCGGACGCTTCACACGCGCCCTTGCAGCGGACGAACGCGATGTTGCGTTCGACGAACGTCGCGTCGGAGCCCATGATGCCGCCGATCTTTTCGGCGACGGGACTGCCGCCGACGGGGCAGACGTTGACCGGCGCGTCGCCTGCGACGATCGCCGCCGCAGCCGCGTCGCAGCCCGCAAAGCCGCATGCGCCGCAGTTGTTGCCGGGCAGGCACTCACGGACCTCCGTTTCGCGCTCGTCGACCGGAACGTGGAATTTCTTGCCGGTGAACACGAGCCCCGCGCCGACGACGATGCCGATCGCGGTGATGACCAGCGTGGTGATCAGAATGATAACAGGCGCGCTCATTGTCCGACCCCCTTCAATATCGTTTCGATCGCCGGCTGCAGCTCCGTAAAGCCCATGAATGCGATGGACATCAGCGCCGCCGCAAGCATGACGACGGGTGCGCCGCGTACGGGACGCGGGATCGCCTCTTCATCCACGCGCGAGCGGATGCCCGCGAGCAGAACGATCGCGATCGTGTAGCCGATCGCCGTGCCGAAGCCGGAGAATACGCTTTCAATGAAGTTGTAGCCGAACTTGTCGATGTTGTCGATCGCGATGCCGAGCACCGCGCAGTTGGTGGTGATCAGCGGCAGATAGATGCCGAGCGCTTTATAGACCGACGGGGATTTCTTTTTGAGGAACATCTCTACAATCTGCACGAGCGCCGCGATGACGAGGATGAAGACGATCATCTTCATAAACTCCAGATGCAGCGGAACGAGGATCCCGGTGTACAGGAGACTTGCGACCGCGGATGCGATCGTGATGACGAAGATGACCGCGCCGCCCAGCGACGCCGACGCCTTGATCCTTTGCGATACGCCGAGGAACGAGCAGATGCCGAGGAACTGATTGAGAACGACGTTGGAAATCAGCGCGTTCAGAATGACGATCAGAATTAAGCGGATCATTTCACTTCCTCCTTTGCTTCTTCACAGCGTATCGCACAGGTCGCGCAGCAGCCGTCGCAGCCGTCGCTGTTGACGAGCTCACGCTGGCGCGTCTTGATGCCGATCGCGTTCATGATGATGATGAACAGCGCAATGACCAGGAACGCTCCCGGCGGCTGGATCATGATGCCGACCGCGTATTCCTGCGGGAACACGGTAAAGCCGAATACGGTGCCGGCGCCGAGCAGCTCACGCACGAGACCTGCAAGCGTCAGTGCGACGGTGAAGCCGAGACCCATGCCGATGCCGTCCATGACCGAGAGCCCGGGGGTATGCTTGTTCGCGTACGCTTCCGCGCGGCCTAATATGATGCAGTTTACGACGATCAGGTCGATATAGAGACCGAGCGCTGCGTCGACGGAAGGCAGGTATGCCTTGATGAGCAGCTTGACCACCGTAACGAGCGAAGCCACGATGACGATGTAGGCAGGCAATCTGACTTCATCGGGGATGACGTTGCGCATGACAGAGATCAGGAAGTTGGAAAGAACCAAAACCGCCAGCGACGAAAGACCCATGGTGATGCCGTTGATCGCGGCGGTTGAGACCGCCAGTGTCGGGCACATGCCGAGCATCAGAACGAGCGTCGGGTTTTCCTTGATGAGACCGTTATACAGCCGTTCCAGATATTTATTCTTCATATCACTTGCCTCCCTCCATGATCACGTTGTGGAAGAAGTCGAGACCCGCATTGACGGCGTTCAAAACCGCCTTCGAGGTGACGGTCGCGCCGGACATGGTGTCCACTGCGGAGGTGTCCGTCTGACCGACGAACTGATCCTTGAACGCGGGTTCATCCGCCTTGGAGCCCTTGCCGGGCGTTTCGTTCAGCTCGATGAACGCGATCTTTAAGATCTTGCCGTCCGGATCGACGCCGAGCGCCAGCTTGAGGGGCGGATTGTAGGCGTTGCGGTTGGTGATGGAGAAGACGTAGCCCGCGGTATTGCCGTTTGCGTCGACCGCTTCATACACTTCCTCAATGACCGTCGTGCCGAACTTGCCGCCGCCGTAGGTGCCGCCTTCGAGCGCGTCAAGCGCTTTCTGTGCTGCGTCGACGTCCTTGAAGTCCGCCGCGTTCTCGCACACGACCTTGAAGGACTCGCGTTTCTTGGCAAGCTCTGCCGCCGCGATCGGATCCTTGGTCATGGAGTATACGCCGGACAGCGCGACGCCCGCGAGCGCGGCAATGATCGTCAGCGCGATGACGGGCTTCGGAATGCGCTTAAGGAGCGGGGGCTTCACAACGCCCGCGGCCTTTTCGATCGCGCTCTTGCGGTACGCATAGGGCTTCGGAACGATGTACAGATCGATGAGCGGCGTAAACAGGTTCGCAATGATGATCGAGTAGCTGAAGGAGTCCGCGCTCTTTCCGAGGATGCGGAACAGCGCGCCGAGCACGCCGATCAGACAGCCGTAGACGAATTGACCGAGACGGCTCACCGGGGAGGTGGTGTAGTCCGTCGCCATGAAGAACGCGCCCATAATGACGCCGCCGCTGCAAAGCTGCGCAGCAACGTAACCGATGTCAAAACCGTGACCGCCGAACAGCCGGTACAGGAGCAGGCACAGCGAAAAACCGCCGACGACCGAGAAGCAGATCTCGCCGTGGATGACGTCCAGTCCCCACAGCACGAGACCGCCGACCAGAAGCGCGAGGATCGAACTGCCGATGACGCCGCCCGCGGTGCCGAGGAACATCTTGGTCACGTTGACCATGCTGCCCGCCTTGAGCATCGCAACGGGCGTTGCGGAGGACAGCGCATCCACGCCGAGCTCGTTAACCCCGGGGTAGTTCGTCATGCCGTTACTAAACGACAGGAGCAGGAAACAGCGCGCGGCCAGCGCGGGGTTGATGAAGTTCTTGCCGAGGCCTCCAAAGCAGCACTTGACCACGAGGATCGCAAAGACCGAGCCGACGATCGGAAGGACCACCGGCGTCTGCGGCGAAAGGCACAGGGCGAGCAGAAGACCGGTCACAGCCGCGCTGCCGTCCCAGATCGTGATCTTGCGGCGCGTTGCAAGACAGAACAGAAGCTCGGTGAGCATGGCGGAGCCGACCGACGCGAGGATGATCCACAGCGCGTTCAGACTCTGGAACTTCACCCAGTGCACGACCACGCCGATCACGGCGGCGGGCGTCAGCGCGATCAGCACGATCATCATGATGAACGGCGTCGTCCAGCGATCGCGTACGTGCGGACCGGCGGAAAGATTCAATCTCTGATTCATTTCTTGCCTCCCTGTGCCGCACGCTTGCGTGCCATGATCTCCGCTTTGGTTTGCTTGAACGTCTGGGTCAGCGGACGCTTTGCCGGACAGATATAGGTGCAGGAGCCGCAGGAGATGCAGTCCAGACCGTACAGCTTGTTTTCGTAGCGCTCAAAATCGCCCGCCGCGACCGCGTCCGCCATCATCTGCGGCATCAGCCCGTTCGGGCAGACCGTGGTGCAGCGACCGCAATGCAGGCACGCCGTCATCTTTTTGTCGGCGGCCTCCACGGGATCGGAGGCGAGCACGGTGATCGCATTGGTCGTCTTGGTGATCGGGACCTCGGTCGTGCTGACCGCAATACCCATCATCGGACCGCCGGAAATGATCTTCTTTGCTTCCACGCCGTCTTTGATGCCGCCTGCGGCTTCAATAAGTTCCGCAAAGCTCGTGCCGTCGCGCGCGATGAAGTTCGAAGGCTCCTTGACCGCCTCGCCGGTCACCGTCATGACGTGACGGAACAGCGGCTCGTGATAGACGACCGCGCGCTGGATCGCGTAGATCGTGCCGACGTTGTCGACGATGCAGCCGACGTCCGCGGGCAGCTTGGTGATCGGATAATCAACGCCCGCAATGACCTTGATGAGACTGCGCTCGCCGCCCTGCGGGTACTTTGTGCGAAGTCCCAGCACGCGGATGCGCTTGTGTCCCGCCGCCGCTTTCTGCATGGCGGCGATCGCCTCGGGCTTGTTGTTCTCGATCGCGATCACGCCCTCAGCCGCCGGGAACAGCGTCAGAACGATCTCCATGCCCTCCACGATCTCGTTCGCGTAACCGCGCATCAGCTGATCGTTGCAGGTGATGTACGGCTCGCACTCCGCGCCGTTCGCGATCAGATACCTGATCGCAAGCGGATCCTTCGGCGCAAGCTTGACGTGCGTCGGGAACCCGGCGCCGCCGAGACCGATGATGCCGGCGTCCTTGACGGCGGCAAGGATCTCCTCACGCGTCAGGTCGACGCGCATCGGCTGATCGTAGATGTCGCCGGTTTCGGTGTATTTCCCGTCGTTGTCCACCACGACGCATTCCTGCATGGCGCCGGAGATCGTGCGGCGTTTTTCGACCGCCTTGACCGTACCGGAGCAGGAGCAGATGACGTTGGCGGACACGAAGCCGTCGGCTTCCGCAATGCGCTGTCCGACCAGCACGGGATCGCCTTTTTTCACGATTGCCCTTGCAGGCTTGCCGATGTGCTGTGCAAGCGGGAAGACCATTTCACCCTTTGCGTCAAAGACGCGCAGCGCCGCTTTCCGACTCAGCTCTTTGCGTTCGTTCGGATGTACGCCGCCGCGAAACGTGTCTCTCACGATTGTAACCCCTCCTTAAATGCTTGAGATTCATTCATGCCGAACGTGTTCGGCACAAACGTATACACACTAATAGATTAACAGAAAATCATGCGTTTGTAAACAGGAAATGTCGACCGGATCCCTTTTTTTACGATGACGGAAGGGCAGAAAAAAGCTTCCGGGATCTTCCGGAAGCGGTCGGAATTGTAAGGTTATTTGCGCCTGAGTATTTTTTTCAGGAGCGGGATCAGTCCGAGCTTTCGCGCGATTCCGATCAACAGCCGTCTCATCCGTCTCCAAAGCGCGCGCAGCGGATAGATCGCGTTCCAGAAGCGGACGTAAAACCGGTATCCGCGTTCCGAAACGTCGTGCAGCTTTCCCTTGCGGTTGAAGCTTTTCAGCACGCCGATCACGTTTTCAAACGGAACGTGTTCGATCTCATAGGTATTGTCGCCGCGAATGCAGTAGTATCCGTCCCTGACGCCGATCACGCGATGCAGGACGTATTTGTCTTCGCGCTTATACAGCGCGACGTCGTATTTTTGCAGGCGCGCGGAAGGAACCTCGATGATCACAAGGTCTCTGTTCTGGCGAAGCATGGGCTCCATGCTCGTGCCCTTTGTTTTGTATACCAGTCTGCCGTCTTTTCGGAGCAGGTCTTCGAAACAGATCATGTTTCCACCTCGAATCATGCAAAGTGTTTGGACTTTATCGCCGTTCGTTCCGTGAGCCGGGATGCGAAACAAAACGTGCGAGCCGTTCGGCGGCTTTCCGTAAAACCGGCTCCGGCTGCGTATATGCAAGGCGAACGAAGCCGGGGCAGAGGAACGCGCTGCCCGGCGTCAGCGCAACGCCTTCGCGCTCGAGAAGATCGCGGCAGAACGCCGTATCATCCATGCCCGTTTCGCGGACGTAGAGCCAGAGATAGAACGCGCCGGCGCTTTGTTCGACCCGGATCCCGGGAATCGACGTAAGCAGCGGATACAGCGTATTCCGCCGCTCGCGGAAGATCTCCCGAAGATCGCGGCAGAACCGCGCATCGTCATCCAACACCGCGATCGCGGCACGCTCCGAAAGCGAACAGGGACAGCCGAGCGTGTGGCTGAGATACGCGGCGATCGCGTCCGCAGCCGACTCCGGCGTGACGGCGTAGCCCAATCGAAGCCCCGCAATGGCGTATGACTTCGACGCGCTGTTTATCAGGATCAGCCGATCCCGCACGTCGGCAAATTTGTACAAGCTGACAAAGCCGCCGTCGTAAACAAACTCGCCGTACACCTCGTCCGCGACGAGCCAAAGGTCGTGCTCTTTGCAGAAATCGGCAATCGCGCGAAGCTCCTCGCGACGGTACACCGTTCCGGTCGGATTGACGGGATTGTTCAGAAGCAGCGCATTGGTGCGGGGCGAAATCGCCTGCTCCAAAGTCGTTCTCGATACCGCAAACCGGTTTTCGGGATCGCCGGGAACCAAAACGGGAACGGCGCCCGCAAGGCGGATCATCTCGGGATAGCTCGTGTAGCACGGCGTCGGCAGCAGGACCTCGTCGCCCGGTCCGCAAAGGCATGCGATCGAGGCGGAAACGAGCGGCTTTGCGCCTGCGGAGATCAGGATGCTGCCTTCGTGCCAGCCCATTCTGTTTCGCACAGCTGCCTTTACGTCGGCGGAACCCGTCGCGGGAACGTAACCGGTGCGGTCGGCGTTCAGTGCGGCGATCACGGCGTCCTTGCCGGACTGCGGCATGGGCAGATCGACCTGACCTGCCGTGAGATTGATGACGTCCCGGCCGGACGCTTTGAGCTCCTTTGCGGCTTTGTCCAGCGACATGGTGATCGAGGACGGGACGACCCGGCGTAACGGCTTCATTGCTTTCTGTCCTCCCATTTTCGGATCAGCAGAACGGCGGTCACGTCGCCCGTCACGTTCAGCGCGGTATACGCCATGTCGAGAAGACGGTAGATCCCGGCATACATGCCGAGGAAGAGCCCGATATCCGACATGCCCAAAAGACCGAGGAACGTCGCGCCGAGCACGATGCCGCCGCCGGGGATCCCCGGCGCCGCCATATTCAGCGCTTCGGCAAATAGGAGCATCAGCAAAAACGTGCCGACGGTGACGGGACGGCCCGACATCTGCATTGTAAACATTGCGAGCAGGCAGAAGGAGACCGCGCCGCCGCACATGTGGATCGTGCATCCGAGCGGCGCAACGACGCCGGAGACACGTTCGGGGACTTCAAACTCCTCCCGGCACGTGCGCAGCGTCTCGGGCAGCGTCGCGGCGGAGGAGCAGGTGGAGATCGCGGAGAGCAGCACGCGCCCGGTCTTGCGGAAATACGTGATCGGGTCGATGCGGCAGAAGATCCAAAGCGGAAGGATCATCACGAGCAGCAGGATCAGGATGCAGCCGCCCCATGCGTACAGCACGTAGCGGACCGCGCCGCCGAGCGCCTGCGCGCCGAAATCCGCGGTGCATTTGCCCATCAGCACGAACACGCCGAGCGGCGTCAGCCAAAGGATATACGAGAGCATGCGGGAGAAGATCGTTTCCAGCTCCGCGACAAACGTCATGACGCGGTTCGCGCCGACTCTGCCGGCAACCGCGCCCATAAAGAACGCAAACAGAATGGTCGGCAGCATCGCGCCGCTGCCGAGCGAAGCAAAGATGTTCGGAGAGAAGATCGAAGTAAGGAACCCTTCAAGCGACAGGTCCGCTGCACTGCCGGTCCACGCCTCGCCGGAGGTCAGCGTGAAGCCCTCTCCGGGTTTCAGCGCCGCATACAGCGCGCCGGACAGCAGAAACGATACCGTAAACAGAATGACGAACAGCAAAACGGTCTTGAGAAGCGTTCCGGTCGCGTTTTTCACCCCGCGCGACGCCGCGCCGAACACCGTGCACAGCACGATCGGCAGCGCCATCAGCTTCAGAAGGTTGACATAGACCGTGCCGATAAAGCCGATATAGGAAAACAGCCGCGGCCAAAGAAGCCCGAGCACCGCGCCTGCGACAAAGCAGGCAAGCGTGATCCAGGGCAGAAGATTCGTGCGTTTTTTGGGACTTTGTTGCTCCATTCTTTTATTATATAAAACCGGTCGAAAAAAGTCAATTGCACGTATTGCGGCGCGGGCGGTTTCGCGGATTTGCGTTTTTACGCAAACGGTGATAGAATGATCTCATCAAAGGAAAGGGGGGCGGAGGATGGATCGGACCTTTTCTGCGGCGCCGCTTCCGTATGGGCTCGTGCATTGGCTGATCCTCGGCGGCATTCTCGCTGCGGCGGTGCTTTTTGCGCTTGCGATCCGCAAAGCGGACGAACGGCGGCTTCTGCGCCTGCTGTTCATCTTTGGATTGTGCATGCTTGTCGCCGAAGCGTGGAAGCAATGGTTTGTGATCCGCTATATCTATTGCGGCACGCGCTCCATGTGGTTTTTCCCGTGGCAGCTCTGCAGCATGGCCATGTACTGCTCCGCGATCGCGCCGTTCCTCCGTGGCAAGGCGCAGGACGCCGTGCTCGTGTTTCTCTGCACGTTTTCCGTGATCGGCGCGGTCTTTGCCCTGCTGTTCCCGGAGGACATGATGCGTCCGCAGATCCTGCTGTTTCTTCACAGTTTCCTCTATCACGCGGTCATGCTGCTCGAAGGTCTGATCGCGTTCCGCGTTCTTCGAAAGCGCGGCAAAGCGCGGTTTTTCCCGGCGCTGCTGCTGTATCTTTGCATGGCAGTCGTCGCGGAGATCGTCAATGTCGCAAGCCATCTGATCGTCCGCGATATCCATTATGAGGCGAACATGTTCTATATCACGCCGTTCTATCCGTCGACACAGCCGGTGTTTGACGCGATCGCAAAGCATGCCGGGATCGCGGTCGAGATCGTCGTCTACCTCGGCGTGATCGCGCTCGGAGTGTTCGGGCTTTTCCTTCTGGAATTCAGATTGCATCGAAAGAAAACCGCATAAGAAAAAGTCCTCGCGTGACCGCGGGGACTTTTGTGATCCGGGAATGTTTATACGATCGTCTCGATGCGCAGGACGTTCGTGTTGCCGCTTGCGCCGGTCGTGTCGCCGCCGGTCATGACGACGGTCGAGCCGGGGGCGAGGGAGAGCGTGCTCTTCGCGCAGCGCGCCGCGTAGAAGTACAGCACCTCCATACTCGGGAACTGCTCGGTCAGCACCGGCACAACGCCCCAACTGAGCGCAAGCTTATACCATGCGTTTTTGTTGGTCGCGAGACCGAGGATCGTGATCGGCGCGCGGAAGCGCGAAACCATGCGCACGGTAAGACCGCTCAGCGAGGTCACGACGATCGCGCTCGCGTTCAGGTCGATCGCCATCGTGCACGCGGCATGAGAGATCGCGTCGACGCGGTTGTGGATCGCAAAGCTCTGGGACTCGAACTGCGCCTTGTAGTCGATGTGGCGTTCGGTCTCTTCGGCGATCTCGCCCATCGTACGGACCGATTCGACCGGGTATTTGCCGGCGGCGGATTCGCCGGAGAGCATGATCGCGCTCGTGCCGTCATAAACCGCGTTCGCAACGTCGCTGATCTCGGCGCGCGTCGGACGCGGATTGTTGATCATGCTTTCGAGCATTTCGGTCGCCGTGATAACGCGCTTGCCGAGGAGTCGGCATTTTGTGATCAGGTGCTTCTGGATCGCGGGCAGCTCGGTGAACGGGACCTCCACGCCGAGGTCGCCGCGCGCGACCATGACGCCCTCGCAGCAGGAGCAGATCTCGTCGATGTTGTCGACGCCGTGGCGGTTTTCGATCTTCGCGATGACGTCGATGCTGTCGCCGCCGTGCTCATGCAAAAAGCCTTTCAGGTCCAAAAGATCCTGTTTGCAGGAAACAAATGACGCCGCGACGAATTCCACACCGTTTTCGATGCCGAACAACAGGTCAGCCTTGTCCTGTTCGCTGAGGTATTTCTGCCGCATGACCTTGCCGGGGAAGCTCATGCTCTTGCGATCACTGAGCACGCCGCCCGTGACGACGCGGCACTTGATCTCGGTTCCCTCGATCGCCTCGACCTTGAAGATGACGAGCCCGTTGTTGACAAGGATGCGGTCGCCGACGGACAGATCGTCCGCAAGACCTGCGTAGCTTACCGAAACGATGCTTTCGTTTCCGACGATCTCGCGCGTGGTGAACGTGAACGCGTCGCCGTCATTCAGTGTGATCTTGCCGTTTTCGAACGTCCGGATGCGGTACTCCGGTCCCTTCGTGTCGAGCATGATCGGGATCGGCAGGTTCAGCTCCTCGCGCACCGCCTTGATCATGTCGATCTTTTTCTGATGCTCCTCGTGCGTGCCGTGGGAAAAGTTCAGCCGCGCGACGTTCAGCCCCGCAAGGCACATGGCGCGGAAGACCTCCGGCTTGTCGCTCGCCGGTCCGATGGTGCAGATGATCTTTGTCTTTCTCATAATCACACGATCCTTTCCTGCTTGTTATATATTATTTTACATCGTTTTTCGCGGAAACGCAACCGGTAAATGCGATGGATAAAGAAAAACGATCCCGTTATGGGGATCGTCAACCTTTTCGGTTTGATTCAGCAGAGATCGTCCGTATTCGAAGTCAAAAGCCGAATCGCGGAGCGGTATTTCTGCACGCGTTCCAGCGCCGCGGCATCGATATGATCCAATCGGCTCAGGTCACTGTTGTGCCGAAGATCCGCAAGCTTCACCGCCCGCGCGATCGGATTCTGCTTGATTGCGGCGACATACGTCATATACGGAACGCGCTCGTCGTGCGTCAGCAGCTTCAGCGCGTCGGTCACCGACTGCGGGAAGCCCATTGCCGCAATGTCGGCAAGCGTATAGTCCGTATCCTCGATCACGTCGTGCAGCAGCGCGACGGCGGTCGTTTCCTCGGTTGTCATCTGCTCGGCGACGTGGAACGGATGAAACACGTACGGCAGCCCGCTTTTGTCGACCTGATTCTTGTGTGCTTCAAAGCACAGCCGCAATGCCTTTTTGGTCAGTTCGGTATAGATCATTGTGCACCCTCCCGTTCGCAGCGTTCCGCCTCCTCATAAAGACCGTCGGAAATTTTCAGGAGCAGATCAAAAAGTCCCGGATCGGTCTTCCGTTTTTCGCCGATCGCGCGGGAGCCGACCCTCGCACCGGGAATGCCGCCCGCGATCGCGCCTGCCGGATCGCTTTCCCACGCGTTATTTCTGCCCATCCGTTGTTTTTTCCTTCTCGCCCAACAGCTTTTTCGCGGGTTTGTCAAGGAGTTCGCAGATCGGCAGCGCAACGATCAGCACGACGACGTCCGCAACGAACGCGTACAGATTCATGACGACGCGCGCAAGGAACGGCTGCGACTTGATCACGCTGTCAACGAGCGATTTGAGCCCGAGGATGCCGATCGCCGTGCTGAAAATGACGGCCGAAACCCAGATCATGTATTTTCCGACGCGGTTTTTCATGTTCTTCGTCAGCTCGAACGTGAGCCCGAGTCCGAACCCGATCGCCACGTTGCCGAGCGCCCAGCCGGGCATGCCTCTCAATCCGCTGATGAGCAGACAGTAGAGCACGACGCCGAATACGCCGACGATCGTTCCGCTGACCGTGCCGAACGAGTAGCAGAACACAGCCATCGCGACGTAGCCGAGGCAGAGGTAGTAGTTTTCAAACACCGGCACCTGCAGGCACAGCGCCAGTACAACGAAAAGGGCAATACCGACGGCGGTTGCGGTCAATACTCTTAAATTCCGGTTCATGATGATTCCTCCTGATCGTATTTTTGAATTGTTATGTTACAGCGGCGTTTCTCCGCATCGCTTATGATTTGGTGAACCCGAAACGCTTAAGCGTTTCCGAATAGTCCTTTTTTGTGTTATCGATGATTCGGGCAATCGCCTTTTCATCGGGCCAGACAAGCTGCAATGCTCTTTCAATGCTGATCGGCTCGTCATACTCTCTGTCGCTGCATTCGTCATGATAACCCCAGTGCGTGATCTCATAATGCGTGATCTTGGCTGTCTCATGCACGGGATCGATATAGACCGTATCGCTGCACCACTCGTTTCCGAATGACTTGATAAAGACCCATTCGCTCTCTTTTGACATTGCCTTACACCTCCTTCATTTTTTAGGGATAACACGGTTTTCTCTTTGCGTTATATCTTTGCGAGCGCGGCGTTTTTGTACGCCGGATCGTCGGTGACCTCCCGGATGATCTTCAGCTCCTTCGGGAACGTGATCGGCTGCTGTTCGTCGGCAAGCTCGAGCTCCGCGATCGCCCTGTCCGTCCAGAACGGGTAGACGTCGATCTCGAAATACTGATTCTCGTACATCAGGCAGTAGCGCGTTTTGCGGATCTGCCGCCGTGTCGTGTCGGCGTCCATGAGCCGTTTCAGATATTCCTTCTGGCTGAGCCGCCGCTCGATCTCGACGCGCTTCATGCCGGTCACGGTACGCTTGATCGTTTCGTAATAGGCGTAGCTTCCGTCCGCGCCGCGCTGACGCACGCGGATCTCCTCGTCCGGTCCGGACTTGAGGTACGTCTGGATGATGTCGACTCTGCGGCAGTTCGGCTGCGATTCGAGCCACTTAAGGTCCGGATATTCGATCAAAAACTTGCGCTCGATCTCCAGCGGCTCCGGCTCGCCGAGGAAGCGCGTGATCTCCCTGAGCAGTCTTCTGAGCTTGTCCTCGAAGTTCGTCGAGTTGTCAATGACCCGAAAGTGCGGATGCCCGGTCCACGCGGCGATCAGCTTATCGTCCAGCGCCGCCGCCTGTTCGGGCGTCTCCCGCCGCGCGGCGTTGTTCGCGGTCGTGTACGCGTCGAGCGCGCCTTTTGCCGCGGTCACCAGATGGAAGACCGCGTCGTACCGGTCCCGAAGCTCTACCTCGCTTGTATTGAGCTCTTCGCACAGCCGCAGAAACTCCAGATCCGACATGTACGCTTTGTTGTCGATCGTGCCGCGATCGCAGACGATTAGAACCTTGTCCGACGGTATCGCCTGCGCCGCCTGCTCAAATACGCGTTCCTTCTCAAGCTGAAGCTGCATCTGACAGCGCTGATAATCGAGGTTCGTATCCATGCCCCAGGGTGTGACGCCGCCGCCGATCAGCTCGGTCGCCGTCTCCGGAACGAACAGCACCGTGTACCCGTACTTCGGCAGGTTGTTCTGGATCCAGCTCAACGCGGTCGTTTTGCCGGCGCACGGTCCGCCGGTCAGCACGATCTTCACTACGGTCTTTTCCCGTGCGCTTTCCCGCAGGCTGAGCAGTTCTTCCACGGTCGTTCCGAACAGGGCGGCAAGCTTTCTGAGCATCTCGGTCGTCGGCTTTGCCGCGCCGTTCTCCCACTTGGAAACCGCTTTGCTTCCGACCCCGAGCCGTTCGGCAAGCGCCGCCTGCGTCAGGTTCGCCGCCTTGCGATACCGGTACAGCTTTTCGCCGAAAGAATAGTCGTTCATGTTTGTGCGTCCTTTCCCGATCGTCCGATCGTTTCCCTTTCTTCGATCACATTATAACCGATGCAGCGTTCTTTCGCAATACGGAGCAGGGTGAATCCCGGTAGAACATGAAGCGCTCTTTGGTTTTCGTCTGCGAGGGAGGCAATGAGCCGCTGAAAATCAAACAGGCGATCCCGCATTGGGATCGCCTTTGTGTTTTTGCGTGTCATCCTGAGCGGCAGCGAAGGATCTTTCGACGCCTTCTCCGCAGCATCCGCGCGCTTTACGCTCTTGCTTTCTTTGCCGCAAGGTAAGCGAGGATGCGCTGCATCTCGTTGTAAACGATCATGTAGCCCTCGTCGACGCCCATGCCGGGTTTTGCGAGGATCTGATCGGGACGGGTCGCCATCGCGCACTGTACGCAGACCTGCGCCGAGCGGTCGGTCTCGTTGCACGTGCCGCCCTGATACGCGCCGATGCCCTTTGCCTTGCAGTACAGGACCGCTTCGATCGTGTTGTTGATGCCGCCGAGGTCGGGCGTCTTGATCTGGACCATATGGCCCGCCTTGTTGTCGGCGAAGTACTTGATGTCCTCGAGCGTGTTGCACCACTCGTCCGCCACGATCTCCACGTTGATGCCGCGGTCGTCGAGTTCCTTGGTGATTGCCTTCAGCGCGAGCATCTGCTTTTCGCGGTCCTCGACGTCCATCGGACCTTCGATGCGGAGGTGGAACGGCTTAGCCGCCTCCTCGAGCTTCGCCATGTAGTCCGCCATCGCCTTGTAGTTGTCGTTGCCGAACGCCGCGCCGATCGTACCGTACACGTCGATGTGGAAGATGGGATTATAGTCCTCGCTCGTGCGGAGCGCAAGAACGCGGTCACGGAGCCATTCGACGTACTTAAGCAGCAGTTCGCCGTGCTCACCGAGCTTCGTCTTGACATTGTTGATGAGAGCGTGCGGCAGGATCTGCGCGCCCTTGATGATCATCTTGTCGGAGTTCGTATAGCGGTCGTCGCCGGACTGCGTGAAGACGTCGAGCGGTCTTTCCTCGATCGTGCAGCCGTATTCGTCCGCCACAACCTCGCACATCATGCGGCGGGTGGACTTTGCGACGGCGTCGAGGAGCGCCTGCGTCATGCCGTAACGGATCGCGGTGTGGAGACGCTTGCCGTCCACGGTGATCGCTTCGAGGTCCGCGGCGAGCTTGCGGAAATTGTCTGCTTCACGGCCGATAAGCTGCGGCTTGATATACTTTTCGATGATCGGGATAAAGTCCTTTGCAAGGAACAGCGGATCGCGTCCGCCGCAGCCGGAATACTGGACCGCCGCGCAGTCGCCGAATGCGATCTGACCGTCTTCGAGAACGAGCATCACGGAGATGGATTCGCCCGGCTGACGCACAGAGGTAAAGCCCGCGGTCTTCGGTTCGCCGACGTATGCGGCGCCGTCCGATTTTGCGCCGGCCTTGATGGCGCGCTGATCGTCGAAGTAGAAGCCGGTACGGCCTGCGGAACAGATAACGTCAATGATTTTCATGTTTTTCGCCTTTCTGTCATTCTATTATGAAATATGCGGGATCCCCGCTTGTTCACGGTTTGAGCCTCCCTTGTGCAAAGGGAGGTGTCAGCCGTCCGGCTGACGGAGGGATTGTGTACCGGGAGGATGCTCGGGCAACAATCCTCCCGACGGGCTTCGCCCGCCTTACACACTTCGCTGCGCTTCGTTACAACGGTGCCGTCGCGCGACGGCGCTACGCGCCGTCTACCGCGTCGCCATCTCCTCCTTTGCACAAGGAGGGCTTTGGATGCGCTTTATCCCCTTGGCCTGCCGACCAAACGGCCCTTGCTGATCGCGTAGACGTCGTCGATGACCATCTGGAACGTCGCGTTGCGCTTCTCGGCCTTTGCGCGTTCCGCGATCTTCGCGCGGTGATACGCCTTGATCTCGTCGTTAAACGGCAGATTGCCCATCTCAAGGATGCGGATCGCGCCGGTGTTGTCGCGCGCGGGGAGCATCTTGCCCGCGTTGAAGCGGGAAGGCGCAAACGGAATGTCGAGCACGCCGCACAGCACCGCCTTGACGCAGCCGTCAGCGATGTCGCCGTTGCCGAGCTCGAAGCATTTGTCGAGGATGCAGCGGGTCTCCGAACGGATCATCCACTTTTCTTCTTCAAGGTTGGCCGCCGTGCAGACCTGATCCGCGAGCATCGAAATGACCTGCTTCGTGCAGCGCAGACCTTCCGCGTTCGCTTCCATCGTCGGAACGCCCGCCGCTTCGTGCGGGGTCTTGACGATGACCTTGGTGGCCTTCGAAAGCGCCGCCGTCGCGCTGCCCCAGCTGATGACGCCGAACGCCTTCGCTTCGTCCTGCGGGAACCCGCCCATCCACTGATGGAAGACGGTCGTGACGATCACGTCCTTGTGACCGCTCTTGATCAGATACTCGTTCGTGAGCTCCTCGAGCACGCGGATCGCCGCGACGTCCTGTACGAGGTTGCCGCACTGACCGTAACCGACGGTGATGTTTTTCACGCCCTGCTCAGCGGCAAGCAGCGCTTCGATGATCGCGACCGCGTTCGAGATGCAGGCGGGAACGAGTGTGCCGGTCAAAGGACCGTACGGCTCACGGTTGATGGAAACGCCCGCTTCTTCATAGATGCCGGTCAGACGGTCGACGTACTGCCAGTCCGCGATCGTCTTTTCCATCGGGACGTTCTTCGCGTAGGGGAGGTTATAGGAGATGCCGCCGCCCTCGTAGCTCGTGAAGCCGCCCGCATACGCGATCTCGGTGAGAAGACGCGCGTCCGGCGTGCCGTGGCGCACCTGGATCGGCGTGTCCAGCGCGTTGATGAGCCGTCTGCAGCCCTGTACGCCGTGGTTTACCGCCGGGAAGCCGTTCAGCATGGAGCGGCGCTCCTTCATCGACTCACGGATGCCGTTCTCCGCCTCCTGATAGCGGTTCTGGCGCGTGTAGCTGTCGATCGTGGTGGGCAGAAGATCCGCTTCGCCCTTGTCCTGAAGGTACGTGAGCAGTTCGATCTGCGCGTCTATGAGCGCAACGCCCGCGCGCGGCTGGATCAGCGTGACGCCCTTGTTCTTGGCGTCGATCAGTTTTTTCGAAAAGACCTTGTGATCCGGCAGCGCCTTGTGGAATTCGATTGCTTCTTTCAAATCGACTTCCGCGCCGGTCGGCCATTGCTTCAGAACCTCTTCGCGGATGCTGTTGAATTCGTCATCCGGAATGCGTTTATTTTGTACCGTCATCTTTTACTAACTCCTCTTTCAGAATGGTGAGCGCCGCTTCGGGGTAATACTGGGACAGAAGTCCCATCGCGGCGATGATATAGCTTCGGTCCACGAGCACGGTGCAGCTTTTCGGCTTCAGAGAACCCGGGTCTTCCTCGTCAAAGAAGCCGTAGGACGCGATCCGTCCCGTGTGTTCGGTGTGGATCAGCGAGCCGCCCGTGACGATGAACCGATCCACATTCAAAAGGTTTTTGCCGGTCTGGATGAGCTGCAGCCCACCGAGACCGAAGATCTCGGAAAGCCGCCCTGCGTGGCGCGTCATCGCGACCCGCACCGCCATGCTCGCGAGCGCTTCGTCCGCGCGCTGCGTTTCGTCGTCGAACGGCAGCATGTCCGTGTGCGTCGCAAAGAGCTCGACGATCTCCGAAAGCCGTTCCTCGGAAAGATCAGCGATCTGCGCCGTCTTTTTCAGTCCGGCAGCCTCGATAATGCCGCGGATGCTGTACCGCATGCCGATGTCGCCCTCGACCGTGCGCTTGACGTACGGTTCCGGAATACCGCGCAAAGCGGTTCTCGGGTCGTCCGGCAGTCCCTCCGCAACGGAGTAGACGTCCGTCGTCGCGCCGCCGACGTCCACCGCCACGAGATCGCCGATGCCCTTCTGATTCTCCGTACCCTCGGCAAGCAGCTTGATCGCCGCCATGACCGCGCTCGGCGTCGGCATCATGATACCGTTGATGAGCTCCGCGGCTTTCGAAAGTCCCTTTGCCTGAATGATGCGGTTTAAGAAGACCTCGCGGATCTCCTTCTGCACCGGCTCGGTGTTCAGCACGTTGAACGACGGCATGACGTTTTCGGTGATGTGCACCTCGCGTCCTTCAAGAAGCTTCGCACAGGTACGCGCCGCGTTGCGGTTGCCCGCGAGGATGACGGGGTAGCTTCCGCCGATGTCCGCGATTACCTTTGCGTTATGGATGATCGTCTCGGTGTTGCCGCCATCCGTGCCGCCGACGAGCAGGAAGATATCGGGATCAAGCTCTTTGATCTCGTCCGCATCGTCCTCGTTCAGCTTGAACGAATACGTTTTAAGGACCTTTGCGCCTGCGCCGAGGGACGCGGTCTTCGCCGCTTCCGCGGTAAGCTCCGGCACGAGCCCGCTTGCGAGCATGCGAAGTCCGCCCGCCGCGCTCGAACAGGCGTAGCGCGCGCAGAAATCGAGCTTGCCCGTCTGCGCTTCGAGTTTACAAAGCGCGTCGGCAAGCCCGTTGTTGATATCGGTCTCTACGGTGGTATACGAATTCGCGGTACCCAAAAGCCGCGGGGCGTCGACGTCCACCGCGGTCACTTTGGTATAGGTACTGCCGAAATCGATCAAAAGAACAGGTTTCATAACACCGGCTCCGAACGTCAGTCCTCCACGTGAAGGTCTTCCTTGAGGTACGCAATATCCACCTCGGGTGCGGTTCCCGGCGGGAAGGAGCGGTCAAAGCCCATCGCCTTGAAACGCTTTTCGACTTCCTCGAACGGCTGTTTGCCGATGACGATGTTGCCGCCGACGTACAGCAGGATGTGTTCGAGACCCGCCTCGTCGCACTTCTCACGAAGACCGCGGCAGTCAAGTTCGCCCTGTCCGTACAGCGACGAAACGACGATCGCGTCCGCGTTCGTTTCGATCGCGGCGTTGATGAACTCCTCCTGCGAGACCATGACGCCGAGGTTGATGACGTTGAAGCCCGCGTCGGTGAAAGCATGGTACAGGATCTGGTTGCCGACGGCGTGGACGTCCGCGCCGATGACGCCGATGACCAGCGTTTTCTTTTGCTTTTCCATGATCATCCTCACTTATTTTTCATACCGATCCGGGACCGGATCGGGTAATCCATACATACCGCAATGGTACGACGAATCCCCCGCAAAGTCAAGACAGAACAGGGGAATTCCGACAATATATTTCCCGTTCACGCGCGTTATCCGAGCGAATCGAGATACGCCTTTCTGCCGGTCTCGTAAAGGTTGTTTCCCTCGCTGTCGATCACGCACACGACAGGGAGGTTTTCAACCTCAAGACGCCGCACCGCTTCCGCGCCGAGGTCCTCGTAACAGACGATCTCGGCTTTTTTGATGCAGCTCGATAGAAGCGCGCCCGCGCCGCCGATCGCTGCAAAGTACACCGCGCCGTGTTCTTTCATGGCGGCGACGACCTCCGCGCTGCGCTTGCCCTTGCCGATCATGCCGGTCTCGCCGGCGGCGATCATAGCGGGGGAGTAGGCGTCCATGCGGTAGCTCGTCGTGGGACCAGCCGAGCCGATGACCTGACCCGGCTTTGCCGGCGTCGGTCCGACGTAATAGATCGTCGCATCCTTTACGTCGAACGGCAGCGGCTTGCCCGCCGCAAGAAGCTCGCAGAGGCGCTTGTGCGCCGCGTCGCGCGCAGTGTAGATGACGCCGGAAAGAAGGCAGCTTTCGCCGCTTTTGATCGTTCTTGCCGTTTCCCGGGTGATGGGGAGCTGAATGTGTTTTTCCATGGTTCCGCCTCCTTACAGCACCGCGGTTTTATGCCGCGTGACGTGGCAGTTGATATTGACCGCAACGGGAAGCCCCGCAATGTGCGTGGGCATCCACTCGATGTTGACCGCAAGCGCGGTGGTCCTTCCGCCGAAACCCTGCGGACCCACGCCGAGCGCGTTGATCTTTTCGAGCAGTTCCGCTTCAAGGTCAGCGTAGTACGGATCGCTGTTGCGCTCGTCCGTGCTGCGCATCAGCGCTTTTTTGGCGAGGTACGCCGCCTTGTCGAACGTGCCGCCGATCCCGACGCCCACGACGACGGGCGGACACGGGTTCGGTCCCGCTTCCTCGACGGTCTTCAGAATGAACGCCTTGACGCCCTCGACGCCGTCGCTCGGTTTCAGCATGGCGAGACGGCTCATGTTTTCACTGCCGAAGCCCTTCGGCGCGACGGTGATCTCGACCCTGTCGCCCGGCACGAGCTCCGTATAGAGCATGGCGGGCGTGTTGTCGCCGGTGTTGACGCGCCGCAGCGGATCCTTCACCACGGATTTCCGAAGATACCCCTCGCCGTAGCCCCTGCGCACGCCCTCGTCGACCGCCGTGCGGACGTCGCCGTCGATATGCACGTCCTGTCCGATTTTCAGAAACACGCAGCACACGCCGGTGTCCTGACAGATGGGGACGGTGTTCGCTTCGGCGATGCCGTAGTTTTCGATGATCTTGTCGAGAATGCCCTGCGCCGTTTCCCACGGTTCGTTTTTGCGTGCGTCCTCGATGCGCCGTTTCACGTCGCACGGCAGCACGCAGTTTGCTTCGACCGCAAGCCGCGCGATCGTTTCGGTCAATACACTTGCCTGTATTTCTCTCATAGCTTCTCCTTATTTCACTGCTTCCCGGATATGATCGATCACCGTGCCGTCGCGGTAGATGACGTCGGCGACGATCTTTTCGCCGAGCCGCGGCTTTTCGGGAACGCCGCTTACCCGCTCCGCCAGCGCTTTGAGATCGTGAATATCGACCACCTTGATGCCCGCGTCGATCAGCCGCTGCCTGAGCTCCGCGTCCTTCGGATTGACCGCGACGCCCTTCTGCGTCACGAGCACGTCGATCGTGCTGCCCGGGGTGGAGATGCAGGTCACGCGGTCGGTCACGATGGGCAGCCTTGCGCGGGACAGCGGCGCAATGATCATCGAGAGCTTCGCGCCCGCCGCCGTATCGCTGTGTCCGCCCGAGCCGCCCATGATGCTGCCGTTCGAATCGGTATGCACGTTGACGTTGAAATCCGTGTCAAGCTGCGTTGCGCCGAGGATGACCACGTCGAGCGAATCGACGACGGCGCTCTTTGCAAAAGGCGAGGCGTAATGCGTCGCGGAGATCTCGCAGTGCTTCGGATTGTTGCGGATGGATTCGACGGCCTTGAGATCAAAGCACTGCACGTCCATCAGCGCGTCGAAGCAGCCCTCGTTGAGCATGTCGACGAGATACCCGGTGATGCCGCCGAGCCCGAAGCTTCCGCGGATCTTTTCCTTCAGCATCACGTCCTTCAAATACTTCGCCGCCGCAAGCGACGCGCCGCCCGCGCCGGTCTGGAAGCTGAACCCATCTTTCAGAAGCCCGGACGCTTTGATGACGTCGACCGCGGTCTGCGCCATCAGAAGCCCCACGGGATCGCGCGTGATTTTGGTCGTGCCGGAGACGATGCCCTTCGGATCGCCGATGGAGTCCACGACGACCACCGCGTCTACGTCGGTTTCGGGGATGGACCAGTCACAGAGGGGATAGGGGTGAAGCTCGTCCGTGATCGCCACGACGAACTTCGCGTTCTTCGCGTCCGGGATCGCGTAGCCGAGCGAGCCGCAGGCGCTCTTGCCGAGCTTGCCGGTGCAGTTGCCCATCGGATCGCACGCGGGCGCGGCGATAAACGCCACGTCGATCGGCGTTCTGCCGTTTTCGATGTCGGCGGGACGTCCGCCGTGCGTGCGGAACTGCACGGGGTTTTCCATGCCGCCCGCGGAAATGAAGCTGCCCAAGCCCGCGGACATATAGTCCGTGAGGATGGTCGTCACCACACCGTTCCGGATGTGTTCTTTGAGCGGCGCGTGCGTGTCAAAGAGCGAGCTTGCGTTCACGGCAAGATCGCGGATGCCGAGCTTTGCGATCTCATCCATCACCATGTTCAGAACGTAGTCGCCGTTGCGGAGATGGTGGTGGAACGAAACGGTCATGCCGGATCTGAGTCCGCTGTCAAGGATCGCTTCGCGAATGGAATTCCGGATCTTATTCATCTTCAAGTCCTCCGATCCCGAGCTGTTTTGCCGCTTCCAAAGTCTGCCGCGCGCGTTCGACGATCGGCTTGTCGATCATCTTCCCGCGCAAAGAGACCGCGCCTTTGCCCTGCAGCTTTCCGATGCGGATCGCCTCGAACACGAGCTTTGCGTATTCGATATCCGCTGAGCTGGGACTGAACACCTCGTTGATCGTGCGCACGTGCCGCGGCGCGATCGCGCTCTTTCCCGTAAAGCCGAGGGATTTTGCGTACTCCGCGTCGACGACGATCCCTTCGTCGTCGTTCACGTCGGTAAACGGCGTGTCGTAGACGTCGACGCCCGCCGCGCGCGCCGCGCAGACGAGGCGCTTTCGCGCGTAGTCGATCTCGTTGCCCGCCTTCGTGCGCTTGCAGCGCAGGTCGGCGGTGAGGTCCTCGCCGCCCAAAAACAGCGCGGCGATACGCGGGCAGGCGGAGGCGATCTCGAACGCGCGCTCCACGCCGAGCGCAGTTTCAATGAGTGGGATCAGCTTGACCGTCCCGACCGGAATGCCCGCCTTCTCTTCGACCTTCGCGATGTACGCGTCGAGCGTTCGCATATCCTCGGCGCTCGACGCCTTCGGCGGCATGATGAGATCGGGCTTTAAAGGCACGATCGCTTCGAGATCGTCCTGCCAGTACGCCGTGTCGATCGAATTGATGCGGACCGTGATCTCCACGCCCGCAAAGCCCATGCGCTCGATCGCGCTGCGGACCAAAAGCCGCGCCGCGTCCTTTTCGTCCGGCGAAACGGCGTCCTCAAGGTCCAGGATAATGCTGTCCGCGCCGAGCGAATCGCCGTTGATGATCATGTTCGGCGTGTTGCCCGGCAAAAAGAGCATGCTTCTTCGCATATTCCCCTCCGATTTTTTACGGGGACGCGTCCCCATAGATATCTCTATTATAGCGCCGACCGCCGCAACATTCAATACCGGATCGCCGCAAAAAACGGAGAAACGGAACCGTCTGTGTATTTGTAGGTTTGTCAATGATATGTGACAAAGTTGGGGAAGGAAGATAGCGTGTCTTTAGGCGAGTGCCAAAGCAACGGACGCATTGGGAAATTGTTGTACTGCCTCTGACGAACAGCAAGTTGGTTTTTGAAATCCTCGAAGGAGTAGAAGGTATGAGAGGCATAGAATTCTTCGTTATCCTTGCGGTGACTGCGCTCCACCTTGCCGTTGTGGCGCGGGGTGCACGGCTTGATCAGTTTATGTTGAATACCGAACTTCCGGCAGGTCTTTTCAAAGAGAGTAAGCTTCGCTGTTCCGCTGCTGTGGAGTCGATTCGTGAACTCCATACCGTTATCGGTCTGGACACATTCGATCAGGTAAGGAAACTTTTCAAAGCAATGTTCGAGAAAAACTGCCGAGGAATAGGTGATGATCTCGTCAAATGCTTCTAAGTACCGGAAGCATAACTGACAAGATGATACAGAATTCATGGGATCATGCGAATTACCGGAGATAGGAATTATCGTCTTTGACACCGCCGACGTGATACCCGACAGCCACGTCCGCGGTCCGGAACCGGAAATCGGAGCATTGAACCCAAACAACATGAATTTGAAAGGACGTTTCGGCGTCCTTTCTTGCTATTTTGGATTGACAGAGCACATCTTAGATGATAAACTATCTATCGCGAGTGATAGGAAACATATCATTCAATCGTTTCGATATGAGGGAGGATCAACATGAGCGCCAATCCGGAGCTTATGACATTACAGAAAGAGGTCACGCAGCAGCTCATTCTGGAAGCCGGTTTCCGCTTGTTTGCGGAGCAGACCATCGAAAAGGTCAAGATGACGGAAGTTGCGGACGCGGCGGGCGTCGGCGTTGCCACGGTCTACCGCTACTACAGCACAAAGCCGAAGCTGGCGGTCGCCGTTTCCGCGTGGGCATGGGAAACGTATCTGAAAGAAGCGTTCCGCAGAATCGACACACAGTACTTTACGGCGGCGGAGAAGTTTGCGTATTTTCTGGATTCGTTCCTCGATCTCTATCGCAATCATCGCGCGCTTCTGCGGTACAACCAGTTCTTCAATGTCTATATCGAGAATGAAAAGAACGTGCCCTCCGATACGGTCAGGCCGTTCCTTGCCGTGATCGACGCGCTTACGGAGCGCTTCGACGCCCTGCACCGAAGCGCGCAGCAGGACGGCACGCTTCGCACCGACGTTCCCGCAAAGAAAATGCTGCTGTCTTCGCTCCACCTCATGCTTGCCGCAGCTACACGCTATGCGGTCGGTCTGGTCTATACGGACGGCAGCGATCCCGAACGGGAATTGATACTCTTGAAAAACATGCTCCTGCGCGAGTACACGCGGAGCGCTGAAATATGAGAAGGAGGAATCTGATCATGAAACTGAAAAAACTGCTGAGCATTCTTCTTGCGCTGTGCATGGTGCTTGCGCTTGCGCCGTCGGCATTTGCGAACGCCGACGTGACCGTACCGGGCACCAGAACCTACACGCTCAGTTATGACAGCAGCAGCGGCTACTCGCTCAACGGCAGCGACGGAAGCCGGTACACCATCGGGAAACCTTTGACGAATAATATTACGACGTTCACCGCGCAGATGAACGACGTGAAGATCACGGTGACCGCCGCAAGCGGGACGATCCAGATCGATTCGATCAACGGCATTCAGGGCTTTGACGGAACTGATTATACGTTTTCCTTCACAAGCAGCCTGTACGTCATCAGCAACGTGAAACTGAAGAGCATCAATCGAAATCTCGTACTGGACGTGGATAACAATGCAAAGACGTGTACGATCAACTGGGACAAAAATACAACTCATGAAGTCGAGCAGATCGAAGTCACCCTGGTCGCCAGCACATTCAACGTCACCTATGTGCTGAACGGCGGAACCAACGCGGCGTCCAATGCTTCCACTTACTCCAACGATCAGGGCATGACGCTTGCCGCGCCGACGCGTCCGGGCTATGCCTTCGACGGCTGGTACGACAACGCCGGCTTTGCGGGGTCAGCCATCACCGGGATCCCCGCGGGTTCGGAAGGGGACAGGACCTTCTACGCCAAGTGGAAGAACGAGATCGACGGCGTGAATTATGATGAAGAGAACGGCTGGTTCGTCATCGACAGCGCCGCCGCGCTGAACGCGCTCGCGACCTACAGCGCGAACAACAACTGCAGCGGCAAGACCTTCAGGCAGACCGCCGACATCGCTCTTTCCGGCACGTTTGCCGGGATCGGCGGCGGCAGCAACCCGTTCAACGGCACCTATGACGGCGGCGGCCGCGTGATCACGGGGCTTTACATGAAGAAATACCAGAACTATATGGGTTTCTTCCGCAAAACCGGAAGCAGTGCCGTTATAGAAAACGTGCGCCTGATCCAGCCGTACGTCAGCTCTTCCAATTCCGATGGTTCAAGCGCAAGTAACGGAACCGGCGCGCTGATCGGGTATATGGATCACTCGACCGTCCGGAATTGTATCGTCATCGATCCGACGGTCATCGGCAATTCGGATTCGACCGGTTCGATCGTCGGCTGGATGTATTACGGCGACGTGACCGGCTGTTCGCATTATTTCAGCGGCAGCTCGCTTCCCGCTGTCGGCAGAGACGGCGGATCGGTCACGGCGACCCGGCTGCGCAAGCTCACGCTGCCCGCCCGCGTCTCCGCGTCCGGCGACAGCGTCGTATTCTCCTACCAGGGCGCGATCTACTGCGGCGAAAACGAATCCGTCACGCTGAACATCACGCCCGAAACGGGCTATATCGTCAGCAGCCTGACCGTGAACGGGAACGACGTGACCGACAGCGTGTCAAACAACGTCTATACCTTCGATATGCCCGGAGCGGACGTGACCGTGGAGATCTCGTTCGTGCAGGAGACGTTCACCTACGTCGATCTGGACGGTGTGACGCATTCCGTCGTTGCCACGCGTGTCACGAACAACACGATCAGAATGACGACCGGGTGGTACGTGGTGGACGCGAACGTGAATTGCAGTTCATTGGCGCTGAACGACAATATCAACCTCATTCTGTATGACGGCGTCACCCTCGACGTCACGGGAACCCAGATCGATTTCTATGCCAGCAGTCATCCCAGCCTCACGCTTTGGGGACAGACGAACGGCACGGGCGAACTGCGTTTTTCCAGCATCTCAAATCAATTCACAAGCGTGACCGTCAACGGCGGCAAGCTGATCTGCACCGACAAGCTGGGATATACGGGCGTTGTGAACTGCGATCTGATCCTGAACAAGGGCGAGGTGCATCTCCCCGACGCGACCTACGGCAGCGTAACGGGCAGCGTCACATTTAACGGCGGCGTTCTGGACGTCAAAAAGATCGCCGGCAATACCACGCTGAACTGGACGCACGCGGACACGGACAGAGTCAAAGCTTCCGAATACGTCGGCAGCGTAACCGTTGCGAACTGGAAATACTTTAAGGACACAAACGGCAATTTCTACTGCGGCACGCTGACCGCCGAGCAAAAGAACGCGATCAAAAACGTGGAGCTGATGCCCTCGCCGAACGCACACACCGTATCCATCGATGATTTCGAAAACGGCACGGCATCGGTCGACAAACCGATCGCGGAGCCGGACGATACCGTCACGCTGACCGTTGTGCCGGATACGGGCTACAGGGTCACCAGTGTGGTTGTTATTGCCGAAGATGGATACATTATCTTTAATGCACAGCCGGGCAACACGCACAGCTTCACAATGCCGGATAAAAACGTGACGATCTCGATCACGACTGAGACGACTGATTACTGGATCGATTACTATGACGTGGACGACGCGGTCTTCGCGTCCGAAAACCCGACGAGTTACACCGTTCTGAGCGATGACATTACCCTTATGAACCCGACGCGCGAAGGATATGACTTCCTCGGCTGGACCGGCACGGATCTTGACGAGCTTACGATGACCGTCACCATCGCGAGCGGTTCGACGGGCGACCGTTCTTACACCGCCAACTGGACGCCTCACACCTACACCGTTCATTTCGAGGCGAACGGCGGCGACGGCAGCATGGATGATATGGACTTCACCTATGATGAGTCTCAGACGCTGACCGCCAGCGCATTCACCCGTACGGGCTACACATTCGCCGGATGGAACACAGCGTCGAACGGCAGCGGCACGCCCTATACCGAGGGGCAGGAAGCGCAGAACCTGACCGCCGAAGACGGCGCGACCGTGATCCTTTACGCACAATGGACGGCCAATACCTACACCGTTCATTTCGAGAGCAACTGCGATCGCGCGAGCGGCACGATGGCAGACCAGACGTTTGCTTACGATCAGGAACCGACCGCGCTGACAGCCAACGGCTTCCACATGACCACGGGCGAGTGGCTGAACTGGAACACCGAACCGGACGGCAGCGGCACGACCTATACCGACGGGCAGCAGATCCAAAATCTGACCGCCGAGGACGGCGCGGTTATTACGCTCTACGCTCAATGGCGCGTGATGTACAAGATCAGATACGACATTGACGTCTTCACATGCATTGTCGGCGGCAATGATATCGAGCGCTTCTGGGCGTATCCGGGCGACACCGTCGAGGTGCGCGTCAACAGCGCCACCACCGTGCACACCATCACGGTGACAGGCGATGACGGCACGAATATCGATTTCGACGACGAGACCAACACGTTTATCATGCCCGAACAGCAGGTATGGATTACCTCGACTTCCGTCAAGATCATCGCCAATACCACCATTCTGCTGGACGACTTTGAAACCTGGGAGGACGCGGTGTATCTCTATGACGCGGACAATCCGACCGTCACGCCCGTCGTCACCGTCATGGACGGCGCGACGGTTCTGACCGAGGACGTTCATTATACGCTGGAGATCACCGACAACACCGGCAATCCCGAACAGGCGGTGGAAGCCACCGTTACCGTCACCGGCATCCCCTCGGCAGGATACGCGGGTACGAATACAAAGACGTTCCACATCACGCCGTTCAATATTGCGAACTGCGAGATCAAGGGCAAACTGGAAGCATACGACGACGGCTACGGCATCTACTACCCGTTGACGGAAAACGTAGAAGTATGGTACGGCGAAACGCAGCTCGAGTGCAACGTTGATTATGAGATCGACGTCGAAGAGCCGACTTCCGGAGAATTCGAAATCGGCGAGACCTATCAGGCGACGGTAAGAGGCATCGGCAACTGGGGCGGTTCGCAGTCGTTCACCTTCACGGTGATCGAGCTGACGCACACCGTGGTATTCGACGCCAACGGCGGCACCGGCGAAATGACGGATGATACCGTCGCAGGCGGCCGACGCTACACGCTGCCGGAATGCGGCTTCACCGCGCCCGCGGGCATGGTATTCAGCCATTGGGTCGTAAGCTGTGAACCGGACGCGGAAAAGCAGCCCGACGACTACTTCACCGCACCGAATATCTGGAGCCCTGCGGACGTACAGACCATCACCGTGACCGCGCATTGGAAAATTCCGGACGGCTACTACCTGATCGGACCGAACTGGACGGTCGACGCGATCGACGCAGACGACAAGTTCGGGGTGAACCCGGGCAACGGGAACGAGTACATGCTCAGCACGACGCTTGCGGAAAATGACGAGATCAAGGTCGTCCACGTAACGAACAACGTGATCGACGCATGGTATCCGGACGGAGAGAATACGCAGTACCACGTCGACGCCGCGCACGCGGGCCGCGTGAATATCTATTTCCAGACGACCTATAACAACGGCTGGAGCGCATTCGGCGGCTACTTCTACATTGAGACAAAAGCCGATCCGTCCTTTGCGACGCATTCGCTCGTACTGGACGGCAAGATCGGCGTGAACTTCTTCATGGATCTCTCGGGCCTGTCCGACGACGAGAAGGAAGCAAGCTATATGACGTTTGCGATCACCGGCGCAAGCCCGATCTCGTCCGATCCGGTCCCGTTTGACGCAGGCAACACGAACGCGAAGAGCACGTATTACGGCTTCACCTGCTGCGTGACGTCCATCCAGATGGCGGATACGATCACCGCGACGTTCCATTACGGCGACGGGCAGACGGTATCCGAGGAGTATTCGATCAAGCAGTATATCGAGACGGTCGAGGATATGGAGAGCCAGTTCGACGAAACTACGGTTGCGCTCGTCCATGCGCTGGCAGACTACGGTCACTACGTGCAGGCGTTCTTTGCGGACCAGAAGAGCTGGGATCTCGGCGAAGGCGGCGACTATGCGGAGATGGATACGTACTACGCAGAGGACTATATCTACGACAATATCATCGACGATCTCCTGGATAAAGCGATTTATCGCGATCTTCAAGACGAGAACATCGTAAAGGCGTCGTACACGGTCATTCTCGACAGCGACACGGCGATCCGCGTGTACTTCAAGCCGACGGCGGGCTTTGACGGCAATGTTTCCGCAAAGTGGGACAATGAAGGTCAAGTCTATCTCGAGCGCGAGTCGGACGGCCGATACATGGTTGAGATCGCGAACATCCCCGCGCACCTGCTCGGCGAGACGCATGAGATCTATGTTTTCACCGGCGACGACTGCTTCAGCTCTGTAATCAACGGAAAAACCAATGTGCGCGTCTCCGCAATGTCGTACGTGTACGGCATACTGACTTCGGCAGCGTATGCGAACGACATGTACGCAAAGAACGGGGTCGCGTCGCTGTACGCCTACTGGCAGGCGGCGCAGGCCTACAAGGAAGTGCACTGAAACAGAATGAACGAAAGCGGCGGGAGCGAAATGCTCCCGCCGTAAAATATAAAGTTCTGCCCCGTTGAGAATTGCGGAAAGGTGTATTATAATAGGTGCGCAAATATGTGCAGGAGGAACGTCCATGTCGTATTCCGGAAGAATGCAGCAAAGCCATTACTACAGCGTCTTTTTTGCGCCGCGCGGCCGTGACCGCATGTACGATCTCGGCATGCAGATCGCGCAGCTCTATCTGTCGCCGTTCGACAAGCTGATCGGCATCATCGGCGAGGCGGGTTCCGGCAAGAGCATGCTGATCAAGGGCATGTTTCCGGGACTGGAGCTGACGAACGACGACGACGGCGTGAACGTGCGTCCGCTGCCGATCCTTGATCTTGAGGGCTCCGGCTTCTTCACCGCGCACACCTACCACGTCGACGTCCGCTTCGAAGCGGCGTTTACGCAGCTCGGCACGCTCGCGGAGGCGATTTTGGAAGCGATCCAGAAGGGCAAGCGCGTCATCGTCGAGCATTTCGACATGATCTATCCGCTGCTGCACGAGCGCAACGCGGACCTGATGATCGGCGTCGGCGACGAGATCATCGTGTCCCGTCCCACGATCTTCGGACCGATGCCCTCGGAGCTGCACGACAAGGTTTCGAAGTCCATCGTCTACCGCCGCATGGCGCACACCGCCGAGGACCTTTGCGAGATCTTCCTGCCGGAGGAGGAGTACAAGCGCGCGCGTCACCGTGACATCAAGCACGGTTTTCTGCTCGCGTTCGACGACCACGAGCCGGACGTCGATCTTGACGAGCTCGAGCTCAAGGTCAGCACCGCGATCGCGTCCGACCTGCCCATCACCTACGTCGACGACGGACATGTGAAGATCGGCGATATCGTGCATCCCTGCACCGGACCGCGCACGCACGTCTCTTCGACCGGCAAGGTCGAGGAATTCCGCCTGCTGCACCGCATCGTCTATGACCCGATCGAGCGCTGCTATCTGATCGCGGGCCGCGTCGGACCCGGCATCGGCGGCGAATCCATCGACGACGTCAACGACTTCAATCTTGACTGATAAAAATATGAAAAACAGGACCCGCTGAACGCTCAGCGGGTCCCGATCGTTTTTGGACTTAATACAGCTTCGCGCCTGCCGGGATGTGCGGATCGAGCTGTAAAAGATGCAGCTTTTCCTCGCCGTTTTCGGTATGCACGGCGGAGAGCAGCATGCCGCAGGAATCGATCCTCTATATACCTGACGGTTCCTCAAAAGCGACAATTGTAAACCGTCTATAGAAACCTATAACCTTTGGTGGGAAATCGGTATACGATTTGGCATATTCGGCATATTCCGTGCCCACATCCGGCGTTTTTACACAATCTGAGGACATTCTTACACCGAGGCTTCATTGTTGAGCAAACAAGAAAGAGAAAAAGTCCACTTTTTTATCGTTACATATACTTTTCTTTCAATGCCGCAAAGAGCAAAAAGAATGCAGTATAAAATCTTTCAATTCCTATTCTCTTCCATAGCTTTTGTTTCGCTGTCTGTTTCTGCTGTGTGATCTTTTTTGATGCATCCTGACTTATGGGCGCTCATAAGAAGCTCGAGCTGCATGCAGTAGCCATTCAGAGCGGGCATCAGATATCCCACCGTGGAACCGATGATAACGGCAAGCGGCATCATGGAAAGATCCGTTCCGCAGGCTGAGAACATAATTGGCAAAACAGCAAAAGCCGAGCCGGGAATCGGTGGGGCAGCAATTGCAACTATGACCGATACGAATACCAGCTTCACAAGTGTGATCGGATCGACCGAGCCGGCAGACATATATGTGAGCACCCAGACGATCGCGCCGAGCATGATCGCGCCGCACGGCATATAAATGACAATGCCCAACGGCATCCCGAAATTGACGAATTTTTCGTCAATACCCCATTTTTGCTTGCAGCATTTCATGCTCTCCGGAAGAGCCGAAACCTGTGAGCTGGTAGTAAGGTTAATCATCAGCGCCGGAAGCTGTGCGGGAAAAAGCTCTTTGAACGAGCGCTTTGTTACGATCAAAGTTCGGACTGTGGTTACCGCGACGGTAATGGCCGAGGCGCCCAGACAAATGATGACGATTTTGGAAACGCCTCCCAACTCCGACAGTTTTCCGCTCAGAAGAAGATTTGTAAAGCCGAGGTAAACGAACAGCGGAAGCAGCTTGCATACCGCCATCATGAGTCGGTTGACGAGCGTTCCCGCTTCATCGATGAATGTACGCAGACGGTCCACCTTGTCGCCGAGACCAAGCATGATGACGCCAACGAAGACAGCGATAACGATCACCTGCAGAGCGTTGTCTATGCGGAAGGGTTCGACGAGGTTTCCCGGGATAATATCGAGTACGAGTTCAAGGAGGTCGCCGAAGACGTTTCCGCCGCTTGCGGATGAGGTCGGAGAAACGAGACCCATCGGCAGACCTATGGCGAGCAATGCGAGCATACTGATTCCATAGCTGGCCATCATTCGTTTTAAGAGCCTCCCGCCGAGTTTTCCAAAGGAGGAAACATCGCCGATCCCGTTAATTCCCGTGATGACCGCACAGAACACCAACGGAGTTGCCAGAGCCGAAAAGACGGCGGACAGCTTGGTGAACAGACCCGAGACAAGCGGGATCATGTAATCATCGAGTACGGCCTTTGGGAGAAGTCCGGACACCTGCCATGTGACGACCGAAAGCACCGCAGCAACCAATATCCCGATCAGCATTGCGTTTTTACGTTTCTTGAGAGGCGCCGGAATCGTGACTACGTTCAGACTGCGGTTTTGGCGATAGGCATAATGCGGATTGAGATTTAGTTTGGCAAGAAGGTTATATGACAGACTTGTTTCCGGATCTGTCTCGAGAGGGTTTTGCGGAGTACCTCTTTGCGATAGTTCGAACGAGATGCCTCCGAGCCTGCGAATACCTTTTATGCTGCAGGGCTCCTCTGTTCCGTAGAGATCTCGAAACCGCAGAAGGAGTTCCTCGATTGAAAGCCGCAGCTTTACCGTACTTTCCGCACGCTTACCCGCGATTTTTTGATACGCTTTGACGGCATTCTCGGACCATGAATCTATCACCTCATTCGTCAGGCGTTTTGTATCTTGGAAGAATATCATCCTCTTTTCCCCCTCAATCATGCTTTTGCTCATATCATATCTATTTTTATAGCACACCGCCCAAAAAGAGTCAACGCTGTGTTGGAGATATTGCGGCATATTTTGGCATACGATTCGGCATATCGTCTCAAATATGATTGAATTAGGAAATGAATAAAATACAAGAAACGAATAAAAATACCTCGGATTTCTCCGAGGTATTTCAGATGAATTGATGTTAATAGAGCTTCGCGCCTGCGGGGATGTGCGGGTCGAGCTGCAGAAGATGCAGACGCTCCTCGCCGTTCTCCTCGTGGATCGCAGAGAGCAGCATGCCGCAGGATTCGATGCCCATCATGGGACGCGGCGGCAGGTTCACGATCGCAACGCAGGTCTTGCCGATGAGCTGTTCCGGCTCGTAGAACGCGTGGATGCCGGAAAGGATCGTGCGCTCCGTGCCCGTGCCGTCATCCAACGTGAACTTTAAAAGTTTCTTGCTCTTCGGCACCGCTTCGCAATTGAGCACCTTGACCGCGCGGAAATCGCTTTTACTGAAGGTCTCAAAGTCCACGAAATCCGAAAACAGCGGTTCGATCGTGACGTTCGAGAAGTCGATCTTCTCTTCGACGGGCGCGCTCGATTCCTGCGCCGCCTTGCAGGCCTCCTGAGAGGGGCAGGTGTGGCAGGCGCATTCGAATTCGGCGGGCGCTTCCGGAGCGGTTTCGGTTATGCAAGAATTATGCACTGCATTGGATGCTTTGTTCTTGCCGACTGGTTTCATTGTCGGGAAACTATTTGCAAATCTGGAGTTACTCGGCATAAATCGGTATTTCCCGTATTATCAGGCTTTTTTTCAAAGGGGCAAAAGTCATAAATCGTCATAAATCGGCATATCTTTTGCAAAATTGGTGTACGATTTGGTGTACTGGTGTAAAAGAAATCGGTAATACACCAATATATGTTCTTATACCCATAAAAAACCAAGGACATTTCTCTTTGCTGCTGTATAAAACCTTATTTGATGAATCTCAACCGGGAATAGAGGGCGTACTGTAGATGACCGGTGAAAGCCCAGGCGGTTTCATCAGATCATAAAAATGACTGTTGACAAAAGCAGGATTCTCCTATATAGTAGAAATATATTACTATATAGGAGAATTATTGTGCGAACCAACGGTGGCTTCCAGATTTCCAAGATCAAACAATTAGGGGACCGGGTGTTTGAGAAAATACTGACATCCCAGGGAATCGAAGCGTTTAATGGCGCTCAGGGCAGGATACTCTATGTGCGTTGGCAAGAAGACGGAGTGCCGATCAAAACAATCTCAGAGAGGTGCGGGCTGGCTATTACTTCTTTGACGACGATGCTTGAACGTATGGAAAAATCCGGCTTAATCATCCGTCAGCAGGACTCCGGAGATAAGAGAAAGACCCTCATCTTCCTTACCGATAAAGCCAAAGCATTGAAGGAAGATTATGACGCCGTCTCTGACAGGATGAGCGCCATTTTTTATCAGGGTTTTACGGAAGAGGAGATCCGGAACTTTGAGGAGCATCTGGAAAGAATCCGTTTGAATCTGGAAGGGTGGCAGCCGGAATGAGTAAGTGTATCAAAGACCTGATCAAAAACCTGAATCTTGTGATTGGCTGCCCGGTCGGATGTGATTATTGCTATGCCCGGAACAACTGCCGGAGATTTCATATCACAGATGATTTTTCCAAACCGGAATACTACGAGCATAAGCTTAAGATCCTGGAACGGGAAAAACCCGGCAACTGGCTGCTGACCGGCATGAGTGATTTATGCGCCTGGAAAGACGAATGGCTTGAGGCTGCATTTCAGAAGTTGTGGGAGCATCCGCAGCATGAGGCCGTCTTCTTATCTAAGCGGCCGGATCTTTTGAAGATCAATACCGACCTTTCCAATGCCTGGTTTGGTGTGACGATCACCAGAAAATCAGAACTGTGGCGGCTGCAGGCACTG
>JAFXVP010000002.1 GCA_017524445.1 Clostridia bacterium | reverse complement strand
GCTGCAGTCCGACGGACGCTACCTGGTGTCGATCAAAAACATCGCGGCGCACGAGCTGACCGCATTCTACACGATCAAGGCGATCGGCAGCGACGGCGTCGAATCGACCATGACGGTGTCTCCGCTGTCGTACGTGAGATCGGTCATGGCGAACTATGCGAGCGACCCGACGGCGGTCAACGCGGCAGTCGCGTTTTACCGCTACGCAATGGCGGCAAAGGCGCTGAAACCACAGCAATAACTGACAGGAAAGGGACCGGCGTCCGTTGCGCGGGCGCCGGTCACCGTACTTGCGCATTTGCGCGGAAAGGGATTCTTATGCAGCATCGGAAACAACTGATCTCTCTTGGACTTGCGCTTTTGCTTCTGCTTGCGGCCATTCCCGCGGCGGGCGCGGAAACGGCGCCTGCGGACCTTCCGAAATCGGGCGATTACGTCCTGCGCATCGACGGCGGGTACGTGTCCGAGCACACGGAGACCGTCAACGGCAAGGAATGTCTGCGCGTCGATCTGTTCCTTAACGGCGTGACGAACGAGCGGCTTTTGTCTTCGATCTCGTTCAAGCTTATTTACGATACGGACCTGCTTACATACGTGAAATATAAAGGTCTGTCCGGAAACGGGGCAATGTGCATTGCCAATCCGAACGAGCCGGGACTGTTTCAGCTTGCATTCGCTTCTTCCTCCGGCACGATGCTCAACGGCACGACGCCGGTTCTGACGCTGTGGTTCACCGTCGCGGAGGACCTGCCTTCCGATACGAAGATCCGGTTTGCGTTCAGTGAGCCGATCAAGGCAGATTCCGTTCCGCAGGGAAGCTATACCTCCGAAAAGCGCACGGTCGGCGTGCAGCTTCATCCGTTCGGGATCGCGCCGATCTACGGCGACGCGAACTGCGATTGTGAGGTGACGGCGGCGGACGCGGCGCTCGTTCTGCGCGCGCTGGTCGGGCTCGAAACGCTGTCCGAAACAGGATCGGAAAACGCGAAGGTCGCGGGGCAGGGGACGTATTCCGCCGAGGACGCGGCGCTGATCCTTCGGTACGTCGTCGGGCTGATCGAACGGTTCCCCGCCGAGGAATAAGCAATTGAATTGCATTTTTCGGGGAAGAATGAACTATCGTTTATCAGATCGGCGAAAGCCGTATCAAAATAAGAGGAGGAAACTTATGAAAAGTCTGAAAAAATACATTGCCGAATTTATCGGTACGTTCGTGCTCGTTCTGGTCGCCTGCGGCGTTGCGGTGAAGTCCACCTGCGCCGCAAGCGCGGACGTTCTTTTGACGGCGCTTGCGTTCGGCGGCGTGATCGTCGCGATGGCATATTCGATCGGCAACATCTCCGGCTGCCACATCAATCCGGCGGTTTCCGTCGCGGTGCTGATCAACGGCGGCATGTCGTTTCGGGATTTCATCGGCTATGTGATTGCGCAGTATGCCGGCGCAACGGCGGGCGCCGCGGTGCTCGGCGTGTTCCTCGGCGACTTCTCGAATCTCGGCGCAAACAATGTCGGCCCCGGCATCTGGCTGTCGCTGCTGATCGAAGCGGTGCTGACCTGCATCTTCGTGCTGGCGGTACTCGGCGCGACAAGCAAGATCGAGAACAGCAAGGTCGCGGGACTCGTGATCGGCGGTTCCCTCGCGCTGGTCCATATGCCCGGTATCTGGCTCACCGGCACCAGCGTCAACCCGGCGCGTTCCTTCGGCCCGGCGCTGCTGCAGGGCGGCGAAGCGCTTGCGTGCTACTGGGTATTCCTCGTCGGTCCGATGATCGGCGGCGTCCTCGCAGCGCTTCTCTGGAAGTTCCTGAACTGCAAGAAGTGCGAAAAGTAAGGCGTCAAAAAACACCGCTGCGTTTGCAGCGGTGTTTTTGTGTCCCGGCTTATTGCAGCGCGAACGTCATGCTCATAAGGATCGCTTCGGTCTCGGTGCCGTCCGACAGATCCACGCCCGTCAGCTTGATGCTGACCCAGACGCCCTCAGCGACCTCGCCGTAGTATTCGATCCAGTCCATACCGACGTTTTTATAAGACCGTCCCTGCATTTCGATCCCGCCGATCGTGCGCGGCGCAAGCTCCGTGAGGTTTTCGAAGCTGTCCTTATAGAAGTCGATCTTGTCGAGGGATTCCTTGAACTCGATCTTGAAATAGGAATGGCTGTTTTCCGCTTTGTCGGCATTCGGCGCACAGTAGATATACAGACTGCTTGCCTTGTCCGGATACCAGTTCTTCGTCGGGAGATCGACGGTGACGTTCACCTTCGGATCGGAGTAGCCGACCTTCAGTTCAAACGTCTGCTTTTCGGTCGGGTTCGTGCCCGCGGGCGTGCTCGACGCGATCTTCGGGAAGCCGGAGATATCCGCCGCGCGGTATTCATTGCTCGACATGGTGGTTGCGATCGCGCAGCAGACCCAGACGCCGTCGCCGCCGTCCTTGAAGGTCACGGTGACGCTGTCGCCTTCCTCATCGGACCAGTTCGCGGACTGCGTGCTTCCGTTGTTGTTCTGATTGTCGCGGCCCTGCTTTCCCGCAGCCGCGCCGATCTCGTCGAACGTCATCGCGTAAAGGAATCCCGAGGGCAGCTCCTGCATCCAGTGATAGAGCCCGGTCAGCGTCGCGCGGTCGATCACACCGTCGCTGTCGCCATACGGCGCGCCGGGGAATTCGCCTTCTCCGACCGGCGCGGGCGTTTCGGTCACGTCGGGCGCTTCGGTTTCGACGGGCGCCTGCGTCGGCGGAACGACGCCGCGCTTCAGCGTCAGAACGCCGTTCAGATAATCCAGCGCGATCGTATCGTCGTCGATCCTGTGCATGGTGTAGTACGGAACGTCGGAGACCATCACGGCGCCGTCGTGCGCCCAGGTGATCGGGTTCACCTGGCCCATCAGGACCAGCGTGCCGGTCATATCTTCGTTCAGAATGAGGTAGGTGTCGATGATGCCGGTCACGACCAACGGATCGCCTTCAAAAACGACGCCCTCCACTTCATATGAAACGATCCCGTACTCTCCGGCGGAAAAGACCGGTTCGGGCGTCGGCTCCTCGGTGGGCTCCGGCGTATCGACCGGCGCGGGGGTATCCTCTGCGGCAGGCGCGGGCGTCGCTTCCGCCTCGGCGGTGGGCTGCTCCGGCGTCGTCTTGCTTTCGCCGCCGCACGCGAACGTGCCGACGATCAGAAGCATCGCAAGTATCATGATCAGAAAGCGTTTCATTTGCTTGATTCTCCTTGCTGTGTTGTTCGGGGATCACACATCCCTGTTTTTGATTATACCATATCGTTTTCAATTTGCAAGTATCAGCCGCCGCGGGATCTTCGGTTCAAATTGACTTTCCGCGATCTGTGTGATACACTGAAAAATACAGAAATATTTACAGATCAGGGTCGAAAAACGTCATGAAACATATCCGCCGCTGCCTTTTGCTGCTGTTGTCTCTGCTGCTTTTGCCTGCCGTCGCGCGCGGGGAAGAAACGCCCGTGCCGGACGGTACGCTTGCGTGCACCTTCGCGGGACCGGATGAGGTACAGTCGTATCTGTACTATCTTTCAGACGGCGATGCGTACACGACCGTAACGATCAAAAAGCGTGAGACGCTGCGCATGCAGTTTGAAAACGGCACGCCTGCTATGCTGTATTTCGACTTTTACGAGCGACCCGACGATTTCACGCTGGCATATCTCGACGCGGACGGGAACGAGCTCGGCACGGAACAGATCAAGGACGCCGATTATCATCTTCTGATCCCGATTGGATCCGGATCGCCGTCCGCGGTCGAGCTGCGCCCGGAAAACGGGCAGGTGCGCATCTGTGAATGGTACGCCTGCACCGAAGCGTTTGTGCCGCCGTTTCCGGATCGCGGCGAAACGGCGGACGTGCTTGCCGTACTCAACGAGCCGGGCGACGAACTGTATCTGTTCGGCGGACTGTTTGCGCAGCTTGCGGGCGAGCACGGACTGTCCGTGCAGGTCGTATACCTGACCGCCGCGGACGGCTACCGCACCCATCAGTGCATGGACGTGCTGCGCAGCATGGGCGTGCGGCGCGCGCCGGTGTTCCGCCGGGGAAAAAAGACGGACGCGAAAAATGAGGGCGGCGCTTTGAGCGCGCTCGGCGGCGAAAGAGAGCTTTTCGGAACGCTGACCCCGATGATCCGAACGCTGCAGCCGAAGCTGGTGCTGACGCTCGATCTGGACAATAAGCAGACCCGGTTTACCGACAGCGTGATCGCACAGACGGTACTGACCGCCGTCGAATACGCCGCAGACGCCAAAAAATATCCGGAAACCAAACCGTTCACCGTCAAAAAGGTCTATACGCTTACCGGGGAAGGCGGAACGTCGATCCCGATGAACGTACCGCTCTATGCGTACGACGGGATCACGGCGAACGCGCTTGCGGCGCGCCTCGGCATGCTTTACATCGAGGATCGCGTGTATCACAAAACGCAGCCGGATCCGGTGCGCTTCTCATTGAGCGCAAGCACCGTCGGCAAGGATAAAGCCGGAAACGACCTTTTGGAGCATCTTTCGACGTCGTCCTTTGCGGAGTACCGCGAGCCGACGCCCGCGCCGACCGAAGCGCCCACGCCGACGCCGTCGCCGGAACCCACCGAAGCGCCGACCGAGGCGCCGACCGAAGTACCGACCGAGGCGCCGACCGAAGCGCCGACCGAAGCGCCGACGCCGACGCCGGAGGCTCCCGCAGCCACGTCCGCGCCCGTTGAATCGCAGAGAAACGGCGTCTCGTTCCTTGCGCTGCTGCCTGCCCTGCTCGGCGTTGCGCTTGCCGTCGTGCTTTTGATGCTGCTGCGCAAATCGAACAAACACGCGCTGATGCTGCTTGTGCTGATCCCGCTGCTTGCGGGGCTATTGATCTCCTTCCTGCTGACCCGTGAAGGACAGACCGTACCCGTCGCGGAAGCGCTCCCGACCGAAGCGCCGACCGAAGCGCCGACGCCCGAACCGACGCCGGAACCGACCCCGGAACCCACACCCGAGCCCACGCCCGATCCCACCCCGGAACCTACGCCGGAACCGACCCCGGAGCCCACGCCCGAACCGACGCCGGAGCCCACGCCGGATCCTTTCGATGCGTATTTCCTGTCCGGCGACGGCGAGGAATACGAGCTGGACTTCGACAACGGCAGATGGTGGTATAAGAACAACGTGCTTTCCATCGACATCGAGCAGGTGAATACGACCACGGACGGCACGAAGCCGCTCGTCTACTACGTCGCGGATATTCGCATGCGCGACTGGTCAAGCTACCGTTCCGGTCTTGCGCGGGCGAATCAGCCTTGGAAGTACGCGCGCCTTGCAAAGGCGGTGCTTGCGATCACCGGCGATAATCTGACGTATCAGGAGAAGGATCTGAAGGGATGTCTGATCCGGCAGGGCGTGTTCTACTGTGACTATGCGCGCGCGGAAACGGTGGCGATCATGCCCGACATGTCGCTTGAAGTACTGCATCCCGGCACGTTCAGCGCAAGGCAGCTTATGGACCGCGGCGTGCGCGACACGTACGCCTTCGGACCGATCCTCGTGGAAAACGGAGAGATCTGCGATTCCGTCTATAAACACCGCGTCACGCATCCGAACCCGCGCTGCGGCATCGGCATGGTCGAGCCCGGACATTGGATCGCGATCGTTTCGGACGGACGGCAGGGAGGATATTCCGAAAACATCACGCTCGAGTTTTTCGGGCAGCTCTTCATCGACCGCGGCTGCGTTTCGGCGTTCAACCTGGACGGCGGCAGCTCTGCCGGCATGGTCTTTATGGGAGAGACGCTGAGCAAGCACGGCGGACCGAACACGAACGACGTCCAGCGAAACTGGCCCGACGCGCTGATGTTCGGCTACAGCGAACAGGTTCCCGACGCAAGCACGCCGACGGAGCACAACGGCATACGGGGACATTGAGGGAGGAGAAAACCATGACGGATTATGAAACGCTGATCGCGCAGGCGGACGCGCTGACGAACGGAATCCCGCACCGCATCGCAAACCTTGCGAATGTGTCCGCGCTGATCTTCGACACGCTCGAGGACCTGAACTGGGCGGGATTCTATCTTTTGGAGGGCGAAACGCTCGTGCTGGGACCCTTCCAGGGCAAGCCCGCGTGCATCGAGATCCCGGTTTCGCGCGGTGTCTGCGGCGCGGCCGTGCGGGAGGACCGTTCGCAGCTCGTGCCGGACGTGCATGTCTTCAAAGGGCATATCGCCTGCGATTCCGCGTCGCGCTCGGAGCTCGTCGTGCCGCTGCATCAGAACGGCGCGGTGATCGGCGTGCTCGACCTCGACAGCCCGACTCTTTCGCGCTTCACCGAAGCGGACAGGGAAGGCATGGAACGCCTCGCCCGTGTGCTCGAACGGAATCTTTGAACATTTGTAAACACAAAAAAGCGCTTCCTTTGCGGGAGGCGCTTTCGTCATTTACGGAGTCAGTCTTGGCTGGAAAGAACGATTGTGTAATCGTTGAACAGCGTATGTTCGCATGTCCAATGTACGTCCTCATTTGCATACGGTTCAACAAGCCGCTCATTATCTTTCGGCACGATGCGCGTATCGCTGCCGATCCGCATTTCGGTTCTGGTTTGAAGTGATGGAATGATGCGGACTGTTTTGATCTTGTCGATGCTGTCATACGGGATATTCGTAATTTCAATCGTGAATCGGTATACGCGCTGATCGATCGACTCTCTGGAATACGCGAAGAAGTATCTTTCACCGTTTATTTCGCCTTCATAATAGAAATTTCGCATAAACGCTGTTTGCATCTGCTCTGTCCAACCGTCCGGCAGCGTGACGAGGAGCTTGACGTCATGGATGCCGAGCGCGTCGATGTATCCGGCGTTTTCCACGGCGATGGTCAGCCCGTTCAGATCCGCGGGCAGGTTGATCATGGAGAAAGTCGAATCGTCATAGTCGGTTTTGATCCATTCCGTATAGGTCAGCTTGACCGGCAGCGGACCGAACGCGACCGAATCGGACGCGGCGGAGAGCGCGTTCTTTTCGAGATTGTTCACCGCGTCGAGGTTAAAGCGTACCGTGCCGATTTCGGCTTCCAGATGCACCGTCACGTCCGGAATGGTGCTGATCGCGCGGTAGATCACTTCTGCGGTCAGGATGCCGTTTTCGTCTGCGTGCTCCCTGAGATAGTCGTGCGTATCCCGCATGACGGTTTCTCCGTTCTCCCGGACCGGGATCGTATCGCCGGTATAGCAGACCACAGCGCCGGTCAGGGTGTTCCCCGAAAGCCATTGGATCGAATCCATGCTGATCGCCTCGCGGTCGGCGTCGGAAAGCGGATCCTCGCCGTATTCGTCGTAGTTGCGGTCGAGCGCCGCCATGAAATCGGGATTCGATTCGAGCGCAGACACAAATCCGCCGTTGATCTCCGTGCCGTCGGCAAAGTGCAGGAAATACTGTCCCATGCTTTCCTCAAAGAACGACATCAGGCCGTTTTTGTATTCTTCCGGGACCTTGCCGTCCTCGAAGAATTCGCCGATCTGCTCGGTCGGAACGCGCGTCTGCGTTGCGCTGCCGCCGGTGTACGCATCGACCTCGGGCAGCGCGGTCAGCCCGTGCAGCGTGACCGCAAAGTACAGCTGCTTGCCGTCGTACATGGTCTCGCCGAGATCGACCTGAAAGCCCTCGGCGATCCTCTGCCAGATCGGTTCACTGTCAACGGACAGGATCTTGTTTGCGGTCGGTTCGTCGGATACGGGCGGCACGATCAGCGAATCGATCTGCTCATTCGGCACACGCGCCTCCGGATCCTCGGTCAGATACTGCTCGGGACGCTCAATGCGAAACCAGCGAAAGACTTCGGCTCTTGCCTTCGGGATCGCAAGCACCGCGCCGCAGAGCAGCACGAGGCATGCCGCGACCGGCAGCAGGATCTTTGTCCAGGCGATCGGCTTTTTCTGCCGTTCGTGCTTTTCGGAAAGCACCGCGCGGCGGATGGATTCTTTTTCGATCAGTTCGTTTTCCGCAAAGGAAAGAATTTGTTCGGATCTGTGTTTCATAACGTGTTCTCCTCTCCGAAGGATGTTCTGAGCTTTCTGCGCACGCGGGCGAGCTTTGATTTGACGCTCGCTTCCGTCGTGCCCGTTTCCTTTGCAATGTCGCCTAACTTCATGCCGTAGCCGTAGTACAGAATAAACATGCGCTGCGTCTCTATGGGCTCGCGCTTCAACCGGTCGAGGACGTCGCCGACCGCCGCGCGGTCAAGCGAAAGGTCCTCCACGGAAATATCGTCCGGCTCGTCGGAAACGAGCTCGAGCGGGACCGTCCTTCGCTTCGCGCCGGACCGGTAGAAGCTTGCGATCTCGTGCTTCAGCGCGGTAAACAGATACGCCTTCGGATCGCGGATCGCGCGGACGCCTTTCCTTTGGAGGGCACGGTAGAACTGCGTGTAGGTGTTCTGTAGAAGATCGTGCGCGTCCTCCATCGGCGCTTTCAGAAGGCAGTAGCGCATCAGCTCGCGAAACGTCGCGTCGTATACGGTGTTGAATGTTTCGGTTACATCGTTCATAAGGGTTTGCTCCTTCATTTTTCACGGCCGTTCACTATATTAGACGCACGAACCGGGCAAACGGTATCGCAGTGGAGAAAAAAGTATGCCGGTCGGGATGCGGTCCGGCTTTTTACGTCCGAAACCGGTTGACAAGCGCCGCGTTCTTTTGTACAATTTTATATATAAAAAGTCGTGCGACGACTGAGAATACAGGAGGAATACATATGTTTTGTCAACAATGCGGTCATAAGATCGCAGACGGCTCCGCGTTCTGCGAGAATTGCGGCGCGAAAATCGATCGGCCCGGCGCGAACGTTCCCCCGGTGAGCGAACCGATCCGGCAGACGCCGCAGCAGCCGGTGCAGCCGATCGTGATCCGGCAGAGAGAGATCACGGAGGACCAGCTTCCGGCACGCCTTCGTCCGCTCAGCCCGTGGGCATATTTCGGGTACAACCTGCTGTTTGCGATCCCGATCGTGGGGTTTATCCTTCTGATCGTGTTCTCCTGCAGCAGCGCGAACATCAATCGCCGCAATTATGCGCGGTCGTTCTGGTGCGTACTGGTGCTCGCCGCGATCGCTGCGGCGATCGTGCTGATCATCCTTGCGGCGACCGGCGGGCTCTATGAGCTGTCCAGACGGTGGTGAGCCGCGCGTCAAAAAGCCTTACCACCCGGTGGGGAAGGTGTCGCCGCAGGCGGCGGATGAGGGGGGATACCGCGCGCCGCAAGGCGCATATCGTGTCCGAAGGGGCATATCGTTTGCGCGAAGCGCAACGGAGACGATATGCGGCTCATGCCGCACGATATGCCTTCTCACACAAGCGCGATATACTGACTCTGCAGCACGATATGTTTGCTTGCGCAAACAACACGGTTTCGTTCATGTATGAAAAACGGACAGATCGCTCTGTCCGTTTTTGTGTCGGGTTTCGCTGTTATCTGCCGCGGCGCTGTGCAAAGCACTCGGAGCAATAGATCGGCTTGTCATTTCTCGGCTGGAACGGCACCTTGGTGGGCTTGCCGCAGGAGGCGCAGACCGCGTCGAACATCTCACGCGGGGCTTGGCCGCGCGCGGCGTTCTTGCGTGCTCTCCGGCATTCCGGGCAGCGGACGGGGTCGTTTTTGAAATCGTTCTTTGCATAAAATTCCTGCTCGCCCGCGCTGAAAATGAATTCCTTGCCGCAGTCTCTGCAAACCAGTGTTCTGTCTTCGTACATGATGATTTGGTTCCCTTCGCGATTGGTGATATTTTTGATCTCCGCGTTCGGCTGACCTGGTCTTTGCCCCCACACTCGCCGGCAGGAGGGTTCGCTCATAAGCCGTGCTCCCCACTACTGCCCCTCTCGGCGGAATACCGCCGGCCGGACTTACTTCTAAGCCGCACCATGCTCACGGGCGCTTTGGCCCGCTTACGTGGATCGTTTCGCCTGCGACTGGCCTCGACTTGCAACCACAGACCCGAATTCGGACATCCTCACAAGTATAAACCATTCCGCTGCAAAAGGCAAAGGTTTTTTTCGATTATTCCGAAACTTTTTTGCACGGAAGCGCGTCCGGACGCCGCGTGACAAATACCCCCTGTGTGTAGCAGCGTCGCAAATGTCGCAAATGTAGTCAATATACTGCTGTATATCTATTATTATATCATAATCATTCATCTCTGCGACAAATGCGACAAATGCGACAGTGTTACACACACCCCCGTATTGTCGCAAAAAAGGCGAAGCCCTGCGGCTCCGCCTTTGCGTCGGATGTAATTCACTGCTGTGCGTGCTTGGGATCGACCGGCACGTTGTCGTACTGCGCTCTGGGTCCGCCGACGTACTTCGGCCGCGAAAACGCCATGACGAGGTTCGCTTCACCGATGTGACGCAGGGGACTGTGCACCGGCACCGCCACGCAGTGCAGATGCATGCCGATCAGCGTGTCGCCGACGTCGATGCCGAGGGTCGCCTGCCCGTTCAGGGATTCGACCATGACCGCGTCGGGAATGCGCGCATATGCGCCGGTTACGCAGGCGCCGCCCGCGTGCAGCCACGGCTTTACCCAGACCTGCTGGAGGTTGTATTTTTTCATGGTCGCGCGGCTACAGCAAAGCGAGCGGTTGATGTGCTCGCAGCCCTGCACCGCAAGGTCGAGCCCCGCTTCCTCGACGAGCGGCAGCAGCGCGTCCAGAAGCGCCTTTGCCGCTTCCTCGGACGAGCCGGAGCCGATGCGCTTTCCGACGATCTCGCTCGTCGAGCAGCCGAGCACGAGCAGCGAGCCCGGTTCCGGCTTTGCCGCGTTCATTAAGATTTCAAACGCTTCTTTGACCTGTTTTTTGATTTCCGTTTCGTTCATTGTGATTGCTCCTTAATTATGTCCGCAGGACAATTCACGCGGCGAAGCCGCAATTCATTCCGTCAGGAAATTCATGTCCGCAGAACAATTCATTCACCGCAGGTGAAATGCATTCCGATGAATTGCGCATACGCGCATGAATTGGCTTTGCCGTGAATTGGCTGACGCCGTGAATTGCCTTCGGCATGAATTGCACCGTTCGGTACATCAAATGCACCTTGAGTATACCCATTCCCCCGCGCAAAGTCAAGGGCGGGACCCCTTTGCAAACGCGCTCGCGTATGATATACTTTTTATATGGACTTTGTCGCATTGCTTTTACAATGGTATCCCGACCATCACCGCGATCTCCCGTGGCGCAAAACGCGCGATCCGTACGCGATCTGGGTCTCTGAGATCATGCTCCAGCAGACGCGCGTCGCGGCGGTGATTCCGTATTACGAGCGCTTTCATTCCGAGCTTCCGGACGCAAACGCGCTTGCCGCGGTCGCGGACGACCGGCTGAACCTCCTTTGGCAGGGGCTCGGGTACTATTCGCGCGCAAGGAATCTCAAAAAAGCCGCGCAGATCGTCTGCGAACGGTACGGCGGACGTATGCCGGACACGTACGAAACGCTTCTGACCCTTCCCGGGATCGGCAGCTACACCGCGGGCGCGATCGCGTCGATCGCGTACGGCGAGCGCGTGCCCGCGGTCGACGGCAACGTGCTGCGCGTGTACGCAAGGCTTATGAACGACCCGTCCGACATTTCCGACCCGGCGGTGAAAACGCGCGTGTTCGACGAACTGAAAGCGATCATGCCTGCCGATCCGGGCACGTTCAATCAGGCGCTGATGGAGCTCGGCGCAACGGTCTGCGTGCCGAACGGACAGCCGCTTTGCGGTTCCTGCCCGCTGAACGGTATCTGCAAAGCGCGTGAAGCGGGTACGGCGGGGCTTTTGCCGAACAAATCGCCGAAAAAGCCGCGCGCGATCGAAGACCGCACGGTCTTCGCGCTGTACGATCACGGCGCACCGCTGCTGAATAAGCGCCCGGACAAGGGACTTCTGGCGGGACTTTACGAGCTGCCGAACGTTTCGGGCACGCTTTCGACCGAAAAGGCGATGGAATGGCTGACCGCGCACGGTCTGCATCCCACGGGCGACCTTCTGAGCTATTCGGCAAAGCATGTTTTCACGCACATCGAGTGGCATATGCGCGTCTACGCCGCCGACGTGGCGGGAGAAGGCGTACAGGATTTTGTCCGTGCCGACGGCGGTCAGTCGATCCCGACTGCGTTTTCCGTCTGCCTGCCGAAGGGTCGCTGAACCGGGACGCTGCGTCGGCTTTACGAAACGTTTCTTGAAAAAGGTTGAAAAACAGGAAAGGATGCGGTATACTGAATAAAACCGAATATGAGGAGGGGTATCATAATGAAAAAGACTTTGGCACTGGTGCTGGCGCTCGTTCTGATCTGCGGCTGCTTCATGGCTTGCGCGAGCGGCATAGACCCGGACAACCCGGTTATCGGCACATGGACGCTCACAAGGGCGAAGGCGCAGGGTATAGAGCTTACAGCGTCGGATATTGGCGTTGACATGCAGCTTACCTTGAAGGCAAACGCCTCTGCGACCCTGATCAATGACGGGGAAACCATTGACGGGGCGAAGTGGTCATTTGATAACAATACCGTCAGTCTCAAAGCAGCAGGGCAGCACCTTTACGATCTCGTCTATGACGGTACGACGCTGACGCTCACCGAACCGGAGAGCGGCACGGATCTGATTTTTGAAAAGAACTGAGCAAATTACCTGAAAAAGGACCGCAACGCGAGGGCACGGTTGCCTGTGCTTGCGGTCTTTTGTTTCGATCCTGTCGGCGATACGACGACGTACACCTGATTGCACACTGCGCTGCGGCGTTTGCCGTGATCGTCATCGAGGCGTAAGTGCTTGACAGGACCGAATAAGACACTTTCTGATGAACAATAAGGAGAAATCGATAATGAAGAAAACTTTGATCTTCGCACTTGCGCTGCTGCTTGCGCTTTCCGTGTCTGCATGCGGCGGAAAGGTGCAGCCCGAACCGCCTGCCGAGCCGTCGACCGCCGCGCCCACGACCGCACCGACGCCCGAACCGACCGCCGTGCCGACGGCCGAACCGACTGCCGAACCGCAGCCGACCGAAGAGCCGGAGGATTACGATCTCTGGAAGGCGGTCGAAACGGAGCTGTATACCGAGGAGAGCGGTGAAGAGCGGATCAAGATCACCGCGGCGATCCCGGACGGGGCGACGCTTATGATCGAGCTTCCGGGACAGGACAATTATTCGTATACCAATAACAAGGGCGAGCTGACCTATCGCAAGGTCCGTATTCCGGTCGACACTTTCTTCCCGGACACGCCGCTTGAGACGGCGGAGTGGGAGATCGCGCCGCACGTGACGATCACGACCGCGGACGGTACGGAGTATGAGATCGAGTGTCCGGTTGTTCCCTATACCTTCCCGACGCTCTCGTTCTGGATCACGTCCGCGTTCGAAGCGGCTGAGGACGGCAGTATTCACGTAAAGGCAGGGGAGAACGGCGTTTATCAGCTGTCCGGCACGGTGAGCGATCCGAATGCGGGCGTGTCTGTCGACGGAGCGGAACCGGTCAAATATACCGACGGAATGATCGAGATCGATCTTGCGGCTGCGGACGGCGCTGCTGTGACCTATGTTCTGACCGCGGAAATGAACAACTGCGTTACGGCGACCCTCACAATCGTGGTCGAGCCGTAAGCGCGGCGCTTTTCGACAGAATCCGGCAAAACGGGGGCTGTAATGTAATAATAAAGGACTGTCACGCGCGACAGTCCTTTTTGCGTTCAGTTGCGGTGTTCGTAGGAACCGCACAAGCTTTCGTTCTCGCGTCCGGACGAGCAGCCCCACGCGGGACGGACGCAAATGCTTCGCAAAGCGCAGTGCTTGCCCTGCTCGTTATAGCGGCAGCTTTCCACTTCGCAGCCGATCTGCTGATCGTTTCGTTCCATGCAAAAACCTCCTTTCGTTTTGTTTAGTTTGCGCCGCATCCGGACGGTCCATGTGCGATTTCGTGGAAAAAAGCGGGTTGAAAAAAACACGGATCCGTATTATACTGGTATCGTACCCAATAGGGCAATTTTCAGGAGGAAAATGAAATGAAAAAAATTATCGCATTGCTTATGGTGCTCGTTCTGACGCTCGGCTGCTTTGCGGCCTGCAAGACGACCGAGGAACCGGCGGACAAGCCCGAGACGCCCGCAGCGGAAGCGACGCCCGAACCGCCGTCCACGGTACCGGATAAGCTGACCGTCACCATCGTCGTTGCCGGCACGTTCGGCGACCGTTCGTTCTATGATTCGTCCAAGGAGGGCGGCGAACGCCTTGCGAAGGACTTTACGTCTCTGGACGTGAAGTTTGTCGAGTGCAACGGTGAGAACCACACCGTCCGCATGCAGAACGCGGCGGCGCAGTCGGACATCGTCGTGTGCGTCGGCTGGGAGTTCTATGACATCGAGACCGTCGCGCCGGAGTTCCCGAACGTGAAGTTCATCTGGATCGACAACGAGACCTCCGCGCCTGTTTCAAACGTGCTGAACATCGTCTATGCGCAGAACGAGGGTTCGTTCCTTGCGGGCTACATTGCGGCGGCGATGAGCAAGACCGGAACGATCGGCGCGGTTGGCGGCGAGGATTCCATCACGATCAACGACTTTATCGTGGGTTATGAGCAGGGCGCGAAGTACTTCAACGAAAACATCAAGGTCGAAAAGAACTACACCAACGACTATGACGACCCGGCGAAGGGCAAGGACTGCGCGAAGGTCCTTCATGACCGCGGCGCGGACGTTATCTTCCAGATCGCGTCGAAAGCCGGCGACGGTGTGTTCGAAGCGGCTGAGGCGGGCGGCTTCTACGCGATCGGCGTTGACAGTGATCAGAAGTACATCAACGACGCCGTCATCATCTGCTCGATGAAGAAGGAAGTCGGCAAGTCGATCTATGATGCGATTGCAAAGATCGTCTCCGGCGACGTTTCCCAGCTCGGCACGACCTGGGTTGCGGATATGTCGAACGGCTACGTCGGCATCGGCTACGGCGAAGAGGGCTCGACCCAGCAGATCCCGGACGACGTCAAGGCGGTAGTCGGTGATCTCATGGCAAAGATCGTCTCCGGCGAGATCAAGGTCGACACCACCAGAAACTGAGGTTTTGACGCAGGAAGCTGCCCGCTTTGGGCGGCTTCCGCTTTTTTACATGATTGAAAAGGGGGAATGAGGGCTTTGACGGACGAGATCCGGTTTGAACACATTTCCATGGAGTTTCCGGGCGTGCTCGCAAACGACGACATCAGCCTTTCGATCCGAAACGGCGAGGTGTTCGCGCTGGTCGGCGAAAACGGTGCAGGCAAGTCGACGCTGATGAACATCCTGTACGGCATCAACACGCCGACGGCGGGAAATCTTTACGTGCGCGGCGAAAAGGTGACGAACTTCAGCCCGAAGGCTGCGATCGACCGCGGCATCGGCATGGTGCACCAGCACTTTATGCTTGTGCCTTCGTTCACGGTCGCGCAAAACATCGCGCTGGGCCGTGAGCCGAAGACTGCGGGCGTGCTGTTCGACAACAAAAAAGCGGAACAGATCACGCGAGAGCTTGTGAAGGAGTACGGGCTGGAGGTCGATCCGTCTGCCGAGGTGCGCGATATCTCCGTCGGCCTTCAGCAGCGCGTGGAGATTTTGAAAACGCTCTACCGCGGCGCGGACATCCTGATCCTCGATGAGCCGACGGCGGTATTGACCCCGCAGGAAACGGACGAGCTCTTTGACGTCATCCGCCGCCTTGTCCATGAAAAGGAACTGACCGTCATCATCATCACGCATAAGCTGAATGAGGTCATGGCGATCTCCGACCGCGTCGGCGTGATGCGGCAGGGCAAGCTCATCGGCGTCGAAAACACCTGCGACGTCGACGAAAAGAAGCTGGCGTCCATGATGGTCGGCCGTCCCGTGCTGTTCGATCATCTCGAAAAAACCGGCGAACCGGGCGAGGTCGCGATCGAAGTCGACGACCTCTATGTTGCGGACAACCGCGGGCTTCCCGCGGTGCGCGGCGTGTCGCTGTCCGTCCGTAAGGGCGAGGTGCTCGGCATTGCGGCGATCGAGGGCAACGGGCAAAGCGAACTCCTTGAGGCGATCACCGGTATGCGAAAGATCAACCGCGGAAAGGTGACCGTCTGCGGTCATGACGCGACGGGCAAAACGCCCGGCGAGATCCGCGAACTGGGGCTGTCGCATGTGCCGGAGGACCGTCTTTCAACCGGCGTCGACAAGGTCGCCACGGTTTCGGACAACCTGCTCGTCGGAAAACAGAAGGAAAAGCGCTTCAATCTGTTTGGCTTTCATCAGCGCAGGTCGACGGTCGAACGGTACGCGAGCGAACTGTATGAAAAGTTCGACATCCGCGGCGCAGGCATCCACACGAAGGTCGGCTCGATGTCCGGCGGCAACATGCAGAAGGTCGTCGTCGCGCGCGAATTCAGCTTCGATACGCCGGTGCTCGTCATCTCACAGCCGACGCGCGGCGTGGACATCGGCGCAATGGAATTCTTCCATACGCGCATCATCGAGCAGCGCAACGCGGGCGCAGCGATCCTTTTAAGCTCCGCCGATCTCGACGAGGTCTTCCGCCTTTCCGACCGTATCATCACGCTGTATGAAGGCAAGATCACCGGCGAATTCAGGGCGGACGAGATCACCAAGGAGGAGATCGGTCTCTACATGACCGGCACGGGAGAGGGGGCGAAGGCATGAATGCATTTTGGCAGCGTATCAGGCAGCGGTTTGACTTCGGCTATCTCGTCGCGCTCGTGATCAGCCTGTTCGTCGCACTTCTCATAGGCACCGTCATTCTCACCGTCACCGGCTACGACACCGGAAAGGCGCTCGGCGCGCTGGTCGGCGGGTCCTTCTCCTCAAAGCTGTACTTCGGCAACATGCTCGAATATGCCATGGTGCTGTGCCTGTGCGGCCTCGCGTGCGACGTCGGCAGCCGCGCCGGCATCTTCAACGTCGGCGGCGAAGGCCAGCTGATCCTCGGCGCGCTGTTTGCCGCGCAGATCGGCGTATGGCTCAAGGACGTTTCCCCGTGGATCGCGATCCCGTGCGCCGCGCTCGGCGCGATCGCCGTCGGCGGGTTCTACGCGTTCATCCCGGGCATCCTGAAGGTCAAGCTGAAGGTCAACGAGGTCATCACCACGATCATGCTGAACTCGGTCGCGGTGTTCATCTGCGGTTACTTCTCGAAGGGTCCGTGGAAAAACCCGAGCCCGCGCGTCGTCAGCGACACAAGTCCTTTGAACCGCTCGTTCATGTTTACAAAGCTGATCCCTGCCTCGAACCTGTCCACCGCGATCATCGTTTCGGCGGTGCTCACGTTCCTCGTGTGGTACATTCTGCAGAAGACGACCAAGGGCTACGAAATGCGTCTCGTCGGCGACAATCCGCGTTTTGCGCGCTTTGCGGGACTCAAGGCGGACCGGATCGTCATCATTGCGATGGTCGTTTCCGGCATGATGTGCGGACTTTGCGGCATGTTCCGCGTGTACGGCGCAGCCGGCAAGTACCAGTCGTCCATCTCGAACGATTACTATTTTGAAGGGCTGATGGTCGCGATGATCGCGCAGTATCAGCCGATCCCGACGATCATTATTTCGCTGATCTTCGCGGTCCTCAAGTGGGGCGCGATCTATATGGAGGACACCGTCGGCGTACCGATCCAGATCTACTGGATCATCCAGACCGCGGTCATCTTCTGCATGGCGGGCGAAAAGGGCGTCCGCGCCGCGATCCATAATGCAAGGGAGAAACGCGCGGCGCAGCGCGAGATCCTTGCGCGCAGGGAAGGGGGCGAAGCGCATGAATGAGAATTCGTGGAACTTCTGGACCGTCGCGTCCAGTACGCTGAACCAGATGTTAAGAAGCGCAACGCCGGTCGCGCTCGCCGCACTCGGCGGACTTATGACCGAGCACGCGGGCATCATGAACATCGGTATGGACGGCATGATCCTGATGGGCGCGTTCACCGCGGCGGCGGTAAGTACCGCGCTCACAAGCGCCGCGCTCGGCATCGTCGCCTCGATCGTCTTCGGGATCCTCGTCGGGCTGTTCTTCGCCCTGTTTACGGTAAAGCTCCGGAGCGACGAGTTCATCATCGGCTGCGCGCTGAACACCTTTGCGCTCGGCATCACGGTGTACCTTAGCCGCACTCTGTTCGACTCCGCGGGCATTTCGAACGCGCCGCATCTCGGCGACATCGCGATCCCGCTGATCAAGGATATCCCGTTCCTCGGCAGCGTGATCTCCGGGCACAGCCTGTTCGTCTATCTTACGTGGGTGCTGGTAGCAGCCATGTGGCTGTTCGTCTACCGGACGCCGATGGGCTTCTGGATCCGCGCTTCCGGCGAATCCCCCGAAACGCTCCGCACCGCGGGCAAGGACCCCGAAAAGATGAAGTGGATCGCCTCGATCCTGTGCGGCGTCATGTGCGGGCTTGCCGGCGCGCATCTGTCGCTCGGAAACCTCAACGGGCAGTTCGGGCAGCGCATGGTCGCGGGCCGCGGCTTTATCGCGTTCGCCTGCGTCATCTTCGGCGGCGCGAACCCGGTCAAGGTGTTTCTCGCCGCGCTGATGTTCGGCTTCTTCGACGCGATCGGCCTGCAGCTGCAAAGCTCCAAGCTTGTCGACGCGGACCTGACCTCCGCGATCCCGTACGTCATCACGATCATCATGATGGTCTACGTCGTCGTCAGCGGGTAGCGCAAGCGGGAGCGCATCGCAAAGCAGCAGCTCAAAAAGCTCGAACTGAAATAGCACGACAAATCTTCGGGAGGCCGCGCATTTTGCGAGGCTTCCTTTTTTGTAAAATTACACAAGAAAGCTCTGTACAAGCGGGAAATTTTGCGGTATACTCACCTTTATGAGACGAATCCTGCCGCTGCTGTGCGTTCTGTTTCTGATCGCCTGCAGCGTACAACCGAATCCGGAGACTGCGGCAACGGAACCGCCCGCGGGCGAAGCGCCGACGCCGGAGCCCGCGATCGAGGACGACGTGATCGCCGTTTCGGAAACGGAACCGTCCGAGACGCTCCCGCCCGTGCCGACGCCGACCCCAACGCCGGAGCCCACGCCGGAACCGACGGAAGAACCCACGCCGACGCCGGATCCGTTCCGGGATGAAGCCGTCACGGAATCGAAGACCAACGCGGCGTTCTGGTACTGCAAGCCGACCGAAGCGCTGAAAAGCTACGTGATCGGCATGAGCTATCCCGAGGACCCGAAGGACGCGCCGGTCAAGCTCGACGATCTCCGCTACGTGCATATCCTGTACGTCGATTTCGACGGCGAAGAGCACGAAGGCGCGCTGCTGGTGCATAAGAAGGTTGCAAAGGACGTGATCGAGATCTTCGAAGCGCTTTATGACGCGCAGTATCCGCTGCGTTCGGTAAAGCTTTTGGACGATTTCGGCAAGCCGTTCGACGACGGCCCCTCGATGTCGGCGGACAATACTTCGGCATACTGCTGCCGGAAGGTCACCGGAAAGAGCTACTTTTCACGCCACAGCTACGGCACGGCGATCGACGTCAATCCGGTTGAAAACCCGTACGTAAAGCCGGGCGGCAGCTTCTCCCCGAAGGAGAGCGAGCCGTATCTCGACCGGACGAACCTGCGCCCCGGCATGATCACCGAGGACGATCTTTGCTATAAGCTGTTCACACAACATGGCTGGAAATGGGGCGGACACTTCAAGGGCGAGCCGGATTATCAGCATTTTTCGAAGGACGTGAAGGGGGTAACGCCGTGACCGAACAGGAGATCCTTGCGTATCTTGGTCAGGACAGGACCCTGCGCATCGACATGATCGAGGGGATTCAGCGCGGCGGCGCAAAGGTGCTGTACGCCGAACCCGACGCGGTGCTTTTGATGAAAATGGACCGCTTCTGCCTGATCGTGTCCGACACGGTCGAAGCGGGCGAGCGCGCGCTGAAAACCGTTCCCAAAGACTGCTGCCTGTTCGTGGCGCATAACGAGCCCTCGCGCGACGCGGTGTTCAGGACGTTTCCGTTCATCAACCACGCTTCGGCGTGCTGGCAGGCGTATTATCCGAAAAAGGAACCGATCCCGGTGCCGGACGTCTGCGAGATCCGACCGTTTCCTTTGGAACAGGTCCCGTTTCTGATGTCGGTCTACGATCCGGACGGCGACATGAAACGTTACGAGGATCGCGTAAGACAGGGCGACGTGCTTGCGGCGTACGTCGACGGTGAGATGGCGGGGTTCATCGGCTTCCACGGCGACGGCTCCGCCGGCATGCTGGAGGTTTTGCCGAAGTTCCGTCGGCGCGGCATCGGCTCGGCTTTGGAAATCGCGCTGCATAACCTGACGCTTTCCCGCGGCTGGACGCCGTACGGACAGATCTACACGACAAACGACGCGTCGAGAAAGCTTCAGGAATCGCTCGGCATGATCGTTTCCGACGGCGCGATCTACTGGATGTATGAAAAAAAGGATTGATCATTTTATGACCGCAGGTCAATTCATGCACCGCAAGGTGCAATTCATGCCGCAAGGCAATTCATGACCGCAGGTCAATTCGTTTTGAATGAATTGCGCTGACGCGCATGAATTGTGCTGACGCACATGAATTGGCTGACGCCGTGAATTGACGCCGTGGGCGTCATGCGGTCGAAACAACAGAACACAAACCATTTGGAGGATTATATGAAGGTAAAGAACATTTTGGGCGAACGGTTCAAGGAGCGCGCGTTCGATATCGAAAGCCAGAACTTAATGACGCGCGGCGGCTATATAAAGCAGGTCGGCAACGGCATCTATTCGTTGTTTACGCCGGCAAAGCGCATCCAGAACAAGATCGAGCAGATCCTGCGCGAGGAGATGGACGCGATCGACGGACAGGAGGTCCTGTTCCCGGTCGTCATGCCCGCGACGCTTTGGCAGAGCTCGGGCAGATTTGAGTCCATCGGCAAGGAACTTCTGCGGTTCAAGGATCGCGGCGGCGCGGACATGGTCCTCGGCATGACGCATGAGGAGGCCGCGGTGCAGATGGCGATGAACGTGGCGGGCACGTATCAGAAGTACCCGTTCATGATCTATCAGATCCAGACGAAGTTCCGCGACGAACCGCGCGCAAGAGGCGGATTGATCCGCGTGCGCGAGTTCACGATGAAGGACGCGTACTCGTTCCATACTACGCAGGAGGACCTTGAAGCGTACTACGACCGCTGCTACCGCGCGTATGAGCGCATCTATGCCCGCGCGGGCGTGCCCGAGGTCATCGCGGTGAAATCCGACTCCGGCATGATGGGCGGCAAGATCAGCCACGAGTTCATGCTTTTAACCGACATTGGCGAGGACACCATCGTGACCTGCCCCGAATGCGGTTTCCGCGCAAACATGGAAGCGTGCGACGCGATCACCGAAAACAAAGCGGACGAAACGCTCGAGCCGCTCACCGAGGTCTTTACCGGCGACGCCAAGACGATCGAGGAGGTTGGAAAGTACCTGAAGGTCACCGACGCAAAGACCTGCAAGGCGGTCGTCTATCAGCGCAACGCGGACGATTCCTACGTGCTGATCTTCCTCCGCGGCGACAAAGAGGTCAATGAGACCAAGCTCACGAATTACCTGAAGGCGGAAATTCACCCCGCGGTTGATGTCGAGAACGCGAACTTAGCGGCGGGCAACATCGGTCCGGTCAATCTCGAAACCAAGGCAACCGTGCTGTTCGACCGTTCGCTGGTCGGCGCGACGAACCTCGTCTGCGGCGCGAACAAGCCCGAATACCATCTGTCCGGCTTCACGCCTTCCCGCGATCTGCCCGAAGATACGCAGTATCTCGATCTCTGCAAGGCGGTCGAGGGCGGCATCTGCCCGAACTGCCGCAAGCACAGTCTGAAGATCTCCCGCGGCATCGAGGTCGGCAATATCTTCCAGCTCGGCAAGCGCTATACCGAAGCCATGGGCATGACCTACGACGCGGAAAACGGCGAGCGCAAGAACCCGATCATGGGCTGTTACGGCATCGGCGTCGGACGGCTGATCGCGTCGGTCTGCGAAGCGCATCACGACGATTACGGTCCCATCTGGCCGATCACGATCGCGCCGTGGCAGGTCGAGATCTGCGCGCTGCGCATTGACAACGAAGACGTCTGCAATGCGGCGGAAAAGCTCTATAAGGAGCTTGAAGCCGCGGGCGTCGAGGTACTCTTCGACGACCGTCCCGTCTCCGCGGGCGTCATGTTCTCCGACGCGGACCTTCTCGGCGCGCCGGTGCGCGTGGTCATCTCGCCGAAGACGCTTTCAAGGAATGCGTTCGAGCTTGCCGCGCGCGACAAGTCCTTCCGCGAGGATATCGCGATCGACACCGCGGCGGAAACGATCTCCGCAAAAGTCCGCGAGCTGATCGCCGCGGTCAACGCCAAAGTCCCCGAACGCATCTGAACCACGATCCTCACCGCTCCCCGCAAGGGGAGCTTTTTTGTGCCTTTTCCGCACAGCTTTTCGCATAAACCGCGGTTATTCAACGTGTTTTTACAACTCTGTTACAACTGCCGTGTTATAATCAAAGCAAGGAGAGGAAATCTGTCGAAATGAGGGAAAACGATGGCTCGTATTCTGGTACTGGAGGACGAAAAAGCGATCAACGATCTCGTTGCGCTGAACCTCGGCATGGTGGGGCACACGGTCGTGCAGGCGTTCACCGGAAAGGAAGCGCTTTCGATCGCGGAGCGCACGCCGCTCGATCTGCTGATCCTCGACGTGATGCTGCCGGACACGAACGGCTTTTCGGTATACGAAAAGCTCAAGGGCACGCCGGCGATCTTTCTGACCGCGCTCGGCGAGACGGCGGACAAGGTCAAGGGCTTCGAGCGCGGCGCAGACGACTATATCGTGAAGCCGTTTGAAATGACGGAGCTTTTGCTGCGCGTCGAGGCGGTTCTGCGCCGCACGCATAAAAGTGAAAGACGCTATCAGATCGACGATCTTGAGATCGACTTCGAGGCAAAGACGGTGACGAAGGGCGGCGAGCCGGTCGATCTGACCCTGCAGGAGTACGCGCTTCTGGAAGTGCTGATCAAAAACCGCAACATTGCGCTGTCGCGGCAGCGGCTGATGCGCGAGGCGTGGGACGTCTCGTTCCTCGGCGAATCGCGCACGATCGACGTACATGTGCAGCGGCTTCGGAAAAAGCTCGGTCTGGACGACAGGATCAAAACGATCTACCGGCTCGGATACCGGTTTGAGGAGGGGCTGTGAAGCTTCGGCAAAAAAGTTTTCTGCTGACCGTCCTGCTGATGGCGGGCGTGCTGTATATCAGCACGCTTGTTTTGCTGCTGTCAAACGTCCGCGCATCGTTCCGCTCGACCGAATCGCGTGCGCTCGGCGAGGAAAAGGCGCTTGCGCTGGCGATCGACGGCATGTTCGGAAGCGTCCCGGAACAGAACCGCGCCGTATACGCGCGCGGCTTTGCGCTCTACGACAGCGGCGGCGCGACGTTCGAACTCGGACAAGGCGGTGAAACGTGGGTCGCGACCGAGCCGATCCCGCCCGCGGTCGAGCCGGGCAGGGAGCGTTGGGTAAGTCAAAACGGACGCACCGTGCTTGCGATCTCGGATACGCTTTCGGACGGCGTGTGGCTGCATTTCGGGCTGGACGTGACGGATGAAATGCACCGGATGACGCGGCAGGCGATCGGCTCCCTGCTGATCTGCACGCTTCTGACCGCGGGCATCACCGCGGCGCTGTATGTCATGCAGGAGCGCGTCAATCGCCCGGTCGAACGGCTTGCACACGAGCTCCGGACGCCGCTGACGGTCATTCGCGGCTACGGCGAGCTATTGGAACGCGCAAAGCTCACGCCGGAGCAGCAACACACGGCGGCAAGCTACATCGTCTCGGAGAGCGAACGGCTCGGCGAGATCTCGCAAAAGCTTCTGACCATGGCCGACGCGCGAAAGAACGTGTTCCGGCCGGAGCGCGTGAAGCTTGCTGAGCTTGCGGCACATTTGAAGGCGACCTATCCGACGCTCGAAACGGAAATCAAATGGGACGCGGTCACCGCCGATCGCGCGCTGCTTCTGAGTATGCTCGGAAACCTCATCGGAAACGCGGTGAAGGCGTCGGCGCCCGGCGCGCCCGTGAAGCTCAGGGCGACGCCCGGCGTGATCGAAATCGTCGACACGGGCGCGGGCATGACGCCGGAGCAGCTGAAGTATGTCAACGATCCGTCGCACGCAAAGAACCCGAGTGTGCGCAGCGGGCTCGGCGTGCCGCTGTGCCACGAGATCGCCGCCCTGCACGGCGCAACTTTGCATTTTGCCTCCGAACCCGGCAAAGGTACGACGGCGTCGGTGCTTTTTACAAGTTAGATACAACTCTGTGAGGACTCCGTTACAAGTTCCGTGCTACGATGGGGCCGTAGAAAGGAGGCAGAAAGCCATGAAAACATTCTTAACAAAACACAAAGTGCTTCTGATCGCGCTTTCCGGCGTCCTGTGCCTCGGCGTCCTGTCCGGACTGGTGCTGACCGGCGTGATCAGATTCTCCAAGGAAGGCAAGACCTTTGCGACCGTCGCGGAAGCGAAGGAGGAACAGAACAAAACGACGTCTGCGGAGAACGGATCTGCGGAAGAACTGACGAATCCCGTTCCCACGCCGTCGCCCGTGCCGGAGGAGGAGAAGCTTTCGCCGGACATGATCAGGACCATCACTGAGGAGGTACAGCGACGCAGACAGTACGCGATCCCCATTCGGACGGGTTACTGCAATGCGGATAATAAGATGTTCTGGGATCAGTATACAGCGAGCGCGGAAGAAGAGAATCTCGCCAGACAGGCGGCGGAGGAGTATACGCAAATTCTGTATGGGAAATCGTACGAGGAACTCACGGGCTATTCGCTTGAAGCGGCGAGCGTGGTTCTGTACACCGACAAGGATGGCGACCGTGACGCGTTTCTGCGTGTGACCGACCCGGCGGGGGCCTACATTGTGACGGTTCGCGAGACGGACTGGAAGCTTCTGTGCGCCGATCTTCTGACGTATCCGGAAACGGTCACGATCGACCGTGAAAAGGACGCGCTGCGGCTTGCGGAAAAGCTCGGCTACAAATCCGCGGTGCTGTATCGCGATAACAACAATCAGTGGATGCACGAGGGCGTTTATATGCTCACGACCGACACGGACGAATGTCTTGCGTTCTCGTACTGCGGCGATCAGCTCTGGCAGTTCGCGGTTTATCCGAATCAGGAGACGATGCTCGAATGCGAATACTTCCTTGCGGATATGCAGTTCGACTATGAGACGCCGGCGTACCCGAGAAACTTTGCGGAAGCGGAAGCGCCTGCGTTCGGAGAGGATCAGATGGTCGGCGACAGAAAGATCACCTCACTGCTGTATCGCCTGTACAATCAGCTTTCGGGAGAAGAAGCAAAAAAGCAGGAAGACTTCAAGGCGACCTTTTACCGTGACGACAGCGGCGCGCGCGAGGATTGCTGGGTGATCACCGGAGACCGGTTTGAAATGACGGTGTCGGCATATTCGCGCGATGTGATCCGACTGGACTGCGTCATCCCGTGCAAGGATCTTTTGGATATTCCGTACGACGACATGGGCGGCGCGGAATATGAAGCGGTCGTAAGACAGATCGGTGAAAACCTGTTCACCGCACTCGGCACGTATGACGGCGATACGCACGGCAAGGCGGTGAAGAACGTCGACGTGAACGCGGTTGCGGATGATCATTACTGTACGATGGACGTTTGGCTCGAGGACGGCACGGTCTACGAGCTCGGCTTCGAGGACGGTGTGCTGAAATATGCGGAGCATTACGCGAACGATGATTTCTTCTGGGTCGGCATCAACACCGGCTGGGTCGCGGACACGGTCTACGTGAACGCCGCGACAGGCAAGCAGTACGTGCCCGAATACCGCGACTGGGACGGCGATCTGCACATCAAGCCGCGTCCCGAAAACTGAACAGTTTCCTCCGTAAATGAAACGGCGGCCGGTGAAGCAATTCACCGGCTGCTGTGCTTTTCGGTATTCGGGTGCGATCTTCGGGGCGTTGCCGACAGCGCTGTTGTGCTTTTTGGCGGGCTGCCGAGGACGTCAGCCCCTACAATCCGCCGGTATGTTTCTTATATCGTTCTTCCGGCAAAGGTATTCATATAGGCGTAAACATACTGTAGGGGGGCGGCCTCCCGGACGCCCCGTCAAGCAACATAACAGCGGACTGTGCTCTGTAAACCAACCTTGTCGTGTCATCCTGAGCGAAGCGAAGGATCTTGCGAAGCGAAGGATCTTGCGAAGCGAAGGATCTTGCGAAGCGAAGGATCTTTCAAGGATTACGCTAAAAAAACAAAGGGTATTGAGAAATTCCCAACACCCTTTGTTCATTCGTTATTTTATTCGTGCCGCAGTGCGTCGATCGGGTCAAGCCGCGCTGCGCGGTAGGCGGGGATCGCGCCGAAGAACATGCCGATCACGAACGAGAACACGACCGTCAGAATGACGATGTACCAGCTGATGAAGATCGGTACGCCGGAAACCTTTGAAATGCCGTAGGCAAGCCCGATCCCGACGAGCACGCCCAGGATGCCGCCGAAGCAGGTCAGCACGCCCGCTTCGATCAGAAACTGCGCCGAGATGCGCCGTCTGCGCGCGCCGAGCGCTTTTTTAAGCCCGATCTCCGGCGTGCGCTCCGTGACCGACACGAGCATGATGTTCATGACGCCGATGCCGCCGACGATGAGCGAGATCCCCGCAACGAGAATCAGCTGCCGGTTCGTGGCGCTACTTAGCTCCTGCAGATTCTTTGCCTGCTCCAGAAGGTCCTCGCTCTTATAGCGGACCTCCGGATTCTCCTGCCGGATCGTGTCGTTTAAGACCTCCTCGGCTTTCCGGCCCGCCGTCGTCATGGAATCGGTATCCACGGCGCGGATCACGAGCGAGAGCGGCTCGTCGTAGCGGAACAGCACCGGCCACGTGGAGAACGGGATCAGCACCTTGCCGCCGGAGGAGGTGTTGTAGGTGAAGTATTCGTCGAGCGTCGTCACCGTGGGACGGAAGCTCGACGCGGCCGTGAACTCGCCGATCACGACGTACGGCTCGCCGCAGATGTCGATCGTTTTGCCGACCGGATTCGCGCCGGCAAACAGCGCGGCGGAGACCGTTTCGTCGATCATGGCGACCTTGCGGAAGTTTGTACAGTCGCTTTCGGTCAGACTGCGCCCCGCGCGGATGGTGTAGCCGTACACCGCGGGATAGGATCGGTCGACGCCGTAGACCGTACCGGCGGACAGCGCGCTGTCGCCGCTTCGGATCTGCCCGTAGGCGTCGCGCTGCGCGTAGTATGCCGCACTTGCGACCTCGGGGATCGCGCGGATCTCACGGAGCGTCTCGTCCGTCAGCGCCGGGATATACTCCGGCACGGTCGACCAGGCGCTTTCAAAGGGGTAATCGCCCTGATAGAGGCGGACGGTCACGACGTTCGAACCGGAGCCGACGAGGTTATCCTTGATCTGCTCGTTCGTGCCCATGATCGTGGAGGAGATCGCAATGATGCTGGCGATGCCGATGATGATGCCGAGCATCGTCAGCGCGCTTCTGAGCTTATGGGAGCGAATGCCGTCAAAGGCTTCGCGGAAGTTTTCCAACATCGAAAGCACCTCCTTACCAGCCGCCGTAGAAGACGCCGCCCTTCGCGTCCTCGACAGGATTGCCTTCCTTGCAGTTCTTGTCGTACGGGAACGCGATGCGGTCCTCAGCCGAGATCGGCGAACCGATCAGCTCGACGTATTCGTTCTGCCGGCTGCCGGTCGTCACGGTGTACTTCACGAGCACGTTGTCCTCGTTCGCGGCGTAAAGACAGGTCACGCCGTTGATCTCACGCAGAAACGCTTCGTGCAGATAGATCGTGCCCTGTTCAAACAGCGAGGAATAATCCGAAAACTCGATGTATTCGCCGACGCCCGGGATCACGTCGCCGGTGATGTCGAGCACCAGAAGATATCCGGAGGAATTCGGGTTGCCGTTTCCGGAATAGTTGGTGGAAATCGGCATGGTGCCGACCTGCGCGACCCGCGCGGTCACGGTGTCCTGCATCTGATAGGAGAAGCCGGAAAGCTCGGTGCCGACAGGGTAGTTTTGAAGTTCGTCTTCGCCGACGATCACGCTGATGTGCAGTCCGGTGCCGCCGCGCACCTCCACGAGCACCTCGCCGAGCGTGACTTCATCCGGCTGCACGGCCGTCATCACCGTGCCGTTGATCTCGGAGTACAGGATGCCTTCGAGACCGCTGCTCTCCGCCTTTTCGATGTCGAGCACGAGCTGACGGTAGAGCAGCTCGTCCTGGCGGATGCTCGCCGCGATCTCCTTTGCGCGCGTGGCGCGCTCTTCCTTTGTCATATGTGCCGCCTCGTCATACGGCGTGGGCGTCGGGGTCGCCGTGGGCTTCTTGGTCGGCGTGCGCCGCGGCGTCGGGGTGGGCGTGCGTTTCGGAGTCGGGGTGGGCGTGCGTTTCGGCGTCGGAGTGGGCGTGCGTTTCGGCGTCGGGGTAGGCGTGCGCGTCGGGGTCGCCGTCGGCGTTGCGGTAGGTGTCGGTGTTGCCGTTGGGGTTGCCGTCGCCGTCGCGCTTGCGGTCGCGGTTGCGGAGGGTTCCGCGCTTGCGGTCGCCGTTGCGGTCGGTTCCGCACTTGCGGTCGCCGTAGCCGTGGGCTCCGCGCTTGCAGTCGCCGTTGCGGTGGGTTCCGCGCTTGCAGTCGCCGTTGCGGTGGGTTCCGCGCTTGCGGTCGCCGTTGCCGTGGGTTCCGCGCTTGCGGTTGCCGTTGCGGTGGGCTCCGCACTTGCCGTCGCCGTTGCGGTCGGCGTGGGTTCCGCGCTCGCGGTTGCCGTCGGGGTCGGCGTCGGTTCAGCCGTGTTCACAGTCGTAGTAAATGAGAATGTGCCGTCCGTCTCGAACACGAGATCAATCGAAAACTGTTCCGCCTGCAGCTTTACATACATGCTCGCTTCCTGCGACGCGGCGAGTTCGGACTGCGCTTTCAAAAACGCGTTCGTGACGGTCATGCCGGGCGTATACGAATAGACGACCGGATTGGTCTCGGTGCCTTCGCCGCCGATCGGCGGGTCGGGATAGACGGGATCCTCCCCGGACTCGTCCGGGTCCCCGCTTGGCGTGGGCGTCGGTGCGGATTCACCCTTGAGATTGACCGAGAAAGAGACCTCCTCGGACAGTGTGACCGAAAGCAGGATCTCCGCTTCGGGCTGCACGATCCGCGCGAAGACGGCGGACGCGTGTTCCGGAGCCTGCGCAATAAGCGATCGGATAAAGGCGTAGGTCACGGGAGCCGCCGCTTCGAATTCATACACGAACGGGTCCGCCTCGGTGCCGGTTCCGCTGACGGGAGCGACCGGATCGTCGCCCGTCCGGAGCGACAGGTGTCTTGCGCCGCCGACGTCTTCGGCTGAGGCCGACTTGGGCGTCGGCGAGGGGGTCGGCGTGGGGGACGGCGTCGGCGTCAGAAGCGGGTCCGGATAATCCGTGCCGGAGAACCGCTTGTAGTCGACGTATTCGGAACGGAGCTGATTTTCGAGCTTCTGAAGATCCAGCTGATTTTCTTCAAAGGAGAGCTGCGAGCGCGTCGCGTCGTACTGTAAAAGCGGATCGCCGACGGAGACGACGTCGCCAGGCGACACGAGCACCTCAAGAACGTTGCGCTCGTTGTTCTTCGTGATGATCTGGGATGCGTCCGAGGTCACGATGCCGTACAGATACGATTGGTTCGGCATGTAGGACATCATCCAGTTCATGGCGGGATAGACCTCGCACGGCGTGGGCTTGCGGAGCTTCACGTAGGCAAAGATGCTGCCGCCGATCAGCGCGACGCACAGGATGCTGACGAGAACGATCTTCAATGTACGTTTCATGGCTCATCGCCTCCCGTCAAGACACCGTCGTAGATAAAGAGCATGCGGGAAGCGCGCCTTGCGACCGCGAGCTCGTGCGTGATCATCATGATCGACATGCCGCGTTCATGCAGCGCGTCGAAGATATCCATGATCTGCTGACCGGATTTCGAATCCAGCGCGCCGGTCGGTTCGTCGGCAAGGAGCAGCTTCGGCCGCGTGCAGATCGCCCGTGCGATCGCGACCCGCTGGCACTGACCGCCGGAAAGCTGCGTGGGGAAAAAGTCCATGCGGTCTTCGAGACCGACTTCACAGAGCGCCTGTTCGGCGCGTGCGCGCCGTTCCTTTTTCGGCACGTTTCCGTACAGCAGCGGCAGCGCGACGTTTTCCCATGCTTTGCGCTGCGGCAGCAGATGGAACGACTGGAACACGAATCCGATCTTTTCGTTGCGGATCTTCGCCATCTCGGCGTCGGACGCGCGGCTGTTGTCGACGTCCTCAAAATAATAGGTTCCGCCGGTCGGCGTATCGAGATACCCGAGGATGTTCATCAGCGTTGACTTGCCGGAGCCGGAAGGACCCATGATCGCGTAATACGCGCCTTCCTCCATGGCAAAATTGACGTCGTGCAGCACCGGGACCGGTCGGTCCGGGGTGCCGTACGTTTTTTCAATGTGTTCGAGACGGATCAGCATATCAGCCTCCGAAATCCACGGCGTCGGCGCCGTTGTCCGGCACTTCCGGCGAGCCGTCATCCTTAGGATAATCCGAATCTGTCATACCGTCGTCCGACGTTTGCCACGTACCGGTCATGCCCCCTTCGGGGATCGCGGTCGTACCGTCGATATCGCCGGAGTCGGTGTACGCCGTTTCCGTCGCAAGCATGCCGGCGTGGATCGTTTCATCCGGGAACGCGATGCGATCCCGCCTTGTAAGCCCGTCAAGGATCTCCCAACACTCGGTTTCCTCGTCGTACGTTCCGACCGTGACGGCACGCTTTTCGATGCGTCCGTCCGCGTCGGCCGCCCATGCGAAGTAACTGCCGTTTTCCTCGAACAGGAACGCGGCGGGCAGCATCAGCGCGGTGCTCGTATCCGTATCCGTGTTGAGGTCGATCACGACGTGCTGACCGATCATCAGCCCCTCAATGCTTTCCGGCTCCACGTAGAACGCGTACTTGCTGGCACGTTCGCCCTCGCCGTAGTAGATCATGCCGCCCTGATTGCTGTCGGATGATTCGGTATCGATGCGATAGATCGTGCCGTGCAGGACGCGGTCACTCACGCGGGAGCGGATCAGAACCGGCATGCCCGCGTAGAGCGTGTAGATCGTCTGCTCGTCCACGGTGCCCTTGACGCAGAACGCCGTGCCCGCGATGATGGTGATGTACGCGCCGCTGCCGTCGCCGTAGCCGTAGCCGAAGGGATCATAGGAACCGGAATTGTCGCGCACGGAGCGCACCGTTCCGGTCACGGGGGAGAGAACTTCGCTTGCGTCGATCACCTTGCGCATCTCGTCTGCGCGGCGATGCTTGTCTTCAAGATCGAATTCCGCCTTGCGAATGTTCAGCTCGACCGTCTGGATATCGAGCTCGATCGTGTAGCGCTCTTCCTCTTTCGCCTTGCTGAGCTTCGTGTTCAGCGCGCTGAGCTGGTCGCGATACGTGCGGAGGTTGTTTTCGACGCCGGAGATGTCGATCTCGATCTGCGCGTACTGGAGCTCGAGATCGTCCACGTCATAGCAGAACAGCGGCTCGCCTTCCCGTACATTACTGCCGGCGGAAACGTAGCATTCCTTGATGGGCATGCTGCCGTTGGGATTGATCTCTTTGACTTCCTTCGCCTCCACAACGCCGTTGTACTGCGCGTAGAGACCGACGTTTCCGCTGCCGATGATCGCCGAAACGGACTGCACGTAGGCAGATTCTCCGCTGCCTCCGAAATCACGCTGATATAGATAATATACGCCCCCGCCGAGCAGGGCAAGCACCAGAAGGAGCGTGATGATCCGCGTCCAACCGCTGCGTCTTTGTTTCATACCTGTACCTCGCATACAAAATCTCTTTCTATCATACCACATATCTGCGCGTTTTGTTGCACTTTTTTTCGATTTTATATGTAAAATTTACAATGAAAAGAAAAAGTCCCGGACAGATCGCCGGGACGGAACGTTTTTATCTTGCCATCGCTCAAGCCTTAGCACCTTACTCAGGCAGGTTGCTGTGCGGTCACGGAGCTTGTCTCTCGCGCACTCTTGATGGCAATGCGAGTATAGCACCGCGCATTTGAAAATGCAAACATTGTATGAATATTTTTCGTGATTTTTACATTGGATATCAAGAAAAACCATGCAAAATCGCCGCATACGGTTGTATACGGCGATTGTATAAATATATGAATTCAAGCCGATTATTCAGGATCTTCGGCGTTTTCATCGACCGGCTCAAAGCGGAATTCCTGCATAGCGTCCGGATACTTCTCGCGGTCGACCGGGGACAAAAACATCTCCTTCGGACGGATCCAGAGCGATTTGTCATCATAGAGCTTACGGTACACGACGTATTCCTCAAGCGTTTCGGAATGCTTCGCGACGCCCTCGACGCGGTACAGCCCGCCCTTGAAGTGACGATAAACGTGCCCGATCAGAACTTCACGCAGCGTGTCCGGCGCTTCCGGCGCGTTGAAATAGGCGTCGTACAGCTCCTTCGCAAGGTCCAGCCGGTCGTACGGCACGTACAGCCGGGTAAAGCCCACGTTGACGCCGAGATTCACGGTGATGCCCGCGCCGAGCACGGAACGGTCCGTGCAGGGGATATCGTTGTCCGCGAAAAGCTCCTTCAGCATCTCCGCCTGCATATAGTGCACCTCCGCGACGAGACAGAAATCGCCGGGCTCGACCTCTTTTAGCTTCCGGTTCCGGCAGGCGGGGCAAAGAGGCCCTTCCACGACCTTCATGCAGTTTTCACAGTACAGCGGCATAATGACTCTCCTTTCGTCAAAACAGCTTCTTGAGCGTACCGAGGATCCCGCGGAACAGGGAATTGCCGACCTGCCGTCCGATGGACGTGGCGGCGGAGGATGCGACCTTGCCGAGCGCGGAGGTCGCCTTTTTCTTCTTCTTTGCCTTCTCTTTTTCGGCCTTTTCCTTCGCCTTTGCTTCTTCCTTTTCGGCCTTTTCCTTTGCCTTCGCTTCTTCCTTTTCGGCTTTTTCTTTTGCCTTTGCTTCTTCCTTTTCCTGCTTTTCGCGCGCCTTTTCCTCGGCCTCGCGTTCGGCGGCCTCGGCCTTTTCCTTTGCGTCGGCTTCGGCCTTGCCGGTCAGGATCTCGTAGGCGGATTCGTTGTCGACCGGCTCGTCGTACTTGCCGTAGAGCGTGTCCGCCATGATCTCGGCTTTCCGGCGTTCGCCGTCGATCATGCCCATCATGGACTGCGGCGGCAGGATCGTGCAGCGCTCGACGATCGACGGACGGCCCTTCGCGTCAAGAAAGCTCACGAGCGCTTCGCCGGTGCCGAGCTCGCTTAACACCTCTTCGGTATTGAACTTCGGATTCACGCGGAACGTCGCCGCGGCGGTCTTGATCGCCTTTTGCTCGGCGGGCGTATAAGCGCGGAGCGCGTGCTGTACGCGGTTGCTTAGCTGCGCAAGCACCGGGTCCGGCAGATCGGACGGCTGCTGCGAAATGAAGTAGACGCCGACGCCCTTCGAGCGGATCAGCTTCACGACCTGCTCGACCTTGTCGCGAAGCGCCTTCTTTGCGTCACTGAACAGCAGATGCGCCTCGTCAAAGAAGAACACGAGCTTCGGCTTTTCGAGATCGCCGACCTCGGGAAGCTGTTCAAACAGCTCGGCAAGGAGCCACAGCATAAAGGTCGAATAGAGCAGCGGGCTCTGATAGAGCTTTGCGCAGTGGAACACGTTGATGTAGCCGCGTCCGTCCTCATCGGTCTGCATCCAGTCATGGAGGTCGATCGCGGGCTCGCCGAAGAACAGGTTCCCGCCCGCGTCCTCAAGCTGCAAAAGCGCGCGCTGGATCGCGCCGGCGGACTGCTTTGAAATCGTGCCGTACTGATGCAGAAGCTCGCCCGCGTGCTCGGTGATATAGGCGACCATGGCGCGCAGGTCCTTGAGGTCTATGAGAAGCCAGCCGTTGTCGTCCGCCACGCGGAACGCGATCGACAGTACGCCGGTCTGTACGTCGGAAAGTCCCAGAAGGCGGGATAAAAGCTCCGCGCCCATGTCGGAAACCGTCGTGCGGACCGGATGTCCGCCCTCGCCGTACACGTCCCAGAAGCGCACGGGATAGCGGCGCATTTCGAACGTCTCGGGATCGACGCCGACGTTTTCGAGCCGCTTTGCGATCTTGTCGGTCATCTCACCGGGCTTGACACAGCCCGAGAGATCCCCTTTGACGTCAGCCAAAAACACCGGAACGCCGAGGTCGGAAAACGATTCCGCCATGACTTTCAGGGTGATGGTCTTGCCCGTGCCGGTCGCGCCGGCGATCATGCCGTGGCGGTTTGCCATTTCGGGAAGGATAAACGCTTCGGTCTCGCCCTTGCCGACGAGGATTCGGTTGTCGATCAGCATACATGCCTCCGCAGAACTCGATATTTTCAAACATATCATAGCACATATTTTCCCGTCTGTCCATGTAATATTGATGCGCCGTGCAGGAGGCGACGGTACGCGCGGAAAGCGTGCGATCTTCCGTCGAAGCGAAGCGCAGACTGTCGAAAAACACAAACGCGATCCGTACTGGGTGTGTAAGGAATGTAAATATTGTAAAAAATGTAAGTTTTGTAAAGAGTATCATATATGCTGAAATCCGTCATTGAAACACATTTACAATATTTACAAATTTTACACTGCTGCACACAGGGGGTAATTGCAGTTTTTAAGCGGGGCGCCGACCCCGACGCCCCGCGTGGATCGTGCTTCGCACATGAATTGACGGCGGGCCCGTCGTGAATTGTCTCTGCCGGACGTGAATTGCGTTTTCGATGCGTGAATTGCGGGCACAGCCCGCATGCAATCTATCCGAAGAACAGCGACGAAAAGAGCAGACCGGTGACGACGGAGGTGAAAAGGGCGGCAAGCGCCGCGGGTACGGCAAAGCGCGTCTTTTTGATCCCGACGCTGCCGAAGTACAGCGCGAGCGTATAGAAGACCGTTTCGGAGGAGCCGAGGAGCACGCTTGCCGTGAGCCCGACGCGCGAATCGGGGCCGTATTGCGTAAAGATATCGGTGAGCGCGGCAAGCGCGGCACTGCCGGAAAACGGGCGCACGACGAGCAGGGGCACGAGCGCGGGATCGACGCGGAGCGCATGAAACGCGGGGGAGAGGAACGAAGACAGCAGATCGAACGCGCCGCTGTGCCGAAACAGCGCCATCGCCGCCGAAAAGACCGCGAGCGTCGGCAGGATCGTCTTCATCAGCGGGAGCGCCTGCGCCGCGCCTTCGCAAAACGCCTGAAAGACGTTGACGCGGCGGAAGGCGGCGCAGATGAGCAGCAAAAGGATCAGGATCGCGACCGGCATGGGTGTGTGAACGTAAGGCAGAGCACGACGGCGACGAGCGTCGCCGCAAGAGAACTGAGAAGCGTCGGCAGCACGACCGCGGCGGGACGCGCGGAACCGCAGCTTGCCCGAAGACCGATGAGCGTTGTGGGAAACAACTCGAGGCACGAGGCATTGATCACAAGCAGCGTACACATTTCGTCCGTGGCGACGCCTGCGTACGGGTTCGATTCGTTCAAAAGGCGCATGGCCTTCAGTCCGTAGGGGGTCGCGGCGTTGCCCATGCCGAGCATGTTTGCGGCAAGGTTTAAAGAGATCGCCTCTTTTGCCTTGCCCGCGTTCGGAAAGAGCAGGGAAAGCGCGGGGGACAGCAGTCGGGACAGCGAACGGATCAGCCCGGCTTTTTCGGCGACGTTCATAAGCCCCATCCAGACAAGATACGCGCCGGAAAGCCGCAGCACGGTTTGGATGGCGTCGGACGCGCCGCCTTGCAGCGCAGTGAGCACGCCGTCCGCGGTTCCCGAAAGCAGCGAGACGCCGATCCCGGCGAGCAGCAGAAACAGGATCACGATGTTCATGGTCCATCGTATGACGAAAATGCGACGGAAAAGCGTCTTTTTTGAAAACGATCGCAAAAAAGTCACACAAATTGCATTTCATCTGTTATAATGATAAACGGAAATTTATGACCCCGAGGGTTTACATTATGAAAAAAGGGATTTGCCTTATTTTAATTCTCTTTATGCTGATCGGCGCGATGCTGCCGCTCGGATGTACGACGTCGCACGGAAACGGCAGCGACGTCTGTCTTGCGTTCATCGAATACATTGCGGAAGGCAGCTACGGCGCGGCCTACGATCTGCTCAGCAATTCGGTCAAGAACACGACCGGCGAGGACACGAACGCGGGCGATCCGATGATCTCCGCAACGGAATTTGCCGAAAAGTATCAGCAGATCTTCGAAGCGGTGGGCTTGAAGGAGATCAGCTACATCGTGCGCACCGTATCCGACGCGTCGATCACGAGCTCGGTCGATTTTCAGATGACGTACGACACCTCGCTCGGCGAGATGACGAACGACTACACGATCAACGCGCTGTACGAGAACGGACGCTGGGGCATCCAGTGGACGCCGGCGCTGATCTTTCCGACGATGCAATGGGGGGACAAGCTGCTCATCGGCGTCAACTACCCGAAGCGCGGCGAGATCTTCGACTGCAACGGCGAGCTGCTCGTCAAGAACCTTTCGCCCGTGACGGTCTTCTGCGTCCCGAACCAGATCCCGGAGAACGAGAAGGAAACGGTCTTAAAACAGATTCTTTCCATCCCGGTATTGAAGCCGTCCGGCACGCCGCAGGAGGAATACGAGGACATCGTGAAGAAGGCGATCTACAGCACCAATTCCTCCGCCGTTATCGCAAAGCTCTATCCCGATCAGATGGACGAAACGCTGGAGGAAAAGCTGCTTTCGATCACCGGCATCGGCATCGACCGCAACGGCGCCATGACGTCCACGCGCTTCCGCGCATACCCGTACGGACGGAGCGCGTCCCACCTTCTGGGCTTTGCGTCCGTCATGTGGGAGGCGACGTGGAAAGAGATCGAAAAACGGCGCAGGGGCGAGACCGTGGCGGAGCCGTCGGGCCTCATCTCGGACGACGACATCTGGGTCTATGAAAAGGACAGCTGGATGGGATACGTCGGGCTTGAACAGGAGTATGAAGACCTGCTCCGCGGCGAGAAGGGCGGTTACGCGTACATCCAGGGAAAGGACGGCACAAACCGCCAGACGCTGTACAACAACCCCGCAAAGGACGGACAGGACCTGCACCTGACGCTGGACATCAAGATGCAGCAGCGCGTGGAGGAGGTCGTTAAAACCGTCGTCTATACGGACAACATCTCCGGCACGGTGATCGTCATGAACCCGAAGACCGGCGCGATCGAAGCGCTGTATTCCTTCCCGGATTATGACGCCGAAGCGTTCAGCCGCGGCGCCGTCGGCACCGAAGCGTTTGAAGCAATGCAGGAAGACCCGCAGACGCCGATGTTGAACCGCGCGATCCAGGGTCTTTACGCGCCCGGATCCTCGTTCAAGCCGTTCACCGGCGTGGGCTCGCTGGAGGCGGGCATCGTGACGCCGGACACGGTCTTCCCCGAGGAGGAGATGAAGAACATCCACAACGCGCGCTATAAGACCTCGAGCGGCTACAAGGACGTGTGGGAGGTCAAGAAGGGCACGTACGCCTATACCGGCATCGACGAGATCACGCGTACCGGCAACTCCAACCGCCATACGCCGATGAACATGGAATCGAGCATCATCGACTCGGACAATATCTTCTTCTCGTGGCTTGCGATCAAGCTCGGGTGGGATCGGTTCAAGGAATACCTTGCGTACATCGGCATGGGCGAGAACGTCCCGTTCGATCTGCCGACACAGAAATCGCAGATCAAGAACGAGGAGAGCGTCGAGACCTACAACCTGCTCGCGATGAGCGGATACGGACAGGGCGAGCTTCTGGTAACGCCGCTGCAGATGGCGTGCTATATCGCTGCGTTCCGCAACGAGGGCAAAGCGCCGGTCCCGTACATCGTCCAATCCATCTGGCAGGCGGAGGGGCAGAACTATACCGAAATGTACCGCCATACGGAGAACACAACGTGGAAAACGATCTGCTCCAAGGCAAACGCCGAAACGATGGCCAACATGATGATCGGCGTGTGCCGTCAGGAGCACGGCGGCACGGCGCGCAACCTCGGCGTTCGCTCGTTTGTGATCGCGGGCAAGACGGGAACGGCGGAGGTCGGAAACAAGAAGGATAAGAATTCGCAGTCCAAGAAGGAGATCGCGTGGTTCACCGGGTTCCGTCAGGCGAGTAAGGACGGCGGCGAGGTGAAGCCGGAGGACGAGCGTCTGGTGCTCGTCATGCTCGAGCTCGACATGGAGAACCTGCCCGAGGAATACGCGTTGATGAAGTTTGTGATCGCGCGCGCGCTCTTAAAGGACGACGAGCTGACGAAGCCCGGCGAAACGAAGCTTGCGCTGATCTCGTCGGCGGACAGCGGAAACTGAGACGCTTTTGCGCATAGGATAGAACCGAGGGGGAGAATAAAATGAAGAAAACCATCGTCTTTACGGGCGGCGGTACGGCGGGTCACGTGACGCCGAACCTCGCGCTGATCGAGAAGTTGGACCGCGCGGAATGGGACATTCACTATATCGGCACGTCCGGCATGGAAAAGGACCTTATCGCAGCGGTTCCCGACGTGACGTATCACGAGATCGACTCGGGCAAGCTCCGTCGCTACGCGAGTCTCAAGACGCTCACCATGCCGATCCACGTGCAAAGAGGATATCATCAGGCAAAGCGCATCCTGAAGGAACTGAAGCCAGCCGTGCTGTTCAGTAAGGGCGGCTACGTTTCCGTGCCCGTCGTCGCGGCGGCAAAGGGGATCTGTCCCGTACTGACGCATGAATCGGACTATACGCCCGGGCTTGCGAATAAGATCGACGCGCATTTTGCGGATCGGGTGCTTGTGACGTTTTCGGACACCGTTCCGTTCGTGAAGGGCAATAAGGGCGTGCATACCGGCACGCCGATCCGTCCGGAACTCTATCGCGGATCACGCGAAAAGGCGCTTGCGTTTACCGGGCTTTCCGGAACAAAACCCGTGCTGCTTGTCACCGGCGGGAGCCTCGGCGCGCTTTCGGTCAACGTCGCCGTGCGCGAAGCGCTGCCGGAACTTTTAAAAACCTTCGACGTCGTGCATCTTTGCGGCAAGGGCAAGCTGGACGAAACCGTCAAAGTGCCCGGATACGTGCAGTACGAATACGTCAGCGACGAGATGGCGGACCTGTTCACGCTTGCGGACGTCGTCGTGTCCCGCGCCGGCGCAAACGCCGTGTTCGAGCTTTTGGCGCTTCAAAAACCCATGCTGCTGCTGCCGCTTTCGGGGGCGAGCACGCGCGGGGATCAGGAGCTGAACGCGGAATACTTCAAAAAGCGCGGCTACGCACGCGTACTCCTTGCGAACGAGGTCAGCGCGGAGAGCATTCAAAAAGAAGTCCTCGCGCTGTATGACGCGCGGGAACAGTATATCGAAACCATGAAAAACGCAGAGGGCGTCGACGGCACCGAAACGATCCTCCGCATGATCCGCGAAGCGGCGAACGCATGACGGCGGCGGAGCTTGTTCAAAAACTGAACAGCGAAACGGCGGTCGAAGCGCTGTCCGCGCTCTGCGCAGTTGCCAAAACGAAGCAGGGCAGGGCGGAGATCGAAGAAGCGCTCGGGGATCGGTCGATCCTCGGAACGCTCGCAAGAAGCGATTCGCCGAAGGCGCGAAAGAACGTCTATCGGCTGCTCGGTGCGCTCGAAAACGCAGCGGACGTGCCGCTTCTCGTTTCTGCGCTTGAAACCGAAACGACGCTCTTTGCCGTGCCGAGCCTGCTTCTGGCGCTCGGAAAGCTCGGCGCAAAGGACGCGCTCCTTTCTTACCGCATCCCGGTCTCCGAATCGCCGGAGACGGACAAGCATATCGCCGAGATCACGATCGCGTATGAAAAAGCCATGCAGCGGTTCGAAACCGTCCCGACCGGCACGCGCGAAACGCTTGACGCGCCGAAAGAGATCCTCTGCTTTGCGCCGCACGGCTTTGCGAATGAATTACGGGACGAGCTTTCGGCACTCGGACTTTCCGGAACGATCCGGGGCGACGCGGTACAGGTGAAAACGGCGGATATTGCGCGGGTCTATCGCGCGAACTGCATGACGGAGGCGCTGCTGCCGATCGCAAAGGACGTTCCGATGGAGCCGAAGGCGATCGCCGCCGCGGCGAAAACTTGCATCGGGACGTATTACCGCATCGAGATCCGCGGATATCTTAAGGACCGCGGCGGGTTCATCGAAAAGCTCAAAGTCCTTTTGGACGGGCACAACAATCCGTCGGCGTACGACTGTGAGCTGCGCATCGACTCGCGAAACGACATCTGCGATCTCTACTGGAAGCTTTGGAACGTGAAGGACGAACGCTATCCGTGGCGCGTGGGCACGCTGCCCGCTTCGATCCATCCCGCGATGGCGCACGCGCTTTCGCGATACGCGCTGTCGCTTGTAAAAAAGGAGCGTCCAAGCGTGTTCGATCCGTTCTGCGGATCGGGTTCGCTGCTGTTCGCCTGTGAGACGCAGGCGCGTTGCCGATCGCTTATCGGCGTGGACAAGAGCAGTACGGCAGTTCGCATTGCGCGGGAGAACGCCAAGGCGGGGGAAAGCAGGGCGCGGTTCATCTGCCGCGACATCCTGCACTTTGAAGCGAAAGAAGGCGCGGACCTCGTGCTCAGTAACCTTCCGTTCGGCACGCGCGTCGGCTCGCACCGCGAGAATGAAACGCTGTACGCAAAGTTTTTAAGGCGGCTGCCGTATTATCTGAACGACGGCGGAAAAGCCGTGCTCTATACCGCGGACGCTCGGCTTCTGGAACGGCTTATCAAGGAGAATCCGAATCTTTCGCTTTGCGAAAAGCGCCGTACGGCGGCAGGGGGCTTAAGCCCGTGGATATTTGTGATTGACAAATCGCCCGAAGGTCCGTACAATGACAGGAATAAGGAGAGGAAATGATATGAGACAGAAGTATTACATCACCACCGCGATCCCCTATGCATCGGGCAAGCCGCATATCGGCAATACCTATGAGGCGATCCTCGCGGATTCCATTGCGCGCTGGAAGCGCTACGAGGGCTACGACGTCTATTTCCAGACCGGCACAGACGAGCACGGTCAGAAGATCGAAACGAAGGCGAAGAACGCAGGCGTCACGCCCAAGGAATACGCCGACGGCGTTGTCGGCGAGATCAGGCGGCTCTGGGATCTTGTCGGCACAAGCTACGACCGGTTCATCCGCACCACCGACGACGATCATGTCCAAGCCGTTCAGAAGATCTTTAAATATTTGTACGACAAGGGCGACATCTACAAGGGCGCGTACGAAGGTCTGTACTGCGTGGAGTGCGAATCGTTCTTCACGCCGTCGCAGCTCGTGAACGGCAAGTGCCCGGACTGCGGCAGAGACGTGCAGCCCGCAAGGGAGGAAGCGTACTTTTTCAAGATGAGCAAGTACGCCGACCGGCTCATCGACTACATCAACACGCATCCCGATTTCATCAAGCCCGTTTCGCGCAAGAACGAGATGATGAACAACTTCCTGCTGCCGGGACTGCGGGATCTCTGCGTGTCGCGCACGTCGTTTTCGTGGGGGATTCCGGTCGATTTCGATCCGAAGCACGTCGTCTACGTCTGGCTCGACGCGTTGGTAAACTACATCACCGGCATCGGCTATAATTGCGGCGGCGAATCCTCGGAACTGTTCAAAAAACTCTGGCCTGCCGATCTGCACGTGATCGGAAAGGATATCATCCGTTTCCACACGATCTACTGGCCGATCTTCCTGATGGCGCTTGACCTCCCGCTGCCGAAGACCGTCTTCGGGCATCCCTGGCTTCTGCAGGGCGACGGCAAGATGAGCAAGTCCAAGGGCAACGTCATGTATGCCGACGACCTCGCGGATCTGTTCGGCGTAGACGCGGTGCGCTACTACGTGCTGCACGACATGCCGTTCGACAACGACGGCACGATCACGTGGGATACGCTGATCGAACGGCTGAACGCGGACCTTGCGAACACGCTCGGCAACCTCGTCAACCGTACGGTCGCCATGAGCAACAAATATTTCGGCGGCACGGTACGGGACACCGGCGTCGCGGAACCGGTCGACGCGGAACTCAAAGCAGTCGCTGTCGGCGCGCGTGACTGCGTGAAAAAGGCGATGGACGAGCTCGTCATTTCGGACGCGCTCGAGGAGATCTTCAATATCTTCCGCCGCTGCAACAAGTATATCGACGAGACCGCGCCGTGGGTTCTTGCGAAGGACCCGGAGAAAGCGGACCGTCTCGCGGAAGTGCTGTATAACCTCATCGAGAGCATCTCGATCGGCGCAAACCTTCTCCGCGCGTTCCTGCCGGCGACGGCGGAGCGGATCCTCAAAGAGATCGGCGCTGAGCCGCGCAACATCGAATCGCTCGAGCACTTCGGACTGTATCCGTCGGAAAACAAGGTCGCGGAAAAGCCCGAGATCCTCTTTGCCCGCCTCGATCCGAAGGTCGTAATGGAACAGGCGGAAGCGCTGATGGCAAAGCAGAAAAAGCCCGCAGAGCCGGAGCAGCCCGCATTGCCGCCGATCAAGGACGAGATCACCTACGACGAGTTCGGGAAGCTCGATTTGCGTCTTGCAAAGGTCGTCGCGTGCGAGGAAGTCAAGCGTTCGAAGAAGCTTCTGAAGCTTACGGTTTCGCTCGGCAATGAGGAGCGTACGGTCGTGTCCGGCATCAAGAACTGGTATAAGCCCGAGGACCTCGTCGGCAAGACGGTCGTGCTCGTCGCAAACCTCAAGCCGGTCACCCTCTGCGGCGTCGAAAGTCACGGCATGATCCTCGCCGCGTCCGACCCGGAGGACAAGGAGCTTGCGTTCCTGTCGCCGGTCAAGGACCTGCCCGCGGGCTGGGTGGTGCGGTAATGCGCATCTTCGATACACACGCACATCTCCTCGACGAGCAGTTCGACGCGGACCGCGAAGAACTGCTCTCTTCGCTTCCCGCGGCAGGGATCGCGCACGTCATGGAGGCGTGCTGCGACGAGGCTGGTATCGACCGGGTCGTTGCGCTCGTTGAACGTGTTCCGTATTTTTTCGGAAGCGCGGGCGTGCATCCGCACTCCGCGGACGAGTTCCGACCGGAAACGCTCGATCATATCAAAGACGCGCTGACGCGTGAGCGCATGGTCGCGATCGGCGAGATCGGGCTCGATTATCACTACGATTTTTCCCCGCGCGACGTGCAGCGGGACTGCTTCGACGCGCAGCTTGCGCTTGCGGCAAAGCTGCATCGGCCAGTCATCATCCACGACCGTGAAGCGCACGGCGACACGATGGACCTTCTGCGGCGCTATCGCGGGGATCTTTCGGGCGTGATGCATTGCTTTTCGGCAAGCTGCGAGATCGCGAAGGAATGTATCGACCTCGGGCTCTACATCGCGTTCGGCGGCGCGCTGACGTTCAAAAATGCGGTGCATCAATGGGAGATCGCGGGAAAGCTGCCGCTTGACCGGCTGCTGATCGAAACGGACTGCCCGTACATGACGCCGGTGCCGTTCCGCGGTACGCGAAACGATCCGCGCCGCATCGTGCTGACGCTTTCTAAGCTTTCGGAGTTGCGCGGGCTCGACCCGGAAACGCTCGCCGAAACGCTGTTTGAGAATAGCTTCAAAGCGTTTGGACTGCGATGATCCGTATCAAAAACGCCCTGTTCCGGGAATCGACCGGAGCAGGGCGTTTGTCGTTATGGCGGGAGTTTTTGCGGCGGTCAGTTGGCCGCATTCTTTTTCGGCTTCACGCGGAAGATCAGGAAAACCAGCGCCGCAAGGGTGTACAGCGCGGGAACGCCGACGCCGAGGATCCATGCGTACACGCTTGCTCCGTATCCGCAGCGGATCTGAAGGATATTGGCGACGACGCCGGTAACGAGAGAGATCAGGCCCCAGATGAAGCATGCCGGCGCGCGTTCGGCTTCCTCCCAATTCACGGCGCCGACGAACCCGGCGATCAGCTCCGCGACCACGTTCAGCACCACGAAGGCGAGCGCAAAGATCGAGATCCGCAGGATCTCGGGCGATACCACCTCATAGATGGTCGAGTTCGAGATGAAATTGATCATCATGAATCCGAAGATCATGCGCACCATCGCCGCGATGATCATGGCGACAGTGATAAATTTCAGGGCATAGTTCTTTTTCATGGATGCGCTCCTGTTTGCTGATGATACGCGCGGCGAGTGCCGCGCGTTCCGGGCTTACCAATCGTCCGTGTCAGGCGTGGCCGTCGGCTTCGGCGTCTTGGTCGGCGACGGCGTCGGGGTGGAGAGACCGACGTTGTATTTCGGATAGATGACCTTGTAGGTCGTCTCCTCCGTGCGCACGGTCTTGACATAAACGCCGTCCTTGTATTTATCCACGTACGTCTTCACGACATAGCCGTCGTGCGGCTTGCGGATCTGCTCCTGCTTTCCGGCGGGAAGCGTGTTCACGTATTCGTACTCGAACTTGCTTTCGTCGTCCTTCCAGAAGGTCTCCTCAAGGATCTCATTGCGGCAGCGGTATTCGACGCCCTCTTCCGCCTGTCCGTAGATCTCGACGTTGATGTTCTTCTTGCGGCTGCTCTCCTTGTTTTTGGAGATGTAGATGAACATGTAGATCGTGTGGCCGGTGTCGTTCTTGAAGCTGAAATCGATATGCTTGGTGTCCACCGTCGCGTCGAAGCCGAGTCCGTCGCGGAATTCCTTCGTCACATAGTCGCTCGGGATGCTGTGTCCGCGCCGTGAAATATTGGTGATGCCGGCGCGCAGGATCGCGTTGAAGATCGTCGTGCTGACCTGGCACACGCCGCCGCCGGGCTCCTTTGTATAGGTCTGGTCCTGAATGGCGTTCGCGAGCGCCCAGCCCTTCTTTTCGGTGCGGTCGCCGGTCTTTTTGTTGAAGCTGAAGGACTTGCCCGGCGCCAACTCCGTGATCTGCATCATGCCGATCGCCTTGGTGATGTTCGCGTCGCGTCCCATGCGGTTTTCGACGAGCGCCGCGTCTGTGGACGTCGAGCCCTTGAAGTAGTAGCTCGTCGTGTAGCTGCCGAGAAGCGTGAGCTGGCTTTGCAGCGATTCGAGCGTGATCTCCGGTTCGGAGACCGTGACCTTCGGCGTCAGCGACGCGGTATAATCGCCCGATTCGATCGCCTCGGTGATCTGATTTTCCAGATCGGTAAAGTCGATCTTTGCGCCGTTCGTTCCGGCCGTGAAGTCCCAGTACGGCTGCTGATACTTGACGTCGCCGACCTTGTTGGTCTTCCATTTGACCGTCACGCTTGCGTTGACCGCGTGGTTCGGGATCTTGTCGTTCAACGCATAGAGCGCGTTTCTCATCAGTTCGCCGTCAAAGGTCATCGGCAGCGTGACTTCGTCCGCTGTTCCGCGCGCCGCGTTTTTCAGCGCGTCGTCAAGATCCGCTTCGCTGTAAGTGAGCCCGATCGTATCGGCGTTCAGCATCAGCGGATCGTAGCTTTCATAGGAAACCGTGATATCAAAAGCGCCGCGCTTTTCTTCCAGCGCGCGTTTGACCTGCTCGCGCGCCTCGCGCACGGTCAGATTCCGCACGCGCACGTCCTCGATCACCGCGTCGTGCGAGATGACGGTCTCGTCGGTGATTGGCACGGGCGTTTCGATCGGCATGAGGGACGCATCCGGCTCCGGCGTCGCGGAGGCGGCGGACGCTTTGCAGTTCTTTCCGCAGTTTCCGGCAAGCAGGATCGCCGTCAGAAGGACGATCACCGCGAACACCAGAAAACCGATGGCAAGGAAGAACAGACGGCGCGTCTTCTTTTTTCTGCGTTTGCGCTTCTTCGGCGGTTGGGAAGAACCGCCGGACGCAGTGCGAGTCGAAGAAGCGCGGCTCGCGGTACCGCGTGCGGACGAACCGGAAGAGGAACGCCCCGCGGAAGCGGACGCCGCACGGACTGGCTGAGCCGTCGCCTCGTTTTGAGATGCATTCCGTTCGCTTGCAAAGCGCAGCGTACCTTTCGCAGCGGCGAAGGGATCCTCCGCGCTGCGATTCGGCTGTGCGCTTGCCGTTCTGCGCGCGTTCCAGTCGCGCGCGGAAGCGGTTTCGGTATTCAGTTGAGGGCGTACTGCGCCCATGGTCGCAGACTGAGTCATGATACCGTATTATAACAAGGTCGTTTCGGATTCTCAATAGATTTTCATTTAGTTTTATGAAAATTTGCATTTACTCCGCATTTGTGCTATTCTACATTCTGCATTCTGCATTCTGCATTTGACCGGAGGTCATCATGCTTCATATTGTATTGGTGGAACCGGAGATCCCGAGCAACACGGGGAATATTTCCCGTACCTGCGCCGTGACGGGCGCGGCGCTGCATCTCGTGCGTCCGCTCGGCTTTTCGACCGACGACAAAAGCTTAAAAAGGGCCGGGCTCGACTACTGGCATTCGCTGACGCTCTTCTATCACGACAGCATCGAGGAGGTCTGGGCGGCGTACCCCGACGCGCGGTTTTTCTATTGCTCCACGCACGCGAAACATCGCTATGATGAGGTCGCATTTCGGGACGGCGATTTTCTCGTCTTCGGCAAGGAGACCGCAGGGCTCGGGGAAAAGATCCTCGTTCCGCACGAAAACGAGGCGATCCGCATTCCGATGGGCGACGGACAGCGCTCTTTGAACCTCTCAAACGCTGTGGCGATCGTCGTTTACGAGGCGCTCCGGCAGAACGATTTCTTCGGGATGCGGTGAAAGAAGTAAAAAAGAAAACCCCTTGCGGGGTTTCGAGAATGCTGTCAGCGCTTTGTATATGCAACATCGTCCAAGTACAGGGTTTTGCCTTCCACGCGATAAGTGAAGAAACAATACTCGAACAGTTGTGTTTCGTAATACAGCATATCCTCGTCAATGCACCAGAAACAGCCGTTAAGGGCGTCGTCGCCCACTTTCCCGGTGCCGTCTTTTTTCAGCTTCAGCTCAGTTGGATATTCGTCGGATGCAGATCCGTCAATGACCCATGTTCCGACAAGAGAAGACGCAGCGGATGAACGATCGGGCGTTTCCGTGATTCTGGTATATGCTTTGCCGTCCAAATAAAGCGTATTCCCGTTGACTGAATACTCGAACGTATCGGCATTCACGCTTATCGCGGTGTCGGAGATGGGAATGGCAATGTGGAGCTTTCCTTTTGTGATATACCATTCGCCCTTATATCCGGAAATATGTCCGGAACCGTCTTTCTTCAGATCCAAAAGACAGAAATTCTGATTCGTTTCGTCCTCGATCCGCCAAATGCCGACAACGGAAGAATCAAGCCATTTATCGGAGGGTTTTTCGGATTCTTCTTCAAAAAGCTCGTCGATTTCACTGGTGATTGACCCAAGGGTTTCCTCTGTGGTGGATTTGATTTCTTTTTTGCAGGAACCGATAAAGTCCTTATAGAGATTCTGATCGGCGTCTTTATGATTCAATACAGCACATCCGCAGATGCAGATCAAAATCAGAATCATGATTGATAAATATGCGGGTTTTCTCATTTGTTGCTATCCTTTTTCGATCGACAGCTTGCGTTACCGTCTTTTTTTAGTCTTCCGGTATCCGCATTGGGTGCATCTTCCGAAAAAAAGCATTCCGCCGCAATCCGGACATAGATTGTTTAAAATGCGAAAATCTCTCAATTCTTGTTCTTGTTGGATTTCTGCTTGGCGGTTAATCGCCTCGGCAATCGGCGTTCCGAGAAACGGATAGTTTTCGCCGTACGGAAGGGTAACCTCCGCCGGGAGCTGCATTTCTTTCAGAACCCGGCAGCGGAAAAAAGCGCGATTTCCGATCTTTAAAGGGGAGCTCGGCAGATCAACCTTTCGAAGAGCGGAGCAATCGGAAAACGCATAGGCTTCTATGGTATGAACAGAATCCGGAATTTTGACGGTTTGAACAGCAGATCCGGAGAATGCTTGGGATCCGATAATCGATACGGTATCCGGAACAACAACGTCGGACGCACTGCCGTTGTACTTGATGAGCGTGCCGGAACGTATTTCAAAATCGGCAATCGAAACCTGTACGGAATCACAGGTTATATTTGTGATGTTCTGAACAATTGATTGTTCTTTCACATAGAGCGCACCGCAAAAGGGACAGAAAAATCTGTCCCGATCCGGCATATCCGATAGTTTTGCCCCGCAGCTGCGGCAGGTTAGATCAAGTAAAGGCATAAGATCAAATATAGGCTTCAGACATAGTTGGCGACCTGCTTCAGAATCTTGTCCTGAACCTTATGCATCTTCTGCAAAGCGGCTGCATCCGCTTTCTTTCCTTTGGCGCGAAGAATGAAGAAGAACACGATACCTGCAATTCCGATCAGCGTAAAAATAACATTCAGCCACGTTACTCTGATGATCGTCGTAAGTACAAACATCAAAATAATGCCTGCCCAGATCAAAATCTTCATTCCTTTTTTGAAAGATGGGGGAGGGGTTGTAAGAGAGTTGTATTTGTTTTCAAGCGAGACAATTTCATTGTAATACGGCATATCCTTATCTCTTGTGAAAACAAGCTTCACATAGTTAGTCGTCTCCGTTACGCTGTATCGGGTTCCGTGTTGAACTTCGGTATGAGAATCTTTGTTGAAAATCTCCTGAGAAGATTTCAGTGTCCAACCGAAACGTTCAAATAAATCAATTCTACTGTTTTCTTCTTCCGGCTTGCATGTAACACTTGTTGATTCTAAGCGGGCCATTGCTTTTCCTCCAAACTAATAATGAATAATTGCGAACGATGTCGCTTATGATAAGAATAACATGGGCAAGTTCAAATGTCAACTCAAATGAGGTAACTATTTTGAGGTTATTTCGGTAATATCTGCATAGAATACGGAATAGCGGGAGAACAGAATGACGGCAGGAGAAGCGACAAGGGCACGTATAATGGAGCTGATCGCGGAGCGGAATATCACGGTCAACAAGCTTGCAATGAAATCGGGGATCACGCAGTCCACGCTGCAGAACATCACCGGCGGGCGGAATCACAGCGCATCGGTCTCGACGATCCAAAAGCTCTGCGACGGGCTCGGGATCAGTCTGCGGCAGTTTTTCGATTCCGATCTGTTTGAGAATTTAGAACAGGAGATCCGATGATCTTGCAGTCAAAAGGCGCTCCGGCAGAACGATTTCTTCGGCATGCGCTGATTTCGTGTCCCGGAATTGCCGCAAAGCCCCGAAAAAGCAATATATTCTCTGAAAAAAAGTCAGATTTGTAAAAATAATGCTTGCATTGTTGAAATCCTTGTGGTAGTATTGCAATGTTCGAGTTTTAGCAAGGAGGTGGACTGAATGGGTAAGTTCTGTGAAGTCTGCAAGAAAGGAACCATGTCCGGCAATCTGGTCAGCCATTCCAATCGCAAGACCAAGCGCAGCTGGGCGCCGAATATCCAGACCGTGCACGTCGTCGTCGACGGGCGCGTTCAGAAGATGAGCGTCTGCACTCGCTGCCTGCGTTCCGGCAAGGTCGCAAGAAGCAACTGAGCAATCCTTGAGAAAAACAGGAGCCACCTTTTCGGTGGCTTTTTGTCGCAGAGGACATATGATCATCACCAGCAGGAGCAACGAGCGCGTAAAGAGCGCGCGCGCATTACAGGACGCGAAAGCGCGGAGGGAGACCGGCCTGCACCTCATCGAAGGCGACAAGCTTGTTTCCGACGCGGTCGCTTCCGGCGCGCGTGTGAAAACCGTGTTTGCAAAGGAAAGCGCAAAGGGCTTCGACGGGATCGAAACGATCTTCGTGAGCGACGGCGTCATGGACGCGATCGCAAGCGCAAAAACGCCGCAGAACCTCTGCGCGGTCGTGGAAACACCCGATACCGCCTGCCCGGAGGTCTATCCGGAAGGGCTCGTCGTCGTACTCGACCGGCTGCAGGATCCCGGCAACGTCGGAACGATCATCCGCACCGCGGACGCGCTCGGCGCTTCGGGCGTGCTCCTTAGCCCCGATTCCGCCGATCCGTTTTCTCCGAAGGCGCTTCGCGCGGCGATGGGATCGACCTATCATCTTCCTATTTATATTGGGATTCCGGGAGGCGAGCTTTCGCGGCTGATCGCGCAGGACTTTACCTGCATCTGCGGGCACTTGAAAGGCAGCGAAACGCTTCCCTCGATCACGCGGCGCACGGCGCTGGTGATCGGCAGCGAGGGACAGGGCGTTTCGGAGGAGACGGCGGCGCAGTGCACGCTCTACCGCATGCCGATGCGCGGACGCGCCGAATCGCTGAACGCCGCGGTGTTCGCGGCGCTGATGATGCAGACGATCCTGAACGCAATACCAGAAGAATGAAAAAGAAGATTTTCCTCCGGAAAATCCACCTGAATTCTTCATTCTTCATTTTCCGAAAGGGAGGATCCATGGAACAGGCAAATCACATCCATACCATCGTCATCACGGGCGGACCGTGCGCGGGCAAAACGACCGCGATGAGCTGGCTGCAGAACGCGTTGACCGACGCGGGCTACGCCGTCATGTTCATTCCGGAGACGTGCACCGATCTCAACAACAGCGGCGTGACCGCGCGCGCTTCGAAATCGAATTTCGACTTTCAGCGCGTACAGGTGCGCTATCAGCTTCTGCGGGAGCAGATCTACCGTCAGGCGGCGGAAGCCAGCGCGTCGGACGAGGTCGTGATCGTCTGCGACCGCGGCTCGATGGACGATAAGCCCTATATGGAGCCGGAGGAGTTTGCCGCGATTTTGAAGGAGCTCGGGCAGAACGAGGTCGCGTTCCGCGACAAGTACGACGCCGTGTTCCACATGGTGACGGCGGCAAAAGGCGCGGAGGCGTTCTATACGACGGACAACAACACCGCGCGCGTCGAAACGCTCGAGGAGGCGATCGAGCTCGACGCAAAGACGCTCGCTGCGTGGGCGGGGCATCCGCACCTGCGCATCATCGACAACGCGACCGACTTCAACGACAAGCTCGTGCGGCTATTGCGCGAGGTCATGACGGCTTTGGGCAAGCCCGCGCCGTTTGCGCATGCGAGACGGTTCCTGATCGATACGCCGGACCGCGCGTGGCTCGAAGCGCATCCCGCGTGCCGCCGTGTCGAGATCATTCAGACGTACCTTACCGACGTCCGCGGCGAAAAGCGCCGCATCTGCATGCGCGGAAACGACGGCAGCTACATTTATTATATGACGACGCACTGCACAGGCACGGACGGCAGCCGGATCGAGACCGAAAAGCGGCTGTCGCTCGATGACTATCAGCAGCTCATGATGGAAGCCGACCCGATGTGCATGCCGATCCGCAAGACGCGCTACTGTCTGGTCGACGACGCGCACGCGTACGAAGTCGATTTCTATCCGGCATGGCAGGACAAGGCGATGCTGCAGGTCGAGCTGAACGATCCGGACGCGGAGATCACGGTCCCGGAGAACTTCCGCGTGATCCGCGAGGTCACCGACGATCCGGACTATCAGAACTACGCGATGGCGCGCATTCGGTGAACGACGATGGAAACGCTGCCGGAAGAAATCATTCTGCCCGATCGGAACGGCGCGCGCCGTACGGCTTCGCGCTGCGCGTTCGCCGCGGTCGTCACCATGGCGATCGGCTATGCGCTGGTCATCCTTTATCAGTATCTGACACGTGATCTGGTACTGCCGGAGCAGCTCGGGGCGGATCTTTGGCTGATCGTCAATACCGTCGTCATGGACCTGATCGCGATGCCGATTGCGTGGCTTCTGCTTCTGCGCCGTATTCCGAAGGATCCGGCGTTGCAAAGCGACGGGGCGGAACGGACGCCGCTGCGCGTTCCGATGCTGCTGTTCTTCTTTCCGTGCGTCTATGCGCTTGCGGTCGCCGGGTCGATTCCCGGAAGGATCTTCGGGCTTTTAGGCGGGGATCTGACCGATCCGGCAGCGGATATGATCCTTGCGATGGATCCCTGGGCCGTGATCCTGAGCACGGTGATCCTTGCGCCTGTCGCGGAGGAGCTGTTCTTCCGCAAAGCGCTGATCGATCGGCTCTCCGCGTATCATCCGATGGACGCGATCCTGTATTCCGCGCTGCTGTTCGGGCTGATCCACGGCAACCTGACGCAGTTTCTGTACGCGTTTCCGATCGGCGTTCTGCTCGGGATCATCTACCGGCGTACGAGAAACATCCGCTATACGATCCTGCTGCACATGGGCATGAACACGCTCGGCGGACTCCTTCCGCTTCTGGTACAGCGGCTTCAGACGGCAGGCGAGGGGAGCGAGGGCATGGCGATGCTCGGCACGCTTGCCACGATGCTGGTCGGCTCGCTGACGATCGGACTGGTCGTGGTCGGCGTGATCTTCCTGGTTCGCGGCCGCAGACGGTTCCTGCCGATCGAATCCGATCTGCCGCGTTTTCGAAGACCGTTTTATATCAACGCCGGCTTCATCGTCGCCTGCGTGGTCTTTACCGGTCTGTTCATCATGACCGAATGGGTCTCATAACAGTTCAATAACGCGAAAAGCGGGGCAGATCGCCCCGCTTTTAAATATCCGGATTCGCTTACGACCGGCGTTTCCGGAACAGGTATTCGTCCAGTTCCTTTCTGACCGGATCGGGGATCTCGCGCCCGACAGGACATACCGCGGCGCACGCCATGCGGCGGGTGAACTCCGCGATAAAGGCGATATCCTTCTGCAGCTGATCCATCGAAAGCACGTCCGGCCGGTCGAAGCGGCAATGGATCGGCGCGACGGCGGCGCTTGCGATCCGCGCGAACGACAGCGCGGGAACGCCCTTGTCGGCGAACGGCGTCGAATCGCTGGAATACACGCCGGTCTTCGCGTCCACGGGGAAGCCGAGCTCCGCGCCCATGTATTCGATGTAGTGCGCAAGCTTCTCTTCGGCGGAGACCCGCGCGAGGAACTTGCCCATGATCGTGCCGATCATGTCGAGATTGATATTCAGCGCAATGCCGCCGAGCTCCGCCTCGTGATCGCGCACGTACGCCTTGGAGCCCAGAAGCCCGCGCTCCTCGCTGCCGCAGAAGACAAAACGGAGCCCGTAGTTTTTGGGCTTGTTTTTCAGCGCGTCCATCACGCCCAAGAGTCCCGCGCAGCCGGTCATGTTGTCGTAGGAGCCGTGAGAGAGCGCGGTGGTGTCGTAATGCGCGGAAAGCGTGATCCACTCGCGGTTTTTGCCGGGGATCTCCGCAACGACGTTGTGCGATTCGCCTTCGTATTCGCGCTGCCGGATCGCAATGCGCACGCGCTTCGTCCTGTTTTTCACAAGCGCGACCGCCTCGGAAACGTGCAGCATGGCGCAGAGCACCTTGCGCTCCTCGCCGACGACGTGTGCGCGAAGGTCACGCTCGTCGATGTCGTGATTCCCGTTGTGAAGATCACCGTACTGGAACAGAATGCCCTTCGCGCCCGCCTTCATGAGGTCCTGATAGCCGAAGAACCCGATGCCCGCCGTATCCATCAGCACGATCTTGTCCTTTGCGCCGGCGACAGAGACCTTGTCCTGCGCGGGCATGTAGTAAAGCTCGCCTTCGACCTCGCCGCTGCCGCAGCAGAAGAATCCCTTCGCGGGGATCTCCCTGCCGTCCGCGTAAACGTGCGCTTCCTCGATCTCGCCCATCGGCACGGGGAAGGATTCGAGATGTGCAGGTACCCCGAGCGCTTCACAGCGCGCTTTGAGGTATTCCGCGACGCGCAGTTCCTCCGGCGTGCCGCTGCGGTGGACGAAATCGGTGTCCGTAAAGATTTGTTTCAGAGCCCGGTTGTTCATTTCATTTCTCCTTATTTTTCTTCTTTTTCAGCAGCACGATGAGCGCCGCGGTGACCGCCGCGACGGCGCCTACCACGCCGAGGATCCACCAAATCGGCGACGGGTCGTTTACGATCTCAAACGGTTCGATGACTTCATCCCAAAGAATGCCCATTGTCATTTACCGCCTTTCTTCTTTTTGACCAGGATCACGATCACGACGGCGGTGATCACGGCGACGCCTGCGACGATCCCGAGGATCGTCCAGATGGGCGACGGCGCAGGGGTCGGTTTCACCGGCTCCCACGGTTCGACGGCAATATCCCCAATGATACGGAACATAAGCATACCTCCTTATAATATGAATGTCGTTATCAGCAAACCGAGCCCGAAGGACACGGCGTTTGCGGTCAGGGAAACGAGAAACGGACGCTTTGTTTGGGTCGCGGACCGGTAGACGATCCATTCGGCTGCGACGGCGGCAGATTCCAGCACGGCGAGCGCCGCAGCGGGCGGGATCCGCGTATACACATACGCGATCGCGTACAGCACGTTCAGGAGCGGATTCGTCAGCACGTTCGCAAGAACGACGAAGATGAGATCGCGTCCGCGCATGCCCCATAGGAGGCACACAGGGATCTCGATCGCTTCCGTCATCAGAAGCGCAAGCACGAGCGACAGCGGGTAGCTCATTTCGGCTCCTTCAGCCCGATCACGAGCAGCACGCCCGAAACGGCGGCAAGCACGCCGAACAGGATATTCGACGCCGGGATCTGCACGCCGAGAAAGAACGGCACGACGCCGAGGAACAGCGCTGCGGTCAAAAGCCCGAACGCCGTGCCCTTTGCTCCTTTCAGCAGCCGCGCCGAGGCAAACAGCGTCAGCGGCATGGACATATTAAACAGGAAGAGCGCAACAAGCGCAAGGATCGGGTGCAGCGGGAAGAAGAGAAACAGCGCGCAGAGCCCGAGCGAGACGATCGCCGTCGGGATCCGTCCGTTGCGGTCCGCAATGAACCCGCCCGCCGCCTTGCCGAGCGCAAGGCACAGCACGGGGATGAGACCGATCCGCCACGAATCGGAGCCGGAGAGGAAATCGCCGGTCGAAAACGCTTCGGTCGTGCTCATAAACGAGCGCAGCACGACGACGAAAAACAGCAGGGCAAGAAGCCATATCCCACCTTTCGGCAGATCGAAGGACAACTCTGCATTATGCGAACCCTCTTTGAATTCCGCTTTTCCGAGCAGCAGGATCGCCGCGCTGAGTGCAAGCAGGATCGCGGGCAGCAGCCACGGCAGAGAAAGCATTGCGGAGGAAAAGACCCGCCCGAAATACAGTCCTATCGCGCCGGGGGAGACGAACACGCCGAGCGGACCGGCTTTCGTTTCCGATCCGTTCAGCATCTCGATCCCGCCGCCGACATGGAACGCGCCGTTGCCGAGTCCCGCGACGACCATGGCAAGGATCGGCACGGACCGAAGCCCGAACGCAAACGCGACCAAAGCGCACCCCACCGCGGCAAAGAGCATGTTGCGGTTCAGCTTGTCTGCGACGACGCCCATCGGAAGCTGGAAGAGGAACGCGCAGGCGTTGTAGAGCACCATGCCCAGCCAGAGCTCGTCGCCCTTCAGCACGGAAAAGAACAGCGCGGCGCAGGCAAGGTCCACCGCGGCGTGCACGACCGACAGCAGCGCCGTTCTTCGTACAAATATGCGGTTTTCGGCGATCCCGTTCATATGCGCATCCTTTCGAAACGATCAGATGGGGACGTTGTAGATCTTTTTTACATACTTCCTGCCCGGCAGCATGATGAACAACACGCAGAGCACGTTGATCGCGTTGATCAGCAGCACCACGTGCGGAACGGTCAGCCGGAACGACGCCGCGCCGAGCGCGATCACCGCTTCGCGGTCGTTGACCAAAGCGCCTGCCCAGCCGCCGATCACCTGTCCGAGGATCGAGCCGAGCACGTTGAACATGAGAAACACGCCGTTGAACCGGCCGCGGATCGAATCCGGCACGTAGCTCTGCGTCGCCGCGATGCGGATGTTGTAACTGTTGACGGCGAGCATGCCGGCGACGAAGTTAAAGAGGCACATGACCCACCAAAGTGAGTTCGGCAAAAGCAGAAAGCCGCCCTCGAGCACGCAGATCGCGAGATACACGAACACGGCGATGGCGTATTTCTTGTCGGTCGGGTATTTCAGAAAATACTGAACGCCGCCGCCCGCGAGCCGTCCGACCGTGTTGCATGCCTCGATGACGGTAAACAGCAGTACGCCGGTCGCAAACGGCGCGGGGATGGTCTCCGGCGCCATGCGGTAGAAGTACGGCTGCAGCAGCACGTTCATCACGCCGCCGCAGAGCGTCGTGGCGAAAAAGTACACAGTGATGACCATGAGGCCTTTTTCCTGTTTCAGATAGGCGATCCCTTCCTTGAAATCGGAGACGAACTGCGAAAAACCCGTCGATTCTTCGGAACGGACCTGCGTTTCGTCGAGACGGATGCGCGTTTCGAAGATCGCGGCGATCAGAAACGTCAGCGCGTTGAACAGGAACAGAAACGCGATGCCCTTGTCGCTGATCGTATAGGCAATACCCGCAACGGGGATCATCACGGCGGCGGACAGGGGATAGAGCAGACTTGAAACCGAGTACGCCTTGCGGAAATTGCCCTTCGGGATCAGGTTCGGGTACAAGCTGTCGTACGCGACGTTGTAAACGCTGTCGATCGAGCCGATCAGCACGCTGCCCGCAAGGAAGGCATAGTAGTTGAACCAGCCGTTATATAATATGAAGAAAAGGATCACGTAAAGACCGGCGGAGACGAAATCCAGCGTATAGATGACCTTGCACCGCGAGAAGCGATCGAGATACGGGCCTACGAACAGCGGCAGCAGAATGCGGGGAAGACTGTACAGGATCATGAACGCGGCAAACGCAAGGGAGTTCTCCGTTTCGGCGTATACCAAAAGTCCCATTGCCCACCCCGCGACCGCGGAGCCGAGCATGGAGATCAGAGAACCGACCGTTATGATCGTAAAGTTTTTGTCCCAGAGCGGGAGCGGTTTTTCTTCCATGGCAGCAGTATAGCAGATATTGCGAAGGAGCACAAGCGGAACGGACGTCGAGGCGGTATTTTTATACTTGCATTTGCGGCATTTATACGCTATAATAGGTCCGCATCAAGGAAAAAGAACTGTCGGAACTGCAGACAAGGCCGCAGGTTGCGACAAAAATGACGCTTTTCCGATCCGGTTTTTTTGAAAACATGTCTCTGTGAAAAAAAAACAGTTGAAATTCTATGAGACATGGGATATAATCAAATGGTAATCGAGGAGTATTCTTTCGAAAAGGAGACGCTGTATTGGTATCAACAAAGTATACGTCGGATTACCGCCTGGAAAACGTGGTGGATCCGAGAACCGGAAAGTTGGTAACCAAGGCGGTTTACAGAGGCGATTGGTTCTGCTTCGAGAAACCGGCAGCGCTCGTCAGACAGAGAAAGATCCTCTTTACGATTCTTGTGGGACTGCTTGCGGCGGCGTTCATCGGCGCATTGCTTCTCACCGGGATCAATGAACGGAATCAGGACGTGATCGCGATCGAACAGTATTACGTGATTATTCCGTTCGTGGGGCTGATGTTCCCGATCTTCTTTATGGGAACGGCAGCCGTTCGGATGTGGCGCGCGACCGACAAGGTCACGCGGGAGCATCGGGATAAGATCGGCGACCGCTTTGCCGCAACCGGCATCAGCGCAGCGATCCTGTCCGGCGTCTCGGCGATCGGCCATATCGTTTCGTGGGCGATCAACGGCGAAACCGTGACGGATATGATCTTTCTCGGAATCACCCTGATGATCCTCGCCGCATCCTTTGCGATTTTTTTTCTCCGCAGGGATCTCTCGATGGTTCAATGCGGAACGGCAAGGATCGCTTATCCGGATGAAGATCCGGAAATAACCCGTATAGCGCGCGGAGACGAAAGCCACCGTCGTGATATAAAAAAGATAAGGAGATACAAAAATGAGAAAAACTAAGACTCTCGTATGCCTGCTTCTGGCACTGGTTATGGTTTTTGCGCTCGTAGCATGCCAGACCAACCCCGAACCGGTAACCGAACAGCCTGCAGAACAGCCCGCTGAGCAGCCCGCGGAACAGCCCGCGGAACAGCCCGCTGAGCAGCCCGCGGAACAGCCCGCTGAGCAGCCCGCCGAACAGCCCGCTGAGCCCACCGAGCCCGAACCCGAACCGATCGTCCCGCCGAAGGGCCCGACGTTCGAGTCCCACACGGTTGCGGGAACCAGAGCGGTCTATGCGGAAGCGACCTTCGGTCAGAAGTTCAGCCCGTTCTTCTACACCACCGCGTATGACGGCGATGCAGTCGGCATGGTTGTGACCGGTATCCTCGCAAGCGACCGTGGCGGTGCTGTCATCAACAACGGCATCGAAGGCACGACCGTTCCCTACAACGGCAAGGACTACACCTACTATGGCATGGCAAACGTTGAAGTTGTTCAGAACGACGACGGCACCGTTGACTACAACATCGTCATGAGAGACGACATCGTCTTCTCCGACGGCGTACCGGCAACGATCGATGACGTTATCTTCGGCATCTACGTTTGCGCAGACCCGACGTACGACGGTTCCTCCACGCTGTATGCACTCCCGATCGAAGGCATCAATGACTACTACAAGTCCATGGCTTCCCGTCTCGGCCTCGTTGCAGCAACGAAGGAAGGCGGCTACACCGCGAACGACAACTTCACCGAGGAAGATTACAACACCTTCTGGACCGCGTTCAATGCGGCAGGTGCAAAGTTTGCGCAGGACATCGTTGACTATGTCAACGCGTCCTATGCCGATGACAAGTACGTTCAGGGTTACCTCAATCCGGATCTGACCTATGCAGACGTTGCGGCAGATCCCGCTCTGATGAACCAGTTCGGCTGCGTGCTCTGGGGCTTCGAACCCTGCGACACGCCGGAAGAATACTTCGCACAGATCAAGGCAGCTTATGACTATGACATGAGCGCTGACGGTATCGAGAAGGAAGCTGCGACCAAGTCGTTTGCAGAACTGCTCCAGGCAGAACTCGGCGACAACTATGCGCGCTTCGATGAGTGGGTCACCACCAACGACAGCATGACCAGCATCCCGGGCATCATCCGCACCGGCGATTACTCCATGACCGTACATTGCACCGAGTTCGATGCAACGGCGATCTACAACATGAGCTTCTGGCTCGCGCCGCTCCACTACTACGGCGACGAAGCGCTCTATGACTACGCGAACAACTCCTTCGGCTTCAAGAAGGGCGACCTCTCCGGCGTCAAGGCGCACACCGACAAGCCGCTCGGCGCTGGCCCGTACACCTTCGAAGGTTACAACAACGGCGTTATCACCTTCAAGGCGAACCCGACGTACTTCCTGGGCGCTCCGGCAATCGAGACGCTGCTCATGCAGGAAGGCACTGACTCCGACTACATCCCGGGCATCGGCACCGGCACGTTCGACCTCGCGGCCCCGTCCATCAACGACGCGGCTCTGAAGGCGATCAAGGACCTCAACAGCAACGGCGAGCTCGTCGGCGACGTCATCACGACTTACCTCGTTGACTACCGCGGCTACGGCTACATCGGCATCAACGCAAACCGCGTCTGCATGAACAACGAGCTGGGTTCCACCGAATCCAAGAACCTCCGCAAGGGCTTCATGACGCTGATGGCAGTCTATCGTGACACCGTTATCAACTCCTACTATGGCGATCGCGCAGTGGTCATCCAGTACCCGATCTCCAACACCTCCTGGGCAGCTCCGCAGCCGACCGATGCAGGTTACAAGAATGCATACTCCGTCGACGTGGATGGCAACCCGATCTACACCGAAGGCATGAACGACGAAGAGAAGTACGCAGCGGCGAAGAATGCGGCAATCGGCTTCTTCAAGGGCGCAGGCATCGAATTCGATGAAGCGACCGGCATGTTCGTCAACGCTCCGTCCTTCGAGATCATGATCCCCGGCGCAGGTCAGCAGGACCACCCGGCATACGGCATCGCGGTTGCAGCATCCAATGTCTGCGAAGAGCTCGGCATCAAGCTGCAGGTGAACGACGTCAACTCCTCTACCTGGAACAACAACCTCGAAGCCAACACTGCCGATATGTGGGCAGCAGCATGGCAGGCGAGCGTTGACCCGGATATGTATCAGGTCTATCACTCCCGCAATGCAAACGGTCAGAACACGAACTCCAACCACTATCAGGTCCAGGATGCGCACCTCGATGAGCTGATCATCGAAGGCCGTACCTCCGCTGATACCGACTTCCGTAAGGCGACCTACAAGGAAGCTATGGAAATCATCATGGATTGGGGCTGCGAGCTTCCGACCTATCAGAGAAAGGAATGCACCACGGTTTCCACGCAGCGTATCGTCATCGATACCGTCACGCCTGACATGACGCCGTTCTGGGGTCTGTTCGGCAACTGGGAGACCACGATGGCAGTGGTTGCACAATAAGCCAAAACGGTTACGGCAATCTGAGTTGTAACAATCGTTGGAAGGGGATGCTTCAACATCCCCTTCCGCCGTAAATGATTGTTTTTTGTCCTACTTTTTTATGAGAGTGGTGGAGTGAATGCTGAAGTTTACAGTAAGACGTGTGCTATATAGCATCATAATATTGTTCTTCGTCATGTTCCTGGTCTACGCCCTGCTGTACAACATGCCGGGCAGCTACCTGGAGACGAAGGCGCAGCAGCTTGCATCCAGACCCGGCGCGAGCAAGAGCGCGACGGAATGGCTCAACGATCTGAAGAGCCAGTACGGTATGGATCAGGGCGTCGTTCGGGGCTATTTTACCTGGCTGAGGACGGCGATAAGAGGAGAATGGGGTGACAGCTGGAGATGGACGATTCCTGTAACCGAAGAGTTCAGCAATACGATCTGGTACAGCTTTGCACTCGGGGTAGTGACCCTGCTTGTTGAAATTTTTATTGCGATCCCTCTGGGCGTCGTTGCGGCAAAGAAGCAATACGGTTTTCTGGACTATTTCACGACCGTCTTCGCAATGGTCAGTATTTCGCTGCCGACCTTCTTCCTGGCAACGGTATTGAAATACGTTTTCTCCGTAAAGCTCGGCTGGTTCGATCTGTCCGGTATGCAGGGAAAGTATTATGACAGTTTATCGCCGTTTATGCAGTTCCTCGACGTTGCGAAGCACTTCGTCCTGCCGGCGATCACACTGAGCATTCTGTCCATCGGCGGATTGATGCGTTACACCCGTACGAACATGCTCGAGGTTCTGAACTCGGACTACATCCGTACGGCGCGCGCAAAAGGCGTTCCCGAGAAGAAAGTCATCAACTATCACGCGTTCCGCAATACGCTGATCCCCTTGGTGACCATGGTCGGCGGATCGCTGCCGGGACTGTTCTCCGGCGCGCTGATCACGGAAACGCTGTTCGCGATCCGCGGCATCGGCTTTGCATCATACGAATCGATGGTTCAGGCGGACGTTCCGTTCACCATGTTCTATCTGGCGTTTATTTCCATATTGACACTGCTCGGCAACCTGATCTCCGACCTTCTGTACGGCGCGGTTGACCCGAGAGTACGTCTTGAGTAAGGGGGTATAATTCAATGGCAAGCTACAATCTGAATGAGACCCTCAAAGCAAGAGCAGCATCCCAGGTCAAGACCGATAACGGCGAAGTCAAGCTTGACGACGTCAGCCGTGTCAAGGTCCTTTCCCCGGGACGCAAGGTTTTCAAGCGCTTCATCAAGAACCGTCTTGCGGTTTTCGGCACGACGCTTCTGGTGATCATGTTCATCCTGTCGTTCCTCGGGCCGATCTTCTACCCCTACGGGCAGAAGGACATCTTCTACCGCTACGACACGCTGAACACCAACTATGCCTCCGTCAAGGACAATACGACGTTTGAGACGAACGAAGTCGATCCTTCCGTCGAGGTCGAAAGCGGCGTCAACCGCAAGATGACCACGAACATCAAAGCGATGAACGCGGACGGCAAACAAACCCTCTTTGTCGAAGGTATGAACGCCGTTTACGAGATCGAAAAGAACAGCGACGAGCTGTATACGCTGAACGGTTTCGCGGACAGCAAAAAGATCGCGGTCTTCGGCAGCAACCTTGCAGAGATCGGTTCGTTCGACGGCATTGCGAAAACGCTGAAATACAACGATCCGTCCGTTGATCTCGGAGAAGCGTTTGTTGAAGCCCTGAAGACAAACTGCAAGGGCAACAAGTCCGGTGAGTTCGAGTTCGAAGGCACGACGTATTACTTTGAGCCCGGCTCCAAAAAGTCTTTCACGATCACGGCGCTGACGCAGGACTTCCTCTATGAAAAGGGCGTTGCGGCGATGCCCGGTGCGTTCGAAGACGCTGCGCTTGCGGCGGTCGAAAGCGGCGAGCTCTTCACCGTGGACGGCAAGGATTATATCGTCACTGTCAACGAGGACGTCTATACCGCCTATCAGGTCGGTGAAAAGAAGCTTGCAAGGATCTATACGACCCTGGGCATCGACACGATCGAAAAGGGCGCGGCGGTCTCCGCAGAGCTTAAGAACAACGCGCTGCTGGCAGCGTTCGGCAGCGGAACCTTCACGGCGGACGGCAAGTCCTATACCGTAAAGGAAGAGGACGGCGCCTACATCATCAAGGACGACTCCGGCAAGGAATTCGGCGAGCTGACGCACTTCATCATCCGCCGCTACAACGGCGACGATACCGTTGAATACGAGCTCAAGAAAGCGCTTGCCGAAGAGATCAATGCGATGGTTTCCCGCGGCGAGATCAAATCGGCGTTCACGCACGCGATCCCGATGCAGACCGAAGACGGCCGTTATCAGTACGATGAAAACGGCAAGCTTCAGTATGCGGATACCGAACTGCGCATCACGCAGAAGGAAGTCGGTCAGTACACGATCAACTGCGACCAGATCACCTACGTTATTGATACGTTCGCGGCGCCGAGCGGCGCGCACATCCTCGGTACGGACGGCGACGGATTCGACGTGTTCGCGCGTATCATGTACGGCGGCCGTATCTCCCTGATGGTCGGCTTCGTGGTCGTCTTCCTCGAGTGCTTCCTCGGTATCATCATGGGCGGTCTTGCCGGCTACTACGGCAAGTGGGTCGACTTCCTGATCATGCGACTGGTCGATATCTTCTACTGCCTGCCTTCGATGCCGATCATGATCATCCTCGGCGCGATGATGGACGCAATGCGACTTGACACCTACATCCGACTGATCGTCATGATGGCGATGCTCGGTATCATGGGCTGGGCAGGCGTTGCCCGTCTGGTCCGCGGTCAGATCCTCATGCTGCGTGAGCAGGAGTTCATGCTTGCGGCAGAGGCGACCGGTATCCGTGTCAAGCACCGCATCTTCCGTCACCTGATCCCGAACGTCATGCCGCAGCTGATCGTCTCCGCGACGATGGGCATGGGCGGTACGATTCTGACGGAGTCGACGCTGTCCTTCCTCGGCCTGGGCGTCAAGCACCCGCTGGCTACCTGGGGAACGATCATCAACTCGGTATCTTCCGCATCCGCAATGGCACACTATGCTTACATCTGGATCCCCGTCGGCTTGCTGATCTGCTTGACGGTTATCGCATTCAACTTTGTCGGCGACGGTCTGCGCGATGCGTACGATCCGAAATCCAAGCAGTAAGGAGGCGTGAGTCATGGAACAAAAGAAAAAATCCTCCTATATTTCCGCGCGTGAATCGAGAAAAATTACCAGATTCAATCGAAAAGTCACCCGCAAATTAGAGGCACAGCGTGCGGACGCCAACAAGGATCCGAAGCTGTACACGACCAAGATGAAGGACGAGAACAACGTTGTCGAATTCGACAACATGTGCACGTACTTCTTCACCGACGTCGGCACGGTCCGCGCGGTCGACGGCGTCTCGTTCGAGGTTCCGAAGCATTCGACCGTCGGCGTCGTCGGCGAGTCCGGCTGCGGCAAGTCCGTCACCTCCCTCTCGCTGATGCAACTTCTGCAGCGTCCGAGCGGTCAGGTCGTCGGCGGCGAGATCCGTTTCAACAAGGGCGACGGCACGGCGTACAACATCGTCAACACGCCGAACTCCGTGATGGAGGACATCCGCGGCAACGAGATCTCCATGATCTTCCAGGAGCCCATGACGTCCCTGAACCCGGTCTTCCGCATCGGCGATCAGGTCGACGAGGTTCTGTTCCTGCATCATCCCGACTGGACGAAGGAGCAGGTCAAGGCACGTACGCTCGAGATGCTCGAAATGGTCGGTATCGCGAACAAGGAAGGCGTTTACAAGATGTATCCGCACGAGCTGTCCGGCGGTATGCGCCAGCGTATCGTCATCGCGATCGCGCTTGCGTGCTCCCCGACGCTGATCATCGCAGACGAGCCGACCACGGCTCTGGACGTTACCATTCAGGCGCAGATCCTCGATCTGCTGCAGAACCTGAAGGAAAAGGTCAACTCCTCGATCATGCTGATCACGCACGACCTCGGCGTCGTCGCGGGCATGGCGGACTACGTCGTCGTTATGTATGCAGGCCGCGTCATCGAGAAGGGCACGGCGTCGGACATTTACCACCATCCGTCGCATCCGTACACCATCGGTCTGATGAAGTCCAAGCCGGTCGTCGGCCACAAGTCCGATACGCTGTACAACATTCCCGGCAATGTTCCGAACCCGGTCAACATGCCGAACTACTGCTATTTCCGTGATCGCTGCGAAATGCGCTGCGAGCAATGCAACGGAGATTATCCGCCTGCCATCAAGATCAACGATACGCACGTCGTTTCCTGCTATCGTTACATCGATAAGGGCGAGGTCCTCGGTTATCCGAAAGCTGTAAACGTGGAGGAGCTGTGAGATGGAAGAAGTAAAAGTCTATGATGAATATACTTCATCGATCTTCGATGGAGCAGAGAATGACCCCGATAACCTCGTGGTTGTCAAAAACCTGAAGAAATACTTCCCGATCAAGTCCAGCTTCTTCAAGATCACGGTCGGCAACGTCAAAGCGGTCGACGACGTCTCCTTCAAGATCAAGCGCGGCACAACGATGGGTTTGGTCGGCGAGTCCGGCTGCGGCAAATCGACCATCGGCCGTACGCTTCTGAGACTGATCGAAAAGACGGATGGACAGGTGTTCATCGGCGGCAAGGACATCTTTGCGCTGAGCAAGAACGATCTCCGCAAGGAACGCCCGAACATCCAGATCATCTTCCAGGACCCGTACGCCAGTCTTTCGCCCCGTCTTCCGATCGGTGAGATCATCGGGGAAGCGGTTCGCGAACACGGCATCGTTCCGCCGGAAGAGTTCGACGATTACATCTCGCGCGTCATGGAAGCATGCGGTCTGCCGGATTACTACAAGCCGCGTTATCCGCATGAGTTCTCCGGCGGTCAGCGTCAGCGTATCTGCATCGCGCGTGCGCTTGCTCTGAACCCGGACTTCATCGTCTGCGACGAGCCGGTTTCCGCTCTGGACGTTTCCATTCAGGCGCAGATCATCAACCTTCTGCGTGATCTGCAGAAGCAGTTCGGTCTGACCTACCTGTTCATTTCGCACGATCTGTCCGTCGTCGAGTACATTTCCGACACCGTCGGCGTCATGTATCTCGGCAACATGGTCGAGTTTGCGCCGACCGAGAAGATCTACGCGAATCCGAAGCATCCCTACACGGAAGCGCTGTTCTCCGCAATTCCGTACCCGGATCCGGACTACAAGGTTAACCGTATCATTCTGGAAGGAAGCATTCCTTCCCCGGCAAATCCGCCGTCCGGCTGCAAATTCCACACCCGCTGCCGCAAGTGCATGGAAGTGTGCAAATATATTCAGCCCGACTTCAAGGAGCTTGAGCCCGAACACTTCTGCGCGTGCCATCTGTTCAACACGCCGGAGCGCCAGAAGGAACTGGATGAGCTCGTTGCGAAGATGAAGGCCGAAGAGGGCGAAAAGGGAAGCACCGAAAAGCAAAAGGGTAACAAGTAACGATGTCAAAACGACGGGACAGATATGAAGAGGACGACGGCGAAACGATCGTCAACATGAACGTTGACGGAATGCCGTGGTATCGTCCGAAATCCGAAACCGGTACGGACGAATCCGGCAGGTTTAAGGTGTCGCCGCGGTCGCCGGAGGGGAAAGCCGCCATCCGCGGTTCGCTCCTGGCAATCTTTACGGTCATCGGGATATTCCTCGGCGGCGCGGTTCTGTTCATTCTGTTCTGTGAAAAGATCTGGCTGAAATAATTCCGGTCAAAGGGTCCGTGCAATTCTGCACGGATCCTTTTTTTCGGATCATGTCACATTTCGGCGCTTTGAAGTGTCTATGAGATATAGGAGACACAGCAGACGTTTGGCATCGGGATCGCGCCGGGCTTTCATAGAGCCGAAAAAGGTTCGGCTTTCCGTGTACGCCTGTGGATCTTCCGGGAGAGAAAGGAGCACAAGAAATGAAAAAGCTATGGATCCTTGCGATCGTCCTGTTCTGCGGATTGATGATCCTCGGATGCGGAGACAGCAACGCAGCGCAGACGGCGTCAGCAGAAACGCCGATCCCCACGGAAACTCCCGTGCTGACGGAAGCGCCCGTGCCTGACGAGACCCCCGCGCCGACGGAACCGCTGCGGGAGGAGATCTCGCTCACCTGGGCAAGAGCATTCCGGATCAGCACGCTGCCGGAGGGCGTCATCACGCCCGATGAGATCGCCTTCTATGAGGTCGACGCCGACAAAAACGAACACATCGTCAATGTCCCAAAGACGGAAGTCCTTGCGTATCGACCGGACCAATTGCCGCGCACGCAGTCTTTGGACCGGTATATCCCGGACAATCTGAAATCGCTGACGGTCACGCTGGATTACGCGCTTGCGCACGGGTACAGTCGATTTTCCATCCCGACGACCGAGTTTACGTATGCGGACATTCTCGGCGTGCATCAGATGCTGAACCGCATCTATTATATCGACGGAAATGGGATCGGTTCGCTGGACGTGCAGAGCTTTGAAACGGAAACCGGTGAAACGCTGACCTATGTCCTTGTGACGATCAACGGTATCCCGGACGCCCGGTGCGTGCAGTATTATCTCGAGGGAGTCGCCGCGGCGCAGGCAATCGTCGACACCGTTCCCGAGGGGAGCACCGAGTTTCAGACTGCGCTGTATTTGTATCGGTATCTTGCCGACAACGTCGAGTACGACTATAACGACTATTATGAGAATGGGAAACAGCTTCTTCTGTACGATGCGCTTGTGAAACGCAAGACGGTCTGCGCCGGATACTCGGAGGCGCTGTATTATCTGTATAATCTTGCCGGGATCGACTGCATGTACATCGCCGGATACGTCAGCGATCCGATCCCGCGCGGATCTCACATCTGGAACGTCGCGCGCATCGACGGGCAATACTATCAGTTCGACCCGACGTGGGACGCCGGCCTGCTGCCGTCGGAATACGAGTACTTTGCCGTTTCGGACGATTACATGCTGGAGAACCACACGCAGAACGTGGAAACGCTGTCTCAGGAGTATGCGCCGGTCTGTCCGGAATCCCTGTTCCCGCAGATACGGGTAGACAACTGGGAATCGAGGCAGGTTATCTGTATCTGCTATTACTACCGCTTTCTGAGCGAAAGAGAATCGGCGCCGTTTGATATCGTTCGTTTCTTCGGCGCGAACACGGAACAGTTTGTGCAGACCGATACGGAGGACGGATGGGTCGTTACGGATTTGGAGTATTCGCTTTTCCGGAATCTGCTCTCCAAGCTGATGCAGACGGCGGAGATCAATCGCTTCTGCGAGGGATACTATGCAGACAGGGACGGCATGCTGGCTTTCCGCAAACCGACGGCGCAGCCGATCGGATGGCGTCTGTGCGGCATTACGGAAAACGCGGATGGCTCTTTGCTTGCTGAAGCATACCGTATCGATGAAACGGGCGCGTCACAACGCGTCCTGCATTTGTTCCGCTTCTCCGGTGAAAAGATCGATTCGGTTACGGAGCAGCAGGAAGGCACGCCGCGCATCCGCTGAAAACGGCGGCGGCTGAAAAAACAGATCCATTCGGCCGCGCGAAGGTATTTCCGTATCGGCAGGCATTCGGGTTCGGATCTGTCCGCCGATGTGAATCTGCAAGAAGAAAGCGGGGAATGGATCCCCGCTTCCTGTGATTTTGGCTTTATGCCTGTCCTGCTTCGGCGATATTCAGCGCGTGGTCGGAGATACGCTCAAGGTCGGTGAGCGCTTCGACATACAGCATGCCGATCTCCGCGGAGCACTTGCCCTCGGAAAGACGCTTGATGTGGTTGTTCTCGTACAGATCGACGAGATCGTCGACCTCCTGTTCGCGTCTGGCAATGTCCGAAAGCGGAACCGCCTTCGGATTCTGCATGCAGGTGTGCGCGTCTCCGACAATGTTCAAAACCTTCAGGAACAGCGGCGCGATCTCATCCATCGCCGCTTCGGAGAAGTTGATCTTCTTTTCACGCATGTGCTGGATATAGCCCGCGATGTTGTTCACATGGTCGCCGATACGCTCGTAGTCGACGATCACGTGATGCATACGATCGACGGAACGCGCGTCGGCTTCGCCGAGACCGTTCCGGTTGATCTCCACAAGGTACTTCGAGATCTCGGAGTTCAGCCAGTCGAGCGTTTCCTCGTTTTCGCCGATGCCGTCGAGATCGTTCTTTCTGGGTGCGGTCATCGCGGCGTATGTCTTTTGCAGATTCTCATGCGCGATATCATACATACGCTCAGTTTCTTTCTCAACGGACGCAACGGCTGTCACGGAAGAACCGAAGTCCTTGCCGCCGACGATGTGGATGAGCCGCCGTCCTTCAAGCTTATCCTCACCGCGAATGATCAGACGCGAGAGCTTGATGAGAAGCGACGAAAGCGGGAACATGATGAGCGTCGCCGCGATCTTCAGGAACGTGTTCGCGTTCGCGAGCTGCTGCGCATAGTTCGGCCCGCCGTTGACGCTGCCGGAGATCCGCTCGATCAGGGTCAGCACACCGGGGAAAAGCTGCAGCAGGAGGATGCAGATGAGACAAGCAAACACGTTGAACAGCACGTGGATGCATGCGGTGCGCTTTGCGTCCTTCGTGCCGCCGACGGAAGCGAGGATCGAAACCATCGTGCAGCCGATGTTCTGTCCGCAGATGAGGTAAACCGCGATCGTAAGCGGATGCGCGCCCAATGCGCCGGACATCGCCATCGCCTGCAGAACGCCGACCGACGCGGACACGCTCTGCAGAAGCATCGTCATGATCGTGCCGACAAGCACCGCAAGAAGCGGGTTATTGAGATTTGCGATCAGATTGACGAACCACGCTTCGTTTTTCAGATACAGCATGTGCTCTTTCATCAGCATCATGCCCATAAACAGAAGCCCGAGACCGGTCAGGGCGTAAAGGATATCGTTCCAGGGGCGCTTTTTCAAAAACGTCATCGCCATAACGCCGGCAAATGCGATAATCGGCGCGTAGGTGTCGATGTTGAACGCGATGAGCTGACCGGTGATGGTCGTACCGACGTTCGCGCCCATGATGACGCCGACCGCGTTTTCCAACGGCATCAGCCCCGCGTTGACAAAACCGACTGTCATGACCGAGACGGCGTTTGAGCTTTGAATGATACCGGTGATCACGGTACCGACCAACAAACCGAGGAAACGGTTAGTCGTCAGCTTTTCGAGGATCGACTTCAGTTTTGCGCCTGCCAATCGCTCGATGCCGTTACCCATGATCTTGATACCGAACAGGAATATGGCGATACCGCCAATGATTCCAAGCCAGTTTTCGATGGTCATAAAAACGCATCCTCCCCCTTATATTCCTATTTATTATCGTAACAGAAACGGAACGCGTTTTCAACTGTTGAACGCAAACAATTTGCGTAAAAATCGCGTAAACGCGGAACGGCGGATGCCGGCTTGTACGGTTTCGGGGATACGGCTTTCTTTCGGACGGCGCGAACGGGCGGTCAGGGGCCGCGTCCCGTCGGAAAAGGACGCGGTCTTGACGAATTTGCGATCGGCGTGATATCATTATAATAAGAAAGTATGCGATTCGATCAGTCGAGGAGACAGTATGGACGTTTTCAATGTGATATCTCTTTTGGGCGGTCTGGCGATGTTCCTTTACGGCATGCGCCTGATGGGCGATTCCCTGAAAGAGAATTCATCCGGCACGTTGAAAAAAGCGATGAGCAAGGTAACGGACAATCCGCTCAAGGCCTTTGTGCTCGGTGTTCTGGTAACCGCGCTCATTCAGTCTTCCACCGCGACGATCGTCATTACCGCCGGTCTTGTCGGCGCCGGCATTCTGACGCTGCATCAGTCGCTCGGCATCATCATCGGCGCAAACGTCGGCACTACGGTCACCGGACAGATCATCCGTCTTCTGGACATCGACTCGTCCGGTTCGTCGGTTCTGCGCTTTTTTCAGCCGTCCACGCTCGCGCCGATCGCGCTCATCATCGGCATCGTGCTGATCATGACAAGCTTTTTCAAAAATGCTCGTTCTGTCGGCAATATTGCGATCGGTTTCGGCATTCTGTTCTCGGGTCTTCTCAATATGACCGGTGCGGTCAACACGCTTTCGGAGTCCGGTGTCTTTGAAACGCTCTTTTCACGGCTTGGGGACAATCCGTTTCTCGGCTACGTCACCGGCGCAGGCGTCGCGTTCACACTGCAGAGCTCCTCGGCGACCATCGGTATTCTGCAGGCGTTTTCCCAATCCGGCAAGCTGATGTTCAAGTCGATCTATTCGGTCATCGTCGGCGTCTATCTCGGCGACTGCGTGACCACTGCCATCGTCATCTCCATCGGCTCAAAGGCGGAGGCGCGTCGCGTCGGCATTGTCAATATCCTCTATAACCTCAGCAAATCGATCCTCGTTCTGCTCGTCGTGACGATCGTGTACAAGATCGGACTTCTGGATAAGCTTTGGGAAAAAACTGCCAACTCCGGCATGATCGCGAACACCAATACGATCTTCAATCTCGGCTGCGCCCTTGCGCTGCTGCCGATGACGGGACTGTTCGAGAAGCTCGGGACCAAACTGGTCAGAGAAAAAACCGTAAAAAAGAGCAAGTACAAGGACGTCACCGACGGCCTGAACCCGGTTTTTTTCAATACCCCGGCGCTCGCGCTGCAAAGCTGCTATAAGACGCTTCTGACGATCTTAGCCGCTTCGCGCACAAATATCGAAAAGTCCTTCGGACTTCTGAAAAAATACGATCCGGCCGTTCATAAGGCGATCCTTT
>JAFXVP010000011.1 GCA_017524445.1 Clostridia bacterium | reverse complement strand
ATTTCAGCAAGGTTAGCGCCTTTGCCGCCGAGAAGGTTACGCATGTCCGCATTGCCTTCACTGAACAGATAAACATACTTTTTCGTCATGTGGATCCTCCTAAGATTTGTTGAACAATTAATTATAACAATAAAATAAAAACGATGCAAGAAAAATCTTGCATTTTTCGATAATTTTATAACGTTTTTACGACATCTGATCGAGCAGCTGCACGGCTTTGTCGCTTTCGCCGAGCATGACCGCGCAGGATCTTTTGAGCAGCGGAAGCATCTCCGCGCGAAGCGCATCCTTCAGAACGACGCGGTTCAGCTCGTCGTCAGGCAAAAGAAGAATGCGGCGCATTGCCTCCAGCGCAAGCTTCGAAACCGGTTTCCCGCCGTGCGGACAGCCGGCGCAGACCGCGCCGCCCGCTTCCGCGGAATAGAACAGCACGGCGTCGCTTCGGACATCCCTGCGGCAGATCGCGCAGCGCGTCAGCGAAGGACGATACCCCGCGTGATCCAGATAGTGCAGCAGAAAAGCGATCAGAAGGTCCTTCGGCTCGGATTCCGTATACGCAAGGAACGACAGGATGTGATACAGCAGCGAAAACAATGCTTCGTCCGACGATTCCTGCCCGATGACACTGTTGCAGAGCTGCGTGCAGACCGACGCTGCCATGAACCGGTCGACATCCTCCCTAAGTGGATAGAACGACTCGCGGACGTCGCAGCCGTTGACCGTGACGCGGTCGTTGTTCACGAACAGCTCAAACTCGCCGAACACGAACGGCTGCGCACAGGAAAGCAGCTTCGACGTCGGCTTTCGGCAGTTCCGTGCCTTGCAGTCGATGCGTCCGCGCGTCGCCGAGAACAGCGTAAGCATGCGGTCGTCGTCGCGATAATCCGTATAGCCCGTTACGATGGCTTCTGTAAGTTCTGTCGGCATTCTTTCCGTTCCGCCTGTTTATAGGCAAGATAATCCTTGACTTTGCCGGTACGCACGAAGCGCTCCCATTCCTCTTTGCAATCGTTTTTCATACGGACAGTTTGTCCGTATTGACTGTATTTATACGCTCAATCGTCCCGGTAGCCGAGTTCGTTGAGCATCTGCTGGCGGTTGCGCCAGTCCTCCTTGACCTTGATCCAAAGCTGCAGATTTACCTGCACGTCCAGAAGCCATTCGATGTCCTTGCGCGCTTCGCTGCCGATGCGTTTCAGCATCTTGCCGCCGCGTCCGATGATGATGCCCTTATGACTTTCACGCTCGCAGTAGATCGTCGCCCATACGTCCATCAGCTTTCCGTCGGGACGCATCTGCATCTTGTCGACGCCGACGCCGATGCCATGCGGGATCTCCTCGCGCAGAAGCTCGAGCGCCTTTTCGCGGATCATTTCGGCGCAGATCACGCGCTCCGGCTGATCGGTCACCATATCCTCCGGATAATACTGCGGACCTTCGGTCAGATATCCTTTCAGAAGCTCCTCAAGTTTGTCCAGATTTTCGCCGGTATGCGCGGAGATCGCAAGTACCGTATCAAAGCCCGCTTCGGCGATCTCTTCGCGCGCTTCCTGCATCTCCTGCGAGCTTGCCGCGTCGCACTTGTTGATGAGCACGACGACCGGGGAACGCATCGTTTTGATGACATTTATGACGTCCCGGTCACGCTCGCGGACTCCCTGCAGCGCGTCAACGACGAACAGGATCGCTTCCGTGTCCTTCGATGCCTCCTCCGCCGTCTTCTGCATGAATGTGCCGAGCTTGTTGCGCGGTTTCGTCATGCCCGGCGTGTCGAGGAAGATCATCTGATAGTCCTTGCGCGTCAGGATCCCCGTGATGCGGTTGCGCGTCGTCTGCGCGCGGTCGGTCACGATCGCGATCTTCTGTCCGACGAGACGGTTGATGAGCGTCGATTTCCCGACGTTCGGACAGCCGACAATGCTGAAAAAGCCGCTCTTGTATCCGGTCGAGGTCATAACAGATCCTTCGGGCCGAAGCGGTGCGGCATCATCTGATCGAGCGTTTCCGTGACGATCTCACTTCCGTCAACGTTCGATACAGTGAGTACGAAATCGCCGTCGCAGAACTCGGACATCACCTGACGGCACACGCCGCAAGGGAATGCAGGCAGCTCGCCCGAGCCGATGATCGCGATCGCGGAGAATTCGCGCACGCCGTCGTAGATCGCCTTGAAAAACGCGGTACGCTCCGCGCAGATCGTCGGCGTAAACGAAGCGTTCTCGATGTTGCAGCCCTGATAGACTTTCCCGTCCTTTGTGAGAAGCGCCGCGCCGACGCTGTAATGCGAATACGGCGAATAGGAATGGTCTCGCGCTTCCTTTGCAAGCTCCAAAAGCTTCTCGTTTGTAATGGTTTTGTTCATCTCGTTACTCCTATACTGTCTAAAATCGCCGTTTGTTTTTCGCGCATCACGCGCTCGTCCTCCTCCGTCATATGATCGTACCCCAAAAGATGCAGCACGCCGTGTACCGCAAGGAACGAAAGCTCGCGCTTCAGCGAATGTCCGTAGCTTTCCGCCTGTTCCTTCGCGCGCTCGTAACAGATCATGATGTCGCCGAGATATCCGTCCGCAGAAAGGGAGATATCCCCCTCCCACGCCGGGAATGTCAGCACGTCCGTCACTGCGTCGACATTCCTAAATTCGCGGTTCAGCGTCTGAATCCGGTCCGGCGTATCGACAAGGATCGTCAGGTCCCCGTCGCGTCCCTCGCTTGCGAGCGCGGCGAGCGCCGCCTGTTCCATGCTTGTCCGTTCGTCGTCGGTCAGGGTGACCGTTTCCGAATACACGTCAACCATCGTTCCGCTCCCTGTTTCTTGCGTTCTCATGCTTTTCATACGCCTGAATGATGCGCTGTACGAGCTCGTGACGGACGACGTCCTTGTGCGTGAGCTTCACGACCGAAATACCCTCCACGCCGTCCAGGACGCGGATCGCGTGGACGAGACCGCTCATCTTCTCCTTTGGAAGGTCGATCTGTGTCACGTCGCCGGTCACAACGATGCGGCTGCCTTCGCCAAAGCGCGTCAGGAACATCTTCATCTGTTCGATCGAGCAGTTCTGCGCTTCGTCGAGGATGATGAACGCGTTGTTCAGCGTGCGGCCGCGCATGTACGCGAGAGGCGCCACTTCGATCGCGCCGCGTTCCATCAGCTGCTTGTACGTTTCAAGCCCGAAGAATTCCTGCAGCGCGTCGTACAGCGGTCTCAGATACGGATCGACTTTGTTTTGCAGATCGCCCGGCAGAAAGCCGAGCTTCTCGCCCGCTTCTACCGCCGGACGCGTCAGGATGATGCGTTCGACTTCCTTATTCTTGAACGCGACGACCGCCATTGCAACGGCAAGGTATGTCTTGCCGGTACCGGCGGGACCGACGCCGAAGACGAGTTCGTGCGATTTCAGCGCCTGGATGTATTTCTTCTGTCCGAGCGTCTTGCACTTGATCTGCTTGCCGCGGCTGGTCAGTGCGACGACGTCGCCCATGATCTCCTTGATCATTTCGGCTTTGCCGTCCTTTGCGATGTCGATCGCGTATCGGATGCGTCCGCGGTTGATCGGCTCGCCCTTGCGCTGCATATCGAGTAGCTTTTCGAGAATCGTGCGGCAAAGCTGCACCTGCTCTTCGTCGCCTTCTATGGCGATGCCGTCGGAGTGGATGCGGATCTTGACGCCGATTTCCTCTTCAAATACGTTCAGGTTTTCGTCGAATACGCCGAACAGACCGATGGAATCATCCATGGATTCCAGCTCGATCCGAGCGATCGACTTTCCCGATTCATCCGTCATGCGGTACTTCCTCCGTTTTTCCGATGATTTCTTCCGCGGTCACGATCACGACGGCAGTGCGTTTGCCTTTCGCCGTTCTGATCGTGCCGTAAGTATTGATGATCGACGCGCCCTTTGGAACAAGGGCAAACGCTTTTTCACGCGCGTCAATAAGTGCGTATTCCTCTGCTTCTTCAGCGGAAAGCGTTCGTTCCCGGAACGCGATCTCGCGGGCTTCATCCGTTTTGATCGAGATCGGAAGGAGATCGTTTCCGATGATCTTGCCCGTGTCGACCAGCCGATAGTGATCGAAGGACGATTTTGTGCCGAGGATCGCAAAGTCCCATACACGCAGGATGCGAACCGTTTCCGTCGCATCGGTCTCATAGGATTCCGTGATCCGATCAAGTAGATCCGTCTCCGCCCGGTACTGCACCGCGGCGTATACGATACCGTCGGCAGCCATGCTCACACTTTGGTCCTTATAGAGCACGTCGCCGGAGATCAGCACGTCCCCCGCGTTTACGCGATCGCCGACCTTTACGCGCGCTTGTCCGCGCATCACCCGGATCGACGTTATGACGCCGTCCCGTTCCGCCGTAATATCCGAGGGAACCCGGTCCGTTCGCTTTATGGATCCCGGCTGTGCTTCCACGACGTTGACCTTAAGAAGAATGCCTTCACGGTCGAGTCCGACCCATGCCGCGTCGTGGATCTGTACGGAAAGATCGTTCGCAGCCGTGATCAGGATCGGTCCCATTAAGCGTGCGCCCGGACGAATGCCGCGTTCCGCAAGCAGTTCGATGATCTCGTCCGGATCGATGCGATCCGTGTCGTCGATGCGAATGATCCAGATCCGTGTCGAAAGGATCGCGATCGCTACGAACAGCAATACGCTTCCTATCCAGAGCACAGGACGCCGTTTCAGCTTTCCGAAAAGAAACGGCAGCCCGCCCCGCCCGACGATACGGATCCGCAAAGGCAGGCCTTTTCTCAGCTTCCGCAGTTCAAAGAAGCGCTTTGCGGGGACTGTAAACAGGATCGAAGCGTCATCGCACTTTCTGACGTTCAAAACCGGAATGCCGGCGTTCGTGATCCGTCTCAGAAAACGCGCCGTGCACAAGCCCTCTGCCCGGATTATAGCATACCCTTTCAGAAATTGCCACATCAACTTTTTTCCTCGATCGAAAGGGTATGTATCTGTCCGTTGATCATGGCGCGCGAATCGGTCAGCGCGTCAAGCACAAGCGCTTTGCCGGTCACATTGAGAACGCCCTGATCCGTTTGAAACCGTATCAGTTCACCGTCAAAGCACAGAATGCCGCGATGCTGTTCCACGAGGCATTCGTTCGATCCGTACCATTGTACGAAAAACCGGCTCGCGTCCAGCTCCTGCGGAAGCTCCGCCGCCCTGAGAACGCGCCGCAATATCGATCGTTTCCGTTTCATGGTACAGCATATGAATTACGGCGCGGCCGCATGCGTCATGCGCGGAACCTGTCATATAATGATCCAATTGTACAGATGCTCGAGCTCCAAAGTTCGCACGGTCTCAAGGTATGCGACGAGCGCATCAACAACCGGGTCGTGATCGATCGTTTCGACTTCGTACGGTTTCGGAAGCGTAAAGCCTTCGATGATGCGGTCTTGATACGGCATCCATTCCTCGTCGATGAACTGCCGCATGTTCAGTTCTCCTTCCGTACGCTCCGCAAGGATCACGGTGAAAAGATCGTCGTCGTCCACGGAGCGTCCCGACGCATATTCAAGATAGCCGAGCGGCGCTTCCGGATTCAGCGTGTTCAGAAGATAGGAAAGGCCGTAGAGTGAATACACCGTATCCTGTTGCGTGACCGTTTCCGCGTAAGATTTCAGCCATGCGCGCAGCTCCGCGCCTCGCATGATCATGATCGAATAGTGCGGCGTACCGGTATCAAGTACATACAGATCACGGTATTTCAGCAGTCCTTCCTTGAGTCCTCCGATCGGAAGATACGGATAAGCGATCGAGATCATCTCATTCGGCAGATCGACGTCATTGTAATCGAGCCAATCGTGCGCGGCAAACAGCTGCATTTCATGCGTCAGCTGGATCGCGTCGGTCATGTGCCACGCATGCTCATCGAACGGTTCAAGGCTGTGTCCGAGATACGTGACAGCAGCGTCCATGACGGCGGACATCGGACTCACGTACGGACGAACAGTGTATATAAACGTATCATCCGGCTCGGTTTCAGACGTGTTGATCTCGTCGACAAGAATCGCGGGACGGCCTTTTTCACGCAGAGACACGGAGATCTTCGTTACCGTTTCCGCGCCGCCCGCAAGCGAAACGATAGGAATCTCTGTTCCGGTTGAATTCTTCTCGGAGCGCACGCTTCCGACGCCGCCGTGTGAAGCGACGACGAGGTCGATGAAATCCGTTTTTTTGAGGAGATCCCGCAGCGAATAGACGCTGCCGTCCTGTGCGTCTGTTTCCGTATTGCCGTGATACAGCAGCACGGTATAATCGGCGAGATTTCGGAGCTCTTTTCTGAGTTTCGCGTACGTCATGATCAGATCCTGGGGGGATATCTCATCCTCCGGATACGCATCCGCAAGATACGGATCCGTCATGCCGATCACGGCAACGCGCATCGGTTCAGCGTTCTCATCCGATTGCGGCACTTCAAGGACAACATACGGTACAAGTCCGTTCCAAAGCGTATCGGGCGTATCGAAGACCGTAGGTTCGCTGATCAAAAAATTCGCGCCGAGCACCGAAATATGCTTGTTCTGCAGTGCGTTGACCTCGCGCCGTACGGCGCTTGACGAATAGGAAAACGCTTCGTCGCCCAAGAGGACCGCGTTATACTTCAGCTGAACGAACAGCGACGTGATCGGTCCGCGTGTGCGATCGATGCGATCGGCATAGTCGTCCGCGATAGAACTTCCGAAGATCGAACCGCCTACGTCGAACAGCAGCAGATACGGATCGGCTTCCCTGAGGTCCCGAATACAGGTCGCGGTGTTGATCGCGGTAACGGACGCGGTGTTTACAGCCGCCTTCGGATCCCATGCGTTGCCCGCGATATCGGATGTGAGAAGCATGGAAAACGATTTGGTGACAGGCACCGCAAATTCCGCGGCCATGGAAGAACTCAGGATCATGGTTGCGTCGCGTTCCGTGATCTCTCCGTCGCCGTCGAAATCCGCGCGGCTCATCCCCGCCGCGTCCATCATGCGGAAACGGTTCAGATGCCTTGAAATGCAGCTTGCGTCCTGTGCGGTCAGTTCTCCGTCCCCGTCCGCATCGCCGAATATGACTTCATCCGCAATCGAATCCAATCCTGCCGAACAAAGGAGCAGGATCGAAAGCAGAACGAGTATTGCGTTGCGGAACGGTTTTCTCATGATGCCGATATTTTTCCAATTTTATTTATTCAGTATATCGCGGATCCTTGTAAAATGCAAGTATGACACAAATATCGGAACAGAAAAAGGAGGTCCGAAGACCTCCCCTTGTATCGGTTTCGATCAATACATGCCGCCCATGCCTGCGCCGCCCATATCGGGTGCTGCGGGTTCGGGCTTCGGAATATCCGCTACGATGCTTTCGGTCGTAAGAACCATCGCAGCGACGGACGCCGCGTTCTGCAGCGCGCTGCGCGTGACCTTGGTCGGATCGACGATACCCTTTTCGGTCATCATACCGTACGTATCGGTCGCGGCGTCATAGCCGTAGCCCTCGACGTTGTTGCGGCGGATGTTCTCGATGATGACGGAGCCCTCGACGCCCGCGTTTGCCGCGATCTGACGGATCGGCTCCTCGAGCGCGCGAAGCACGATCTCGATACCGGTCTTCTTGTCGCCCGTTTCCTTCTCCGCAAGCGCTTTCACGCGCTTTGCGACGGACAACAGCGCAACGCCGCCGCCGGGAACGATGCCCTCTTCGACAGCCGCGCGGGTCGCGTTCAGCGCGTCCTCCATGCGGAGCTTGCTGTCTTTCATTTCGACCTCGGTCGCAGCGCCTACCGCGATGACCGCTACGCCGCCTGCGAGCTTTGCGAGGCGTTCCTGCAGCTTTTCCTTATCATAATCGGAGGTCGTTTCCTCGATCTGCGCACGTATGGATTTCACGCGTGCCGCGATCTCTTTCGGATCACCCGCGCCTTCGACGATGACGGTCTTTTCCTTATCGACCTTGACCTGCTTGGCACTGCCGAGCATGTCGATCGTGGTATCCTTAAGATCCATGCCGAGCTCATCGGAGATCACCTGACCGCCGGTCAGGATTGCGATATCCTGCAGCATTGCCTTGCGGCGATCGCCGAAGCCCGGCGCCTTGACCGCAACGCAGGTAAACGTGCCGCGAAGCTTGTTGATGACGAGCGTTGCGAGCGCTTCGCCTTCGACGTCCTCCGCAATGATGAGAAGCTTTCTGCCGGACTGCGCGATCTGCTCGAGCACCGGAAGGATCTCCTGGATGTTGCTGATCTTCTTTTCGGTGATGAGGATCATCGGGTTGTCGAGGACCGCTTCCATCTTATCGGTGTCGGTCGCCATGTACGCGGAGCAGTAGCCGCGATCGAACTGCATGCCTTCGACGATGTTCAGCTCGGTCTTCATGGTCTTGCTCTCTTCGATGGTGATGACGCCGTCCTTGCCGACCTTTTCCATCGCATCCGCGATCATCTTGCCGACGGTCTCGTCGCTTGCTGAGATCGCTGCGACCTGTTCGATCGCCTGCTTCGAACCGACCGGAACGGAAAGCTCCTTTAAGCCCTCGACCGCTTCCCTGACCGCCGCTTCGATGCCGCGGCGCAGGACCATCGGATTCGCGCCTGCCGCGACGTTTCTGAGACCTTCGCGAACGATCGCCTGCGCAAGAAGCGTAGCCGTCGTTGTGCCGTCGCCCGCGACGTCATTCGTCTTCGTTGCGACTTCCTTCACAAGCTGTGCGCCCATGTTTTCAAACGGATCCTCAAGCTCGATCTCCTTTGCGATCGTCACGCCGTCATTGGTGATGAGCGGCGCGCCGAATTTCTTATCGAGAACGACGTTGCGGCCTTTCGGTCCGAGCGTGATCTTAACGGTGTTCGCAAGCTGATTCAGTCCGCTTTCGAGTGCTTTCCTGGCGTCTTCGCCGTATTTCAATTGCTTTGCCATAATCGTTTCCTCCTGTTATTCCACGATCGCAAGGATATCGCCCTGCTTGATCACGATGACTTCCTGTCCGTCGACCTTCACTTCCGTGCCGGCATATTTCTGATAGACGACCTTGTCACCGACTTTCACGACCATCTCGACGTCCTTTGCGCCGGGACCGACCGCAAGCACATCCGCCATCTGCGGTTTTTCCTTCGCAGCGCTCGTCAGAAGGATGCCGCCCTTGGTGACCTCTTCCGTTTCGATGTTCCGGATCACGACGCGATCGAACAACGGTTTCAACATAATACTTACCTCCTGTCAATCTTTTAGCACTCATTCATTCCGAGTGCTAACCATCGTCCCCTATTATAGTGACCCCATCTGCGGTTGTCAATCGGGGAAATGCAACGAAGTTGTGAACTCTGGTCCACATGTAAAGATACGACAAAAGAAGTACGTTCAGTCCGAAAATCGCGTTCACCGCTCTTCTGTTGTTTTCCGGCGCGTCATCAAATAAAAAAGATGAAAATTCATAAAAATAATCCTTGCATTATGGAATCTTTTATGGTAATATGTACTCCGTTCGTACCGGAGAAACGGTCGGACAAATCTTACAGGGGGTGAAATGCTTTGGCAAACATCAAGTCCGCTATGAAGCGTGCGAAGACTTCCGTTGGTGAAAACCTCAGAAATCGTATGGACAAGTCCGCTCTGAAGACTGCCGTCCGTCGTTTTGATGAAGCGCTGAAGTCCGGCGATAAGGAAGCTGTTCAGGCGGCTTACCTCGCGGCTGTCAAGATCGTTGACCAGTCTGCCGCGAAGGGCGTTATCCACAAGAACGCAGCAGATCGCAAAAAGGCACAGTTGGCAAAGAAGCTCGCAGCAGCAAACAACTGAACCCCGGTATTCGCATGACATAGCGTCCGTAACTGGACGCTTTTCTTTTTTCTCTTGCATTCCTGCGCGGGTGCGTTTAGAATACGATTGATAGGAGTTTCTATGGCCACGGACGGATTCACCCTGTACGCATGCGTACACGAGCTGCAAGCATTGGTCGGCGGCAAGATCGACAAGGTGCAGCAGCCAGACAAAGATATCGTGATCCTGCATATACACGCGCCGAACACGGGGCGTGTGAAACTGATGCTTTGCATCCACGCTGAGAACGGACGCATCCAGACGGTAACGAAGAACTATGAGAACCCCGAGACCGCGCCAGCGTTCTGCATGTTGCTCAGAAAATACCTGATCGGCTGCCGCATCGTTTCGATTACGCAAAAGGGTCTTAACCGTATCGCCGTATTCTCGCTCTCCGGACGAAACGAGTTTCTGGATACCGTCGAGATGCGCCTCATCGTTGAGCTGATGGGCCGTCACGGGAATCTGTTTCTTGTCAATGACAGCGGAACGATCATCGACTGCATGCGTCACTTCGGGATCGGTGAAAACGCCGCGCGCATTTCTCTGCCGAACGTCGCGTATACGGACCCGCCCGAAACGGAAAAGTGCAATCCGTTTACCGCAAGTGTCGATGAGATCGAAGCGATCGCCGCCGGACGCATGCCCGGGAAATGGCTCACCGACGCGTTCCACGGCGTGTCGCGGCTTTGCGCGGAACAGATCGTAAAGGACGGTACCCCGCAGGATCGCATTTCGGAAATGATATTCCATACGTTTACCGCATTGAAGGAAAACCGCTTTGAACCATCTGTGATCCCCGGCGTCGGCGTTCTGCCGTTTCATCCGCAGAATATTGATTACATCCCCTGCTCCTCCGTCAACGAAGCGCAGGATCTCTTCTATCGTGCGAGAGACGAGCAGGCGATCCTGACAAAGCTGAAAACTTCCCTGCGCACCGTGCTCGACCACGCACGCAAGCGCACGGAAAAGAAGCTGTCCGACTGCATGAAAACGATCGGCGACGAATCGCAGATCGAGCGCGACAAGCTGTTCGGCGAGCTTCTGATCGGCACGCACGGCGTTCCCGCGGGAAGCCGTTCCGTGACCGTGCTGAATTATTACGAGGATCCGCCCGCTTCCGTCGAGATCCCTTTGGACGCGAAGTTTTCCGTTGCCGAGAACGCGCAGCGATATTTCAAGCGCTACCGCAAGAACAAGGCGGCGCGCGCGTACGCGCTCGAGCAGGTCGACGTGCTTTCGTCGGAGCTCGATTATCTCAAAGGGCAGATTCTGAACGTTGCTGCCTGCACGACGCGCGAAGAGCTTTATGAGATCCGCGACGAGCTGATCCGTCAGCACTATATCCGCGAGCAATGTGAACCGCGCAAAGCGCAGCCGTCGGCGCAGAGCCGCCCGCTGCACTACCGCACACAGGACGGGATCGACGTGTTCGTCGGAAAGAACAATCTGCAGAATGACCGGTTGGTGAAAAGCTCCGATCCGAACGCGATCTGGCTGCACGCAAAGGGCGTACCCGCTTCGCACGTGATCCTGAACGTCGCACAAGCCTCGCGCGAAGCGCTGCATCTTGCCGCCGTGATCGCAGCGTATCACAGTGGAGCGTCCGCGTCCGAAAACGTGCCGGTCGATTATACGCAAGTACGATATGTCAAAAAGCCCGCCGGGGCACGGCCGGGATTCGTCAATTATTTTCATCAGCACACGCTGTACGTGACGCCGTCGCTGGACGTGATCGTGCCGTACCGTGTCGGGGAGGACAAATGAAGCTTTTGCTTGCCACCAACAACGTTCATAAGACGCGTGAGATCCGCGAGATCTTAAAGGACAGCTTTTCGGAGATCGTCACCATGCGGGACGCGGGCGTCGCGTTCGAAGTCGAGGAAGATGGCCTTACGTTTCGTGAAAACGCGATGAAGAAAGCGATCGAAACGCTTGCGTTCGTACACGATCGGTTCGACGCAGTGCTTGCCGACGACAGTGGGCTTTGTGTGGACGCGCTCGACGGCGCGCCGGGCGTGTTTTCCGCGCGGTTTTCCGGCGAAGCGCACAACGACGCGGCGAACAACGCGAAGCTCATCCGTCTTTTGAAAAACGTTCCCGACGAGAAGCGTACGGCACGGTTCTGCTGCTGCATCGCGCTTGCGAAGGTCGGACGCGAGCCGATCGCCGTACAGGGCGAGGTCGAGGGTACGATACTGCACGAAGCGCGCGGCGAGAACGGCTTCGGGTACGATCCTTATTTCTTTTACGCGCCGTTCGGCAAGAGCTTTGCCGAGCTTTCCGCAGAGGAAAAGAATTCCGTCAGCCACAGAAAACGCGCGCTGATGCTGCTCAAGGAGGCGCTCGATGTCGAAGATCGCGATCGTATCTGATTCCCACGGATATATCGACAATATTGCGCTTTTTGAAAAGCGGTTGAAAGGCGTCGACGCGCTCTGGCATCTCGGCGATCACGCCGAGGACGCGGCGCATATCGCCGCACATTTAAACTGCGGATACATCGCCGTGCGCGGAAACTGCGATCCGTTTTCCGACGCGCCTCTGACGCATACAGTGAACTGGCACGGAAGGTGTTTTTTGCTGCTGCACGGGCATACCGTATCGGGCAGACTGCACCTTTTATACGCCGCAAAGGAAGCGAACGCCGACGCGGTGCTGTTCGGGCATTCCCATGTTCCCTCCGAGGAGACGGTCGAAGGCATCGTTCTGCTGAACCCCGGCTCCCTCTCCCGCCCGCGTACGTCGAAAGGTCCGAGTGTGGCGCTTCTGACGCTCACGGACGACGTTATGTCTTTTGAGATCCTGTTTTCCGAATCACGTTAGTTCTGTATTATTCACAATTTTTCAACAGTTTTATGCATTGACAAGCAAGGTCATTGCCTTTAAACTGTTACCGTAAAACGATTTGATCCGAAAGGTTTTTATAAACATGAAGAGATTCCTCTCCCTCGTTCTTTCCGTTGTCTTTCTTCTGACCTGCGCTCCTTTTGTATTCCAAAGGACTGCGTCCGCCGAGACGTTCGACACAAGCAAGATCTATGAGCCGTATTATATCCTTGTCAACGCCGAAACGCCGACGAAATCCTACCGCGGTATCGAGAAAGAAGCGGACAAGCAAGTCTACCCCGCCAGTACGACAAAGATTCTGACCTGTATCGTCGCGCTCGAAAACGGCAATCTTGACGACATGGCAACAATCTCGCACAATGCGGTCAACTTCGGCCGCGGCAATTCACTGATGGGCATCAAGGAAGGATATGAGTATTCGCTCAAGGATCTTCTGTACGGTATGATGCTGCCCTCCGGCAACGACGCGGCAATCGCGATCGCGGAGCACATTGCGGGCAGCACGGAAGCTTACGCCGACATGATGAACGCGAAAGCGAAAGAGATCGGCATGACGCACTCGCATTTCGTGACGGTCCACGGCAAGCAGAACGAGAACCACTATACGACCGTTCGCGATATGGCGATCCTGACCGCGTACGCGCTGAACGAGAGTCCGAAGAAGGACACGTTTCGCGAGATCGTAAGCACGCCGCAGTATAAGGCAACATCCGGTCCTGAGGAGATCACGCTGACGAACTCGAACCGCATGCTCATCGACGCGCCTGTGACAGAAACGCTTTTGAGCCCGATTTCCTGCCTCTATCCCGACGCGATCGGCATCAAAACGGGCGATACGACCAAAGCCGGCAAGTGTCTGATCGCCGCGGCGGAACGCAACGGTGTTACGATGGTCGCCGTTCTGTTCGGCGGTACGATCGGCGATTCGGAGTATAACGACGGATGGACCGATCAGCAAAAGGAAAGATTCAATGTAAGACGTTTCCAGGACGCTGCCGCTCTGTTCGATTACGCATTCGAGGACATGATAAAATCCGTCACTATCGGGCAGCTCGTCGAAAAAGGTCTTCAGACCGAATTCGAAGTCACGATTCCGAACGCATCCGCCGAAGATTCGCAAGGCGGCGTACTGAAAGCCAAAGCGGATCTTTCGATGGATATGACGGTCTCCGTCATGCAGGCCGATCCCGACATGGACGTTACCGATATCAAGATCGAAGCGAACGAAATGTTCACGAACATCTACGCGCCGATCGGAGAAGGTACCGTGATCGGCAGCGTCGCGTACGTCTATAACGGCAAGACGCTTACAAGCGCGAATCTGCTTGCTGAGCGCAGCGTAAAGGAAGGCACCGCGCAGACCGGCATCGTCCCCGTCGAAGCGGATCCTTCCGACAGCAGTCCCGCTGTGATCACCGGAGAACTGATCGGCGACGCAAACTCGGTCAGTCTGGATCCCGACGATGTGGTCCCTGTTTCGGAGACCGGTGGCTGCGGTCTTCCGGACAATATGAAATGGCTTCCGATCGTGCTTGTCGTCATTTTCGTACTTCTGCTCATCTGCGTTGTGATGTTTATTCTGTATCTGCGCGCCGAGCAGAAACGCCGCCGTGCCGCCGCGCGCAGAAGAGCGCGTCAGCGTGCGCGTCAATCCGGTCAGTATAACGATCGGCAATAAGGAGCCAATATGAAAAAAATCGTCCTCTGCCTGCTCTTGAGCATTCTGCTGCTTCCGATGTACGGGACAGCCGAAACGAGCGAATCGACAGGATTCGACCTCAAGACGCTTGCGGAGGACACTGTATTTTTGGTAGATCTGAACGATCCGACGCATGCGATCCTGGGGCTTGAACGCAACGCGGACGTCAAGCGGTATCCCGCAAGCACGACGAAGATCATGACCTGCATCCTTGCGCTGGAACTTTGCGAATTCGATGAACCGGTGAAAATCAGCAAACGCGCCTGCAACCTCACGGAGCGGAATTCAAAGATGGGACTGAAGCCCGGCGAAACGTACCCCATGATCGACCTCGTTTACGGGCTGATGCTGCCGTCCGGCAACGACGCTGCGATTGCGATCGCGGAACATATCGGCGGAAGCGTCGACGGCTTTGTCAAGCTGATGAACAAAAAGGCCAAAGAGCTCGGCATGAAAGGCACGCATTATATGAATCCGCACGGTCTGCATCACGCGGAGCATTACACTACGGCGCAAGATCTTGCTCTTCTGACGGCGTATGCGTTTGAGAACGACGCCTTCCGCGAGATCGTAGCGACCGCGGAATACCGTGCGATCTCGACGGACGGCCGCGAGATCATGCTGCGCAGCGCAAATCGGCTTCTGCGCGACGTCACCGCAAACTCATACAAGCCCTATTCCTGCCTGTACGAGTACGCGATCGGCGTCAAAACCGGCGATACGCATCTTGCGGGAAAATGCCTTGTCGCTGCGGCGCAAAGGGGCGATACCGTCTATCTGCTCATTTTGCTGCACGGGAAGAACGCGCCGGATAACGCAAAGGGCCGCGAAAAGGACAGCTATGCCGCACAGCGGTTTTATGACGCGATCAAGCTGTTTGACTACGTCTTTGAAAACGATACGGTCACGCTGAACGCGGGCGATCTGGTGCGCCGCTGTCTTCCGGATACCTATGCCGTCTCCCCTGATCCCGCACGCAGCTTTGCAACGGAGATCCTGTATCGCATCCAATGGAACGACGCCGATACGCTGACGCTCCCGCGCTGGCAGGCGGAGCTGTTTGCGCGCGATCCGTTCCCCGAAGAATACGTTACCTGTTCGATCGACACCTATACCGCACCGGTCGGTACGGTCGCCGGTTCCGCCGCTGTCACATTCAACGGAGAGATCGTATTCCGCGGCGATCTCATTGCGGACGAATATACCTACCCGCCTACGCCCGAACCGACGGAAGAGCCGATCCTGATCATTACGGTGGAAACGCCGGAAATGACGCCTACGCCGCAGCCGGGATCTCCTTCCCCGACGCCGGAATGGATCCCGATCGCGACCGAACCGCCGAGGCAGCCCTTCTCCTGGTTTTATCGGCTTTTCCGCTGTTCACCTGACGATCAATCGTAAAACGGCAGACCGAGCGCAAAGAATGTTCGCTTCCCGGCGATCCCGTCAGCTTTTAGTCCGCACGATTTTTGGAACCGCTTGACCGCGCGTTCCGTTTTTTTACCGAAAACACCGTCGATCTGCCCCGGATCAAAGCCCTGCTCTTTCAAAGCGCGCTGTAATTCTCTGACGTCCTCACCGCGCATATAAGGCGACGTCAGACGAAGTTCTCTTGACGTGAAGAACGGCGGCCGTCCGTACTGGTCCCAACCGGAGACCGGGCTTTCGACGACGCCGACGTCACGCCCCTTCGCTTCGATCACACGGTCGCCGTCAATGGCATACCCGACGTGCACGGCGCGTCCGTCGTTCATACGGAATACCATATCGCCCTCTCTGAGCTCGCTGCGCTTGATCGAACGGCATAGCTGTCTGAGCCCTTCGGCGTTGAGATCGTGATCGATAAGATCGTGTTTCAGAAAGAAAAATACACCGAGCCCCGAGCAGTCGAACGCCCGCAGCACGTCGCCGTAGCCCTCGCGCACCTCTTTCTTCCAATGCGCGATCGCGCGGTCCGCGTTTCGTTTCGTCTTTTCCTTTTTGCGGATCCACTCCTCCGTGATCGTCGGTTTCTTCTGTCCCTGCGCGCCCCAGACGTAGATGCTGTGATTTTTGACCTGTTCATTCAGATATTCCGTAAATTCCGATACGTTCATAAAAAACCTCCTCTTCATTCTATGTGAAGAGGAGGAGCGCGTGTGAATCCGCGTTACCACTTGTTGAACACCTTTTCGGCAAACCCGAGAAAGTCGGAAAGCACGATCTCCCGTCCGTCGTCAAGCTTGACCTTGCCGGTAAACCGTCCGAACACCTGATGCTGATCGGAACGGATCACAAGCACATTTGTATCGGACGCGCGATCAAGGATCGGCGTAAACGTGAGATTCAGCCGGTTTTCATCGTCTGTGAAATGCCACGGCGAAAGCAGATCGTCCGTTCCGTCCGGCTTTTTCGGGATCCCGAAGTCCACGCGTCCCAGCTTGTGCGCGATCCCGTCATAAAACAGCATGTTTTCACTCGCGGCCGTCGTATCGCCGAAGCCGTAACCGAGATTGAACCCGAACACGTGCCCATCGACTTCGCCCTGCGCGGCGCTCCAGTACCACGTGTTTTTGTAGGTCCAGACGCCTCTGCCCCAGTCCAGAAGTCCGAAGGTCTCCTTTTGATCGAGCTCCGTACGAACGTCGCCGACCGCAAAATACCCTTTTGCTCGCATGCCGATGATCTTCTGATTGTAATAGAAATGACCTGTCTTTTCAAACGGCGTTGCGATCACCATCGAATCCTGCGGCGCGTCAAAGAGCAGGATATCGCATTCGAACGGCTTGCCGTCTTTGAACTTGTCGATCCGAAAGCGCAGTCGACGCCCCTCCTCCGTATGCTCGAACGAGCCGGAAGCGTTTTTCAGCGTCTTCTTTACGTCGCCTTCCGCGGAGGAAGCGGGAAATCCCGTCTTCCCCATCGGCAGCCAGAACATCGGCGAAACGGTCGTTTCCGTGCGCGTTTCGAAATCGAGAACGGACGCGGACAAAAGTCCCATATAGCCGTTATCGTCAATCGTCAGTGCAACGCCGAAGCGGTCGTTCGTGATAAGATAATAGTCCCATTCCTTGACGCGCATCTTCGACGCCTTGATCTTCGACCTGTCATACGTTTTCAATAGCGCCGTCGCGTAGCCGGGCTCTGAAAGATTACCCTGTCCGTCCAAAAGCGGACCGGGACCGAACCGATGCTGCTGCATAAATGCCTCCTTTAAGAGTGAGGAGGGTATTACTACCCTCCACAGTTTATGGATGTCAATCCGTCAAATTCAGCGACATGAGCGGTGAATTTGACACCTTGCAGCTTTCGCCGCCCGTGAATACGCAGTATGAGAGGCGGAAGCTGAAAAAACAGTCTGTCGAAATTTCATTTCAACAGACTGAATGTCTTACAGGCTCTGTGCGATCGCGACAGCGACGGCGACCGTTGCGCCGACCATCGGGTTGTTGCCCATGCCGATGAGACCCATCATCTCGACGTGCGCCGGAACGGAGCTACTTCCCGCAAACTGCGCGTCGGAATGCATTCTGCCCATCGTGTCCGTCATGCCGTAGGACGCGGGACCTGCCGCCATGTTGTCGGGATGCAGCGTTCTGCCCGTGCCGCCGCCGGACGCGACGGAGAAGTACTTCTTGCCGTTTTCGACGCACCATTTCTTGTACGTGCCCGCGACCGGATGCTGGAAGCGCGTCGGGTTCGTGGAGTTGCCCGTGATGGAAACGTCGACGCTCTCGTGCCGCATGATCGCGACGCCCTCGTTGACGTCGTCGGCGCCGTAGCAGCGTACCTTCGCGCGCTCGCCGTCGGAGAACGGCTTGGTGTACACGATCTTGAGGTCGCCGGTGTAGTAATCGTATTCCGTCTCAACGTAGGTAAAGCCGTTGATACGGGAGATAATGTACGCCGCGTCCTTGCCGAGACCGTTCAAAATGACCTGGAGTGGCTTTGTGCGGACCTTGTTTGCGGTACGCGCAATACCGATCGCACCTTCCGCGGCCGCGAAGGACTCGTGTCCCGCGAGGAACGCAAAGCAGCTCGTTTCTTCACGCAGGAGCATCGCGCCGAGGTTGCCGTGGCCGAGACCGACTTTACGCTGATCCGCAACGGAACCCGGGATGCAGAATGACTGGAGACCGATGCCGATGGCTTCCGCCGCTTCCGCCGCGTTTTTCACGCCCTTCTTGTACGCGATCGCCGCGCCGACAGTGTATGCCCAGCCCGCGTTTTCAAACGCGATCGGCTGAATGCCCTTGACGATGCCGTACGGGTCGACGCCGTGCGCGTCGCAGATCGCCTTTGCTTCCTCGAGATCCTTGATGCCGTATTCGTTCAGCACCTTCGTGATCTTGTCGATTCTTCTTTCAAAACCTTCAAACGTAATCATGGGGCACCTCCGTTATTCCTTGCGCGGGTCGATGACCTTGGCGGCGGTTGCGAACCGTCCGTAGGTCCCGATGTTCTTTTCGAACGCTTCCTTGGGATCCATGCCCTTCTTGATCGCGTCCATCATCTTGCCGAGGCTCACGAACTGATAGCCGATGATCTCGCCCTCTTCGTCGAGACCGATCTTCAGAACGTAGCCCTCCGCCATTTCGAGATATCTCGGTCCCTTTGCCTTCGTGCCGTACATCGTGCCGATCTGCGAACGAAGTCCCTTGCCGAGGTCTTCAAGGCCTGCGCCGATGGTGAGACCGTCGTCCGAGAACGCACTCTGGCTTCTGCCGTAAACGATCTGCAGGAACAGTTCGCGCATTGCCGTGTTGATCGCGTCGCAGACGAGGTCGCTGTTCAGCGCTTCGAGGATCGTCTTGCCGGGCAGGATCTCCGCCGCCATTGCCGCGGAGTGCGTCATGCCGGAGCAGCCGAGCGTTTCGACGAGCGCTTCCTCGATGACGCCTTCCTTGATGTTGAGCGTGAGCTTGCATGCGCCCTGCTGCGGTGCGCACCAGCCGACGCCGTGCGTCAGACCGCTGATGTCCTTGATCTCCTTCGCCTTGACCCACTTGCCCTCCTCTGGGATCGGAGCGGGTTCATGCTTCGCGCCTTTTTTGACGCATACCATTTCTTCCACGTCGCGGGAATACTGCATGTACGTTTCTCCTCCTTATTTCTTCCGGCGCGATAAGCACGCGATCCCGGATTATGAAAATAGTATATCATAACAATTCGTTCTTCGCAAGACGCGATTTATATGTTATAATCGATTCGGAGGTGATATTGTGCACCTATTTTGGATCATATTCACTGCAGCGCTGTTTGTCGGCGTTTCCGTACTGCATCTTGTCGCTTGCTACCGGCGGTATCCGAAGATCCGCAACGCGACGAAGGTGCTGCTGATGCCGCTTTTGTGCGCGGTGTATTGCGTCGTCGCTCCCGACGTGCGTTTGTTCGTCGTCGCCGCGCTCGTCTTCGGCTGGATCGGAGACGTCTTTCTGCTGTTCAAGAACGGAAAGATCTTCATGCTGCTCGGCGTCTGTGCGTTCGCGATCGGACATATCTTTTATATCGGCGCGATGCTTTCCGCCCATCCTTCTTTACATATTCTGATGTTGATCCCGCTCGCGCTTTGCGTGATCTGGATGACCTTCGTGTATCGGAAGCTGCTGCCGTACGCGCCGAAATCGCTCCGTAAGCCCGGCCTGCTTTACGCGCTGCTGCTGTCCGGCACGTGCCTATCGGCGCTGTACGTCCTGCTCGTCACCGGCAAGCCGGCATATCTGATCGCTTTTATCGGCGGGCTGTTCTTTATGCTGAGCGATACGCTGCTGACGGGGCAGCAGTATCGGAAGGAATTGAAACACGGCAACTTTTACGTGATGCTGACCTATATCATCGCGCAGATGCTTCTCGTGCTCGGTCTTGCGCAGACGGGAGGATTCTGATATGGAAATCGCCGCACTCATCATCTCAGGCGTGTCGCTTGCCGTAATGCTCGTGATCCTGATCGTACTTCTGCTGAACAGTCGCAAAGGCGAGCAAGGCGAGCTTCGCAGAGATTTGAACAGCTCGCTGTCGGCGTTCGGAAAAACGATCTCCGAAAACCAGCGCGCCGCTTCCGAAGCGCAGGAGCAGCGCCTTTCTAGCATGGAACGGAACAACGCTTTGGACTTTGAACGGCTCAGAAGATCGCAGGAAGATCGCATCAGTTCGCTCGAACGCGCCAATGAAGAAAAGCTCGAGGCGATCCGTCAGACGATGGAACGGCGGCTGTCCGCCATGCAGACGGAAAATGCCGAAAAGCTTGAAAGCATGCAGAAGGTCGTCGATGAGAAGCTTGAAAAGACGCTGGAAAGCCGCATCACCGAATCCTTCCGTCTTGTGTCGAATCAGCTTGAACAGGTCTATAAGGGTTTAGGCGAAATGCAGACGGTAGCCCAAGGCGTGACCGATCTCAAAAAGGTGCTTTCTAACGTCAAGGCACGCGGCATTTTAGGCGAAGCGCAGCTTGGCGCGATCCTTTCCGAGATCCTTTCGCCCGATCAGTACGAATGCGACGTCGCGACGATTCCCGGCTCGCGCGAGCGCGTCGAGTTTGCGATCCGTCTTCCCGGCGACGGCGAAACGCCCGTCCTTCTTCCGATCGACGCGAAATTTCCGGGTGAAACGTACGCGCAGCTCATGGACGCTTACGACAGCGGCGATCCCGAGCGCATCGGCTCGGCTGCTAAGATGCTGGAGATCCGACTGAAAGCCGAAGCAAAGGACATCCGGGACAAGTACGTCGATCCGCCGCACACAACCGATTTCGGAATCCTGTTTCTGCCGTTCGAAGGGCTTTACGCCGAAGCGGTCAACCGCGGCATGATCGAAGAACTGCAGCGCACGTACCGCATCAACGTGACCGGTCCGAGCACGATGGCTGCATTCTTAAACAGCTTGCAGATGGGTTTCCGCACGCTCGCGATCCAAAAGCGTTCCGGCGAGGTCTGGCAGGTCCTCGGCGCTGTCAAAACGGAGTTCGAGAAGTTCGGCGACATTCTCGAAAGCTCGCAGCGCAAACTTCGTCAGGTCAACGACGAGCTCGACACGCTGATCGGCACGCGTACCCGCGCCATCACGCGAAAGCTCAAGGACGTCGAACGCCTTGACGCGCCTGATGCGGGAAAACTGCTCGATTCCTGAACTATGTTCATAAACATGACCGTGTTATCCTGAACGAAGCGAAGGATCTTGCAAAGCGAAGGATCTTGCAAAGCAAAAGGATCTTTGCAATTTATAAAAGATTCTTCGTCATTGCATTCCTCAGAATGACACAAATATCAATACAATAACAAACCGACGTGAACTTCACGCCGGTTTTAATGATTTCCTTT
>JAFXVP010000075.1 GCA_017524445.1 Clostridia bacterium | reverse complement strand
TTATGCAGTCGGCCGCTTTGGATTCGGACGGCGATGGCACGCGCGAATCGGTGATCTACGTCGGCTACAGAGCGAGCGACGAAAAAATCGTTGCGTGGTCCGTAAACACGAAAGCCAAAACGACGTCGGAGATCGTTTCGCTCGGCAGCGCCGCCGACGGCGTCGAAGATCTGTATTCCAGCCGAATGCCCGCCACCTATCAGGCGCTGAACTTTTTCAGCGTTGCTGCCGGTGATTTTAACGGAGACGGAAAGGAAGTCGTATTTGCGGCGCTTCCTTTCGGAGCCGCCGACGACGAAACGCCGAAGCTGGTGGAATTGTCCGCCGCGGACGGCCGTGTTTCGGTCGTTTCCAGCGGGTTCACGGAATTCTTCAATCAGGCGTTCTTCGATGACGATATCGGGATCTATGAGAGCGGGGATTATGAAGATCTGCTTTCGACGCGGATCACGTCGGGCGATTTCAATAACGACGGGAAAACCGACCTTGCCGTTCTCAGCTATACAAACAATATTTCCGGCAGCTATGATGACGAAGACTACAGGGATCTCTATACGCCCCGTCTGATCATCGGCTACGGTTCGGATTCCGGGCTTTCAGGATTCCGGGATGCATCCAATAAAGCATGGATCGAAAAGAAAGACTATGAAAAATCCGATGATGACGAATCGTATTATGACGTTCCCATCGCGGGCAACCTGATCGGCGCAGATATTGATAACGACGGCTGCGATGAAATCGTGATTGCCGGCTACAGCGGTCAGGTGTACGGAGACGATGTGGACGATGACGACCCGGAATACTATCTGCTGGACAGCGCCAGAACGGCGTCGAAGCTCATCTATGTGACCTACGACGCGGACAACGGTCTGAACCGGAAAAGCTGGGAGCAGAAAGAATCCAACAAATGGACGTCGACGACGGGCGAAGCGACCACCGGCGTGTGGCTGTCGCAGGACTGGGTATGGCAGCCGATCGGTATGGGCAAAGCGGCGTTTGACGGCAAAGAAAACGCGGATTACGTTTTTATCAGCGGTACCGTGTATCAATTCTTAGGCGGGACGCTGAATGAAATGTACACGCCCGATTACTTCTGCGCGCAGGATCAGGCCAATGACGGCGCTACAGTCAGCGTAACCTTTATCAGCTCGACGGCAAGCGGCGTCTTCGACGGCAATTACAGAGGCCAGGAGCAGCTGGCGTATACGGTAGGCCTCAAGGTATCCAGCAGCGGCACGTATCATTATCTCGTGGGCGTTCTGGGCAAAACGGACGTCAAGAACGGCGATCACGTCACCCGCCAGTGGTACAACAATAATATTGAAGATTCCAAGACCTACAGCGGAAGCCAGTACGCAGCATGTGTGAACGCCGTGGACAGTGACGACGATATCGTCACCGTGCGATACGGCGGAAAAGCTTACGGCTGGTCGGATCCCGAAATCATCGGTGTTCTTCAGGCAGCGCCGTATTTCGGGGAACTCGGCAGTTATGAAAGCTTCAACGACGGTGCGACCACGCTGACCCTCTCCACATCTTACGAATCGGAATACGCCGAAACCGCCAGTCAGTCACTTGGCGTCGGCGGCATGTTCGAGCTCGATACGGAATTATTTGAAATGGAGATCAAGGCGGGTTATGCCGGCGAGTGGGAGCAGACGACGTTCAGCACAGAAAGCCGCAGTCAGGCGTTCTCCGTGACGGCGGGACCGAATGATACGGTCATCATCAAAAGAACGCCGGTCTACGATTTCGCATACGATCTCTGGGACGCGCAGAGCGGCACATGGATAACGGACGGCTATCACATCGATGTTGTGAAGGAATCACAGTACTACGCTTTCTCGGTGGACGAGTACAACACATTCGCCCGGTTATATAATGAGCTGATGGCGGAGAATTACGAAGATCAATTCAAACCGTTCAAAGAAATCACGAGCGAAAACGCGCCTTATCTCATGGGCAACGAGGGAAATCCCTACGCATATCTGCAGGGATCCATCGGCGCAATGAACACATCCATCGCGCACAACGGCGGCAGTAAATCTATCAGCTATGAAAATGCTTACGGCTCCGGCTCATCCACGTCAAAAGAGGAAGGCTTCTCGTTTGAATTCCAGGCGTGCGGCGGCCCCGATGTGGTTAAGTTCGGCGGCTATCTCACCACGGATTTCATGTGGGGATATGAAAAGACCAGCACCACCGTTTCCGGTACCGGAACAGAGGGCGAAGTCGCAAATATCAACGATGCAGATATCGCCGAATCGACCGGATCCCCCGAAGATCTTGTTCACCGGTATGGGTTTACGTGGTCGTTCGGCACATGGGGACTCAACCTGTTCGGAGAGGAGAACGTCCCGGTTTACGGCTATTATGTATCCGGAATCAGCGGTCCTGCCCCGAGAGTAACAGACCTGTCTTATGAGATTATGCACGGCAGCGCGAATCTTTCCTTTACCTGGAGCCGTCCCCAAGCGGATGAAAGCCGGGAAGCCGCCGGGTATTATCTCTACAAATCCGTGGACGGCGGAGAATTCGTCAAAGCGGTCGACGACCTCATCACGGATACGACCTGTACGCTCACGCAGGAACAGTACGACCGCACAAAGGGCATTGTATTTGCTGTTACTGCGGTCACGGCGCATGAATACCCGACCGGAGAACCGTATTACGAGGAAGGCATTTTCTCCAACCATTGCATCTACAACGGCAATCTGAACGGCCGGTCGGCTTATGAAATCGCCGTCGACGAAGGATTCGACGGCACGCTGGAAGAATGGCTCGAATCCATCAAAGGCGTCAGCGTGGAAACGATTGAAAAAACGGGAACGAGCGGTCTCGTCGATACATATACCATCACGTTCTCCGACGGCAGTACCGACACATTTCATGTAACGAACGGTGAACGCGGCGACGACGGGTTGTCTGCCTACCAGGTGGCAAAAGCAAACGGTTATGCCGGTACCGAGGAACAGTGGCTTGCTCTGATCGGCGCGGATTGCGCGTCAGGTCACAGTTATGCAGAGTTTACGCTGCCCGCTGCGTGCGGCGTCCCCGGCATCACGCTGAAAGTTTGTGCGAAATGCGGTTCGAGCGCGTTTACCGCAGCAGCCGCGCTGTCGCATGCGTACACGAAAACCGTGATACCGCCGACTTGTCATTCCAAGGGTTATTCTATATACAAATGCGAGAACTGCGACGGCTTTTATATCGACGATTTCACCGACCCGACCGATCACAGCTACAAGACCAAAGTGGTAAAAAACACCTGCGTCAGCGACGGCTTCACGATCCGGTACTGTGAAGACTGCGGCTATATGCAGTTTGTGGATGAGACCGCTGCATCGGGACATGATTACCGGGTCACACAGATCGTGGAACCGACGTGCACAACAAAGGGCTACAGCGTCTATTCCTGTTCCGTCTGCGGCGTCAGCTACAGCGCGGATGAGACGCCGACCGTTGCGCACAAATTCGACGCACAGGTGATCTCCCCGACCTGCAAGACAGAAGGGTTCACCATCTATACCTGCTCGTCCTGCGGCTGCACGCAAATCGGCGACCGAACTCCCGTGACCGAGCACACGCCCGGAGAATGGATCTGCGAGGACCCGAGTGCGGGCAGATATGTGATCCGCTGCACGGCGTGCAATACGGTGTTGGAGACCAAGGTCGTTACGCTGAATCCGGAAACCAGCGGACTTGCGGAAAATCCTGCTTTTGATCCAAACGGCGTACTGATCGTAAGTCCGGATAAGCCGGTCTCTGTGCACATCCACGAATCCGCCACCAACGGTAACCCCGTGATTTACACCACATCCGATCCAAACGTGGTCACGGTTGACGGAGAAGGCAATGTGACTGTGACGGGCTTCGGCGAAGCCGTCATCACGGTCCGCGTTTCAGGCACGGATATCGAAATGCAGATCCCTGTCAAGGTCGACATGACGCTTTGGCAGCGCATCGTCTTTCAATTCAAGAAAGCCATCCGTGTCCTCCTCACGGGCGTCTTCGGCGCAAAGGCTGCCGCATACATTTTAGATAGGATCGGATGAACATGGTGCTTTCCGGTACTGTCCATGATGCGGTTTTTATTTGCCGGGCAGGCTTAAACGCAGCAGATCCTCAGGTTTAAAAGCAGCAGGTTATGTAGGACAAAGAACGGCAGCAGAAGAATTGCGGAGAGGATCAGGCATTGAAGGAGAATACACTGCATCTTCCGAAAAAGCAGATCCCGCGCTTTAATATGTAAAAGAGGAGACTACACACATGAACGCTATGATGATTATATCCACGGGCATAACCATTGTTATTCTTGGATTCCTGTATTGGAGAATGGTCAAGAGAGAAATCCCCCGGCCTGTCGGTTGGCTGCAGGCCCTGCTTCCCATTGCTATAGGTTTGTTGTCTATGCCTATGACAATTCCGATTTCCATGAGCTACCTCAATGCGCTGGCGGCGGACCCAAATGCCGTGAAGCTGAACGATCTGAGCTTTTTCCAGGCTTTGGAGCGCTCCTTCATAGTCGCCGGAGGCTTGGAGGAGATCGCTAAGTTGATCTTGATTCTTGTCGTACTGCTCATCTTCCGAAAAAAGGTCAAAAATGTCTACGAATACATCCTGATCGGAGCTTGCATAGGCATCGGATTTACAGTTTTCGAGGAGTTTTATTATGGAGGGTCTGAGAGCGCGACCGCCTTTTCTGCCGCCGAAAGACTGATCTCCGTGTCGGCGCACATGACCTTTAATATGGTCATGGGTGAGTTTTTAGGTCGGGCTAAGTTCAGCAAGCTGAACGGTAAGAGCTCCGCGGTACTCTATTACGTGCCGGCACTTCTCATTCCGATTGTCGTCCATTCGCTGTACGATGTGTGCACGACCTTCAACTCTAACCTGATGAGAGGCGAGATGAGCGGTATGATCAGAGCGGCGGTCGGCTATGCGGCTCTGCTGGTCTTTGAGCTGGTTGTGCTGATCCGCTGCAAAAAGAAGACAGAAGTGTTCTGCGGTATGCGTACCCTGGCGGAAGAGACAGCGGCATAAGGTTTGCCTATTGTGAAAAGCATGTACCCGATCCGGACCCTTCGCGGTCGGACAAGTACATGCTTTTTGTTATTTATCAAAGATTTCGGATACTTCCAAACGCACACTGCAAAAAACCAAACATTTCAAAAACAGAGACCAAACGTTTGAAACGACGGAAAATCGAGATGACGACGGGCGAAAAAGCGTACTAGGAACTATGCCTATGCGACGCGGAGGGTGTTTTTGCGTTTGTGCCGCTTGTCTTTTCACAAACACGGGAGGAGAGAAAAGTGCGAAAACGCTTGCGCCGTAAAACAAAATGTGCTATGATGAAAGAAAAAATGGAGTTCATTTGTGCATCTACCGCCAAACAGAACATTCCGCATACACGTAATGGAGGCGTTTGATATGACAAAGAAAGCAAGAACACACAAACTCTGTGAAAAGCATCCGCTGATTGCAGCCGTTCTCGCTCTTGTGATCCCGACAGTGATCATCACATTGGTCAGCTACATCGGGGATAAGATTTCCGTAAATGCTGGGTATCTCGGAATGGTCGTTGCCGCAGTCGTTGTCATGCTTCTGTTCAAGGCATGGTTCTCGCCGGAGTTCAAGGGATTTGTAAAGCCCGATATCTCCGCAAAAAAGATCGGCCTCGTCATGATTCCGTTTTTTATCTTCGTCGTTCTGAGCGTGCTCAGCTTTTTGATTTTCCACGGAACGATTGATTTTAACCCATCTTTAAAAGCTGTGCTTATGGGACTCAGCGCAGGATTCGGCGAGGAGAGCATGT
>JAFXVP010000074.1 GCA_017524445.1 Clostridia bacterium | reverse complement strand
GGATCGGTTCCCGTCTCGTCGAAGATCACGCGGAGCACCGAGCGCGCCGCGTTGACCACGTCCGTCGCGCCGAGGATCGCGTCGTTCGCGTTTGTTCCCGCCGGACGCTTGTTCACGTGCGCCACGTCCACGATCGCGCAGTCGTTATTTTTCGCAAGATTCGCCAGCGCCTGCATAAACGGACGCACCGCGCTCTGTTCGGTCATTTTGACGCTGCTTCCGACAAACGCGTGCAGCGGGTCGAGGATCACAAGGTCCGGCTTTGCGGCTTCGATCGCAGCCATGAGGTCGTGCAGCCGCGGGTTGCCCTGCCCGTCGGACAGGCGGAGATGCATGCTGTCCGTCGCGTCCATGATAAAGACCCGCGCAAGGTCCGCGCCCGCGCGCCGCATGCGGTCGCGCAGAATGAAGTCCGGATCCTCCGCCGAAATGAACAGCACGCGCATCGGCTCGAATTTCTCGAACGGATTCAAAGGATACCGTCCGTTTGTGAGCTCGGCGGCGATCCCGCAAAGCGCGAACGTTTTGCCCGTTCCGCCCGCCGCGGCAAGGATCGTCACGTCCCCGCGCAGAATGTACGGCTTCCAGAGGTATCGGACCTCGTCGTCCGGCACACTTGCGGCGCATTTCAGCGGACAGTTCAGCACCGGCGCGTCCGGCGCGTCCACAAACGCCTGATACGGGTTTTCCGTGAATTCGTTCATGCCCGCATCCCCCGCACATAGCAGGTGCCCTGCGTCTCGTCCCACGTTTTCAGCATGTCGTAGCGCTCGCGCGAGACCGCGGAGACCGATTGTAAAAGCGCCTGCAGATTTCCCGTGCGGTCCGCGGTCTCGAGCGCGTTGATCGCGTTCGTGAGGTTTTCCGCGTCGTTTTTGAGCTTCAGAAGCGATTCCAATATCGCCTCGCTTTCCTCCGATTCGTCGGAGGGATCGAGCCTGTCCATCTGATCCGTGCACCAGTGAATGACCGCGCACTGCACGGCGTGCGTAAACGACGCGGTCTTTCGGATGGATTCTTTGATCTCCCTGCGCCGCTTTGCTTCTCTGCCCGCGTCAAAGTCCGGTGCGCCGACGTCCCCGAGCCCGAACGCGGAAACGATGCGCTTTGCCGCGTCGACGCTGCTTTCACGGAAGTACGCCATCGTAAAGTCGATGCTTGTTCCGCCCGCGTGGCAGCCGAAGCAGTAGAACGTGCCGTTTTCGTAGAACACGCAGCTCGGCGTCTTCTCATTGTGCAGCGGACAGCACGCCTTTACCCGCCCGCCGATGCGCTTGCCTTCGATTCCCGCGAACCGTTCGGCGGCGTCAAGCGCGGAGACGGTCTTTGCCCGGTCGAACAGTCCGGTTTCTCTGTTGTCTTTCATGTGTATGCCTCGCTTTCGCTTGTTTTCAGGGAAAGCTTAGCATAAAAACTTCGGACAGTTTTCCCGGAATTTTGTCCGATTTGCGCATGCAAAAACGGGACCGCGGATCGCGATCCCGTCTTCCCGCCGCAAAGGTCCGACGCCTTCTGCGGCAGTCTTATTTCCTCTTGAAGATCAGCTTCACGCTGTCCGCCGTGAGGTGCAGCAGCCCGTCCTCGATGCGGTACGGCGCGCGGGAACCGTCGATCACGATTTCGCCGTTCTCAAGCGTATAGGTGAATTCCGTCTTGTCCTCCTCGCCGTTGAACACGGTCGACATCGAGCCCGTACCGTCCTCATTGAACACGAAGATCATATCCATGCCCATGCCGAGCATCAGATCCACGTACTGCTGCGTTTCCTCGTCCTCGCCGCCGCAGAGCGTCCACGTGCCGACGACGCCGTCCGCTTCGGGTTCCGGTTCGGGCGTCGCGCCGTTTCCTCTCGCTTCGTCCGGGATCACGATCGGCGGGATCTCGTTGAACCGCGTGAAGTCGCAGGTGATCGCCGCCCGATCGGCGACGACCGAAAGCGCAACGCCTTCCGCCTGTTCTCCGAGGTTCTCTTTCCATGCCTTTGCGAGAAGCGTCTCCATGACGTCCTTTATATCCAGAACGATGCGCACGATGCGGCCGCTCCCGTTGTCGATCCAGAACGTGATCGAAAGATCGTCGAGATCGTTCAGCATCGCTTCGTCGATGGTCCCGAACATCTCGCCGGTCATGCCCGCGGCGTCCTTGACGTACTCGCCCGAGAGCTTGCCGGTGTAGACCGTCGTATCGCAGCCGTTCACCTGCTCCGTGCCGGTCTTTTCAAAGTCCTTCGCGTGCTTCATCCACACGTCGATCGACGCCGTCGGGTCCGAAAGCGTGCTGTTCGCTTCGTCCGGATCATCCTCCTGCGTCCACGTCGCGCCGCCGTCCGTCGAGGTATAGGTACGCACGCTTCCGTCGACCGTCTCCGTGTACACGAGGATGTTCTCCTCGAATCCCATGGCGGAAACCTTGCCCTCGAGCCGGCTCGTGCCGTTCGCCTTATCCGAATCGCAGTCGATCGTGACCGACATGTCCATGTTCTGCGTATAGTCCACGGATGGAACGCCGATCACCAGGGAAATGTCCTCGACAAAATCCATGTGCATGGAGTCCGTCTCGTTCAGCTTTTCGAACGCCGCGCGGACCGTCTCCTCCGGGCTGCGTTCCGCGGCCGGTTCTTCCGTCGCGGCCGGTTCTTCCGTCGCGGCCGGTTCTTCCGTCGCGATCGGTTCTTCCGTCGCGATCGGCGCGCTCGTCACGTCGGGCAGCGGGTCCTCTTCCGCGTTGTTTCTGCTCCACGGACGCCAAACGATCAGCGCGACGGCAGCCGCGGCCGCAAGCGCGACGCAGATCAGCACGATCCACAGCGCCTTATGCGATTTCTTCTTCGGCGCGGGCGCGGCGGCAGGGTCCGGCGCGGGCGTTGTCTCCTCCGGGGCGGCGGGGTCGTCGTGCGGGGCGGCGGGGACGTCGTCCCCTGCAGGGGGTGTCTTCGGACGATAAACCGGCGCGCCGCACGCCGGACAGAATTGATCGGTATCCGCTACCGTGGTTCCGCAATGTGTACAATACATGGGTTTACCTCATTTCTCTGAAAAATCGTATATTCCAACAAATACAATATACAGGAGCCGTCTGTTTCTGTCAATGAAAAAGTAGGGGGCGTCGTCCCCGACGCCCCGCATTTTGATGTGCAGACAGATAAGAGTTTACAGTTATGAGTTCGCCCGCGCGAACGTTATGATATGATTGCCTTGCTTTGCAAACTGTAAACTCCAAACTGCTCACTTGCCGCAGGCAATCATAACTCTGTTTTATCCTTCTTTTTTCGACATGAAGTACGCGGTCACGAAGCCGAGCGCGAAGCTGAGCACCGCGACCGGGATGAACCACCACTGCGCGAGGTTCGCGCCGAACGCGGGTCCGAAGCATTTGGCTTTCAGGAAGATCGCGTAGGGTGAGGCAAGCATCAGCGCAAGGATGCCGTAATAGGTCGGCGTGGGATGTTTGTCGAGGAGCCAGCGGATCGCCTTCGAGACGATCAGAAGCCCTAAAATGATGCCGATCCCGAACGGGATGAGCACCAGAAGATGGTTGCCCATCTGCGCGAAGTTCAGCGTAAAGACGCAGACCACGAAGCTTTTCAGGTGCGTCATGACGCTGTAATAGTAGCCGAGCACGAGCATGACCATCGAGCCGGAGATGCCCGGCACGATCATGGTGCCCGCCGCGATAAAGCCGAGCAGCAAAGCTAAAAGCGCGCTTACAAAGCCGTTGTTCAGCGCGTCGGCGGCGCGGTAGACGGACGTGGTCAGAAGCGTTTCGCCGGTTCCGTGTCCGACGAGCGCCAGCGTGCCGTCCGCGTTCATCCGAAGGTCGAAGACGTCCGCGTCTTTATCCTTCGTCAAAAGGATCTCCGTGCCGGACAGCTTCATGAACGCCTTTTTGTCCGCGCCGCTTCTGAGCTTATAGCCGTCCGAGGGCTTCCCGAACGTGCCGCCCGCGCTCTTGATCTCCCAGACGCTGTAATTCGGATCGCCGTTTTGCACGACGAGCTCGAACTGCTGTTCGTCCTGCAGAATGATGCGTTCGCCGACGGACAGGGTGTCGGTCTCGTTCAGGATGCGGAAGCTCTCGGTCGTGTTGTCGTTCAGATACGGCAAAAGCACCATCAGCGCGATCATGACGAGCGCGACGAGGATGTAACCCGGCTTGACCTTGTGGCCCTTGATGTGCCTGAACAGCATCGGCAGCGAGCCGAGGATCAGACCCGAGAACAGCAGGATCGTGAAAAACTCAAAGTTTGAGAGCAGCCACGTGACGACGAACGACAGCGCGACGACGCCGAGCACGATGCCGAGCGCGTACGGGATCAGCTTTTTGATCGCTGCGCGGCGGCGGGCCTTGTCCTTCGAGGTGATGGACACGGCGTCCTCGTAGACGCCGATGGTGAGAAGCATCGAGCCGCCGGACACCCCGGGGATGACGATGGCGAGACCGACGAGCGTGCCCTTGAGCACGGCGACGATCCAATTCAGGATTTTCTTAGTCGTATTCATGTTCCCATTTTACGGCAGTCTGCCCGTTTCGTCAACCGAAATCCTGTTTTTTTACAAATACCGTGCCGTGTCATCCCGAGCAAGGGCAATTCATCCCCCTCATCCGCCTGACGGCGTATACACTTCGCTTACCACTCCGCTGTGCTCCGTTACATAGGTAATTCGCGCGACAACGCGATGCGTTGTCTACCGCGTACCATGCTTCGTTTCATCGGTGCCGTCGCGCGTCAGGTCGCGCGTCGCCATCTCTTCCCCACCCAAGGGGGAAGGCATATAACAGCGGACCGTAGGGGTCGTCGTCCTCGACGACCCGTCAAGAAGCATAACAGCGGTGCGGGGATCGACAATCCCCCCTCATCCGTCAGCTTGCGCTGACACCTTCCCCACCCAAGGGGGAAGGCTTTTGGTTTGCGCGTATACAGAGGCTTCTCCCCCTTCAGGGTGGACAGCGATCCGAGCGCTGCCGGCGGCAGACAATCCCTCCGTCATCCTGCGGATGACACCGATCCCGAAACATGGTCGTTGCGTGTCGTTTTACCACTTCGTTACAGAGGTAGATCGCGCGACGACGCAAAGCGTCGTCTACCGCGTACCATCACTCCTTCAACTCCCTGTTTCGGTCGCAGCTCACCTCGCTTCTTCCCGCACTGCGGGCGCTCGGATCGCTGCCCCATTTACACAAGGGAGGCAAGGCCGCGCGATCTGCCGCTGTAACGGAGCACAGCGGAGTGGACCCGCAAGCTGACCGGTGAGGGGGTCGTTATGCGCGAAGCGCGATTCATGTAGGGCGTCGTCCCCGGACGATTCGCGCAAAAGGTTCTTCGTCGACTTCGTCTCCAAGATCCTTCGTCGACTTCGTCTCCTCAGGATGACACCGAAAAGAGCACGCCTCCTCAAGACACACAGGGGGATGCGTGCCGCGGAATGACACGCTCCCCCGATATGTCATCCAGCGCATGAAGCACAGCGAATGCGAAGGATCCTGTCGTCCGAATTGTTCTTCAAATCTCCGCTTTTTTGACAAACTCATTTCACAATCGGGGCATATAATACCCGTCGAACAGAAAAAACGGAGGCATTTTTATGGAATACAACACCGGAAAGACAAAACGCGGCGTCGGCGCGGCAGTGCTGATCGCGTGCACGGCGATGGCGGTCGTGATCGGGCTCTTTGCGGGCGTGATCCTGATGAACAGCACGATGCAGTACCGCGCGCCCAAGGCAGCGGAAGCGACGACTGCGCCCGAAACGCAGCATGCCGTACTTTATGACGCGACGGCAGTCCCCGAAACGACGGCAGTCCCCGAAACTGCGTCGGTCCCCGAAGCGACCGCGACCGAAGTCCCGGCCCAGACGGTTACGGCGTCGCCCGAAGCGGCGTCCGTCACGACGGAGCACGCGAACGTGTCCGCGGGCTTTGCGTATGAAGGGCAGTACACCCGCGCGCAGGTCGTGGAGCTTGCCGCGCCGAGCGTCGTGGGCATCGACGGCGTGTTCGAGGTCACGGTCTCCTACTGGGGCATGCCGCAGACGTATGAAACGCCGGGCAGCGGCAGCGGCGTCATCCTGACCGCGGACGGCTATATCGCCACCTGCGCGCACGTCGTGGACGGCGCGAAGAAGCTGACCGTCACGCTGAACGACGATACCTCCTACGAGGCGACGATCGTCGGCACCGACGCGCGCAACGACCTTGCGATCATCAAGATCGAGGCCGAGGGACTCACCCCCGCCGTGCTCGGCGACAGCGACATGCTGACCGTCGGCGAGGACGTGATCGCGATCGGAAACCCGTTGGGCGAGCTTCGCGGCACGGCGACGAGCGGCATCATCTCCGCGGTCAAGCGCGCCATCACGGTCGAGAACACCGACATGGAGCTCATCCAGACGGACGCCGCGATCAGCCCGGGCAACTCGGGCGGCGGGCTCTTTAACGCGAGCGGCAAGCTCATCGGCATCGTCAACGCGAAGGTGTCCGACACGAGCGCCGAAGGGCTCGGCTTCGCGATCCCGGTGAACAGCGTCGTCAAGGAGATCAACGACCTTCTGAACTACGGTTACGTGACCGGACGCGCCGCGCTCGGCGTGTACACGCAGAACGTCACGCTCTCGAACGGCTACGGCTACTTCTCCTACGGCGGCACGCGCTGCGTGCAGATCACCGAGGTCGTCGCGGGCAGCGCCGCGGAGGCGGCGGGGCTCAAGGTCGGCGATCTCATCATGGAGGTCGACGGCAAGACGATCGGCTCGAACAGCGATCTATCCGACGCGATCGACGCCTACAACGCGGGCGACACGGCGACGTTCACGATCCGCCGGTCGAACGAACGCATCGCGGTCACCGTCACCTTCGGCGAATACAAGCCGGAATAACCGATCCATCCTCCCTATGGGCGCCGCAAGGCGTCCTTTTTTTGCGTCCCGCAAGGGACATATCGTGCCGAACGGCATATCGTACCCGTCAGGGTATATCGTACCGAAGGTATATCGCCTGCGCAAAGCGCAGCCGTACCCCCTCATCCGTCAGCTTGCGCTGACACCTTCCCCACCCGGGGGGGGAAGGCATATAACAACGGACCGTAGGGGCGGATATCATCCGCCCGCCGTAAAAACATGACAGCGGACCGGGAAGATGGTATCTTCCCCTACGATTCCATTTCAACCCGTAGGGGTCGTCGTCCTCGACGACCCGTCAAGAAACATAACAGCGGTGCGGAGATCGACAATCCCCCCTCATCCGTCAGCTTACGCTGACACCTTCCCCACCCAAGGGGGAAGGCATATAACAGCGGACCCGTAGGGGTCGTCGTCCTCGACGACCCGTCAAGAAGCATAACAGCGGTGCGGGGATCGACAATC
>JAFXVP010000073.1 GCA_017524445.1 Clostridia bacterium | reverse complement strand
GGAGTCCGCGGAACGGCTGCCGTACGCGTTTGAGGCGGCGGCGGAATTCTCGCATACGATCCGCATGGAAGGCGTGACGCCGGACATGACCGCGCGTGTGTCCGCCGAGATCCCGGCGTGCAGCGTAAAGCGCGAGGACGGCGGCCTTCGCATGCAGGCGACAGTGGAGCTTCGCGCGGCGGTATTTACGCCGCAGCAGATCCCCTGCATCACGGGACTGGACGACGCAAGGGACGCGGAGATCCAAACCGCGTCGGTCACGCTGAAAAAACGCACGCTTTTAGGCGCGCACAGTCTGCGCATGAGCGAGCCGATCGACGCGCCGCGCGGCATGACTGTGATCAAAGCGAGCGCGACGCCGATCGTCAACGGACTTGTAAAGAGCACGGAGGGCATGCTGCCGCAGGGCGAGCTGAAGCTTACCGTGCTGTACGGCGCGGCGGACGCCGGCATGCGGAAAGAGCAGTACGTGATCCCGTTCTCCGACGTGATCGCCTGCGAGCCGGGCGAGAATGCGTTTGCGACCGCGACGCTGACGTCGCTTTCGGTCACGGTCGAGGAGGAAGGCGCGGCGACGGTCGACGCGGCGCTGTCGATCGGCGTCTACGGCTGTACGTCGGAAACGCAGCGGATCCTGACCGACGCGTACGACGCGGCAAGCGACTTTTCCTGCGAGATCCGGCACGCGCGGGCGGAGAACTACGAAGGCGCATGGAGCCAGACCGTGCAGCTCAATGAAACGATCCCGGTCCCGCAGCACATGAAGGACGCATATCTGCCGCTGTACGCGGCGCTGCGTCCCGCCGTGACGCGCGTTTCGGTCGAGGACGGCAGGGGACTGATCGAGGGGATCCTCGCCGTCACGGTCGTCTATCGCGATGACGACGGCATGAAGCAGAGCTTCACCTGCGAGCTGCCGCTGTCGTTCGAGACGGAGGCAAGGGGGACGCTGCCGATCGTCCGCATCCGCGCGTTCGACGCAAATCTGTCCGGCGGCGGACGCACCGCGGCGCTCACGGTATCCGTCTCGGTGGAGACGGAGTGGTATCGCGAGATCGCGTTCGATTACGTGCCGGAGCTCGGACCGGGCGTTCCCTGTGAAACGGACTGCGGCATGCTCGTGTGGTTTGCCGATCCCGACGAAACGCTGTTTTCGATCGGCAAGCGCTTCGGCGTCCCGACCGCGCGGGTAAAAGCCTGCAATCCGAATCTTTCCGAGCCGATCAGGGAGGGCACGCCGGTGCTGCTCCTCCGGCAAACCGTCTGAAGGACATTCTGCTTTATCGGTTTCAAGCGGCGATAAGCCGCTTTTTTGCCGTACAAATGAATGGGCTTGCAATACCGTTCCGTGCATGCTATGATACAATCGGACAGGGGTGCCGGATATCATCCGCACCGACTGTTGCTGTTGATTTATCAGGAGGCATTCGTATGAAACACATTCTTCCGTCGAGGGAAATCCCGATGCTTGTCGAAGCCCGTGAAAAAAAGCGCGGCTTTGTTCCCATTCTGGAGGTTCTGATCTTTCTTGCCGTGTTTACGGCTGCGTCGACGGTGCAGGCGATCCCGACCTATATCGTGATGACCGGACAACTGCTTTCCGACCGTGCGCTTCTCGGCAGTGCCGGCGCGCTTCTTCAGGAAGGCAGGTTTACGGAATACCTCTCCGCCGTCATGGAACTTGCACTGCAGTTTCTGAACAATCTCCCCGTCTGGATCCGGGTCCTGAATCTGGTTCTGACGGTTATCACCACGGTCGTCTGTATTCTTTTCTGCCGGATCCTGCAAAAACGCAGTCTGTCCTCGATGGGCCTGAACAGGAAACATATTCTGCCCGAATACCTGAAAGGCGCCGCTTTCGGGATCCTGATGATCACCGCAACGGTCCTGCTTTCGCTGCTGTTCGGTGCGGTCCGGCTTTCATTTTCCGGATTTCGCATCGGCTATGTGCTGCTCTTTCTGATTGGATATATGATCCAGGGCATGAGCGAGGAGGTCCTTTGCCGCGGCTATCTGATGGTGTCGATCACGCGCCGCAATCAGGTCTGGCGCGCGGTGCTGGTGAGTTCGCTTGTCTTCGCACTTTTGCATATCATGAACCCGGGTTTCGGTATTCTGCCGTTTATCAATATTCTTCTGACCGGCGCAGTCTTCGGCGTGTATGCGCTGAAGCGCGGCGATCTGTGGGGCGCCTGCGCAATGCACAGCTTCTGGAATTTCTTTCAGGGACACATCTTCGGGATCAGCGTCAGCGGGACCGGCGCAAATGACGGCGTCTCGATCCTGAACGCTTCGACACAGCCGACGTCCGCGCTTCTGACCGGCGGAACATTCGGCATCGAAGGCAGCGTCAGCTGTACGATCGTCATGATTGTCTCCCTGCTGCTGGTGCTGTTTGTCATGAAGCCGGTTGAAACGGGCGCTGCGCCGCATGCGGCAGAAGCCGACCGGACTGAACAGGCATAAGACCGACGCGTCCGCATTTCGAAAACAGCAGGGACGAAACATGCTCCTGATTTGTTTGTCCGAGCCGATCAGGGAGGGCACGCCGGTGCTGCTGATCCGCTCGGCACAGTAACGAACAAAAACGATCCGCCGGTACGGGACGGATCGTTTTCTGTTCCGGTTCGTACGTCAGTTTTCTTCGACAAGCATGCCGTCGCGCATGCGTAGCACACAGTCTGCTTTGGCGGCGATCTCCAGATCATGCGTGACCACAATGACGCAGTATCCGTCGTTGTGCGCAAGAGAGAGCAGCAGATCGATGATGACGTTTCCGCTTTCGGTATCAAGGTTGCCCGTCGGCTCGTCCGCAAACAGCAGCTTCGAATCCATACTGATCGCCCTTGCGATCGCGACGCGCTGCTGCTCGCCGCCGGAAAGCATATCGGGGAAGCGGTGCAATACATCGTCCGGCAGTCCGACTTTTCGGATCAGCGCATCTGCACGTTTCCGGGCTTCTTTGCCTCGCACCCCGCGAAGCTCCATGGGATACGCCACGTTTTCCTCTGCGGTCAGAAGCGGCAGCAGACGGAAGGATTGATACACGACGGCGGCGTTTTCCCGCCGGTAGCGGTTCAGATCCAGTGAGGAAGTCGGCGTGCCGTTATAAAGGATCTGTCCTTCCGCAGGCAGAAGCAGCCCCGCCATCAGTGAGAGCAGCGTGCTTTTTCCGGAACCCGATTTTCCGACGATCGCATAAAACCTGCCTTCCTCAAAGTCGCAGGAAACGCCTTTCAGAACTTCGGTTGTCTGATACTTCGATTCGTAGCGGAACACAACGTCGCATACATTCAGAACAGCCATAGAGGACCTCCTTATTATTCAGGCTCCGCAAGAGCCGCGTACGCCTGTTTCGTTACGGAAACAAGCAGGCAGATGAGTGAGGAAACAAGCCAGACGGCAAAGAACAGCAGAACGAGCATTTTGAGCTGCGGCCCGATCGTGTGACCGAACAGCTTCTCGATCAGCAATCCGAATCCGAGCCCTGCGCCGCAAAGCAGCATCTGCTCGGCAAAGAAGATCGCGACGATCTCAAAAGGCCGCGTGCCGAGCGCGCGCATGACCGCGATCTCCTTCCCGCGCGAGGAGACGAGCAGCCACGCGAGCACGAATCCGATGATCCCGGCCAGCACATACAGACTGTTATACAGCACGGTTACGTACTTGATCTGCCGCTCCATGGAGTGCGTGGTTTCGAGATACATTTCATCATCGATGACTGCATAGTAACGGGGACCGTCGCTGGTCCGCACAGGCGAGAAGCCGGCTTTCTCAAGCGCATCGCGCAGCGCGTCGTGCTTTGAAACGTCGTCAAGCGTGAAGGTCAGGCTGTCGAACCCTTTGTTCTGCAGATACGGCGATTCGTCCTGAAGATCGAGCGGCGCCAGGATCGTTTCGTCGCCTGTTGAGGTCAGGTAGCTGCCGACGACCTTCAGTTCGATCGCGCTGAGCCAGTTGTCGTAGGAAAGGATAAACACGGCAGTGTCGCCGAGCGAGATCCCGTCCCGGGCCATCAGCTGCTCCGGCATGACGCAGTAATCGGGTTCGTCAAAGAACCGTTCCTCGTTGAATCCGTCAAGCCAGACCATGTGGGTCGGCTCCGAGAAATAGAATACGGTACTGTTCCGGACGGAGGTCGTCATGATCATTCCCGGTTCGAAATACATTTGTCCGAGCATGGTTTCGATGCCGAAGCTTGTGGTGGGTATGTTGGGAGCCGGGATATCCTGCACTTCTCCGTCTGCGGTGACGGATACGCCCGAGAACCGAAGATGACCCATGTCGCGGGAAACGGTAATGCCGGAAAGCACATCCGATTCCGAAAGCGAATCGTATGTGCGCCGATACACGACAAGTCCGTTGATCTGCTTGCCGAAGTAATCCGTTGCGCGCCCCTTCAGAACGGTGTTTTCACGCACGGCGTCGAGCTGCGTCCGGTACCCGTCAAGCGATAGGGTGAGTCTGGCGAAGAACAGTGAAACAAGCAGGCACAGCAGCAGCACAGCGACGGTGCGGACCGGGTTCCTTCGAATGGACAATACGGCGTATTTGAGCTTTCCGGACAGTTTGGTGGAGCTGCGTACGCGCTTCAGGGTACGAGGAGCACGGCTGCGCTTTTTGCGGACGGCCCTGTCCTTCATGACGCCCTGACTGAACAGCAGCGTAAACAGGAATACGGCGAGCAGCAGAACCGCGCCGGCGGCAATATAGATAACGGGTGAAACACGCGGGGTAAACGTGAGCGTGCGCACGAGCGTCACGCGGCTGCTCGAGAATCGCAGATCCTGTTCGGCAAACTGGGCGGCGAACCGTTCCAGGATGTCGAATACGGTGTTCTCCATCAGCTTGCCGACAATGCACCCGACGATTGCCGCGGGGATCGAAAGCAGTGCCGCCGCACTCAGGAAATACAGCCCGATATGCGCGCGGCCGCTTCCCATCGCGATCATGGTCCGGGCCGCTTCCCGCTGGCGTGTGATGAAAATATGACATTGGAGCGAAAGCGCGCCGACGGTCAGCGCGACGCAGATCGCAAGAAAGATGATGCTGATCAGCATCAGTTCGCTCATCGGCTCGACCACGGTGGAATAGCCCTGATCGTAGGCGGTAAAGCGGAAGCCGTATTGCTCCGACTTCGACGCTTCGATGAGGAATTCGGTGATATCCGCGTTTTTGACACGGAAGACGCCGAGCCAAAAACCGTTGCTCGCGATGAGCGGCGCATCCGCCGCGGAAGCGTCCGGGATAAAGACACAGGCGGGGTAATTGTCATTGCGGTTGTATATGCCGACGACGGTGTACTGCTCGGATGCCGAGCGTTCCAGCTTGCCGCCAAAAAGATTGCCTTCCGCCGTCAGCATGGAAAGCATGATCCGATCGCCCGCGGACAGATCGAGCGCATACGCAATGCGGTTGGATACGATGCAGACCTTTGCCGCTTCGTCGTATTCCCGCTGTTCGAAGAGGCGGCCCTCGCTCAGAGTGAGCTCCTGCTGATGGAAGGGAACGAGATCGTCGGCCGAGGCGGTCACCTGTAACGTGCAGCAGTCATTGCAGACGCGGATGCTTTCCGCAAGCTCTTCGTAATCGGACAGAAGTTCCGGCGTGAGCTCGTCCCTGTGAACACATTCCGGGACCGTCACCGCATCGTTTCCGCGCAGGTATGTGAGAGGTTCGGCAAAGAATGCGGAGTAAGAGGTCAGACTCTGGAAGAAGTGTCCGCAGATCAGATACGTTTCGCCGAGGTCGAGACTCTGCCGCTCGTCGATATTCATCGACGCGGTGCGCATCATGATCAGCTTGCCCCTGAAGTCTTCGCGGCAGTACAGCACGTCGTTGACCGAAGCAAGGAACGAACCGCTGTTCTCATCATAGCCCAGGACGTAGATATAGAAAACGGCGGCGTCGGGATCGTACACGAACCGATCGGACCTCTTCAGCCCTTCGATCCCTGCCAGCGCGTGGGTCACGGGTTCGAAGCGGATGACTGCGTCCGAATGCCGAAGCGCATCGATTTCCGACTGATGTTCCTGAATGACGGACGCCATCGTTTCGTCATATGCATAGCCCTCGGGATATTCCTTCCCGATAAACTCCATATCGACGACGGTATGGTAATACTCGTCGCAGTCACGGATGTAGTTGCGCACAGCCGAGAAGACGCAGAAAGAAAGGCAGATGAGAACGGCAAGCGCCGTCAGGATCAACGAAAACAGGAGCGTTTTTCCCGGTGTTCGCAAAGCGGTTTTCATTCCGTTTTTTATCGCTGTCATACGCGCCCCCTTCACGCGGAACTGCTGAGATCGTTTCCGATGCGCGTCCGGTTATGCTGCTATTGTAACATGGCATAAGGGTATATGCAATAAGTAAATACTTCGGGATCCGCAGGGATCCGCCATGCTGCACGGATGCGCGGAGGCACGCCCGGAATGCCGCGGCGCCGTATCGGAAATGAAAAAATATATTGTGTGTTTGGGCGGTTTTGGGCGGGCGTTCCGGTTGACTTTTATACGCAAAGTGGTATCATAAATCTGTTGGGAAATTCCCAAAAATAACTATTATCGGAGGAGCTATGAACAGCTATATCGAACGTGTCCTCGCGGACGTCGAACGCCGCGACAAGAACGAGCCGGAATTCCTTCAGACCGTTGAAGAAGTTCTGAAATCTCTGGAAGTCATCGTTTCCCGTCATCCCGAATATGAAGCGAACGGTCTTC
>JAFXVP010000072.1 GCA_017524445.1 Clostridia bacterium | reverse complement strand
TGCCGGGGCGTTGCTCGAAAGCAACGGGGCAGCGCCCCAAAGCCCCCTCGGAGAGCGCAATGCCTGCTTGCAGGCAGCATTTTTGACGGCTTGCTGTCAAAAGTGCTTTTGCGTTACTTTCGCAGAAAGTAACAAAGGCAAAAACGCTTCGCTCAACAAGGAAAAAAGGAGGATTCTATGCAAAGAACCATCAGCGCAATGGTCGGAAAAGGATCAGTGAATCACAACAGCCGCAAATTCCACGCAAAGAACACGGATCCCAACCGTACCGAGAACAATATCGAATACTGCAACGAGCCGATCCGAGAGGTTTATCACAAACTGTTCGATGAAGCCCTGCAGCAATACAACGCAAAGCAAACGCGCGCGGATCGCGTGATCCCAGATTACTATGAAAAAATCCGCAGCAGCAAACAGGAGAAGCCGTTTCACGAGCTGATCCTGCAGATCGGAGATAAGGACAATATGAGCGCGACGACGGAGGACGGCGCACGCGCAAAGGAAATCCTGGATGATTACTATCGGGATTTCCAAGCGCGAAATCCGAATCTCTATGTGTTCTCCGCACACCTACACATGGACGAGGCGACGCCGCATTTGCATATTGATTTCGTTCCGTTTACGACCGGCAGTAAACGAGGGCTCGGTACGCGTGTATCGCTCAAAAAGGCGCTTGCGGCGCAGGGCTTCGAGGGCGGCACGCGCGGCGATACGGAATGGAATCAATGGGTGCAATCCGAAAAGGAGCAGCTTGCGACGGTCATGGAACGGCATGGTATCGACTGGCTGCACAAGGGGACACACGTAAAGCATCTGTCCGTACTCGATTACGAAAAGCAGCAGCGGGCGAAGGAAATCGAAGAAATGAAAACGCAGGCGCAGGAAATGGAACTGACGCTGGAAGGCTTTCAGAACGCGGTTTCCGTCGCACAGGAAAAGCTCAAGGATCTGCAGGAGGATTCGGTCGAACTGGCGGCAAAAATCGAGGAATATAACCAACCCGGATGGATGCTGCCGCAGCCACAGCGATTCATGTCTGCGAAGGCATTTCGGGATCAGATAATCGGTCTGTTCAATAAGATGCGGGCAACGATGCTGAAAGCCCTGTCCAAATGCTACGAATACGCCTGTGAATACGCGTTTGCCAAGCGCGATCTGGACAAAGCGTATTATACGGTGCTTTATCAGCAAGACACGATCAAGGAGCAGGAAGAACAGATCGAGCAGATGACGCCGGACGCAAAGCGGTATCGGATGCTTCGCAAATTCCTCGGTCCGAACTCCACGGATGAGCTTCTGCGCCAGGCACAGCAGAAGGAAGCACAAAAGCAGCGTTCTCGTTCTCGCGGTAGGTATGAGGAAAGATGATCGACATGGGGGGAAGGTAATCCTTCCCCTATTTTTGCGTTATTTCTCAAAATACTATTGTCGATCAATTACAAATGTGCTACAATGAATATGCAATTTATAATGGGGAGTGCTATATGGAAGACGCGAAATTAATCATTTCTCCCAAGCGGTATTCGGACGAATCGCAGGTGCTGTCCGTGCGCATGCCGAAAGGCATGCTGAAGGACCTGGATGCCATTGCGCAAAAGACCGGACGCACGCGCAACGAGTTGATCGTCATGAGCATCGAATTCACGTTGGATCATCTGGAAATCGAAGAAAAGAAATAAAGGATTGTTGAAGGGGCAAACATGGCAATTCTGAAATGCAAAATGTGCGGCGGGGATATTGAACTTTCCGCAGACAAGACGTTCGGAACGTGTGATTCGTGCGGCAGCACGATGACCTTTCCGAAAGTGGATGACGAGCAGCGGGCGAATATGTTCAACCGTGGCAACCATTTCCGCAGGCAAGGCGAGTTCGACAAAGCGCTTGCCGTGTATGAGCGCATCGTGCAGGAGGATGAAAACGACGCCGAGGCGCATTGGTGCTGTGCGCTGTGCCGGTTCGGCATCGAATACGTCGAAGACCCGAATACCTTCGAGTACCTTCTGACCTGTCATCGCGCAAGCTTCGACAGCTTTTTAGAGGACGTCGACTATCTCGCGGCGGTCGAGCATTCCGAGGGGATCACGCGCCGCCAGTATCAGAAGGACGCGGCGAAGATCGCCGAGGTCCAGCGCGGCATTCTTGCAACCTCGCAGAACGAGCAGCCTTTCGACGTCTTTATCTGCTATAAGGAGAGTGAAAACGACAATTCCAGAACCCGCGATAGTCTGATGGCGCAGGAGATCTATTATCAGCTGACCGAACAGGGGCGGCGGGTGTTCTTCTCGCGCATCACGCTCGAAGACAAAGCGGGCACGGAATACGAGCCGTACATCTTCGCGGCATTGAACTCCGCAAAGGTCATGATCGTGGTCACGACCGCTGCCGAACACGTCAACGCGGTCTGGGTCAAGAATGAGTGGAGCCGCTTTCTTTCCCTAATGCGCAAGGATCGGTCGAAACTCCTTCTGCCGTGCTACCGTGATATGGATCCCTACGATCTGCCGGAAGCGCTGTCCGTGCTGCAGTCCTACGACATGGGCAAGATCGGCTTCATTCAGGACCTGATCCGCGGGGTGAATAAGGTGCTGGATGTGAGCAAGCCGAAGGAGATGGTCAAGGAAACGGTGGTCGTGCAGCAGCCGAACGCGAACGCCGCGCCGCTTCTGAAGCGCGCGTTTATGTTCCTGGAAGACGGCGACTTCGCGCGCGCGGACGAGTTCTGCGAGCAGGTTCTGAACCTCGACCCCGAAAATGCAGAAGCATATCTTGGCAAGCTGATGGCGGAGCTGCATGTGAAAACGCGCGACGCCCTGAAGGATCAGCCGGAACCGTTCAACGATCGCAGCAATTACAAAAAAGCATACCGCTTCGGAGACGAGAAACGGAAGACAAAGCTTTCCGGAGATATTGCCTTTATCAAGGAACGAAATGAAACGGCGCGTCTGACCGGAATCTACAGCAAGGGCGTAGCGGCTATGAACGCTGCATCAACGGAATCGGCATACAAATCCGCGGCGGCAACATTCAGAACGATTCCCGGTTTTCAGGATGTAGACGCTCTTGCAGAGCGTTGTCTCGAGGAGGCGGAGATTTGCCGCAAGAACGCGATCTATCAGTCGGCATGTTCGCAAATGATTGGATTCGGCGCGTATGGCTACAACTCTGCAATCAAAGCATTCAAAACGATTCCCGGATGGAAGGATGCGGATGATCAGATCCTTGCTTGTCAACGTAAGATCGAAGAGATTAAAGCAAAGGAAGAAGCAGAGCGGGGTACGGCAGAAGAAGCGCGGATCGCGGCTGCTAAAAAGAAAAAGCGCAATAAGAGAATTGCGCTGATCGTACTTGCGGTGGTTGCGTTCGCAGTCGCAGCGGTCATTTTGTTCTTTGCGGTGATTCAGCCGAATCAGCGATATAACGAAGCGAAAGCATTGTTAGAAACCGGACAGTATGAGGATGCAATAGCAGCATTTTCAGCACTGGACGGATATAAAGATAGCGTGGCGCAGATCGACAAGTGTAAAACGGCGATCAAAGACGAGAAGTACGCCGCCGCCGTCGAACTTTATACTGCTGGAAAATATGAAGATGCAATCGCAGCGTTTACAGCGCTTGATGGATATAAAGACAGCACGTCGCAGATCGAGAAGTGTGAAACAGCAATCAAAGATGCGAAATACGCTGCCGCCGTCGAACTTTATACTGCTGGCAAATATGAAGATGCAATCGCAGCGTTTACAGCGCTTGATGGATATAAAGACAGCGCGGCGCAGATTAAGGAGATCAAACCAAAGTATTACAAGCAGTTGCTTTCCAATGCGAGCATTGGATCAACGGTCTATTTCGGTTCATACGAGCAGGATAACAATACAGCAAACGGCAAGGAGGATATCGAATGGATTGTCCTTGCAAAGGAAGAAAACACAGTTCTTGTTATTAGCAAATATGCACTCGATTGCCAGAAATATAATTCAACAAATACAGGTGTAACATGGGAAACATGTTCCTTGCGCAAATGGTTGAATGGGACATTCCTGAATGCGGCGTTTAGTAAAAATGAGCAACTCATAATTCAAGATACAAATGTTATGGCTGATCACAATCCTTCGTATAACACACCGCCCGGAAACAGTACAGTGGATAAAGTGTTTCTGTTAAGTGTTTCTGAAGCATATCAGTATTTTAATTCGGATGGTGCGAGAGATTGTGCTCCGACCACATATGCTGTTTCAAACGGCATGAAAGATAGGCAATCCACTTGTTGGTGGTGGTTGCGTTCACCTGGTCAGCAAGCTAATTATGCTGCATATATCAGTCTTGGGGGCCTTGTAATTGATATGGGTAATCAGGTTGACCGTTCATCCTCTCGCAATTCAATTGAAGGATCTTTATTTGATGATGGTGGCGCTGTACGACCAGCTTTGTGGATTGATATTAGCTAAAACTCATTGTTCAAGGAGGCAAGTTAATGTGTACCTGTCCAAGATGTGGAAAGAAATGCGAATGGAAGAATGATGCTTTTGCTTGTGATGATTGCGAGATTCTTTTCTTTAGTAAGGATTGTGAACATAGGTTCACTAATTATATTAATAACGCTTTCAAGAGACGTGAAAAGATTATCAACAGTTTAGAGAAGGAGGGTCGATTCCTTTATGTATTAGATTTGGAACACCTTAATCATAAAGAGGAAATGTCTGCTGAAAGGGAATACATATATAATGCTTTTGAAAGAGATCTGTCTCTTAAAGTAGATATTGAAGCTAATAAAGATGCGGTTATTGTTTCGTACCCGATGGCATCGGATCTGTTACATAAGCTTTATGAATTTGAATGTTCTTTGGAAGAGATAGAGCGAATTGCTGACAGCATACAAAAGGATTAGAGGATTGAGGAGGTTTTTATGGCACACATTGCAGAAGTAATCAAGTACGAAGGCGACAACAGCACGTTTATCTGGAAGCACCCGTGCGAGGATTTCAACCTCGGCTCGCAGCTCATTGTGCACGAAAGTCAGGAAGCGGTCTTTATGCTGAACGGACAGGCGCTCGACCTGTTCGGACCGGGGCGCTACACGCTCGAAACGCAGAACATTCCGCTGATCGGCAAAGCGCTGAAGCTGGCAACGGGCGGCGTATCGCCGTTTCATTGCGAGGTCTATTTCATCAACAAGACCGAGCAGATGGCGATCAAATGGGGCACGCCGGACAAGGTGCGCTTCATCGATCCGCTCACCGGCGTTCCTCTGGAACTCGGCGCAAGCGGCGATCTTTCGCTCGCGGTCGAGGATTCGAGAAAGCTTCTTATCAAGCTCGTCGGCACCATGCGCGGGATCGCGTGGGGCGACGCAGAGGGCTTTACAAAGTCGCTGCAGGCGTCGTTCCGTCCGCTGATTACAAGCACGGTCAAGACGAATCTCGGCGCGATCATCAAGGACAATGCGATCGACATTCTGGAAGTCGACGAAAAGCTCGACCTGATCTCCGACGTGCTCGGCACAAAGATCCGCGCGGGCTTTGAGGACTACGGTCTCACGGTGCCGAAGTTCTACGTGACGAACATCGTGCTGCCGGAGGACGATCCGAACTTCAGGCGCATCCGCGAGCTGCACACGATCGTGCTGCAGACGCGCGTGATCCAGGCGGAAGCGACCGTCAAGACAGCCGCGGCGCAGAGCCAGGCGCAGTACCGCACCGCCGAGGAGCAGAGCAAGGCGGCGATCGAAGCGGCACGGCGGCAGGCGGAACTGGAGCGCCAGACGACCGAAACCGAGGTCGCACGGCGCGAAGCCGAGCGCAAGGTGATCGCGGCGCAGGCGGAAGCGCAGGCGGCGCGCATGCAGGGCTTGACCGAAGCCGAGATCATGGCGGCGAAGGGCTACAACCAAAAGGACGTCCTGCAGGCAGAGGTCCAAAAGGCGTATGCCGAGGGCATCGGCAACATGGGTCCGGATACCGTGACCGGCGGCAGCGGCGGCTCGAGCGTGGTGAGCGATATGCTGGGTCTCGGCGTGGGCATGGCGGCGGCAGGCACGATCATGCCGCAGATCGGCAATATGTTCGGCAATATGCAGCAGCCGCAGCAGCCCGCAACGCCCGCGCAGCCGCAGGACGATATGGCGGCGTTCAAGGCAAAGGTCGAAAAGCTTTCGATGATGAAGGACGCGGGGCTTCTGACCGAGGAAGAATTCGCCAAGATGAAGGCGGAGCTATTGAAGAGCATTCTGTGAGGGGGCAACGGATATGAAACGGGCATTCAAGTTCTATCTGATCGCATGGGCGATCATGTTCGTGATCTTCAACGCGGTCGTGATCGCGCTGCCGAAGGAAACGACGATCGCGGGGATTACCTATACCAAGCTCGGCGGGCTTTCGTGGATCACGCTGATCCTGTTTGAACTGTGCTTTGTCGGGCACCTCGCCTGCACGTGGCTCGCATGCAAACAAAACAAGCTGACCGGCACGTTCTACCGCCTGCCGCTGATCCGGCTGTCCTACGCGTGCGTGATCGTCACGCTCGTGCTCGGCTGCCTCGCGATGGCGATCCCGAATCTGCCCTCGTGGGTTCCGCTGATCATCGCGCTGCTTATAATGGCGATCTATGTGTTCTCGATCCTGAAAGCGGCGGCCGCGGCGGAGATCGTGGAGAGCATCGACGAAAAGGTGCAGGCAAAGACCGCGTTTATCAAGACGCTGACCGTCGACGCGCAGATGCTCTGCTCCCGCGCAAAGAGCGAACCGGTCAAAGCCGCCTGCAAAAAGGTCTTTGAAGCCGTGCGCTATTCCGACCCGATGAGCGCCGACGCGCTTTCCGACGTCGAATCCCGCATCCGCACCGAGTTCGACAGCTTCACCGACGCGGTGATCTCCGACAACGCCGACGCCGCGACCGCCTCCGCGGACGAGCTCCTGACGCTGATCAAAGAACGTAACAGCAGATGCAGGATGGAGAAGTGAGATGGGTAATTGTCTTGTTATAGGAAATGGCATTAACAGGTGTCTGGGCGGTATGTCTTGGGAAAAACTGCTCACTGAGATTGCTTCTCGATATTTCACATCCGCAGATACTGTGGCATCAAGTACATTAGCATTCGAACAGCTGAAATGTGCAGTGCTATCAAGAAATTGGAATGTTTCAGCTGATGATTTTGCTTTCGACATACTAAAAGAGTTGGATTCATTACCGCAAGATGAGTATAACCAACTCTTTAACCATTATCTTCAACTAAATCTTGACACAATTCTTACAACAAACTTCGACTATAGTATCGAAAAAAGCTTGATTGAAGATTTCCAGTATGAAAAATATACTGCGAACATTGTAACGCCTCAAGAACGTAAATGCTCAAGAATCCGTCATATTAAAATTGGTGACAAGCGGATATTCCATATACATGGGGAATTAGGGAAAAAAGCCACTTTATGTTTAGGTAATGTTCATTATGCGGAGAATCTTAGTATTATCATGAAATACATGCTGGACTATTCTAAAGATAACGATAGTTACAGCTTAAAAGAGAGTGTTTTCGCTGAAGACTTGATATCTTGGGCACAATTCTTCTTTAAAGATAACATTTATATGGTTGGATTAGGCTTGTATGAATGTGATATGGATTTATGGTGGCTCTTATCTTATAGAAGGCAACTCAGTTTAGAAGGTGACAAACGGATTAAAAACAAAATAATCTATTATTACTTGTACGAAGACAAAAAAGATCAAAACTTTAAAGATTGCCTTTCCGCGATGGGAGTTGAAGTTAGAGAACAAATTGTCAAGAATGGCGGCTGGAAAGAAGCTTATATCAATATAGCTAAAGATATTGAGACAATTATGGAGGCATAAATGTCCATCTTCAAATGTAAAATGTGCGGGGGCACGATCGAGTTTAACGAGGGCGACAGTATCGGCGTGTGCGACAGCTGCGGAACAAAGCAGACGCTGCCGAGACTTGACAGTGATCGCAAGGCGAATCTGTACGATCGCGCAAATCATTTTCGCCGGAACAACGAGTTCGACAAGGCAATGTCGATCTATGAGAACATTCTGAACGAGGATCAGACCGACGCCGAGGCGTACTGGTCGATCGTGCTGTGCCGCTACGGCATCGAGTACGTCGAGGATCCCGCGACGCGCAAGCGCGTGCCGACGGTCAACCGCGCACAGTTCACGTCGATCTTCGACGACGAGGACTATAAATCCGCGCTGAAAAACGCCGACGCGCTGCAGCGTTCGCTCTACGAGGACGAGGCAAAGGCGATCAATGAGATCCAGAAGGGCATCCTCGAGATCAGCGCCAAGGAGGAGCCGTTCGACGTCTTCATCTGTTACAAGGAGACGGACGCAAACGGCCGCCGCACGCCGGATTCCGTGCTTGCGACCGACCTCTATCATCAGCTGACCAACGAGGGCTTCAAGGTCTTCTTCTCGCGCATCACGCTCGAGGACAAGCTCGGCACGGCATATGAGCCGTACATCTTCGCCGCGCTGAACTCCGCCAAGGCGATGGTCGTTCTCGACACCAGGCCGGAGCATTTCAACGCCGTCTGGGTCAAAAACGAATGGAGCCGCTACCTCGCCCTGATCAAGGCGGGCGCGAAGAAGACGCTGATTCCCGCATATCGCGATATGGACCCCTACGATCTGCCGGAGGAGTTTTCGCATCTGCAGGCGCAGGATATGAGTAAGCTCGGCTTTATGCAGGATCTGATCCGTGGGATCAAAAAGATCGTCAGAACCGACGAGCCGAAGCAGACGACCGTCCGCGAAACGGTCGTGCAGCAGGCGGCGCAGACCAATACCGCGCCGCTGCTTCGCCGCGCCTTTATGTTCCTTGAAGACGGCGAATGGCAGAGCGCTGATGAATACTGTGAAAAGGTCCTCGATCTTGATCCTGAAAACGCGGAAGCTTATCTCGGCAAGCTGATGGCGGAGCTTCACGTCAGAACGAGGGACACGCTGAAAGATCAGCCGGAGCCGTTCAATGACCGCAACAATTACAAGAAGGCATACCGTTTTGGTGACGAGAAACTGAAGGCGAGGCTTTCCGGGGATATCTCCTTTATCAATGAGCGAAATGAAAACGCGCGTCTGACCGGGATCTACAACAACGGTGTTAAGTCTATGAACGCCGCATCGACCGAATCCGCATACAAATCGGCAGCAGCTATATTCAAAACGATTCCCGGCTTTAAGGATGCGGACGCCCTCGCAGAGCGTTGTTTGGAACAGGCTGAGATATGCCGCAAGAACTCGATTTATCAGGTTGCGCAATCATTGGTAAAAAAGATTGTCGTGTATGAATCCGATTATGCGTCTGCGATCAAACAGCTTCGGACCATTCCCGGTTGGAAGGACGCGGATGAACTGGTCGCGACTTATCAGAACAAGATCGAAGAGATCAAGGCGAAGGAAGAAGCGGATCGACTGGAGCGCGAGCGCAAAGCGGAGAAAGCGCGGATTGCTGAAGAAAAGGCTGCTAAGAAGCGCAAGATAACCATTGCGATCGTTACGCCGATCATTGTCGCGTGTATTGCGCTCGTGATTGTTCTGTTCACGGTTATTATGCCGAATCAAAAGTACTCTGCCGCAGTCGACCTTTATAATTCTGGAAAGTACGAAAAAGCGATAGTGGCATTTGAAGCACTAAATGGTTATAAGGATAGTGCAGAGCAAATCGCAATGTGCGAGAACGCGCTTAAAGTTCAACAGTATGAGGCAGCGCTTTCATTATTTGGCGAAGAACAATATGAAGATGCGATAACGGCATTTGAAGCGTTGAATGGTTATGAAGATAGTGCGAAGTACATTAAAGATTGTAAGTATCATATTGCATATCAACTTTATCAGATTGGGGAGTATAACGAAGCAATTAATGCATTCCGGTCATCATTGATTGGGTATAAGGACAGCAATGAAATCATAGCTGAATGTGAAACTGCTATAAAGAATCAAAAATACAATGCGGCGGTAGAACTCTATTTATCCGGCAAATACGAAGAAGCACTTGCTGCATTTGATGAGTTAAAAGGGTACAAAGATAGCAATGCGAAGATTCAAGAAATCCAGCCGCTTATCACTATAGAATTGCTTTCAAAACAGTCGGTTGGATCAACTATAGAATTTGGAAGATACGAACAAGATAATGATACGTCGAATGGAAAAGAAGAGATTATTTGGATTGTGCTTGCAAAAAGTGACAATAAAGTACTACTCATCAGTAAATATTCACTAGATAGTCAACAGTATCATACCACGAGATCAGATGTTACTTGGGAGAACTGTTCCTTACGAAAATGGCTAAATGGAACTTTTTTAAACAACGCTTTCAATACGGAGGAAAAGAGATTTATTGATAACACGCGAGTAGTAGATAGTGGATGGCATAATGGGAATAGTACCGTTGACAAGGTGTTTCTTCTTGATATGGATGAGACAAAAAAATATGAGAAATACTGCGAGTATTATTGTCAGTGTACCAACTATGCATATGCAACAAATAAACCATGCAATGACGATTGGTGGTTGCGTACGCGCGGTTATGATAGTGACAGTCCACGGGCGGTAACTGTCGAAAGACATAGAATAGATACACTGGGCGATATGGTGGAACAGTATCATTTTATACGACCTGCAATTTGGATCGACCTCAGTGCTGTCAATTAAGGAGAGGAAAGAATGCGTTCGCTTGTTTGCCCCGTCTGCGGGGGAAAACTGCATATCGTGATCGAGACCGGGCTCGCTACCTGCGAGTCGTGCGGTAAAACGTTTGACGCCGATCCGAAGGACGTGCAGAAGTACGGAGGGATCGTGCGGGACGCGGAGCGCCTGATGCGGCAGAACACCGTCGCAGGGTACGAGGACGCGATCAAGCTGCTCTCCTCGATCCCGTTCGTTTCCGGTGTAAAGGAGAAGCAAGAGGACTGCGAAAAGCGGCTTTCCGAATTGCAGAAAAGGACGGAGCGGCACAGAGCGCTTCTGCACCGCGAAGACGAGAAGAATACTAAGCTCGGAATCATCCTTCTGATCCTGACGATCCTGTTCGCCACCGCGGCAATCGCCGGGATCGTGTATCTCATCATCCTCTGGAGCAAAGGCATGCTTTCGCGTCCCGCGGTCATCGTCATCGCCTCTGTCGCCGTGATCGCCGTTGCCCTTGCGCTTTTCGGAAGGTTAAGAAGTGGAAACTGAGCAAAGGTGTATCTTGCCTTTGTACGGAAATCTTGGTATAATATCAAAAGAAAGTGTTGGGGCGCAGAACCGTTCCGACAACAAAACGACAACAGAAAATCAGATAGCGAAGCGAAATAGGATAATACAGACACTTGGGACACGAGAGCACACATTTCATAAACAAAATTGTTTAAGTTACGGTCTCCCGTGTCGAACTCGAATAAACCCGCAACGCCGGACACGCTCCGGCGTTATTTATGTCAATTCTGCAAAACTTTGTCGGCGCATCTGTGAATCCAAGATGCACCCGGATTTCGCCCGGGTGCATCCAAGATCCCAAAATGCACCCCGGATTTCACCCGGGGTGCATTGTATCAAAATAGTTGTTTCAATTCATATACATTATGAAATAAGGCCGTGGTCTTGATTTTCGGACTGTTTTTTGCTATAATCTAAAAGTTAAAATATATCCTTTTGACAGGCAAAAAAGGACGTGACAAAATGAGCGTTGGACGTATCATCAGACAGACAGACAGACAGCATAAAAACTGCCTTTCCGTTTTTGTTCCGACCGCACGCCGGCTTTATCCGCATGGGATAGAGCGGCGTGCTTTTTGTGTCCTTTCATAAGCATGACGGAAACGGGCGGAGCCCGTTGTTTGAGAAAACGGAGAGAGATCATGGAAAAGAGCGATCAGTCATTATTCAGAAAAAAGACAGTGGACAAGATTTCTTCGCCGGAGCAGCTGACGGAGTATCTGAAGGTCACTTCGCCGCGGATGTGGATCATTCTTGCAGCTGTGATCATGGTTTTCCTTGCCGTTATCGTCTGGGGGATCCTCGGAAGGATGGAGACCGTGAAGGAGGTCAGGGTGATCGTTTCCGACGGGCAGGCGCAGATCGTGACCGTGGACGGGACCGTGATCGAAGAGGGCATGACCGTGCGGATCGACGGGCAGGAATATAAAGTCAACGGAACGGTATCGGACGAATTCGACAGGCCGGTCGGCTTTGCAACTGTCGCGCTTCCGGACGGATCGTATGACGGAACGGTTGTGATCGATCAGACGAGGGCGGTTCTGGCTCTCTTCGGAAACAGGTGAACCGGATGTTCAGACGGCGCGATAATCAAACGCTTTCAAAAGGCGTTGCCAAAGTACCGGTCATGATGCAGCTCGAATGGCTGGAATGCGGCGCTGCATCTTTGGGCATGGTTTTGGCGTATTACGGAAAATGGGTGCCGCTGGAACAGCTGCGCGCAGACTGCAGCGTCTCGCGGGACGGCGTGAACGCGGAGAAGATCTATCTTGCGGCGAAGCTTCACGACCTTGACGTCAAGGTCTATAAGATGACGCCCGAATCGCTGAAGGAAAACGGACGGTTCCCGTGCATCATCCACTGGAACATGAACCATTTCGTCGTGCTGAAGGGCTTCCGCGGCAAGTACGTTTACCTGAACGATCCGGCAAGAGGCGCAATAAGGGTCACGTGGGATGAATTCGATGAGTCCTTTACCGGCATTGCGATCGTTCCCGTTCCTTCCGAGCGGTTCCAACCGGGCGGAAAGCCCGCGAGCATCTTTTCATTCGTCAAAAAGCGTCTGGCGGGGATGGGCGCGGCGCTTGCGTTCGTCGCGCTGACGACGCTGATCTTCTATCTGTTCAACATCACGAATTCCGTTGCGGCGCGGATCTTTGTCGACAAGCTCCTGATCGGGCGAAACGACGCCTGGATCCGGCCGTTCCTGTGCATCCTGCTTGCGCTCGCTGTTTTGCAGATCGTCGCGGAATGGGTGCGGGCGGTGTATTCGCTGCGCATCAACGGCAAAATGGCGGCGATCGGCAGCACGACCTATATGTGGAAGGTGCTGCGTCTGCCGCTGGACTTTTTCGTACAGCGCAGGGCAGGCGATATTCAGTCGCGCGCCGTGATGAACGCTTCCATTGCGGGTACGTTCGTCAATACGCTTGCGCCGCTGGTCATGAACACGCTGATCATGATCCTGTATCTCGTGCTGATGCTGCGGCAGAGTCTGCTGCTGTCTTTGATCGGGATCGCGGTCCTGATCGGGAACGTCGTTCTGTCGATTGTCATATCCCGGCGGCGCATCGACATCACGCGCGTTCGCCTGCGCGACGAGGGGAAGCGGGATTCGACCGCGCTTTCCGGCATCGATATGATCGAATCGATCAAGGCAAGCGGCGCAGAAAACGGGTTTTTCCGGCGTTGGTCCGGTTATCTGGCGTCTGTCAACGGGCAGAGCGTCAAGGCGGAACGGAACGAGCAGTTCCTCGGTATGCTGCCGGCGTTTTTCATTACGCTTGCCAACTATGCGGTTCTATCGCTCGGCGTTCTTTTAACCATGCAGGGCAAATTCACGCTCGGCGCCGTGCTGATGTTCCAGGGCTTCATGAGCGCGTTCCTGTCTCCTGCGATGACGACCGTCAAAGCCGGGCAGACCATGCAGGAGATGCGCACGCAGATGGAGCGCGTGGAGGACGTGATGCAGTATCCGGAGGACGAATCGCTGGAGGAATCCGCGAAAGACGAAAGGATCGCGGACCGAAAGCTGAAGGGCGGCGTTGAACTGAAGAACGTGACGTTCGGATACTCCAGAGCGAGCGTGCCGGTCGTCAAAGATTTCTCTCTTTCCGTCAGACCGGGGCAGTGGGTCGCGCTTGTCGGTCCGTCCGGCTGCGGAAAATCCACGATCGCTGGCATGATCGCGGGTCTGTATCAGCCGTGGTCGGGCGAGGTTTTGCTGGACGGAAGACCGAGAAACGACTATCCCCGCGACGTGATTACGAACTCTCTGTCGGTCGTCGATCAGCAGCCGATGCTGTTTGAAGGTACGGTGAGCAGCAACATCAAGATGTGGGACGCCTCCATTCAGGATTTTGAGGTGATCATCGCGGCGCGCGACGCGGCGATCCATAAGGATATTGCCGAGATGGTCAACGGCTATGGGCATAAGCTCAAGGGCGGCGGCAGAAACCTGTCGGGAGGGCAGCGGCAGCGGCTCGAGATCGCGCGGGCGCTTGCGCTGGATCCCTCCGTTCTGATCCTGGACGAGGCGACGGCAGCGCTGGATGCGGAAACGGAATATGAAGTCATCAAGGCGATCCGCAGCAGGGGGATCACCTGCATCGTCATTTCACACCGCCTCTCCGCGATCCGCGACTGCGACGAGATCATCGTTCTGGATCACGGCAGGGCGGTCGAGCGCGGCACGCATCAATCGCTTATGGAACAGGGCGGCAGATATGCCGAACTGATCGCAAAAGAATCGTGAGGTGCCGTTATGAGTTTGTTTGAAGAACAGATCAAAGAACGGAAAAGCGCAGACCAGCGGATCCTCGAAAACTCTTTCGATGAGATCGCCGGCGTTGTGCTCGGCACGCGCAGGGTTTTCAAGCAGGAAGACGAGCGGACGGTCGCGAAAAACGCGATCGACGAGATCCTGCTGCATTTTGAAATGAAACCGCTCGATATCCCGGAGAACTTCGTCAGCACGGAAGAGATGGCGGAGTACTGTCAGCAGGCGTACAGTCTTATGTTCCGCGATGTCGAGCTGAAGGAAAGCTGGTATCGCGACGCGTTCGGACCGATGCTTGCGTTTACCGAAGAAGGCGGCGTTCCCGTTGCGCTGCTTCCGGGCAAGCTCGGCGGATACGTGTTTACCGATCCGGAGACGAAGCGGCGCGTGAAGGTCAACCGGAAGAACGCCGCGCGGTTCGAGGCAAAGGCGCTGAGCTTTTTCCGACCGTTCCCGCAGAAGGCGCTCGAGCCGATGGATCTGATCCGCTATATCCGCAGCGTCATTCCGCTGAGCGAGTGGATCGTGAACATCCTTCTGCAGGGCAACATTCTGGTGATCGGGCTGATGCTGCCCTATATCACAAAGGTCATGACGGGCGCGGTGCTTTCCACGGGACGTCCCGATCTTTTGATCGGCGTCTCCGTTTCGATGCTCTGCATTCTGATCGCTTCGCACCTGTTCGGCGTCGCGAAAGGGCTCTTTTCCAAGAAGAAGGAGCTGAAGACGGAAAACGCGGTGCGCGCGGCGGTCATGATGCGGCTCCTTTCGCTGCCGACCCGGTTTTTCGGACGGTTCGGCGCAGGCGAACTGAAAGTGCGTATGGACGCCATCGTCCGGTTCAGCAAGGAGTATGTCAGCTTCGCCGCAATGACTGCGCTGACGCTGGCGACGTCGGTCCTGTACCTGTACGAGATCTGGCGTTACGCGCCCGGTCTGCTGCCGGTTGCGATCATCTATCTTTTGCTCATGCTGGTCGTATCGCTGATCACGGTGCGCACGAGACGGAAATTCTATGAGAAGAGTCTGGAAGTCGACGCGGAGGAATCCGGTTTCAGCTATTCCGCGATCACCGGCGTCCGGAAGATCCGTCTGGTCGGTGCGGAGAAGCGCATGTTTGCGCGGTGGATGAAGCTGTACGCGGAAAAGGCGGGGCTTACCTACCGCCCGCCGATCCTGGTACGGATCAACAGCGCGATCGTCATGGGGATCGGGCTGCTTTCCACGATCCTGACGTATTGGCTGGCGCTCAAAAATCACATTGATGCGTCGTCTTATTTCGCGTTTTCGGCGGCGTTCGGCGCGATCATCGGCATGACGTCCTCCGCATACGGCGTTACGTTTTCGGCGCATGAGACCCGTCCGCTTCTGAAGATCGCCGAGCCGATCCTGAGAACGGTCCCGGAGGAGACGCAGGAACAGGAGATCGTCACAAAGCTTAACGGCGGCATCGAACTGAATCACGTTTCCTTCCGCTATGACAAGGAATCGCCGTACATCTTCCGGGATCTGTCGCTTAAAATCAAGCCGAAAGAATACGTCGCGATCGTCGGAAAGAGCGGCTGCGGAAAATCCACGCTGATGCGGCTGCTGCTCGGCTTCGAGCAGCCGGAGACCGGCACGATCTTCTACGACGGAAAGAACCTGAGCAAGCTGAATCTTTCCTCCCTGCATAAGAAGATCGGAACGGTGCTGCAGCAAAGCGAACTGTTCCCGGGGGATATCTACACCAACATCGCCGTGATGACGCCGGGGCTTTCGATGGAAGACGCGTGGGACGCAGCGGAGAAGGCGGGCGTCGCCGACGACATCCGCGAGATGCCGATGGGCATGCGGACGTTCGTTTCGGAAGGATCCGGCACGCTTTCCGGCGGGCAGAAACAGCGCATCCTGCTTGCGCGGGCGATCGCGGCAAAGCCGAAGCTGCTGCTGCTCGACGAAGCGACTTCCGCGCTGGACAACATCACGCAGAAGAAGGTGACCGACGCGCTCGACGCCTTGAACTGCACGCGCATCGTGATCGCGCACCGGGTCTCGACGATCAGAAACTGCAGCCGGATCATTGTGATCGACGGCGGCAATATCGTCGAAGAGGGGACGTATGAGGAGCTGCTGAACAGGAACGGCTTTTTCGCGGGCATGGTCGGTCGGCAGCTGACCTGATAATCAAATGGGGGAAAACACCGTTACGCGGGTTTTTCATAGAGAAAAAGAGGCAATAAAGGATAAGGAGGAATAAAATGACACACAAATGGACCAAAGTCCTGAGCGTGGCGATCGCACTGCTGATGCTGATCGGCATTTTGCCGATGAAAGCGATCGCGGACGCCGTGAAGGACGAGCGGCAGGATGTTTTCATCCCCGAGATCGAGCTCGGGGAAGACGTCCTTATGCACGACGTCTTCTATCTGACCGCACCGGCGGTTGAGATCGAAGAAAACGCCAACGCGATCTATCTGCTGCGCATCGGACGCGGCGGAAGTGCGGAAAGCGAATCCACTGCGCTCGTCAGGATCTCCGACATGACGGCGAAATACGGCGAGGACTATATCGTTCGTGTACGCGGCACCGAGGAGGAGGTCGTAAACCCGGATTACAACATGTCCCTGGCGGAGATGATGGAGGATTCCGAGTACGGCCAGATGCCGCTAGAGGATTACGAAGCGGCGATCGAGGAGATCATGAACGATCCCGAAGCGCTGGCGGCTCTTCAGGAGAGCACTGAAGAAGCGCTGGAGTTCCTGGAGGAACAGAGCGGCCTTTCCGAAAAGTACGGCGACGAAAACCCCTATGCCGAAGCGGTAGAGGAACTGTACGGCGAGGATGCGGAGAAGCCCGCGGAGGAACCCGCGGAAGAGCTCGCAGAAGAACCGGCGGAAGAGCCCGCAGCGGAACCGGCGGAAGAGCCCGCAGCGGAACCGGTGGAGGAACCCGCAGAAGAACCGGCGGAGGAACCCGCAGAGGAACCGGCGATCGAGCCCGATCCCAACGTGGTCGTCACCGACGGATCCGAAACCGTGACGATCGGCGAACCGGATGACGGTCTCGATCCCGTGCAGCGGGCGTCGAACCTGTTTACCGGCGAGGACGCGATTTCGCAGCGGCTGACCGCGAGCACGGATCTGTTCCAGGATCTGCAGAAGATCGCGAACGTCCTGACCGACGCCGTTGTCGGCGCATACGTCGAGATCACCTTTGCGCCAGGCGAAACCTCCAAGTATATCGAGATCATTCCGCTGGACAACGATAGGAGCGACGGCAACAGGATGTTCTACCTGATGCTCGGCGCGCCGAGCGGCACGACCACGAACAGCGCGGCAAGCGCATGCGCGTTCACGATCCTCGACGACGAAGAACCCGAGGAGTGCGTGCTTTCCTTCAGTCAGGTCGAATACGTCCATACGCCCGGCGAGGAAAGCGTCGTGGTCACGGTCGAGCGTACCGGCGCGATCAATTCCGTCGTCGGCGGCACCGTAAAGACCACCGGCGAAGGCAATGCGGTCATGGGCAGGGACTATTCCGAGGTCGATCAGACCCTCATCTTCCCGTTCGGCATTCCGACGCTCACGGTCACTATTCCCGTTCGCACGGAGTACTTCAAGGGCGACGCTTCGTTCGGTCTTTCCCTTGAGGCGGACGCGGGCTGCACGATCGGCGTCGATCACGCGACGGTCACGATGAAGGGCACCTATTCGGAAAAGAAAGCGGAAGACGCTTTCACCACGGACCCCGGCAGCGTTTCCGACAAGAGAACTGTCAGCGACACGAAGGACGGCACGGAGCCGGTGCGGCGTGAACTCAGCAGACCCGAGCTGATGGACGAAGTCCTAATTGACGCGCCGTATTATCACGGCCACGAAAATAACAAGTTCGGTGGCAACGATAAGTACGACAGCAAGAAACAGGCATGGGACCTGATGTGGACCGACAACTCGTTCTGGTATGACCGCAAGGGCCTTGTAGGCGTTATCTATCAGATCGGCAGCAAGAACTCTCCGTACGCGATCGCGGGCGCGCAGGTTACGTGGGCCCGCACGGGCGATCACGCATACATGAAGGTCGCGTTTGAGGGCGGAGACGAGCCTACCGATTGGATGAAAACAATGACCAGGAGTTCGAAGGACGGTGCAAAGGAGCTTTCTTATGATTCCAAAGCGAGCTTCGGCGAGAAGACCCTGAACATGTTCCCGAGCAAATACATCATTGACCTCGCACCTGACGGCGTCAGACCGCAGTGGATCGGCTTCTACAACCACGGTCATTGCGACGACTGCAACCATCTGTATATCTACAGAGTTCAGCCGATCAAGCGCATGTTCCAGTTTAACCTGAAGCAGGCGGACGGGCTTCTGTTCCTGCAGGAGAACGGCGCCCGGAACGGCGATGCCGGCGTGGCGACGAAATCGTCCATTGTCGACGGCGGAAAGGACGTGCTGCTCATTGCGGACGACAGCATCACCGTGCAGGACGTCTCCGACTCCAACGTCACGCAGTTCGCTTACATGAAGGAGTTGAACTGGGTCCGGGAAAACGGCACGACGATCTATCAGCTCGGCAGCAACCAAAGCGCATCCAACCATTCCATTACGTTCACGCTTTCGAACGAGATGATGAATGAGATGTTCGGCGGATGGCGCGATCGGTATTTCAGAGATTCGATCGTCGAAAACACAGGGCTTGCAAATACGATCGGCTATGCAAACTACAGCAAGCTGTACATCAAGCCGGCGTTCGACTACATCGATTCAAAGATCACTCTGCGGAATCCGTACAGCTACGACGTGAAGTTCACCATCAGCACGATGGAATATACGGTTCCGGCGGGACAGACCGTTGAGATCAAGGCGGGAGACGTCAGCTTCCATAAGGGCGACAAGCTTGCGCTGACTTCCATCGAGATCCTGGATCCCGACGCGAACAATTTCAATAAGGTCGTCGGCGCTAACCAGTATTATAAGGTCAGCGGCGCCGAAGCGGATTACGAAGCCGATCCGCGGGTGTTCTGGGACGACCAGCCGATCTACATCGCAGGCGAACCGAATACGAAGCGGCTCTGCGCGGTGGAGGTCGTGGTTGAGCCGAATATCCAGAAAAAGGACAACAAGATCACGGTCCGCGTCAAGACCTCCGATCTTGCAAAATTCGATACGACCAGCCTTTCCGCCGGTCTGCTCAAGCGGGCGGGCGATACGACCGTTGAAGCGGGCTACACCTACTACACCTTTGCCAGCGAGGACAAGACGGTCGCGGGCAAGCTTTATCCGATCACCGTGAATCCGCAAAAGGGCTGGGTCGCGGTCTGGACGGACCGCAACGTCGCCCGCACGTACACGCAGAACACGCTGTACTTCAAGCCCGGCACGCTGCCCGACCGGAACATCATCGACCTGACGGCGGCGCCGCAGCACGGCTCCGTTACGCTGACGGGTACCTTCCGGTACATGGATTACAACCTGAAGGACAGAGGCGCGGGCAGCATGTCGAACCGTCCGGCGGTCGGCGCGGTGATCACCGCGGGCTCCGCGGGCGGCACGGCGGACCAGAACGGTAAAGTGACCGCGGGACCGGTCCCGGGCACGGGCGGGGAGAACAAATATCTGCGCTACCTCGTTTCCGTCAACGGCACCGCCATGCTCTACGAGGTCCCCATGCCGACGGGAGAAAATGACGCCGCGATCGACATCTCGGCGAATTTCCCGAACGGCGTCAGCCCGGTCACGGCAAACATCTTCAAGGGGATCCAGATCACCGGCGTGATGAGCGATCCGGCGTACGAGATTGCCGACGGAAAGTTCATTCCGATCCTTCCGATGGGCAAGAATGCGCAGATGACGATCGAGATCAGTCCGCGTCCGTATGCAGTCTCCCTGACCACGCCGAGGGGCGTTCTCGAAACGAGAAAGGTCGAGGCGCCTCTCGGGATCCAGCTCGTGGTTTACGACGCGAACGACGTCTACAAGGGTGAATACGAGCTTGTCAAACCCGATGAATACGATGAGTCGAGAGGCGTATACATCTTCCGGTCCACGGTCGAATTCGAAATCGCCGCTCCGATCGAGATCGATCCGGACGCGCCTGAACCTGATCCGGACGAGCCCGAGCCCGAAACGGAGGGCGGATTCTCGGTCGACCCCGGCGACAAGCTGTATATCCGAGTCGTCACCAACCGTATGTCCGCGGCGGACGCGCTTCTGACCGATCTGCAGGAAGCGGTCGAACTGCTGCCGGAGCCCGAGACGGTCACCTCCAACGAAGCGACAGTCATCGTCACAACGGGCGCAAACGGTTCCGTCGTCGATCCGAATACGCGCGAAGCGGAAGAACCGAAACCCGAGCTGACGGTCGAAGCGACGGCGGATCCGACAGAGGGCCTTTCGGTTGGAGACGTGATCACCTATACGATCAGGATCACGAATACCGGCGGCGTTCGTCTCGGCAACATCAGGATCAACCAGTCGCTGACCGATCTGGAGCAGGTCACCTCGCCCGATCTGTCGGTTCTGGATCTCGACGAATCCGTCACGGTCAAGTACTGGTATTACGTCACGCAGGCGGACGTCAACGCCGGCAGCGTCACGAACAAGATCACGGCGATCGGCGAGATCGACCCGGTCATCGGAAACTTCGCGGACAGCTACCAGTATTCCGACGTCTATACCGGCATCAACTTCTACAACCCGCTCGCCATGGAGATCCCGCCGAAGCAGACCTTCACGAGCCCGGTGACGATATCCTATCCGGAGCTGCCGCTGATCGGCAGCACGGGCATGGCGCTTCCGTTCCCGTTCGTAACGGTCGGCTGCATGCGCATCCCGCAGGGCTACCGCCTGTATATCGGCGTGTCGGCTATGCAGATCTATGACGCGGTCAAGGGAACGCATATCAGTTCCTTCCACTCGGACGTGCCGGGCGAAGACGGATCGGAAGTTTACTGGAAGAGCACCTTCTCCATGGACAATCCGTTCGGCACGTTCTGGGCAGGTCTCAAGCAATCCTGGAACCAGGTCGGCGAGCTGCATAAAACTGCCTCAATAATGAAGAATATCTGGAATCAAAAGACGTCCCTTGCGAGCTTCGGCAGTCCGCAGTGGAGATTTGACGTCATGATCGGCGCGTACTTCAACTTCCATTACTTCACGATCTACGCGAACGGCATCGAAAAGACGGTGCTGAAATTCGCCGGTCTGGGCGCATATTTCTGCGTGAACGGCGGGTTCAAGGTGGCGTTTTACACCATGATCCCGGTCATATTCGTGCCGGGGTATTTCGGCATCGAGATCAACGCCTACCTCATGGCGTTCATCGGCGGCGCCTGCGATCTGGAGACGTCCGTTTCGATGGACGAGGCGCAGCAGTCACAGGTCGACTATGCAAATTCGGGGACCCGCTTCGACGGCGGCCTCCGCGTGCAGGGTTATGTCCAGTTCTGCCTCGGCATAGGACTTTGCGACATCATCGGCATCCGCGGGGTGGCAAGAGGCAACGTCTTAGGCGCCTGGGAACCGAACAACAAGCATGGTGCGTTCGGTCTGTACCTCAGCGTCTCGGCGGGCATCATCGTCGACCTGTTCCTGTTCTCGGTTCCGGTCGTGGTAGAGCTTGCCGGCAAGCCGTTCGGATTCTTCAAGCACTATGTGAATAATCCGGACGATGTGGCCGGCAATCAGGAGCCGGGCATGAGGAAGTCGACCTCGTCGCAGGGCTTCCGCCTCCGTCAGGGAAGCGGAACGGATTCCACCTGGGTCGGCGGAAAGAACGCGACGCGCTACGCGTTCGCGCCGGGCTCCACGCAGATCCTTGCGGAGAACGCGTATGAACGCGCGGATTCGCAGCTCATTACCCTGGATGACGGCACCGTCGTACTTGCGTTCATCGACAGCGACAACGCGAAGGGCGAATATCAGCGCACCACGCTGAAGCTCGCGACCTACAAGAACGGCGTCTGGAGCAACCCGGTCCCGGTCTCCGTGGACGATACGGCGGACTTCCAGCCCTCCATCGCGGAAACGAAGGACGGCAACGTGCTGGTCGCGTGGGTCTCCACCGGCAGCAACGATATCGACGAGAATACAGAGGTTACGGACTACCTGAACAGCATGGAAGTCTATGCGGCGCTTGCGACAATCGGCGAGGACGGTTCGATCACGATGGACGAGCCGGTCAAGATCACCAACGACCATCGCATCAAGGACGGCGTCGAGAAGGGCTATTACGACTGCATGCCGACCGTAGTCTGCGACAAGATCAGCGGCGACGCGATCGTCTACTACGTCAAGAGCGGCAACACCACCATGGACGGCGCGACGCTCGCGAACCCGTACGTCAATGACTGCCGCGTGTTCTACATGATCTACAACGCGGAAGAGGACGTCGATACGGACGGCAGAGTGGTTCCCGAAGGGTGGCTCTTCAACAACTTCTACTTTGCCGAGTTCCACGGCAATCTTGAAAACGAACAGTACATGATCGAAAACTTCGGCGGTCAGCGCTCGCTGGCAGGTCCGACGTACACGGATGAGAACGGCAGCACGGTCGCATATGCGATCCCGGACTTCACGGCGATCGGCTACAACGGTCTTGCGGTCTATGCCTACACCGTGGATATGGACGGCAGCAACGACACCTACGAAGACAAGGAGCTGTATCTGCAGGTCTACAACTTCGAGCAGCATGAGACGAAGTACCGTATCCGCATCACCGACGACAACGTGGCGGACACGCTGCCGCAGTTCTTCCGCTCCAGGGACGCGCAGCTCAGCACGGAGGAGGAAGCGACGCACACCAAGCTGTTCTGGTACCGCGACAACAAAGGCGTCGTCTACATCGACGTCACGCAGCTTATGCAGCAGGGCATCAATCCGGACGGCACGCTGAAGATCAAGGGCGACGGCGGCGATTCGACCTACGCGGATCCCATCGAGACCGGTTTGAGACCCAAGGACGGCAACGAATCCAGACAGTCCGCAGACTACCGCGTGGTCGAGGACGCCAACGGCAGCTTGTTCATTCTTTGGACCGACACCGTTGTCGACGGCGATCCGGCGGATGAGAACGCGGCCGTTTCGCAGGAGATCTTTGCAACGAGCCTGATCTCCAGCGGCAGGGTGTTGACCGACGAGGAGGCCGACGCGCCCGACGCAGATCTCGGCAGCACCGGCTGGTCGAAGCCGTATCAGCTCACCAGAGACGGATACTTCAACGACGAGCTCGCCGTCACCATGACGGGCGAGAACCTCATGGTGGTCCACAACCGCTTCAGGCAGGAGCTGGTCATTCCGGAGACGGATACCCCTGCCGAGGACGGCATCAACTACAACGGCGAAGTCGACTTTGACCCGCTTGTGATCACCGAAATGACGCTGGCTGCGACCGTGATGGAGCCCTGCGGCGCAGTCGAACCCGAGGAGATCGAAATCCGGCAGCCCAACGAGGACGGCGAGGCATCCGCTCTGACGCTCGATCATCCGATCGGCGGCGAGGATACCGTCATCACAGTCAAGGCGTCCAACAACGGTCTGACCACGGCGCCGGGCTATATGCTGACGCTGTATGCGGTGGATAAGAACGGAACCGAAACGCAGATCGGCACGATCGAATCGACCGATGCGCTGCGTCCGAACAACGCAAGGATCCACGAATTCGCGTATACGATGCCCGACAACGTTGAAGGACTGACGTTCAAGGCGGTCACGAAGGAGCTCAAGGAGGAGGGCGTCTACTTTACCAACACGGCGGAGTACGTCTCCGAGCCCCTGCTTTCCGATCCGGATTACCGCATTGAGAACATCGTGACCTATCAGACCAACGACGGCTTCCGTGCCTCGTTCGAGATCACCAACGTCGGCAACGCGCCGTCCGATGCGGGCGACATGCTGACGATCGATTGGAAGGGCCCCGAGAACCTGATCATGGATGTCGACGAAGATGCGCTTACGCTGGTACACGTGCCGTTCGAGACGCCGATCCAGCCGGGCGAGACCCGCGAGATCGACGTCGCAGTCCCGGTCACGATCGAAATGGTGCAGCGCTACGGCTTCATCGACGCTTCGTTCGCCGTCACGAGAGAATACGTCGAGACCTATGATGATATCGACTACACCGGTCGTCAATTCATCGGCGACATTGCATATGACTGCTTTGTGCAGACGCAGCCGATGAACATGACGCTCGAGGACGTCATGGTCAAGGAAGATGAAACCGCGGATATCGTCTTTGCAATGGATCTCGGCAGCAAGTTCGGCAACAGCGCCGAAGTAGCATATACGGTCGAGGACCTCGAAATCGCGCAGATCAGCGACGGCAAGGTGCTCGGTATCGGCGGAGGCACAACGACGCTCTACGCGACGCATGTAGCAACCGGTACGACGGTACAGGCAACGATCACCGTCACGCCCAAGCCGCAGCCCGAAGCGCCGACTGCCGTGACGTTCGCCGGCGAAGACGTCGTCGGCAACGACGAATACGAGATCATCGACGGCGAGATCCTGTATCGCTACGACGTACACGTTGAGGATCTGCCGGAGGGCGGCTCCTATGTGAGCAGCGCGCAGATCTTCCTCGAGTATGATCCCGCGGTCCTCGTGCTACGCAAGACGGAAGGTGCATTTGACTGGACGGTCAACGATCAGAACGGCAAGCTCTCCGCAGTCTGGGCGTCCGAAACCGAACAGCTTGTTGAGAACGGCGACGAAGTGCTGACGCTCTGGTTCGCCAAGATCGGCGAAGCGGAGAAGACGGACATCACGTTCACCGAAAACACGCTCGGAAACGGCAGCGCAATGGGATTTGCAACAGAGGGAACGGTCGTTGAACTGACAGCAGCGACAACGGACGGCAGCATCACCTTCGAAGCGATCCTGTACGGCGACGCGAATGTCGACGGATATATCACGGCAGCAGACGCGGCAATCGTCCTGCGCTCAATCGTCGGACTGTCGACGATCACAAAGCGCGGCGCACTGAATGCGGAAGTCGACGGCGACGGCAGCGTTACCGCGGCGGACGCGGCGGCGATCCTGCGCTACGTGGTCGGTCTGATTAACGTGTTCCCCGTACAGCAGCCGTAAACGGTTGAACTGAAATAAGCAATCCGAAAAGAAAGGAGCATACAAAATGGAACGCAAGAAGGAAAAGAAGGCACCGGAAGCGGTCGCCGAAGAAATGAAGATCGAACCGGAAGAAGTCGCGTTCGAGGATCTCAAGAAGATCACCGGCGCTGGCGAATGGGACGAGGTCCCGCCCGTTGACGAGCATGACTACGATCCCGACACGATCAACAAAGGATAAGCGTTAAAGCGCACAAAGCAGCAGGGCGAAGCCATTTGGCTTCGCCCTGCTTTATCTCTGATTGCATTTGCCGAAAAGCGGCATTATTCCGGGCCCTGATCACATAATCAGATGAGATTTCGCTTAGGATGCACCCATAATCCAAAGATGCACCCGGATTTTGTCGTGGGTGCATTTGTATCAAAATCACTGTGATTTTCCGTATTGGGACGCTTATTTTGATACATAGATATTAACCTCTTTTGACTGATTGGTCAAAAGAGGTTAAATGCTGTTCATAACCGTTATCCGCTATTCGCCGCGCCGGAAAAAACGCCACATCGTGCCATAAAATAATCATGTGAAAGAAAAAGAAGAATAGTTCTTGTCGCCGTTCGTTTTAGATTGTATAATATACTCGAAAGAATATATTTTGGCGATCCGCCCGGACGAAGGAGGTCGGCATGAACGTGGTGCTGTGGATGTATGCGGACGCGGTTTCCGATCCGGGAACGTTCAGCCGCGCGTTTGACAGCATGCCTTCCGAACGTCAGCAAAAAATCCGGTCGTTCCGGTTTGAACGGGACCGGCGGCTGTCGCTCTGCGCGGGACTTCTGCTTTGCGAGGGATTGAAACGGGCAGGCGTTCCAAACGCGGAGATCGCGTATGGGCCGTACGGAAAGCCGTACCTTCGCGATCGTGACGATATCTGGTTCAACCTGTCGCACGGCGGACGCATTGCGGCGATCGCGGTGTCCGATAAGCCGGTCGGCATTGACGTGGAGCCGATCCGTCCGTTCGAAGAGGACGTGCTGCGCCGCGTGTTTCTGCCGGAAGAGCTTGCCGCTGCGCCGGACGGCGATCGGGAGCGCTTTTATACGGCGCTGTGGACCGTGAAAGAGAGTCTGATGAAGCTGTTCGGGACGGGACTTTCGCTCGATCCTAAGGAGATCCGTGTTTCATTCGGAACGCGTGTCGTCGCCCGGTGTGCGCGCTATGACTGCGTGTCGCTTCGCTTTTTCACCCGATCGATTGACGATCATGTACTGACTGTTTGTTCGCCTTATGATCCCTTTCCGGGACGAACGGAACAATATGAACCGTAAAAGATACTTATTCAGGAGGTTCCCATCATGCACCTGTATCTCGAAAAGATTCTGACCGCGACCGAGACCTTTGCGGATTCGGTTGCGATCTGCGACAGAAACGGAACGCGCCGCACCGATTATCGCACCTTCGGCACGCTTGTTCGGAAGACCGCGGCATGGCTGCTCGAAAAAGGGCTTTCGGAACGCGCGTTCATTCCGATCCGTTTGCCTGCATCGATGGAATATGCCGCTGTGGAAGTTGGCGTCCTGCTTGCCGGACACATCGCCGTGCCGATGGGGGATACCTTTCCGCAGGAGCGTGTGCGGTATATCTCGCTGCATTGCGACGCGCCGTTCATCATCGACGAAACCGCGCTCGAAGAGATCCTTGCGTGCGAACCGGTCGATCCGGCGCTCTGCCCGGAATCGACCGACGATGATACGGCGATCCTTTTATATACGTCCGGCTCCACAGGCGCGCCGAAGGGCATCCTGCATTCGTTTGCGGGGCTAAAGTTCACGCTCCCGAAGGCGTTCACGGGCTCGTACGGACCGTCCGCGGTATGGGCAATGGGGGCGCCGTTCTATTTTGTCGCAGGCATGTCGGTCTTTAAGGTACTGATGGGCGGCGGTACGGTGCATCTGATCAGCCATGAAACGAACCGCGACGTGCGCCTTCTGGAGGATTATATCGAGCGGCACGGCATCACGGTAGCGTTTATCAGTCCCGCCGTACTTCGGAATTTCCACAACCGTTCGACTACGCTCGGACTCGTGTTTACCGGCAGCGAGCGGTTGACCGGGCAGTACGGCAAGGACGGTTATAAGCTCTGGAACAACTACGGTATGAGCGAAACGCTCGGCACGCTGTGCGCCTATCTTGTGGAACAGCCGTTCGAAACGACGCCGGTCGGCATTCCGAAGGAGCACATCGAGTGGTGCATCCTCGGCGAAGACGGCAACCCCGTTCCGAAGGGCGAGGAAGGGGAAATGTGCGTCCGCGGCGTCTTTACAAAGGGATATTTCAAGGATCCGGACGCAACCGCAAAGCTCTATCGCGACGGCTGGCTGCATACGGGCGACATTCTGAAAGAATTGCCGGACGGGAATCTGGTGTACATCAACCGCAAGGACTGGATGCTGAAGATCAACGGGCAGCGCGTAGAACCGGGCGAGATCGAAATGGCAATGCGCGAGGTCGACGGCGTCGACACCGCGGTCGTCAAGGGCGTTCGTTCACCGGACGGGCAGACGCTCCTGTGCGCATGGTTTACCGGGACGCAGACCGAAGAGGTGATCCGCGCCGCGCTCGAAAAGCGGCTTGCCGCCTACATGGTTCCGTCTGTTTATGTGCATCTTGACACACTGCCGCTGAACAGTAACGGCAAGGAGGATCGCAAGTCTCTGCCGGATCCCGACTTTGCGGAGCAGCGCGCGGACTATGCCGCGCCTGAAAACGAAACGGAAGCGCTGCTGTGCCGTGCGTTTGAGGAGAGTCTCGGCGTCCGTCCGATCGGGATCGACGATGATTTCTTCCGGCTGGGCGGCGACAGCATCCGTGTCATGAAGCTTGCAACGGCATGCCCGGAACTGGATCTTACGACCAAACAGATCTATGCGGCAAGAACGCCGCGTGCGATCGCCGCGCTTCTCATCGGCAGCGGCAAGGCAAAGCTGCGCGAAAAGAAGGACCGTTATCCGCTGTCCGACGCACAGATCGGCATCTATGTCGCGTCGATGCAGCATGACGGGGAAGCGGTTTACAACAATCCGATTTTGCTGAAGCTCGATCCGACGATCGAACCGGGACGTCTGTGCCGTGCGGTCGAAGCGGCGGTGACGGCGCATCCGTTCATCAAGATGCGTATTACGGTGGACACGGAGGGCAACCCGTGGCAGAACCGCAACGACGAAGAACCGTATACACAGGCGGTCGAACAAATGACGGAGGCGCAGTTTGCGGCGCTGCAGCCGAAGCTGATGCAGCCGTTCCGACTTCTGAAGGACCGCCTGTTCCGCATTCGCGTCATCCGGACGGAACGGACGACCTATCTGTTCATGGATTTCCATCACATCATTTTCGACGGCTCCTCCATGCTGGTGCTGCTCAACGATCTGGAACGCGCATACAACGGCGAAACGCCGGAGACGGAGCGCTACGGCGGTTTCGAGGTGGCGGAGGACGAGGCGGAAAAGCGCGCAAAGAGCTATGACGAATCAAAAGACTGGTATCTGAACATCTTCGGCGCGCTTGATCTCGACAGTCTGCCGATCCGTGACCGTTACGAGCCGACGCCGTCGTTCGGAACGGTTGAGCGTGCGCTTGCGCTGGAAGCGGTGGAAGCCGAGGCGTTCTGCCGGGAGGCGGGCGTTACCGAAAACATCTACGCAACAGCCGCGTTCGGCCTTTGCGCGGGGCTGTTCTCCGGCGCGAAAGAAGCCCTGTTCGCAACGATCTATAACGGGCGTGATTCCCTGCGCACCGCGCGGACGGTGGCTATGCTGGTGCGGACGCTGCCGGTGTGGTCCTCGTTCGACGCACAGATGCCGATCGTCACATACCTCGAAAACGCGAAGGCACAGATGCTCGGCTGCATGGCGCACGACGCGTATCCGTTCGCCGATCTGGCCGCGGAGACCGGCGTGACCAGCGATCTGCTGTTTGTGTATCAGGGTGACGTGCTGAACGTCGGCGGATTTTCCGGTACGCCGATCGAGCGGATCCCGCTGATGGACAACGCGACCGGTGAGAAGATCACGATCCAGATGTACAAGCAGGGCGGCGTTTACAACATCCGCGCCGAATACCGCAGCGATCTCTATTCCGAAGAAATGATCCGTACGATCCTCGAAAGTTACGAGAACGTGCTCGTGCGGATGCTGCGCTGCGAGACGGTCGGCGAGATCTCGCCGGCAAGCGAAGCGCAGCGGAAGCTGCTTGCGTCGTGGAACGACCGCACCTTTGACTATGATACGGGCGCGACCGTTGTTTCCATGTTCAACCGGGCAGCCGAACAGTTCGGCTCGTCCGTCGCGGTGATCGACGAGGACGGCGAGATGACCTATTCGGAGCTTGACCGCAGAACGGACGCGCTTGCCGCGCATTTGCAGCAGTTCGGTCTGGGCAGAGGCGACGTCGTATCCGTGCTGATCCCGCGCGGACGGTATCAGGCGATCACGTTCCTCGGCGCGCTCAAGGCCGGCTGCGCCTATCAGCCGCTTGACGGCACGTATCCGGCGGAGCGCCTGAACTTTATGGTGCGTGACGCCGCGGCAAAGCTTCTGATCACGACAGAAGAGCTTGGCGAACACATCACGGAATACGACGGCCGGCGGCTGACGATTCGGGAGATCGAAGCGCTTCCGGACGGTACGCCGAAAGCTGTTTGCAAGCCGGAGGATCTCTTTATTCTGCTCTATACGTCCGGCAGTACCGGCGTGCCGAAGGGGGTGCGGCTGACTCACGCGAACCTTGTTTCGTTCATCGAATGGTACCGCCGCTTCTATGCGCTGACGCCGCTCGACCGCGTCGGACAGTATGCGTCCTACGGATTCGACGCGTGCATGATGGATATGTATCCGGCGCTGTGTTCCGGCGCGGCGGTATGCATCGTTCCCGAGGAGATGCGCTATGATCTGGAGACGATGAACCGCTTCTTTGCGGAGCGCCGCGTTTCGCTCGCATTTTTGACCACGCAGGTCGGACGGCAGTTCGCCGCAGAGATGGAAAATCCGTATCTGAGGGCGCTTTCGGTGGGCGGCGAAAAGCTTGCTTCCATGGAGCCGCCGAAGACGTACGCGTTCTATAACGCTTACGGACCGACCGAGTGCACGATCTTTTCGACGATCTACCCGGTGACAAGATCGGAAGAGAACATCCCGATCGGCAGACCGCTTGAAAACGTCAAATGCTATGTCGTCGACGCCTTCGGGCATCAGCTGCCTGCAGGCGCGATCGGCGAGCTGCTGATCGCGGGACCGAACGTCGGCGACGGATACCTGAACCGTCCGGAAAAGACGGCGGAGGTCTTTATCGACAATCCGTTTGACGGCGGTATCTGGGCGCGCGCCTATCGCACCGGCGACATCGTGCGCTACCGTTCGGACGGCGAGATCGAGTTTATCGGACGTCGTGACGGACAGGTGAAAATTCACGGGTTCCGTATCGAACTGACCGAGATCGAAGCCGTCATTCGCGAATTCCCGTCAGTGCGCGACGTAACGGTCAACGCGATCGATCTCGGCGCGGACGGCAAATCCATTGCGGCATATGTGGTCGGAGACGCGCCGATCGACACGGAAGCGCTGAAGCAATATATCGGAGAGCGCAAGCCGCCGTATATGATCCCCGCCGCTTTCGTACAGCTTGACAAGATTCCGCTGACGCCGAACGGCAAGGTCAACCGCCGCGCACTGCCGAAGCCCGAACTGCCCGCAGTCGGTGCGGAGGACGATACGCATGAGGACAACGCGCTGGAAGCAGCCCTGCGGGAGATCGTTGGACAGGCGATCAACGCCCCGCATCCGCCGCTCGGCACGCAGCTTGCGTGGCTGGGACTCACAAGTCTCGGCACGATCCGGCTGTCCGCGTGGCTGTTCAAGCGGTTCGACGTCAAGTTCGACGCAAAGGAGCTCGGCACGATCACGATCCGCGAGATCGAAGACCGGATTTTGGATCAATGGATGAACGGGTCTTCCGCGCAGAACGCGCAGACCGAGGAGATCACCGAAGCGGAGCTTTCCGCCGCGCAGCAGGGCATCTATGTGGACTGCATGAAGGAGCCGGACAGCACGGCGTATAATATCCCGTCGGTGCTGACCTTTGATCCGTCGACCGATCCGGACGCGCTCGCTGCAGCCGTGCGCAGCGTCATCGACGCGCACCGGTCCGTTGACGTTCACTTCGAGATCCGCAACGATCGCGTCACGTCGGTGCGAAATACCGAACCGTACAAGATCCCGGTCCGCGAGATGACGGAGGAGGAATGCGAGGCGCTGCGCAAAACGTTTGTGATGCCGTTCCGCCTCGGACAGGGTCCGCTGTTCCGTTTCACGGTTGTCAGAACGCCCGCCGCGGTGCGGCTGTTCTCCGATTTCCATCATCTTGTGTTCGACGGATTCTCATTCAACATCTTCCTGAAGGATCTCGGAGAAGCGCTGAACGGCGCTGCCGTGGAGAGGGAAAGCGCGTCGTATGCGTTCTTTGCCCGCGAGCAGAAAGCGCTGCTCGAAGGCACGCAGGCGGAGGAAACAAAGGCGTATCTCAATGATCTGTTTGCGGACTATGAATCCGCAACCGAACTTACCGGCGACATCCCCGGCAAGGGCATGGGCAGCAAAAAGGCGTATGCAGTGCATCCGCTGCGTGAAAAAGACCTGCAAAGTGCTTGTACGCGCTGCCGGGTCACCGAGGCGGGCTTCCTGCTTGCGGCGCTCGACTATACGCTTGCGCGGCTGACCGCCTCCGATCACGTATACATCGCCACGATCAGCAGCGGACGAAGCGATATCCGCTTCTCCGATACGTTCGGTATGTTCGTCAATACGCTGCCGCTTGCCGCAAAGCTGGACGACGGGACCGTGGATGAATTCATCAAAACCGTTTCGGACGGCCTCGAGCAGGCGATCGCGCACGAGAACCATCCGTTCGCACAGGTCGCCGCCGACTGGGGCTTCACCCCGCAGGTCATGTATGAATACCAGCGCGGGATCCTCGAAAAACCTGCGATCCCGGGCATACTGAAAGCAGAGGGACTGGAACCCGACCGCGCGAAATTCAAGATGACCGTACGCATTGAGGACGGCAAGGAAGGACCGCAGATCGCCGTTGAATACAACGACGCGCTGTATTCGGCAGGTCTGATGCGCGAATTCGTTCGTTCCTACGCGATCACGGTCGAAAAACTCGCGGCGTTCGGCAGAAGAAAGCTCCGCAGCATTTCCCTGCTCGATGAATCGCGGCAGGCACAGATCGATGCTTTCCGCAGGGTGGACGATCCGACCGTCATCGCTCCGGAGACACGGTATCAGTCGGGGCTCGAACGCTTTGCAAAGCAGACGCCGGATCATCCTGCGCTGATCGCCTGCGACGCAAGCTATACCTATGCGGCGCTTGACGCGGCGGCAAACCGCGTTGCCAACGCGCTGATCGCGCGCGGCGTGCGGCCGGGCGGAAAGATCGTGCTGCTGCTGCCGAGGACTTCGCGCGTGATCATCTCCCTGTTCGGGGTGCTGAAGTCGGGCTGCGCGTACATTCCGTGCGATCCGAAGTATCCCGTCGAACGTGTGCGGCACATCCTTGAGGATTCCGGCGCGTCGCTGGTCATCACCGACCGCGAGCGGCTCGCCCGTTTCACCGATATGCCCGCGGTCGACGCGGAAACGCTGCTGGAGGAGCCGAACGAAACAAGACCGGACGTCGCGATCGCGCCGGACGATCTTGCGTATCTGATCTATACCTCCGGTTCTACGGGCAAGCCGAAGGGCGTTATGCTCACGCACCGGGGCATCGTAAATTACATGACCGACGCGCCGGCAAATATCCTGGTGCACGCCTATTGCGAGGAAGGGCACACCATCACGGGCGTCACGACGCTGTCGTTCGATATGTCGGTCAAGGAGTTTGCCGTCACGCTGTTCAACGGCCTGACCTTTGTGCTCGCAAGCGATAACGAATGCAACGACGCGAACGCGCTCGCCGTCCGCATGACCGAGACGAATACCGATCTGTTCCAGGCAACGCCGTCGCGCCTGATGACGCTGCTGGAGTCGAAAGCGTTCCGGGAAGCGCTGTCCCGCTGCCGCATCATCGTGTGCGCGGGCGAAAAATATCCGGACAGTCTCCTGAAACGTCTGCAGACGGCGTTTTCCGCGCGCATCTTCAACACATACGGACCGACGGAGATCACGGTTTCGTGCAACATCCGTGAGCTGACGCACGACGCAAGCGTATCGGTCGGCAGGCCGCTTTTGAACGTGACCGAGTTCATTGTGGATTCGGACGGCAACGAGGTGCCCGTCGGCGTCGTCGGCGAGCTGTACATCGGCGGACCGGGCGTTGCAAAGGGCTATCACAACCTGCCCGAAATGACGGCGGAACGGTTCCGCACGTATCAGGGGATCCGCATTTACTGCTCGGGCGACTTCGCGCGGTGGACCGAGGACGGCAACGTCGAGATCCTCGGCAGAAAGGACAATCAGATCAAGCTGCGCGGTCTGCGCATCGAGCTTGGGGAAGTGGAATCGGTGCTTTCCGCGGTGCCGGGCATCACGCGGTGCGCGGTCAAGATCGACAAGATCAACGGCATCGAGCATCTGTGCGCATGGTTCACGGCGGATCACGCGGTGGATATCGGCGCGCTGAAAAAGGAGCTCGGCAGAACGCTGACCAATTACATGGTCCCCACCGCATATATGCAGCTCGACGCGATGCCGATCACGCCGAACGGCAAACTGGATCTCAAGAATCTGCCGGCGCCGCAGCTTTACCGTGCGGACAACGGCGCGAAAGCCGCAAGCGAGACGGAAAAAGCGATCTGCCGCATCTTCTCCGAACTGCTGCACGTCGAGGACGTCGGCGCTGAGGAGAACTTCTTCGAGCTCGGCGGTACGTCGCTGCTCGTTACAAACGTCATCATAGCCGCGCAGAAACAGGGGCTTGCCGTTTCGTTCGCGGACGTGTTCGCGCATCCGACCGCGCGCGAGCTTGCACAGCATCTCGGCGATACGGACACAGTCAAGACGGTCGAGGAGGACGATCCCGAAATCACCGGATATGACTATACGGAGATCCGGAAGCTGCTTGACGAGAATACGCTCGAACGCTTCCGTGCGGGTACGCGCAGAGAACTCGGAAACGTGCTGGTCACCGGCGCGACCGGATACCTCGGGATCCACGTGGTACACGAACTGATCGAAAAGGAAACCGGCAGGATCTATTGTCTGCTGCGCGGCCGTCGGGGAATAGACGCCGTCAAGCGGCTCAAGGGCATGCTGTTCTACTACTTCGACAACAGCTATGAAGAACTGTTCGGCACCCGCATCCTGCCGATCGACGGCGATGTGACCGACGCGCATGTGCTGGATCCGATCGGACCCGGCGAGGTGCAGACGGTGATCAACTGCGCCGCCGTGGTCAAGCATTTCTCAAGCGGTACGCTGCTCGAGGACGTCAATCTCGGCGGCGTAAGGAACCTGATCTCCTTCTGCAAGCGTACAGGCGCGGCGCTGGTACAGACGTCCACCATGAGCACGGTAACGTCGATCTATAAGGACAAGATCCCAGACGGGCTTGTCGTGCGCGAACAGATGCTGTACTTCGGGCAGCTGCTGGACAACAAGTACGTCCGTTCGAAATTCCTTGCCGAGCGCGCGGTGCTCGAAGCCGCCGCAAGAGACGGGCTGCACACAAAGATCATCCGTCTCGGCAACCTTGCGGCGCGCTATTCGGACGGTGAATTCCAGGCCAATTTCCAGACAAATTCCGCTATGGGCAGACTGCACGCATTCCAGATGCTCGGCTGCTATTCCTACGAACAGGCGGACCTGACGATGGAGTTTTCGCCGATCGATGCGGTCGCCGAAGCTGTCGTTGCGCTTTCGCGCACGCCGGAGGAGAGCCGCGTCTTCCATGCGTTCAACCATCAGCAGGTTCTGTTCAACGCGATCTTCAGCGAGATGGGCAAGCTCGGAATGCCGGTCCGTGCCGTGGAAAGCGACGTGTTTGCAAAAGCGTTCGCCGAGGCGGAAAGCGATCCGAAAAAAGCGCAGGAACTGACGAGCATCATGGCGTATCGCAACGCGCCGGGCAGCCGGGAGACGGTCATGATGCCGCGGCACAACGAATATACCATGCAGGTACTGTACCGGCTCGGATTCAACTGGCCGGTCACCACATGGGACTATATCGACCGATTTATCCGCGCGCTGAAAGGACTCGGATACTTCAGCTGACGGAACAGAAAGGAAGGATACAGTGGAACTGATTCGCAATCGAAAACTGATCGACCGAAAATTCCGGGAATTCTTTTTCCCGACGGTCCTCAACATGATGTCGGCGTCGCTGTCGTTCATTGTCGATGAGATCATTGTCAGTTCGCTGCTCGGGACAACGTGCCTTGCAGCGGTGCATGCCTGTGTTCCGATCTCGCAGCTGATCTCCACGTTCGGAGCGCTGTTCGGACTCGGCGCCGCAAGCTGCATTTCGGTCGCACTCGGACGAAGAGAGACCGAGCGGGCAAACCGCCTGTATACGGCGATGCTGATGCTCGTGATCGGTACGGGCGTACTGTTTGCCGTGCTGCAGGCGATCTTTATGAACAGCATCGCCCGCGTTCTGATCAGCGACGCCTCGGCAACGGAATATGTCACCGCGTACTATCGCAACCTCGTCTGGGGTACGCCGATCATGCTGTTTCTGACCGCACTCTGCCATCTGATGCGTGCCGAGGGATGTGTAAAGATCACGTCGATCGCGGTCATTTCCGCGAATCTTCTGAACCTTGTGTTTGATGTGATCTTCATTCACTTCTTCAATATGGGCATCGGAGGGGCGTCGCTCGCGACGGTGCTTGCCAACATCATCGGTCTCGGACTGTCGATGTTCTATCTGCTGACCAAACGGCGCACCGTCAAATTCCGGCTGAAAGGCGCGGTTCGCGAGATCCCGATGATCCTGAAGACCGGCGTATCGACCGCGCTCGGCGTCGGACTGGTCGCGATCAAGATCATGTTCATCAACAACCTTGTTTCGCGGCTGCAGGGCGCGACGGGCGTTGCGGCATTCTCGGTCTGCACGAACTGCCTGATGTTCATGTCCATGTTCATTTCCGGCTCGGCGCAGACCATGGTCCCGATCCTCGGCGTGTACTACGGCGAACGGGACTTTACCGGCGCGCGGATCGCGGTTCGCCGCGCGAGGATCGTGCTTGCGATCTGTGTGGCGGTCGGGCTGATCCTGCTGGAAGCGGCGTCGAATCTGATCGCATCCCTGTTCGGCATGCACGACGAAGCCGTGCGTGCGCTGGTCATCCGCGCGGTGCGGATTTTCGCGTTCAGTCTTGCGGGAACGGCACTGAACTTCCTGCTGCTGTATTTCTATATGGCAGTGGAAAAACGTTGGCTGTCAACGGTGATCTCAGTGGTGAACGGGCTTGCGGCAATCGTGCCTTGCGCATTGCTTTTGAGCATGATTTGGGGGATCGACGGCGTATGGACGGCGTTTTCCGCGGCGGAGCTCTTTACGCTCCTTGCTGTGCTGATCCTGGAGAAGGGACGGCTGTTCCGCATCGAAAACGTGCGCCGGAAACAGGAACCGTCGAAGGAGCTTCCGAAGGAACTGCTGCAGCTTTCCGCAGACCGCAGCACCGTATCGCAGGCCGTTGAGCAGATCCATAAATCGCTGCTCGGCGGCGGCGCTGACGAAAAGAAAGCCATGTTTGTCGCGATCGCCGCAGAAGAGATTATGGTGAATTCGATCGAACATTCCGCCGGAAAGACGGTACGTTTTGATGTGATCGTCCGCGCTTCCGGAAATGATCTGCTGCTGTCGGTAACCGACGACGGCAGTCCGTTTGATCCGCTCGTTTACCATTGCGAGCAGCCCGAGCCGTATGCGACGGATCACATCGGCATGATCCGCTCCGTCGCGGCGAGCGTGGACTATAAACGCCTGATCGGACTGAACAAAACGTATATCCGGCTTTAGAAGCATCGGGCACGCGAAACGTCCGTACGATCCCGAAACGATCAACAACGGATCATGCAGCACAAAACATCGGGGCGAAGCCATTCAGCTTCGCCCTGCTTTATCTCTGATTGCATTTGCCGTAAAGCGGCATTATTCCGCGCCCCGATAGTTGATGCACAGCATTGTGATATCGTCAAACTGCTCGGCGCCGCCGACGTGTGCGCTGATGGCGGTCTTGACGTCGGATAGGATCTCATCCGGCGTTTTTGTGCTTGCATGTGCAAGACTGACGGCAAGGCGTTCCTCTCCGAAAAGCGCGTGCAAGCCGTTTTCGGCTTCCGTTACGCCGTCGGTATAGAGGAACAGACAATCGCCTTTTTTCAGCGTCAGGGTTTGTTCACGGTATTTCATACCCTCCATTCCGGCAAGCACGAAGCCGCTTCTGCGCTTGATGAATTCCGTTGTTCCGTTTGAGATCAACACAGGCGGATTGTGCCCGGCGCAGACAAATGTCAGTTCACCGGTCTGAAGGTGCAGAACGCCGATCCATGCGGTCACAAACATCTGTGCCGTATTGTTGCGGCAGAGGCTGTCGTTTGCGATCCCGACGGCTTCGGACAGGGAGGGATAGTCGCGCACGCAGTTTTGAATGGAGGTCTTTGACGTTGCCATAAACAGCGCAGCGGGGATCCCCTTGCCGGAAACGTCCGCAACGACAAAAGCGAGCCGATTCGGATCCACGAAGAAGACGTCGTAAAAATCGCCGCCGACCTCCTTCGCCGGATCCATGGAAGCGGCGATCCCGATTTCGGACCTGTTCGGATAATCCTTTGTAATGGGCGGCAGCAGCGAGCGTTGAATGACGGTCGCGACCTCGAGCTCCGTTTTGAGACGCGAGCGTTCGAGGGCGATCGCACGCTGCTTTTCCAGATAAACGATCATCGTGATCATCAGCGTAAAGCCCGTGGCATTGACCAGAATGAAAGGCAGAAAGATCGCTTTCACAACACCGAGCGCCGTGTCGAACGGCTTGACGATGAGAAGAAAGAGCGATAGATGGAAGATCTCCATCAGAACGCCGATGAGAAACGCCCACCACGGCTTTTTCAGCCTCTCGCGGAACTTCCGGGAGAGAATGCCGCACATGACGCCGATGCAGACCGTCGCGATGATGCAGGCATACGTGACGAGCTGTGCGGTCGACGAGTCCTTTGATCCGACAAAGTACCGGTGAACGCCCGCAATGACGCCGGCGATCAATCCGCCGAGCGGACCGCCCGTGAAGCCGGCAAGCATCGGTCCGATGTCGCGGACCGAAATGATCGCGCCGTTCAATTCGAGACCGGTCATCGTGCCGTAAATGCCGAAAACACCTCCGAGCACACCGACGAAGAGCGAATATTTCCAACTGTTTTTGGAACCGAAAAATCTGGAGGTGAGTTCGCTGCCGCTGATGAATGCGGCAAGCACGAGGATTACGGCAAGCGTGCCGATCATATTTGTGAAAAACGCTGTCAAATTGCCCGACGACGTGGCGGTAATGCTTCCGTCCATGTGATCCTCCGTATGTATCAGGATAATGATATTTTATCAGTTTCGTGAAATGAGGTCAATACGCAGAACGAACGGGATTGCAGCCGGATCATGAAAATCTCTTCGTCCTTTGGCAGAAACGCATAAAAACGCCGCTGTTTGACTTGTGCTGCAAGGGATACACATGGTATACTGTCATTACTGTATGAATCGGGACTGCATCAAAAGTGCATCACCGACTGAAACAACGCGGAAATAGCAACAGAAGAAACAATCCGGGAGGAGAAACAATATGACCATTCAACAAACGAGAAACGAAAACGCGCTGACGATCGCGCTCGAAGGCAGACTGGACACCATGAACACGCCGGAACTGGAAGCGGCGCTCAAAGACACTTTGAACGGCGTCGAGGAACTGACCTTCGATTTTGAAAAGCTGGATTACATTTCGTCCGCAGGCCTTCGCGTACTGCTTTCGGCGCAGAAGACGATGAACCGGCAGGGCAGCATGAAGGTCGTTCACGTAAACGAGATCATCATGGAGATCTTCGAAGTGACCGGATTCTCCGACATTCTGACGATCGAATAAAAACAGTCCGGTCTGCGGCGATGAAGGCCCTGTTTATGACGATCCCGAAGCTGGAAAGCAAGGCTGTATCTGGTGTTGATCCCGATTTTTGCAAAAAGAAATCTTGTGTGAGATGAGCGTAATCGTTTGAAAGATGGGGAAATCGCGTGCGAGATGCCTGTCGGCAACTTGTTGCAAACAATACCGGTACCTGATATAATAACACCGGTTCAAAACGGGGGGAATACATTTGTTTTTACAGACTGAAAGACTGATCCTGCGCGAGTTTTGCGCAAGCGACTTTGAAGATGTCCATGCATATGCGTCGGATTATGAAAATGTCAAGCATATGATGTTCGGCCCGAATACGCCCGAACAGACACACGACTATCTGGAGCGGCAATGCGTGGAGGAAATGCTTGCAGAACCGCGGATGCACTATAATATCGCGTTGGAAGAGAAATCAAGCGGAACGGTCATCGGCGGCATTTCATTTCACATGAACTGGCGGCGGGACGACGCGATCCTCGGCGGGATCATGAACCGCAATTTCGCGGGCAAGGGCTATATGACGGAGGGATTGCGCGGCGTAATGGAGATCGCTTTCTCGCAGTTGAAGCTGCATCGCATCCACGCCGTCTGTGACGTGGACAACATCGCGATGCTCCATGTTTTCGAACGGGTCGGCATGCGCAACGAAGGGCGTATGGTCAAACGCGGCAAAGCACGTCCCGAAGCAGCAGAGCCGTATTTCGATCAGTTCGGGCTCGCGATCCTGCGCGAAGAATGGCTTGCAAATCAACAAAGAAATCACAGCGAAAGCTGAAAGAAAGGAAATAACTATGGCAGTCAAAGTTGCAATCAATGGATTCGGAAGAATCGGACGTCTTGCGTTTCGGCAAATGTTTCGGGCAGAGGGTTATGAGATCGTTGCGATCAACGATCTGACCGACCCCGCCATGCTCGCGCATCTGCTGAAATACGATTCCACACAGAAATGGTACGAGCTCGCCGACACGATCCGCGCGACGGAAAACGGCATCATCGTCGACGGGACCGAGATCCGTATCTTTAAAAACCCGGATCCCGAACAGCTCCCGTGGAAAGAGCTCGGCGTAGACGTCGTGCTCGAATGCACCGGCTTCTTTGTAAAGAAGGCAGACCTTGAGAAGCACATCAAGGCAGGCGCAAAAAAGGTCGTTCTTTCCGCGCCCGCAAAGGATAAGATCCCGACGATCGTCTATAACGTCAATCATGAAACGCTGACCCCGGAGGACACCGTAATTTCCGCCGCCTCCTGCACCACCAACTGCCTCGCGCCGATGGCAAAAGCGCTGAACGCGTTTGCGCCCATCCGCCACGGCATCATGACGACTGTTCATGCCTATACCGGCGATCAGATGGTTCTCGACGGTCCGCACCGCAAGGGCGATCTGCGCCGCGCGAGAGCAGCAGCGATCAATATCGTTCCGAACTCCACCGGAGCGGCAAAGGCCATCGGTCTTGTCGTCCCGGAGCTGAACGGCAAGCTGATCGGCTCCGCACAACGCGTTCCCGTTCCGGACGGATCCACCACCATCCTTGTCGCTGTCGTGGAAGGCGAGGACATCACCGTTGAAAGCGTCAACGCCGCCATGAAGGCCGCGTCCAATGAATCCTTCGGCTATACCGAGGATCCGATCGTTTCGAGCGACATTATCGGCATCCGCTACGGTTCTCTGTTCGACGCCACGCAGACCATGGTCGGCAAGATCGCGGACGGTCTCTACCAGGTGCAGGTCGTGTCCTGGTACGACAACGAGAACAGCTACACGAGCCAGATGGTCCGTACTATCAAGTATTTTGCGGCTCTTTGATTCCGTACACTCTCAAAGCGGTCCCCTGTCGGGTCCGCTTTTTTTGTGTGAAAATATATTTTGCAAAAAGCTGTTCATCTTGTTGACATGATAGTATCAATATGATAATATCATATTGCAAGGAACAAAGGAGACCGCGTTCCTGCAAATCAAAACAGGAGGTAACAACCATGTACGTCAAATTTCTTCCGAACGATTTCGTTCTGCGCTACCGCAACGGAAAACTGATCGAATCCGGCGCGGGGCTCTCTTTCCACTGCTTCGACCGAAACACTTCGGTCGCGCTCATTCCGGTCTCTGCGATGGACGCGGACTTCATCTTTGAAGAAAAGACCGCAGACTATCAGAGCGTCAGCGTGCAGGGTCAGCTTACCTATCGCATCACGGACTACAAACGCATCGCCTCGCTGATGAACTTTTCGGTCAATCTGCACACAAAAGCGTATTTTGACAATCCCTCAACCAAGATCGCAAAGCGTCTCCTCAATCTTGTCGACGTTCTGATTCGCAGGCAGGTCGGCGCGATGGAGCTTACAAAAGCGGTCCGTGCGGACAGAAATCTCGCAGTGCAGGTTTTCGAGGAGCTCAGACAGGACGGAGAAGTTACGACGATGGGCATCGAGATCCTGGGGCTGTCGATCCTGAAGATCGGCGCGAACAGCGAAACGCAGCGCGCGCTGGAAGCCCACACCCGCGAGGAGATCCTGAAGGGCAGCGACGACGCGCTGTACGAGCGCAGAAACGCATCGATCGAGCAGGAGCGCAAGGTCAAGGAAAATGAGCTTTCGACCGAAATCTCCGTCGAAGAGAAGAAAAAGAAGATCCGCGAGACCGAGGTCGCAACCAAGCGGATGCTGCTGGAAAAGGAGAATGAGCTCGCCCGGATCAAAACGCAGAGCGAGGCGGAACGCGAAAGGATCAAGGTCGAGTCGGATATCGAGCTTCAGAGACGGATGACCGACGCGAAAATCGAACTGGAAAAGAAGAAAAAAGAGCTCATGGACCTGATGCTGGAAAACGCAAAGAAGGACGCGGACGCTGACGCATACCGTGTACGCGTCATCATGGACGCATACAGAAGCCTCGGGTCCGACGTGATCATTGCGCTCGCCGCCATGAATATGGATCCTTCCAAGATGATCGCAAGCGCGTTCGAGAAGCTGGCTGCCGGAAGCGAAAAGATCGGAACACTCAATATTACGCCCGATCTGCTGGAAAGTTTGAAGAAGGTGTGATATAATGAATAAAATGACCGATCGCAAGGTGGTTCTTGTGACCCAGAAGACGCGGCTTCAGGAGCTGATCCGCAGATACAACACCGTCGGACAGGCGCAGTTCTACGTGGAACACCACGGCGGAGATTTCGGCGACTATCTCGCGGAGGATCGCGCGTACCAAAGTGCCGTGGAGCAGGCCGTCGGTTTCCTCGAGCAGTACGGACGGCTGCAGGTGTTGGACAGATCCCTGCTTCCCGACTATCTGTTCGGCGATGGGGATCTTGTGATCGCGATCGGCAGAGACGGTCTTGTGGCAAACACGCTGAAATACCTGACCGTGCAGAAGCTGATCGGCGTGAACCCCGATCCTGCCCGCTGGGACGGCGTACTGCTTCCGTTTTCCGCGAAGGATCTTCCCGCGATCGTTCCCGAAACGGCGCTTGGACGCCGCAAGGTTCGCAGGATCACGCTGGCGGAGGCTAAGCTGAACGACGGACAATCGCTCTGCGGCGTCAACGACATTTTCATCGGTCAGCGTACGCACGTTTCCGCGCGCTACGAGCTGCAGGCATCCGGCATCACGGAACGGCAAAGCTCCAGCGGGATCATTGTATCGACGGGGCTCGGCGCGACGGGATGGCTGAAAAGCATTCTCGCCGGCGCATCCGGGATCGACCGTTCCTTCGGGATCCGGCAGAACCTGCAGGTGTCCGGAAGTTTCACGTGGGAATCCCGCAGCCTGTACTACACGGTGCGGGAACCGTATCCCAGTCATTCCACCGGCGCAAATCTCGTGTTCGGTTCGATCCGCGAGGGAGAGCCGATCCGGATCACGTCCTGCATGCCGGAAAACGGCGTGATCTTCAGCGACGGGATGGAGCAGGATTATCTGGAATTCAATTCCGGCGCGGTCGCAACCGTCGGCGTCGCCGAGCGGGTCGGCAATCTGGTTGTATAGGGGAGGGGATTCCGTCCCCGGTGGAGGAGAGTCATGATAACGGAACAGGAATTCCTGCAAAACTACAACATCGGCGATTACGACCGTCCCTCGGTCACGGCGGACGTTGTGATCTTCCGCATGCGGACGGTAGTCGGCAACAGCTTTCGTAAGGATCCGAAAAGCATTCTTTCCGTGCTGCTGATCCGGCGCGGCGAACACCCGTTCCGAAACGAATGGGCCCTGCCCGGCGGGTTTGTGCGGATGACGGAAACAGTTGAGGTCTGCGCGCTGCGTGAAGCGCAGGAGGAAACCGGCGTCACACCGAACGCGCTGCTGTATCTCGGCGTATTCAGTGCCGTCGACCGCGATCCGCGCGGCAGGATCATCTCCAACGCGTTCACCTGCATTCTGAACGGCGACGCAACGCCGACCGCAGGCTCCGACGCATCGGACGCGCGCTGGTTCGACGTTTCCTTCCGTGAGGATCCGGACGGGAGCTGTTTGATCCGGCTGCAATCGGATGAGATCGGGTTCGACGTTCATCTTTCCGAGCGCCGTACCGCATACGGAACGGCGTTCACAACGGAGGATCGCCACCCGCTCGCCTTTGACCATGCGTCGATCCTTGCGACGGCGCTGAAGCAACTCAGGGAACGTGCCGCGCGGTTTGAGGTGATCTTTGATTTCCTTCCCGCAGAGTTCACGCTGTTTGCTTTGCAGAACGTGCAGGAAACGCTGACCGGGATCCCTGTCGCACCGGCAAATTTCCGCAGAAAGGTTGCGGACTTTGTCGAAGAGACCGAAAACTTCACGCAGGGCGCCGGACATCGGCCTGCCAAACTCTATACACGAAAGAACGGAACGGGTCACCGGCCCGAAACGGAAAGGAGCAAATTATGAAACGGTTTTTGATCGTCGTCGACATGCAAAAGGACTTTGTGGACGGCGCGCTCGGCAGTGCGGAGGCGGTCGCGATCGTACCCGCCGTCGTCAAAAAGATCGAGAACTTTGACGGCGAGATCTTCGCCACGCTCGACACGCACAACGGGGACTATATGGACACGCGCGAAGGACGCTTTCTGCCGGTCCCGCATTGCGTCAAGGGCACGCCGGGATGGGAGCTTAACGAAAAGGTTCTGGACGCGCTGCAAAAGAAGGGATACACGGCGGTCGAAAAGCCGACGTTCGGCTCGGTCGATCTGCCTGCGATTCTGGAACGCGCCGCGGGCGGCGAACCGTTCTCGATCGAACTGATCGGACTCTGTACCGACATTTGCGTGGTCTCCAACGCGCTGCTTCTGAAGGCACATTTCCCAGAGGCGGACGTCTTTGCAGATTCCGCCTGCTGCGCCGGCGTCACACCGAAAAAACATGCTGCTGCGCTCGAGACGATGCGCAGCTGCCAGATCCGGGTGCTGTAAACCTTTTCGGATCAGGAGAGAGCCGCAATGGAATGCAGAGAAATCTTTGAACGCGGTCTGAGATTCCACCATTATTGCAACACCGCTTACCCGCTTCGTCCGAATTCACTGGTACAGTATGAAGTGCATAGCACCGACGACATTTACCGGGTCGTTCAGGACAATATCAGACGTCAAAAAGAACTGTGCTTGTATGTACACGTTCCGTTTTGCCAATCCAGATGCAAATTCTGCGAATATGTTGTAATGAATCATCCGGAAGACGGCGAAGCAGATCGGTATGTGGATCATTTACTGAAGGAAATCTATGCACTCGAAGAAAACAAATAAGCATACCTGCACGCATCGCTTGCTGCGATCAGAATACAAACGAAAGGAATCAATGCAATGAAACTGGAACCGATTGTCATTTCTCTGCTCGACACCGACCTGTATAAATTCAATATGGATCAGGTCATCTTCCATAAGCACACCGATCTTTGCGGTCAATATTATTTCAAATGCCGCAATGACAACGTCGTTTTCACGCAGGAAATGGTCGATGAGATCAACGCGCAGGTCGATCATCTCTGCACGCTGCGTTTTAAGAAGGAAGAGCTCGATTATCTGCGCTCCATCCGTTTCATCAAGAACGACTACGTGGAATTTTTGCGGCTTTGGCATCCCATCCGCGATTATGTGACGGTCGGCCGCACGGACGACGGCAAGCTGGAAATCGTGGTCGACGGACCGCTGTTCTCCGCCATGCAGTTCGAGATCTATCTGCTCGAGATCGTCAATGAAGTCTATTTCCGCATGAACTACGACTACGAAACGCTGAAGAAGTCCGCCGAAGAAAAGCTCAACGCGAAGATCAAGGCCATGAACGACGGCGTCTATACGTTCCGGTTTGCCGAGTTCGGCTGCCGCCGCCGGCTTTCGCGCGAGTGGGAGGACGTGGTGGTGCGCCGCTTTGCGCAGGAGACGAACAATATGGTCGGCACCTCGAACGTGTACCTTGCCATGAAGTATCATCTGACGCCGATCGGGACCTATGCGCACGAATACGTGCAGATGTATCAGGGCATCGACAGCATTCCGCTTGCGTATACGAACCATTTCGCGATGCGCGACTGGTACGACGAATACGACGGCGACAACGGAACGGCGCTGACGGACACCATCACCACAGACCTGTTCCTGCTCGATTTCAATCGCTCCATGGTCAATAACTATACCGGCGTGCGGCACGACTCCGGCGATCCGTACGCATGGGGCGAGAAAATGATCCGGCATTATGAAAAGTACGGCGTCGATCCGAAAACCAAGCTGCTGCTGTTCTCCGACAGCCTCGATTTCGACCGTGCGCAGGCGCTGTACGACTATTTCAAGGACAAAACGAAGGTCTCGTTCGGCATCGGCACGTTCTGCTCCAACGATACCTGCGAAAAAGCGCTGAACATCATCATCAAGCTCCAGTACGTCAACGGACGCCCCGTCGCAAAGCTCAGCGACAATCCCGAAAAGAGCATGTGCCGCGACACGGCGTATCTCGATTACCTCAAGCGTTCCGTGGATTTCCGCCTGCACAGGGAAAGCAGACCCTGATTCGCGAACCGGGCAACCGTCCGCGAATGCACTCAAAAATGCAAAATGCACCCGGATCTCGCCCGGGGTGCATTGCCTCAGAATGGCAGTTTCAATTCATAAAAACGACCTCCCCTTGCGGGAGGTCATTGTTTATAGCGACGATCCTCTGATGAGACCGGACGCGCGGCGTTCGCGGGAAGGATACCGACGTTCCGGACAAAAACGGCAGTTGCTGCTTTGCGAACATGAGCAAGTCCTTCGCCTCTGCCGGAAATGAGCCGGAACGGTGAATCTGTTTCGGCTCGCTGTGTCAGGCAAAGGATTATCTGTCACTCGGCCAGAAGCTGGAGGGCCAGTCTGCACCGCCGGACAGCGCTTCGTAGGTATTGATCACCACGACCGTATTTTCGTCGATGCGCTGCATGACGAAACGCATATGATCCTCCGGAATGGCGACGCAGCCGCCGGTGTACGGCTTGACCGGTCCGAAGCAGTGCAGAAAGATCGCGGAACCGAGACCGGGCGTGCCTTCCTCGTTGTAGCTGATGTTCAGGCAGTATTGATAGTGATAGACGTAATCGATGATATGCTCGGAATCGCCGCTTTCGACGTCGAGACCCGGAAGGTCTTTGAGATTGACCAGCTCGTTATAATGATATCCTTCGCGCGGGTCGCCCGACCAATAGATGTTCTCGTCCACCTTGACATAGGGGATCGCGCATCCCGGATCGTCGGCAATGCCGAAGGCGCGGTTGAAGTGAAACACGCCGACCGGCGTTCTGGCGTCGCCCTCTTTTGTCTTGCCGACGCCGTTTCTGCCGACAAAGCCGGGCGTCGTCATCACCATATGCCAGCTTCCGTCGCTTTGCTTTTCGTGAAGCGAGATCCATGCGTCCGTCGCGTCCTCGGAAAGCGCCGCGACCACAAAGAGCTGCTTCGCATCCTTCGCGGCGTCAAGCGTACTCACCCATTCGGGCGAAGCGACGTCGATTCCCCGATAGCCCTCGACCGCTTTTTCGGGCGCGCATCCGGACAAAACCGCTGCAAACAGCAGCACAGCCGCCAATATCAAACATAGCTTTTTCATACGGTTTTCCCTCTCTTTCGGTTGATCGGACCGCCGGATCCTTCGATCCGCGGTAAGGACAGTATATCACAGATCACGTCATATGACAAAGAAATCGTATCGTATCCGCTGAAAAAATACCGGATTTCGACGCTTTGAATGACGCTTCGCATATCCGTCGGCGGCGTAAAGGAAATACGGTAAACTGCCGAAGATTCGGTGTGAAGTTTTGCATAAACAGTTGATTTTTCACCTTGATTTGATATAATATAAAATCACTGATGCGAAATGTTCTTTTCGAGGGCGGGTATAGCCGAAAGGACAGGCATATATGCTTTGATGCAAGTGGGGGCAAACGGGGTTGGGTATCGCATACGACAACGCAATACGCGTGCGCGTCTGCACCGCTTCGGCGGAACTGGCAGCGCGTCTTTTCGGCATGCTGCGGCGTTGGGCGTGCGCCGAATGCGTCGTGCTGTCTGTCGAGCGGACAGACGCCGTTTCGTTCGGGGATAACGGCGGCGATCGGCTTTTGATCCTGGATATGGACAGCGTGGATTTTGCGGAAAAGATGCCGGCGCGGCACGCCGATACGGGGCTGATCCTGATCTCGGGAGACGCCGGCCGCGCGATCCGTTCCTATCGGTGGCATCCTTCCGCCTTTCTGAAGCCGGACTTCGATCAGAACAGACTTGCAGACGCAATGAAGGCCTGCGAGCGATATCTGCAGAGCGGAAGGCTCGGGTTGGAATCGCCGCTGAAAAGACGACCGTTTCGCCTGCCGCTGGGGCGGATCCGCTATGTGGAGGCAGCGAGGCATTACTGCCTGTTCAGTCAGGGAAAAACGAGCGTCCGCATGCGGTTCTCCGTTGACGAAACGGAAAAGCTGCTGCCCGGTCCGCCGTTTATCCGATGCCACCGAAGCTATATCGTCCATCTCGACTGGGTGACCGGCATGACCTATACCGCGGTCACGCTGCGCGGCGGTGTTTCCATTCCGCTGGGGAGGACGTATATTCAATCGGTGCGGGAGGCTTTGGAGGCATGGCAAAGAGGAGAATGCGCATATGATCATTTCAATCCTGGTCTGTGACGATCTGCCGGAGGAACGCGCAAACCTCATCCGGAAGCTGCGCGCGTATGAACAGACGCATGACGCGGAGCTCGAGATCGAAACCGCATCGGACGGTGCGGAGCTGATCGCCAAATGGCAGCCCGATCGCTGGGAAATCATCTTTCTGGATATTTATATGCCGCATCTCAACGGCATCGAAGCGGCGCGGCAGCTGCGAAAGGTCGATATCCGCTGCGAGATCGTGTTCGTCACGACGAGCCGGGATCACGGCATGGAAGGGTATGCGCTGAAAGCCATGGACTATCTGACCAAGCCGTATTCCCAACAGGACGTGGACGGCGCGATGGACTGGTACATTCGGAAGCAGTCCGAAAAGCGCCGCGAGCTGACCGTCCGTACCGCGGACGGGAATGAGGATCTTCCGCTGAAGGACGTCTGCTACATCGAGAGCCGCGGTCACACCTGCGATATCCATCTGAACGGGCGGGTCGTGCGCGTGCGCCGGAGCATCGACGAGCTGTCCGCCGAACTCAGCGACGCGTTTTTCCGCTGCCACAAGAGCTTTCTTGTGAACCTTGCGCACGCTTCCGGGATCGACGGGAACCGCTTCCGCATGGACAACGGCGACAGCGTGTCGATCAGCGCGACGAAGCTTTCCGAAAGCAAATCGACCCTCCTGCAGTGGAGAGTCGAAAAGAATTGACAGGATTTGAAAAACGGACAGGGGAGCGTTTGGCTTTGAACCGGGCGTTCCTTTTTGAATGCGGGAAATCAGTGCGCGGCGTATGCTTCGAACAAGGGATACTGCTCCGACAGCACGCCGTGTATAAGCTCGATGAGAAGCATTGCCTGTTCGGAAAAATCCCCGGTGCCGTCTCTGTCGAGGGGGAAGGTATATTTATGGAAGAGCTGGCGCACGTCGTCCTCCTCGTAGATGCCGTATGCGCCGAGGGGACAGAGGATGTTCCATTCGCTGAGCTTTTGAGACAGCTCTGCGATATCATCGCCGCACCGGACGATCAGGGTGGAATAGATGTGCAAGAGATCAAGGTCGTCGGTGAATTCGGTGACCATGACTTCCGTCAGAACGGGATGCCCCTCGTCGGTAACGGGGAGCAGAATGCGCAGGGTGTCGCCGATCTGCGGTCCGGAAATGCCCTCCATATAGGCGGTTTCGATCCCCAGCTCGTGAAGCATATCCTCCAGCTTAGCGAAGGAATGATGTACGGTGTTCAGATCCATAATAAAAGCTCCTTTCCTGTTCGGCGCAGGGGGACGTCCCTCGGCGCCGCATATTGTTTATTTTCGGTCATTCGCCGCTCTGACGCTTTTCTTCTTCTTCCTTCTGCATCAGATACGCGACCGCGGCTTCGGCGTCCTCGTTTTCCTTCATGCGCCGTTTCGTCGATGCCTGATTGCTCTTCATACCGTGGGTCATCCGCGCGGGCAGGTTCTTTGCGGACCACAGGAAGCGATCAAACAGACTCATCTTTTTGTAAGTATCTCCGTGCGCGTTCATTTGATCCACGCCCTCACGATACCAGTCGCGGATACCGTTCAGGCGAGACCTTGCAGAATGCCGGATGACGTTGGTGACGTAATTTGCGGATTTCGAGGCGCCGGTCTTTACGGAATCCCATGCCGCACTGCGGACGTTGGCGTCGGTCAGGAAGCTCTTCGTGCCTTCGTATGCGCTGACCGCGCCGCGGCCGATCGCCTTGCCTGCGTTCACGATGCCGGTACCCGCCTTGCTTGCCGCGGCTGCGGCGCCGGTCTTGAAGCTTTTCCAGGCGTCCGATCGGGCTTCGCTGCTTGTGGCAAGGTTCTTTATGCCTCTGGTGCCGCGCTTCAGGAGACCCCATGCGCCTTTGGCCGTGCGCGTGACGGCGGTCAGGGCTTTCTTGCCGCCGGTCTTGACGGATTCCAATGCGTTTCGCATATATTCGACCGCATCATCCTTCTTTCCGGCGAAAAATTCCTTCCACTTTTCCTTGGACGAACGTTTGTCCTCGTTCCACTTTCTCTCCTCTTCGGCCCCTTTTTCGAAGGCGTTGTATTCACGCGCGTCGGCGGAGTGGAACTCTTTTTCCTCCTTGCCGCCGTTCAAGGCTTTCAGCAACGAAGCACGGATCGCCTTATCGTGATCGTCGGACTTTCCGAGGTTTTCATAGCCGATCCCCGCATTGCCTGCAAACTCGATCGCCCAGTCCTCACCGTTTCGCAAGCCTTCCAGCAGTTTATCCGCACGTGAACCGGAGAGTTTCTGGTATGCTTCTTCCTTGGAACCGTGTCCGGCGCCGAGGGCTTTGAGATATTTTCTCTTGAAGGCGCGTTTGCTGACGCCCATTTTCCGGAATTTCTCGTCGCTTAAAAGCGCTCGGTAATACTTTTCCTTCGCGTGGTACTTTTCTTCCACGGTCTTTTTCTGGATCTTGTCCTTCTCGTAGCTCATGACCTCGTCGCCGACCGCTTTGACCGTCGACTGCGCGCCGGAGAAGACCGCGCTCGCGGGGGCGGCGCCGGTCATTCCCAGAACGGTGCCGGTAAGCCCCAGCGCGTTGGAAGCGGTGTCGAACGCCGATTGCTTCTGATCGATCGCCGCATTGCGTTTGCCCTGCATGAAGATGGCGAGCTTTTCCTTTTCATCTTCGCTCATCTCGCCGCTGCCCATGCGCTGCTTCATCGCCGCGACGGACGCGGCCATACTGCGCTTCCGATCGGAGGATTCCTTGAGATGCCTTGCGCTCTTAAACAGGCCGACGCCCTGCGCGGCGAGCCCGAGCGCGCTTCCGATATGCTTGGTCACTTTCCCGGCGGTCTTTGCGGCCGCGGATTCGAACTGACCGGAGACGGTGGAAGCCAGCGAGGTACTCTTCTTCATCGTACCGAGACCGGAGGACGCGAGGTCGAGCTTTGCGTCTTCCACGTCCTGCTGCGTGCCGTATTTCTTTGCCTTGTCGAGCTTTTCATACGCGCCGCCGAACTTCATCAACGCCTGCGGCACTGCCGCCGATGCGGAAACGATGCCGGAGATATTGCCGGTCTTTTTCGCGATTTTTTCGATGCCGGTACCCTGAAGCGCTTTCACAGCCGATTCAGCTTTCGATCCGACGTACCTGCTGACTCTGCCGTCTTTGAACGCTCTGATACCGAGGACCTTGCCGGCAAGTTCTTCTTTTTGTCGTGCGGATTCCACTTGTTCCGTGATGGATTTTTGCGTTCCGGCCAAATCGGAGAGCGGATCGGTGACCGAGCTGACCGTGTCATTCTGGTCAACGAGACCGCCGACAAAGGATTCGAAGGCGCCGTTGCTTTTGGGCTTTTTCGGTTCCGGCTTGGGCTCTTCGGCGAAGTCCTGAAGCTCGATACCCTCCTCAGACTCTTCCTGTCCCTTTCCGCGTTTCTTGGCCGCCTGCATCGGTCCTGCGGACGGAGAGGCAGAGGAGACGGCTGACGCGGGCATGGCGATCTGCTGACCGGAGGCGGCAAGAGCGCCTTCCCGATCAGCCCGGGCTTCCAGCGCGGGATCGTTCAAAAAACCCGAACCGGTGACCTCGCCGCGCGCCTGAGAGACCACGTGACTGACCTCGTGACCGAGAAGAGCCCGGCCGCCGTAGCTTGAGAAATCCAGCATGCCCGGCGCGAACGCGATGCTGCTGCCCTGCGCGACTGCCTCGGCACCCGCGTCTGCCACTGCCTGACTCTTGAATAGCTTCACGGAAGACAGATCGGCTCCGAAGGCGTTCTCCATCTTTTCGCGCATGGCGTCGGGCAGATCTACCCTTTGGCCGATCTGCTCCTGCGTGGGCTTCACGGCACCGGAACGCAGTTCGTCGATGGACGGTCCGTGCGGGATAGGCGCATGCATCGGAGCTTTTGCCTGCTTCGGTTTTCTGGTTTCATAGCTATAACTCATAGCTTATTCCTCCGATTCTTGCGCATCATCCGGTGTGTGATACTCTGTCATACGTTGTCGTTGGAAAAACCGTGCTTTTTCCCAAACGCGCGAATGAAAGCGAGCTGCTTTTTGCTTTCGTCGTTTTCCTTCTTCCTTTTCATGTAATCGTCCATGAACTGAGTCGCCGTCATGGGGTTGCCATGCGGATCGGAAAATCTCGTGTTTTGGGGCGTGGTCGACGCATGGGTCCCGTAGTCAAACAACGCCCGCATATACGTGTTCGTATTGGAAGACAGATACGCATCGTTGCTGAGGCTGCGTCTCGTATGGAAATCGGTCTGCGTCTGGGCAAGGTCCCCGACGCTTGCCATCATGGGATCGTCCATTTTGCCGCCCCAGAGATTCATGGCATCGTCCGTTTCATGAAGGAGTTGATCGGGATCCGTGATGCCCGGATCATGGCTGAGCTCGTTGAAGATCATCGACCCCGTATTGGTGTCGACGGTCGATTTGGACGAAAGAAATCTTTTCCTGAATCTTTCAGATCGCGACGCCTTTTTCAGCGCGGATTTGTACGCCGCCAACCGCCGGGGATCCGCGTTTCCGCGCATTTCCCGCTGATAGCCCACGACGTTGTCGACCACGCTTCTCTGCGCGGCCTGGTATTTGGCCTCACGATCTGCGTTTTTATCCGCCTGCATCGGTCCTGCGGCGGCGGCAGCGGAAACGGGGGACATCGCCCCCGTAGGTACGGCGACGGTCTGACCGGAGGCGGCAAGAGCGCCCTCGCGGTCGGCTCTCGCTTCCAGCGCGTGATCGTTCAAAAACCCGCTGCCCGTGACCTCGCCCCTTGCCTGCGAGACGACATGGCTGATCTCATGGCCTAAAAGCGCCTGACCGCCGTAGCTTGAGAAGTCCAGCATACCCGGCGCAAAGGCGATATTGCTGCCCTGCGTGACGGCGTTGGCGCCCGCGTCTTCGACCGCCTCGCTCTCGTACAGCTTGACGGCCGACAGATCCGCCCCGAAGGCGTTCTCCATCTTTTCACGCATGGCGTCCGGCAGGTCGACCCGGTGCCCCATCTGCTCCTGTGAGGGCTTCACGGCGCCGGTGCGCAGCGCGTCAAGAGAAGGATCGCGCGCGGCGTCCGTTTTTCCGGCGGTGAGATCCGCCTTCTTTCGGGTGGTATACGTATGACTCATTTTTCGATTCTCCCATCAGGACTTTTTTACTTTTCTGCAAAACGGCGCTGTGCATTCGCGCGCCCTTTGCATTCCGCCACAGCGGAACGCAATCGATCAACGATCAATTGAGACCGCCGAGCCGGGTGTTCGGTGCGTATCTGCCGTTTCTGAGACGCTGCGCTTTGGCCAATGCGGCGGGGTCGGCATGGGGATCGTTTATAACAGAGTCGAGAATATCTCTGTTCAGTCTGGTGTCGATGTCTTCGTCTGCGGATCCGCCGATGACTCTCTCATGACTGAGATTGGCGGCAGAAACGGCGTCCTGCAGATAGTTTGCGGTGTATCGCTTGCCGTTCTGCTTCCACAGCCGATCGAGCACTCTGTCACCGATGGATTTGCTGCTGTTTACGGAAACGGTATCCTTGGAGGACAACTGTTCCCGCATCAGATATTCGTCCGTTCTTGCCGTGCTAAGCTGCGACTGAGCGGCCAGATAGTCTTTATCGCTGGCGTAGCCCTTGGGATTGGCGCGCTGCATCTGCGCCATCTTGACCAGAAGATCCGCCTGATTGTTCATGTTGCGGTTGACCTTTCTCGTCGCCTTGCTGGCCTGCATGGGCGCGGATGCGGGCGCAGCCGTAACGGAGGACATGGCGTTCGAGGGCACGGAGATCTGCTGCCCGGACGCCGCCATTGCGCCCTCCCGGTCGGCGCGGGCTTCCAGCGCGTGATCGTTCAGAAAACCGCTGCCTGTGACCTCGCCGCGCGCCTGAGAGACAACGTGGCTGATCTCGTGCCCCAAAAGCGCCTGACCGCCGAAGCTTTCAAAATCCAGCATGCCCGGCGCAAAGGCGATATTGCTGCCCTGCGCGACGGCGTTGGCGCCGGCGTCCCCGACCGCCTGACTTTCATAGAGCTTTACCTTGGACAGGTCCGCTCCGAACGCGTTTTCCATCTTTTCGCGCATGGCGTCCGGCAGGTCGACCCGATGCCCCATCTGCTCCTGCGTAGGTGCAGCGGCGCCGGTGCGCAGCGCGTCAAGAGACGGGCCGTTCGGGGAGATCCCGGACTTTGTATCCTTGCCATCCGCACGTTTTCGACTGTCATACAGATAACTCATAGCGTCCTCCTTATCGATCCTGCTGTATTTGTTCTGTCACCCGGTTAGTATTCCGCACGACGAATGAACGATCTTCTGTCTTCATGCTTGGAAGAAGCCGCATGGAGCGCCAGCATCTGACGCTGGTAGTAATTGTTGCCGGAATACCCTCCGTACAGTTCAAGATCGGACGGCGCTTCGGAAGATACCGTGCCTTCCGGGGCTTTGGGCGCGGCGGGCTGCGCCGGTCTTGGCGGCGGCCATTCATGGATGGCCTGACTCGCGGACGCCGTGGACGCCGGCGCGCCCTCGTCCTCGTCCGCGACAGGAGACGCCGCCCGGACGTCGGTCGTCGAGACCGTTCCCGCGGGGTTTGCGCCGGGGGCTTCCGCGCTGACGTCATGGTGCTTTTCATACAGGGATGAATCTGCGCCGCCCGCAAGACGCGTTTCGCGCTTTGCCGTTTCCTCGTTCCATTGGTCGACGATCAGGTGCTCCTTCTCCATGGCGCCGACGTATTCCTTCATCATGCCGAACCGGGTCCAAAGGGAATCGATCTCCTTTTTGCTCAGAACGTCGGAGAAGGTGCGGTCGAGCATCTCTCTGCTCATGCCCTTGATCTTTGCCGCCATATTTGCGTCGATCTGCATCTTCGCGGGAAGGCCGCCGTAGAATTGGGCATATCCTCTTTTTCCGAACGCTTCCTTTTCCGCGGCTTCGTTTGCCTGACTTCCGAAGGTGAGGTCGTTGTCAAGCGTCTTCACGCTGATCTTTCCGTCCTCGTCCCTGCCGACGTGAAAGTTTCCGGAATGCCGGTCTCTGTGCGTGGCAAGCGTATCCAGAAGGAACATCTCGTTCATCTGCCGCTGATAGTCGGGATCGGCTGCGTCCAGCGTTTCGGCGTTTTTTCCGGTTCTGAGATAGCTTTTGAATTGCGCGTTCTTTGCGGTGGATTTGCGGACCATTTCCGTGCTGCCGAGCCGATCGCCCCAGTTTTCGCCGGGATCATGGCCTTTCACAGCGGCCGCGCTGTCCTCGTCGTAAGCTTTTGTCTGACCTTTCGGACCGTAATAGTTCCAATTGTATTCCTTCCAGCCGCGTCCCTTCGCCTCTTCCATCAGAACGCCGCTTTGCGTACGCCCCGACGCATCGCGGTAGGTAGCGCGCTTTGCGCCGATGCCGACGGAGGAACCCATCAGGCTGCTTAGACGCGAGTAGGCGATCTCGCGGTCGGAGAGGGCGGGATCGGCTTTGTTCCCCGCTTCGTCCTCGCGATGGATCCCGATTAAACTCATCATCTGCTTCTCGCCCTGCACGGCTCGGCCGGGACGCATGTTTTCCGGCAGGGACGGCTTAAAGTAGCCGGTTGCGCTCTCACCTTCGGGATCGGTGCGCTGGAATTTGAGAACCTCGTTGAGAGCGCCGCTTTCGGACCCTCTGACGTGCTCTTCCTGCGTAAGCTGCGTGGTCTTGAGACCTGTGTATTTTTCCTGGTCGGCTCTCGCGCTTGCGATGAAATTGTTCAGAAGCCCAAGCTGCTGCGCTCGATCCTGTCTGCGGGCGTCGTCCCCGACACCGTCCCGCTCTTCGTTCTCAAGCACCGTCTTGTAACCTTCGAGGCCGGCAATGGCGCTTTGATAGGCGTTGCCCATCATCGCGTCATATGACGCCTGCCCGCCGACATGCCTGCGGTTTTGACTGACCACGGCCAGCCCCTTCATTCCGGTCAGCAGATTCCGGAACGCCGGGCCGCGGCGGGGATCGTCCAGATTCTTCATGCCGAGCATGAATCCGATACCGGAGGACGGAAGCTGATTCGCCTCTTTCGGAGAGGAGGTGAATTTGAAAGGATCCGCCTTTTTCTTAGGCGTTTTGAACCCTGCCTGCATGGGCGCCGCGGCGGGGGATGCGCCGATGGGGGAGAGCGACGCCGCAGGCGGCGCGACGGTTTGTCCGGCGGCAGCCAAAGCGCCCTCGCGGTCGGCCTTTGCTTCCAACGCGTGATCGCTCAGGAAGCCGCTGCCTCTTGCCTCGCCGCGGGACTGAGAGACGACATGGCTGATCTCATGACCCAAAAGTGCCTGCCCGCCGAAGCTTGAAAAGTCCAGCATGCCCGGCGCAAAGGCGATATCCGTGCCGCGGGTGACGGCGCCGGCGCCTGCGTCGGCTACGGTCTTGCTCTCATAGAGCTTCACGGAGGAGAGATCCGCGCCGAAGGCGTTTTCCATCTTGGCGCGCATGGCGTCCGGCAGATCGACCGGATGGCCCTTCTGCTCCGGCGTCGGAGACGCGGCCCCGGAACGCAGCGCTTCCAGAGACGGTTGATCCGGCGTCGTTTCCGGATGCTTCGTCCCGTTTACGGCTCGTTTTCGATCGGCATACACGTAACTCATAGCTGTCCTCAGAGTGAACGTCGTTTATCGTCGTCTTCTTCTTCGGGAAGTGTGGCGATTCCCTGCACAGAAGGCTCCAGGCCGGTGCCGATGTCCTTATTGTGCTTTACGCCCCAGGTCCTTCCTTCCGCAAGCTTTAAGAAATCTTCGCCGTTGCCCACATACGGGGAATCGGCGGCGTGGAGCATCAGCATCTGGCGCTGATAGTAATTGTTGCCCGCATACCCGCCGGGTCTTCTTGCGTCTTCTCTTTCGTGGGACATTGCGCCGCCCGCAAGACTCGTTTCCCGCTTTGCGGTCTCCTCGTTCCATTGATCGACGATCAGGTGCTCCTTCTCCATCTTGCCGACGTATTCCTTCATCATCTCAAACCGCGACCACAGGGACTCGATCTCGTCCTTGCTCAGCACGTCGGAGAAGGCCTTGTAGAGCATCTCCTTTTTCATGCCTTTGATCTTTGTCGCCATATTCGCGTCGATCTGCATCTTTGCGGGAAGTCCGCCGTAGTTGAAGGACTGTCCGCGTTTGCCGAACGCGGTCTGATCGGCCTGCTCGCTGCCGAGACTGCCGAAGGTGATGTCGTTGTCCATGGTCTTGACGCTGATCTTCCCGTTTTCATCCCGGTTGACGTGATAGTTCCCGGCGTGCCTGTCCGTATGGGTGGCGAGCGTGTCCAGCAGGAACATCTCGTTCATCTGACGCTGATAGTCGGGATCGGCGGCGTCCAGTTCCTGCGCGCTGTCCTTGATGCCCATGGTTCCCTGCACATACTTCTGGTCTTTCGTCGATTTGCGGACGATCTGCGTGCTGCCGAGACGCTCGCCCCAGTTTGCCCCGGGATGAGGCGTGCCCGCGACCGCCGGATCCAGACAGGTGTAAGTCGTATCGGCGGCCGGTCCGAAATACTGCCAGTTGTACTTGTCCCAGGACTTACCCTTTGCTTCTTCCATGAGCACGCCCTGCTGTCCGCCCTCATAATTGGCAAGCTTGGCGCCGATGCCGACGGATGAGCCCATCAGACTGCTCAATCGGGAATACGCGATCTCGCGTTTCGAAAGGCGGGTGTTGAGCGCTCTTCCCTGCGCGTCGTGATGCCGTATCCCGATGCGGTCCATCACGGAATGTTCCACGTTAAGCGAAAACTGCGTTCGCTGGCTGTCCGGCAAAGAGGGTTTAAAGAATGCGGTTTCTTTGTTTCCGTCCGGACCGCGCTCGAATTTATGGACCTGGTTGATTGCGCCGTGTCCGCCCGCGCCGACGAGCTCGCTTCTGCTGAGCGTCGTGCTCCTCCGCTGCATGTTGGTTTTCTGGTCGTATCTTGCACGACGAATCAGGTCGTTTACGAGCTGGGCATGCGCCAAAAACCGATTTGACTGCGCATTGCTCATATAGCGCGCGTTTTCAAGGAACTCCTGTTTGAGCACTTCTCTGTATTTCACAAGGCCGTCGATCGCGCCCTGGTAAGCATTGCCGATCATTGCGTCATAAGCCGCCTGCCCGCCGAGATATCTGCGGTTTCCGGAGACCACCGAGATTCCTTTCATTCCTCGCAGAACGCCCATAAATGCGTTTCTGTGGCGCGGGTCCGGATGGTCCAGATTTTCCATGCCGAGAAGGAACCCGATACCGTTGGTCGGGAGAGCATGCTGTTCATTCGGAGAAGAAGTGAACTGCCACGGGCCGGGATTCGACGCTTGCGCATTCTGCGGCGCGCCTGTCTGCGGCACCGTGGTCGATACCGTTCTGATACTTTCCGGAGGAGGTGAACCCGCCTGCGGAGCCGCGCCGCCCTGCGGCGCGGAGGCCGACGCGGAAGAACTGCCTGACAGCAGCGCCGAGCCCGTCTGCGAAGCCGTACCGGATGATGACGCCGAACCCGTCTGCGAAGCCGTACCGGATGATGACGCCGAACCCGCGTGCGAAGCTGCGCTGCCCTGCGGCACGGAGGCCGACGCGGAAGAACTGCCTGACAGCAGCGCCGAGCCCGTCTGCGAAGCCGAACCGGATGATGACGCCGAGCCCGTCTGCGAAGCCGTGCCGGACGATGACGCCGAGCCCGTCTGCGAAGCCGTACCGGATGATGACGCCGAACCCGCATGCGAAGCTATGCTGCCATGCGGCACGGAACCCGACACGGAAGGCTCGGCTGACTGCGGCGCCGGAAACGATTGCGAAGGCGTGCCGGTCGAAGGCGCGGGACCCGATTGCGGCGCGGCGTTTGCCTGCTGTGCGTTCTGGTTGGTTTTCGGTTTTTTAAATCCTGCCTGCATGGGGGAGGCGGCAGGCGCCGCGCTGACGGGAGAAAGCGACGCGGTCGGCGCTGCAACGGTCTGACCGGACGCCGCCAATGCGCCTTCGCGGTCGGCTTTTGCTTCCAGCGCGGGATCGTTTAAGAAACCGCTGCCTCTTGCTTCGCCGCGGGATTGTGAGACGACATGGCTCAGCTCGTGACCGAGCAGCGCCTGACCGGAAAAGCTTGTAAAGTCCAGAAGACCGGGCGCAAAGGCGATATTCGTCCCCTGCGTCATCGCGCCTGCGCCGGCGTCGGCGACGGCGCGGCTTTCGTACAGCCTGACCGCGGAGAAGTCCGCGCCGAAGGCGTTTTCCATTTTGGCGCGCATGGCGTCCGGCAGATCGACCCGATGTCCCATCTGCTCCCGCGTGGGCTTTACGGCGCCGGAACGCAGCGCTTCCGGAGACGGCTGCTGCGCTGTCGTCTCTTTGAGCTGCGCGGGGCGTTGCGCCTGTTTGCGGTTGTCATAGATATGATTCATCCGGACTTTCGCCTTCTGAGCGGTCATCGCTCATGCCGATGGAGGATTTCGGTCAGGGAACAGACTGTGAACCGTTCGGGATCACGGATCCGAAGGGATCGGTATCTCTGCGTCACGGTGGGTATAGGGGTCGTAGTTGCCGCCGGTAAACCACTCCGCGATTGCCTCGACGCGGGGGGTGATGGGGGAGATAAAGAACGAAAAACTGCCGCCGCTGCGGTACCAGCATTGGTTAATCTGTGTCAGGATCAGACTGCGGAAGCTGGAGGGAGGCGCATCCGGACCGCGCCAGATGGAACTCATGCAGAACACGCGATCGCCGGTCTGAAAGCCCGCGACGAAAGCGACCGGTTTCCCGTCGACCATCCACGCGGCGGAAAGATTGGGATCGACCCTTTCGCCGAGATAGGAGGGGCGAAGAAAGAACGGAAGTCCCGCGCCGGATTCGATCGTTTCGATCTGGGACTGTGTGAGATCGGAGAACAGCACAATGGATGCGGGACGCTGATACCCCGGACGCAGCGCGGGACCGACAAGCGGAGAATCCAGAAAGTCCTCGCTTTTCATGCCGCAAACCGGAGAGTCCGTCTCGATGCTCCCGCCGCGGGACAGTACGAGCGCGTCCATGGCGGCAAGCTCCTCATCCTTCAGGATATACTCAAGGTACAGCGCTTCCTTTCCCAATCGCGCGCCTTCTTCGAGCAGAAGGTCGAGCAAATGACCGGCGATCCCGCGGGAACGCGCCTTCGGATCGATAAAGAAGCTGCGCACATTTCCCTCGTACTCGCTCCATTCGACCACAGCCACACCGCAGGCAAGACCGTTCCACATCGCGCCGAGCACCGTATAGGCGCTGCCGTTTCCCGTGCGGGTGAGATCCCGGCGCACGTAGGGCAGAACGTATCCCGCGAAGGATTCCGGGAGGATCCGCCCGAGACGGCAGAAGCTGATGTTTACCATGACGGAGACTCCTTTACTGTTATTATATATTCTCAATGGTATTATAACACCGAAGCGCCGTGTGCAGGAACGTAGTCTGTGCCAAATTCGCTTTGTTTTTGACATAATTCACCAAAAGTTTATAATATATGCTATACTAAACTCGACGAAAAACCCGGTATGGATGCATTTGCGGGAGACGCAGGAAAGATGACGGAGATGCGGATAGCTGTTTGCAGCGCGGACGAACGAGAGATCGCGCGGATCTGTTCGCTCCTCGATGTGTGCGCGGCTGCCATTCGCAGAAGGGTCACGACCGAGGCGTTCCGTTCGGAGGATCGTTTCCGGGAGGTTTTTCGTCCGGGATATTTCTATGGCGTTGCGGTGTGCTACGGGGATGTGCGGGGGTTTTTGCTCGCACGCAGCGTGCGGGAACAGGACAGCGGCTGCCGCATGATCCTGCTCGACGACACGGAGCGATACGCGATTCGCGGGCTTCGCATCCATATAGACGATTTTCTGGTACGCCCGATCGACAATGATCGGCTGCGCGCAGCACTTTTGAGACTGCTGACGGACTGATATGCAGATCAAGAAGAACAGGAAAGCGCTTCCTCTGACCGAGACGGAAACGAAGAAAAGCACCGACGCGAAGTTTGCGTGGGCGGTCGGCGCGGCGAAGCTCGAGCAGCACGATCCGATGTACCACGTGACGGAGAGCTTTCAGCAGAGCTTTGACCGGATCGGACGTTCGCACGCAGCCGCGGCGGCGGGCGGGTTCCACGCGGAATCCGAAGATGCGGAAAAGGAGCAGCCCAAATCGGAATCCGAACGGGAGCAAACGGACGGCAAACCGACCGAAGACGGGCAGAAGACCAACACGCCCGGCAAAGAGCAGGGCAAAAGGGAACGGGCTGAGACCTCTCCGCTGACAAAGTTTTCCGAGATCGCGTTCCGGCGCGGCGCAATGTCTTCGGCGGTGCTCAACGGAACGGGCAAGATGATGCTGATCTCCTGCCTGAAGCGGACGGCGTATCAATACGAGCCGAGGATCCTTCAGCAGCGGGAACTGCAGGTCGAAAGCGCGCACGTTCGACCGATCCCGGGACATTCGCCGGATCAGCTTCTGGTCAACCGGGGCTTTGCGCACAGCGCGCTGGGCATCGTCGTTGATACGTTGCGGGACGCGAGGCGCGTCGTCGAGTCGATGACGCTGGTCGCCCGCAGCGCGGACGAACCGACGCAGGCGGACCGCGCGACGATGTATCGGCTCTACCCGTTTTTAGACGACAGCCGGGATGCGGAGCTGGAGGCGGAGTATCGGGAAAAGTTAGCCGCCTGTACCGACGACCGGATGAAGCCGATCCTCCAGAACGCGCTGGTCAAGACGCTCTCGCTTCGGGCGAAGAAGGCGCAGATGAAGAACGAATTCATCAATAAGCTGCGCTTTATCTCCGATCGGGCGACGGAAACGCTGTCGGAGTTGGAGACGGCCGGGATCGAGGACGAGCTCATCGCGGCGGCATTCGGAGAAGAATCGGACGAGCTTCCGGAGAACCCCGATGAAGGAGCGGACGGCGATGCACCAAACCGGAACAGAAAGAAAGACGGATCAGAAAAGACTGCCCAAACAGGACCGGCAGCAGAAGCAGAGGACACAGGACGGTGAAGCCGCGTCGCAATGGGCGCAAACGCTTTCCGTGATCCTTGCGGGGAACAGCCTGGATCAGCTTCCGCAGGAGCGTATCCGCGGACTGTCGGGCGTGATGGGCAATTCCGCGTTGAGCGAGATCCTCGCAATGCGCAGCGAAGGTCCACGGTTTTCGGAGCGGGAGCTGCCGCGCGGGGAATGCGATACTGCGCCGATGGCGCCTGACGCGCAGGGGGAACCTTCCTTTGCCGACGGTTTGCCGGCTGCCCCGGTCGGGACGGCGCAGCCTTTGACGCTGTCATGACAGGCAGGTGATACCGATGGATGATACGGAGGCGCTGCGCATCCTGTGCGCGCTGCTGGAAAGAGAAGGCGCCGAGTGGCGCGAGGAGAACGGATGGCTGCGGTTTCGGTCGAAGCGCGGCGCGATGCTGTGGGAGACCGACTGCCGGGTTTCGGACGGCATGCTGCTTGTTTACGGACGGTTCCCGTTCCGCTGCGCAGACCCGGACGAAGCGCGAACGTTTTGCGAGGAGATGAACCGCAGGCTTCTGCGGGGCGCTCTGTATCTCAATGAGGACGGGACGCCCGTCTATCGGTGCAGCGTGGAGACGGACGACGTTTACTGCGCGGAGCAAAGGATCTCCGGGGCGCTCAGATACAGCGCACAGGTGATCGCGTACTGCTGGGGAAGACTCTCCGGCGTTTGAATCGGGATCAAAGCGAACAAAAATCGCTTCACAATAAAAAACATGAAAGGAGGGGCTTCACTCCATGGAATTATCAGCATGGCGTGAAGCGAGAACATGGCAGAGTATTTGTCACCGGGCGTGTATGTAGAGGAGTTTGACTCCGGTGCGACTCCGATGCAAGGCGTCAGCACCAGCACCGCGGGCTTTATCGGGCTTGCGGAACGCGGTCCCGTAATCGGCGAGCCACAACTTGTTACAAGTTTCGCCGATTACAAACGTATGTACGGCGGCTATCTCAGCGAAGCTGGATACCATGCCGCCAGGTTCCTTCCCTATGCCGTGGAGCAGTTCTTCATGAACGGCGGCTCCCGCGCCTACATCATGCGCGTCGTTCCCAGCGACGCAAAAGCAGGCAGCGTGACCTCCGGCGTGCTGAAAGTCACGGCAGCGAGCCCCGGCGCATGGGCGGATAATATGCGGGTCACCGTAGAACCGTCCTATAAGGCGAAGACCCAGGTCTTTGCCGTGAACGGCGCCGATCTTACCCTGAAGAATGCCGACGGATTCAACGCCGGCGACGTGGTCGAACTGTTCGACGGTACGACAAGCGCATTTGCGACCATCAAGGGCGTGCTTGACAACGTCATCACGCTGGACGCGCCCTGCACGTTGGATGTTGCGGATACCAAGGTCGGAACTTTGAAGTTCATCCGCACCTGTGAAGTCACCATCACTGCGCGTCTTGACGATTCCATCGAGACCTACGCAAACCTCAGCCTGAAGCCCGAAGCTTTGAACTACGCGCCTGTCCGCACGGAGAAGAGCGACCTCATCAAGGTCGAGATCGTTCCCGCGGCGAAGAGCACGGCCAAGTCCAAGAAGGACAAGGATGACGGCGCGGCAGAGGCGGCGCCGGCACCGGCCGGCATCACGCCGTATGAGCTCTGCGGCGGCAGCGAGGGCATCCTCGTGCTGACGCCCGCGGGCGGCTCCAACGGCGGTGCGCCGACGTCGGACGCATATCTCGGCACCGACGGCGGCCCCGGCAAGCGCACCGGTATCCAGGCGTTCCTCGAAGTTCCGAGCGTTTCCATCATGGCGGTACCCGGCGTTACGACGCCCGAGGTCCAGGCCGGTCTGATCGGCTTCTGCGAGGGCAGAAAGAGCTGCTTTGCGATCCTTGACGTTCCGGCAGAGCTGAAGAAGCCCAACGACGTCGCGACGTTCCGCGACATGTACGATTCCACCTACGCCGCGATCTATCATCCGTGGCTGCAGATGTATGATGCAGGCGCAAAGCGTCCCGATTTCTTCCCGCCTTCCGGCGCGATGGCAGGCATTTACGCGAGAAGCGACAACGAGCGCGGCGTTCATAAAGCGCCCGCCAACGAGGTCGTCCGCGGCTGCACGGGCCTGAGCTGCAACTACAACACCGGCGAGCAGGATATTCTGAATCCGATCGGCGTCAACCTGATCCGTGCGTTCCCCGGCAGAGGCATCCGCGTCTGGGGCGCGCGCACCATCAGCTCCAACGGTCTGTGGAAGTACCTCAACGTCCGCCGCCTGTTCATCTATGTGGAGGAGTCCATTCGCGCCAACACGAACTGGGTCGTCTTCGAGCCCAACAGCGAGACGCTCTGGGGCCGCGTAAAGCGCACCATCGAGACCTTCCTCGCAACCTGCTGGAGAGACGGCGCCCTTGCCGGATCCAGCCCGGATCAGGCATTCTACGTCGAATGCGGTCCCACGACGATGACGCAGGACGATATTGACAACGGCCGTCTGATCTGCGAGATCGGCATCGCGCCCGTCAAGCCCGCTGAATTCGTGATCTTCCGCATTACGCAGAAGACCGCATCGGAATAAGCCACGCGGCTTAAATATCGACAGAAAGGATGACAGAATAGATGGCTATCAATTATCCATACAGAGTATTTCGATATCAGGTCGAGATCGACGGCATCAGCCGTGCGGGCTTCTCGGAGGTATCCGGCATGAGCTCCTCAACGGACGCAGTCGAATACCGCGAAGGCGACGACCTGCGCAACACGCCGCGTAAACTGGCGGGTCTCACAAAATTCGGCAACGTCACGCTCCGCTGGGGCGTCTCGGACGACGCAGACTTCCTCGATTGGGTGTACTCCGTCGCGCCGACGAACACCGCGCCGCCTACCGGCATTCTGCGTCACAACGTGACGATCACCCTCATCGACGACGCCGGAAGCCCCGGCCCGTCCTGGAACCTCATCAATGCATGGCCTGTCGGCTACACCGTGCCGGATCTCAACGGTCTGGGCGGCGAAGTGGCGATCCAGTCTCTGGAACTCTGCCACGAAGGCCTCGAGCATACGCCGGGCTCTGCATCGGCGGAACCGTCACCCATCTGATGATACGATAACCGAAACCCTCCTGCCGCCGGGTGGCGCACACCCGGCGGTTTGGAGGGGTCTTATGGATTAAGAGAGGTACTGTGTACTATGGAGACAGAATTTGAATTTGAACTGCCGAAGGGCTATGTCGATAAAAACGGCGATGTTCACAAGCGCGGAACCATGCGCCTTGCGACTGCCGCGGACGAGATCCTTCCGATGCGCGATCCGCGCGTACAGCAGAACGCGGGATATCTCACGATCATTCTGCTCTCGCGGGTGATCACGCGGCTGGGGACGCTGAACAGCATCAACACGCACGTCATCGAAGGGCTGTTCACAATGGACCTTGCGTATCTGCAGGATCTGTATCAGCGGATCAACATGTCCGACATGCCGACCTATAAGGTCGTATGCCCGCATTGCAATCAGCAGATCGAGGTACCGCTGGATTTTTTATTAGCGTAGGACTGGTGCTGTATCCACAGGAGCAGCTCTATCAGGAGATGACGTTCCTGTCCTATTATCTGCACTGGTCCCGCGATGAAGTCATGGCGCTGAGTCATCAGGAGCGCCGCCGCTGGTGCGCGGAGGTCTCCGCGGTGAACAAAAAGCTCAGCGGGAACGATAAGAATAAAACATTCGAATTTCGGTAAGGGGAAGCAGTTATGCAGGTCAATCTGCCCGGCTCCTTAAAAAATTATGTCGAACCGCTCAAATCCTTCCGCTTCCTTGTGGAGGTGGACGGCGACGCGGTCGGCGCGTTCACGCAGTTTTCCGGGATCAAGATGGAGGTGCAGACCATCACCGCCCGCTCCGGAAGCGATCTTCGCGGCGTGCAGGATATCGTACCCGTGATGACGCGCTTTGAGCCGGTCACGCTGACCAAGGGCGTGATCGGGGACAACGCGTTTCTCAACTGGATCTTTGCGGCAGCCGCGTCGACCCACACCGGACCGACCGGCGTGAACCTGTTCCGCACGATCAACGTGATCGCGCTGGACGACGCCGGCAACCGCGGCGTGATCTGGTCGCTCAAGGACGCCATGCCCATCCGTTACGAGCTGTCGCCGATGGACAGCACCCGCGGCGAGGTGCTTTCCGAAAGCGTGACCTTTGCCGTTCACGGGATGGAGCGCACCGTCGGTCCGCTCATGCTGAAGATGAGGGGGGAATGATGCCGTATGTTTTCAAGCGATTACCTTTCCGGCTCGTTTTTTGAAGTTGCGCTGATCGGTCCCGGCGCCGCGATCATGGGCAGGTTCACCGCCGTGAGCGGTCTCAATATGGAGATCGAATACGAGGTGTACAACGAGGGCGGTCTCAACTACCCGCGCTTCTTCTTCAAAGAAAACAAGCCGCAGGTTCTGATCCTGGAACAGGGCGTCGTCACAACGCTGGATTCCGTTTCCCTGCTGATGGCCATGTCCTCCACGGGCATGTCGATCCCTCTGGCGGGGACCGTGATCCTGATGGACAGCTTCGGAATGCCGCAGCGAACCTGGACGATCGTGGGCGCGTATCTTCGGAAGTATGTCGGACCCGATCTGAACAGCAACCAGCCTGCGCTTGCGGTCAGCCGAATCGAATTGATCTATAACGGGTGCTACTGATGGAATCCATCGCCGTAACCAAACCGAATATCACGGTCGCGAGACAGGACGTCCTGTCTCCGTTCGGTTTACTTACGGAGCTGTTCCTGCAGGAAATTGCCGGCCGCAGCAGCCGCTCTCCCGGCTTTTACCGACCGGTGTCTCTGGCGTTTTTGGAGGAATCGGAGCGTGAAGCGCTGCCTTCTCCGCCGGAGATCCATGTCGATTTCAACATCGATCTGTTTTTGAACCGCCTGCGCAAGGAGACGCAGGAGCGGGAAAAGAACGAGAAAAAGCCCCAGACACCGCGGGAGCGCATCATTGAGCGCGTGATCGTGCGCGAGCGCGAACTCCGTACGGCATACGCCGAGACCCGCCGCGTTGTGATCGAGACCGGCGGAAAGAGATATACCGCGACCGCACCCGTAAAGGCGTCGGAGCCGATCCCGGCACAGGCAAGGAGCGGCGTCGGAGCCGACCGGGAGACGCTGCACATCAAAGAGGTCGGCGATCCCGGATCAGCCGATCTGTCGAGACGCGCGGCCTCGCCGTCAAAACTGCTGTCCGCAGCCGGCACGGCAAAGCCCGTCCGGGCAAGGATCTCCGCGGAGAGCAAGCTTGCGGATCGGACGTTGCCGATCGCGAGCCGTATGATGGGTGCGCCGGCCGCCGGCGGCTGGACGCCGAAACAGCGCGAGCTGCATCCCGGTTACCCGGTTCGTTCGGAAACGAAGCAGACGGGAGACGTCTCCGTCGGCAGTATTCTGCTTCCGGATGTGCTGCGCCGCCGCCGTGAGGAGGCGATCGCGCAGAGCGAAAACCGGAGGACGGTCGTTGATGTCCCGGAGGACTACGGCGCGTTTGAGGACGCGCTTGCATGGGGTACGGAAGGGACGGAACAGATTTCGGAAACCGAGCGCGTTTTGCGCGAGGTACACCGCGCAGTGGATGAAACGCTGCGCCGCAATGCGCTGCGCGAAGAACAAGCGTTCGGGAAGCCGGATCGACGCGAAGAGCGTGAAAAGACCGCGACCCGAAAAGAAAGCGCAGAATCGCAGAGCGGCGGCAGCAATTTTCATACGCGCGCACGTGCGCACGCGTATGAAGCGCAAAAGACAGAACCCGCGCCGGCGCAAGGGAGTAAAATGCCGGTATCCGCTTCGGAGACGGCGAGAAAGGCAGAGCCGACTGCCGCAGCGGAAAACGCTGAGATCCGGTCGGAAGCGCCGGACCGCAAAACCGCCGCGGCGTCCGAACCGGCTTTCCGACAGCCGGCGGTTCGGACGGAAACAGCCGCGCGGGAAACGATCGCGCCCATTGCCGCGGTCCCGACCGGCACGGAATCGGAGCTGTTCGCGGAGCTGACCTACCGTGAGGAACCGGAACAGCCGGAGGATGCGTCCGCAAAGCAGAAAGATTTAAAACAGCCCGTTCCGCAGACTGCAGTCGGTATTGAAACGACGAAACCCGCACAGCCGGAAACAACGACACACGCCGCGATCCCTTCGGTAACTGCGCAAACGGATATTCCCGCCGAACTGACCTATCGGGAGGATTCGGAAAAACCGAAGGTCCGGACGGCGGCGCAGACAGACAGAAAAGAGCCTGTACAGCAGGCCATATCGAATATAAAAGAGCCCGCATCGCAGAGCGCAGTCGGGACGGAAACGGCAAAAGCCGCGCAGGCAGAGACGGCGACGCGCGAAGCGATCCCGTCGGTCGATCCGGAAACGGATATTCCCGCAGAACTGACCTATAAGGAGGATTCGGAAAAACCGAAGGTCCGGACGGCGGCGCAGACAGACAGAAAAGAGCCTGTACAGAAGGTCATATCGAATATAAAAGAGCCTGCATCGCAGAGCGCAGTCGGGACGGAAACGGCAAAAGCCGCGCAGGCAGAAACGGCGAAACGCGAAGCGATCCCGTCGGTCAATTCGGAAACGGATATTCCCGCGGAACTGACCTATCGGGAAGAACCGGAACAACAAGAGTATCAAACCGCAGAACAGCGGGATGCAAAAACGATCGCGCCGCAGAGCGCAGTCGGGACGGAAACGGCAAATGAGGTGCAGCCAAGCGTCGAGACGGCAGCAGACACCGCGATTCCATCCGCAGATTCAGAGGCAGATATTCCCGCGGAACTGACTTACCGGGCGGATTCGGGAGAAAATGTGAGGCACGGCACGGAAGGGACAACTGTTCCGGGGAGCGAACCGACAGAGCAAACGGCAGATGTTCGGACACAGGCGGCAGCGCAACCGGAGGCGGCGACGCGCGAAGCGATCCCGTCGGTCGATCCGGAAACGGATATCCCCGCCGAACTTGCCTACCGGCAAGAAGCGAAACAAGAAGAGTATCAGACCGCAGAACAGCGGGACGCAAAAACGATCGCGCCGCAGAGCGCAGTCGGGACGGAACCGGCAGAAGCCGCGCAGGCAGAAACGGCGACGCGCGAAGCGATCCCGTCGGTCGATCCGGAAACGGATATCCCCGCCGAGTTGACTTACCGGCAAGAACCGGAACAACAAGCGCTTCAGACTTCGGAACAGAGGGACGCAAAAACGATCGCGCCGCAGAGCGTGATCGGGGCGGAACCGGCAGAAGCGGCAGAAGACGCGTATGCGGAAACGACGATACCTGCCGCGGTCCCCTCGATCGATCCGGAAACGGGCATTCCCGCCGAACTGACCTATCGGGAGGAACCGGAAAGAAACGCGGAGCACAGCGCATTGCGGCAAACGGTCAGGACGACGCAAAGCAAACCTTCGGCGCAGCAGAGCGGAGAAACGATGCGCGCAGAGAAGGCGGCGAGGCAAACCGTGCGCGATATCCGATTGACGTCGGAGCAGAGGCGTCGGCAGCCGGACGCCGTACGCAGCGGAAGACAAACCGCGGAACAGGCGGCGCAGGACGCGCAAAAACCGCAGGATGCGGACCGCATCGCACTGCCGATCGAGGACGCGGTCAATACACCGAAGCAGCCGGAGCTGTTCTTCGCGACGCCGACGGTCGGCGGGCAGCCGCCCGAGGATCCGACGGCGGCGGCTTCGGAGAAGGTTTCGCAGAGCGACAAAGCGAGCGCGCTTCCGACGTGGGCAAAGGAATTGCTGGAGAAGTCCGGCGTCAGCTCGGCCGAGCAGCAATCCGCTGCGTTCAACTGGAATTCCGGTTCTTCGCGTTCGAAACAGGTGAACTGGACCGCGCCGACGGCAATGCCGCAGCAGAGCGATCCGAACGGCAGGACGGAGCTGTCGTTCAAGGAGCCGCGGGAAGCCGGGCAGGGGCCCGCCCGACAGCAGATCGACGACGCCGAGATCCAGCGCACAGCGGACAAGGTTTATAAGATTATTGAGGAAAGACTCAGACGCGAGCTGCGTCGGAGCGGAAGATAAGAGGAGGAAGCGGCATGTTTGTCGGAATACCGAACCCGAATATTCTGATTCCCGTGGAAAAGATGCGGATTACCGACGTCGACAACGGGGAGTCCTTCAACGTGCTTTACAATCCTCAGACCTATACCCGTCAGAAGACCGTGAGATACAGGCCGATCCCGTCGCTCGGCGCCGACGCGCCGGTCGTGCAGTTCCACAGCGGCGGCGCGGAGGAGCTGACGTTTGAGCTGTTTTTCGACAGTGTTTCCGCCGGCTCCGAGGTCGGCGGGAGCTTCGCCGACCGCGCGAAGTTCGCGCTGAACAGTCTTGCGCCGACCATCGCCGGCGGGATCGACGTTCGGGACTACACGAGAAAGATCACGAACCTGATGTACGTCGACTCCGATCTGCACCGTCCGCCGATCCTCAAGGTGGAGTGGTCGTCGCTGCAGTTCAAGGGCTTTCTCTCCTCGTGCAGGGAGCGCTTCGTACGCTTTGACGAGAAGGGGCAGCCGGTGCGCGCGTTTCTGGAGTGCAGCTTTGTGGAGTTCCGCGACAACAAGGACCTGTACGTCGCAAACCCGCTGAACTCGCCCGATACGACCAAGTATCACACGGTTCGTCAGGGAGACTCCCTCTGGGCGCTCGCGGCGGAGGAATACGGTGACGCAGGGCAATGGCGCGTGATCGCGGAGGCAAACGGCCTGGCCGATCCGCGCATGCTGCGAAACGGCGAGATGCTGGTCATTCCGGCATTGCTGTAACGGAACGGAGCGTGCAGAATGGATCAGGGATCATACACTTACGACTCGCTGGCAAAGAAGCATGATAACTTTATCGCGCCGGGCTTTGAGATACAGGTCGACGGAAAGGAGCTTCCGCAGGGCAAGTTCCATATTCCGAGCGTTGAGGTCGAGATCACCGCGGGCGGCGCTGTGGGCGGCTGCACCTTTTCGATCGAAGGGCAGTACGACTACAAGAACAGAAAGTGGGAGAACAATGCGTCGTCGTTGATCAAGCCGGGCGCAAAGCTCGCGGTTCTTGGAGGATACAGCAAGGCACGCACGGAGTTGTTTTACGGATACGTCGATGATTACGCGCTCGTATTCGATCAGGACGGAACGCCGAACATCAAGGTAAACGGGCTGGACGGACTCGGATATCTGATGAATATGTGTCAGCCCTTCTATGCCGGGGAAAAGCAGCCGAAGCAGATCGTGGAATCGATTCTGCAGAAGAGCGTGGCGGCCGGGTATGCAAAGAAGATGCAGGTAGGTCAGCTTACGGGCTTTGAAACGCCGATCATCAAGGAGCAGATGGACGACTGGAAGTTTCTGCAGATGATGTCGGAACGCTACGGAACGTCGCTGTTCGCGATCGACGGCGAGCTGATCTTCGACAATGTGCTGACCAGGACCTCGCCGATCCTCACGCTGACGATCAACAAGAGCGTTCGCAGCTTTACACGGCGGGTTTCGCTGGCGCATCAGATCGGCAAGGTGGAGATACTCGGCCGTGACGTCAACCAAAAGGCGATTCAGGGCACGGCGTCGAAAGTGACCACGGGCGGAGAAGGAAAAACCGCAGCGGAATGGGTCAGCGGTCTTAAGGATGCGATGCTTCGCGAACGCAGCGAATACGTGCGGACCCAGAAGGAATGCGAGCTTTTGGCGCAGAATCGGCTCAACAGCATCGCAATGGGCTTTGTTTCCGGGGAGGGAGAGTGCATCGGAATTCCCGAGCTGATCCCCGGTCGCTATCTGAAGATCGACGGCGGTGACGAGCTTACGAACGGCACGTATTTTCTCACGAAGGTCGTCCATAAGTTTACCGCCAGCGATTACACGACCTCGTTCCAGGTGAAAGGAGCAAAAGCATGACCCCCATGGGAATCGGCGATCAACTGAAAACGCTCTTCGGCTACGGCGACACTCCGGACACGCAGGGCGGCGTTTTCAGCCTGACGCTGGCAACGGTAAAGAACATCAAGGATGACCAGAACCTGAACCGGGTCAAATGTCTGCCGATCGGAGCGCCGGACGAGGAACTGACCGACTGGTGCTACGTGATGACACCGATGGGAGGAAAGGAGCGCGGTCTTTTCCTGTTCCCGCAGGTGGACGATCTCGTGGTGCTGGGATATCTGGAAAACAATCCGCACCGCCCCATCGTGCTGGGCAGCTTCTGGACGTCGGAATCGCCCGCGCCGGTCAAGGTGGAAAACGGCAAGGCAGAGGATTACTGCCTGAAAACGCCGAAGAAGGTCGAGCTTGCGCTGCACGACGAGGACAAAAAGCAGAAGATCACGGTCACGATGCCGTCGGGGATCGTGGTAGAGATCGACGATGAGAAGCAGACGGTGACGACGAAGAACAAAGCGGGCGACACCGCGGTCACTATGAAGATGAAGGACGGCGAGATCGAGCTGAAGGCGAAGTCCAAGCTGACGCTGAGTGCGGGGAACGCCTCGGTCGTCCTGGAAAAATCCGGAAAGATCACGGCGAAGGGCAGCGGCAACATCCTTTTTGACGGAAAGAGCGTGATCTCAAAGTCGAAGGGAACCGCGGTGATGCAGGGCATGGACGTGAACATCAAGGCGAACAAGGATCTTGATCTGAAATCCACCGGCACGGCAAGCGTGAAGGGGACGCTCTTAAAGCTCAACTGAGCGGGAGCTTAACGAAACCGCAGGGGAGGCAAGTACATTGATCGGAAAAGAATTCATGGGGCGGGGGCTGAAATTCCCACCTCAGATCGATCCAAAAACGGGCAAGTTTGCTATGGTGAGCGAGGAAGAGGATATCGCGGAAGCCATAGGGATCATCATTCATACGGTGCAGGGCGAACGCGTCATGCGGCCGGACTTCGGCTCGAACGTTCTGGACTACACCTTTTCCGCCGCCTCGGATTCCCTGCGTCAGAGCCTTGCTTTTGATCTCAAGGGACAGCTCGGCTATCTGGAGCCGCGGATCGACGACATCGAGATCCGCTGCAAGGACACCGACGAGCTTGAGGGCGCGATCGTGATCGAATTGAGTTACAGGGTTCGCAGCACCAATAACCGTTATAACCGTGTCTATCCGTTCTACCGTACGGAAGGCTCGGAGGGAGGAGACGAGATATGAACCGCCCGCTGCTCGACCCGCGAACACCGGAAGAACTGCGGGAACAGCTGCATATGCTCGCAAGGAGCTATACGCCGGAGTGGCGCTACGAGGGGACCGAAAACGATCCCGGCGCAGCGCTTGCGGAGCTGTTTCTCGAAATGTACGGTCAGAGCGTGAACCGCCTGAACGCGCTGCCGGAAAAACTGTTTATTGAATTTTTGAATATGATCGGCTATCGGGAGCCCGGTCCGATGCCGGCGGGAGGAACGGTCTGTTTCGAAACGCCGGACAGCACCCGGGAGCCCTTTACGGTCGCCTCCGGGACACAGCTGTTCACGCCCGACGCGGAAGGCGAGAACATCGTCTATGAGACCGAACGGACGATCCAGGTCACTTCCGCCGCGATCGCGGATATCTACTTTGTCGACGCGGGAAACGACAGCATCAGAAGACTGGACCTTTCCGAACGTCCGCGCAGCTTTTTTGAGCCGTCGGGCGTGGAGCTGCAGCGACACCGCTTCCTGGCTTCCGAAAACGACGTGCTGCGGCTCGATTGCCCCGCGCGCGTGGAGCTTCGCATCCGCACAAGGGTCGGGCAGGAGCAGGAGACCCTGAAAACGCTTGCGGGCAAGGATCTCAGATGGACGTTCCTGCACGACAGAAAAGAGATCCCGTTTGACGAGGTGCGCGAGGAGAACGGCACGCTGGTGCTCGTCAAGAACAACAGTCTGACGCCGGAAGCGGACGCGGACGGACACGTCTCCGTCTGCTGCGAAGGACGTCCCGCCGCAGAGGTATTCGTCATCGAGATGGCGATGTCAAGCGCGCCGCTGTCCCCCTGTCCTCCGCAGACCCTGTACAGCGGCGATCTGCCGATCCCGCTTTCGGAGGGCGGCTGCTGCTTCGGGCGCAGACCCTCCGTATACGATATGTTTTTCCTCCGCTGCGACACCGTGCTTTCCAAGCGCGGCGCAGAGGCGATGCTGCGGATGGATCTGTCCTTCCTCGTGGACGAACCGAGCAAGTCGGAACGGGAACGCTACGACTACACGCGCCTTGTCATCAATAAGCAGAACGACGTCGTCCGCAAGCCCGACGACGTTGCGGTGACCGAGGTCATCTGGGAGTATTTCAACGGCATCGGCTGGAAGCATCTGCCGGTCACAGGCGATCGGAATCCCTTTTCCGGCAAAAAGGAAGGTAAGGTCGAGCTTCGTTTTACCGTACCGGAGGACATCGATACGGCGGAAGTCAACGCGGATCTCGGGTATTTCATCCGCGCCCGCATCGTGGACGTGAGCAATCAGTACTCGACGCTGCAGCGCTGGATCGTGCCGTTTTTGAAGAGCGCCTCCCTGCAGTGGCAGTATACCGAGGGGCGTCGTCCGACCCGATGCTTTTCGGAAAACAACGGACGGCAGCACGTGATCGAGGAAGCGGACCGGTACGCCCGGCTGATGTTCCCTGCGCTTACGCCGATGCCGCAGGAGCGTGCCGCGATGTATTTCCGGTTTGACCGGTCGCCGCACGCGATGCCGCTGTCCCTGCGCTTTCAGGTACAGGGGCGCGCGCATCTTTCCGGACAGCTTCTTTGGGAGTATTGGAACGGAAAGGCGTTCGAGCCGGTCCGCACCGTGGACCAGACGGAGCGCCTCCTGCACAGCGGTGAGTTTTTCCTGTTCCTGCCCGAACCGCTGCCGGTATCGGAGCAGTTCGGCATCGAAGGGTGCTGGCTTCGCATGAGCCGCAGCGCTGCGGAAACGGGGACGATGCCGACGGTCGTTTCGGTGACGGTGAACGCGGTCTCCGCGCTTCAGAAGCAGAGAGAGACCGATCAGTTCTTTGATACCGAGATCTACGAAGCCGGCAAGCGGATCCGACTTCTCAATCTGCCCGTCCAGACCTGCAGGGTCTGGGTAGACGAGCGCTCATGTCTTTCGGATGCGGATATCGTGCAGATCCGGCGCGAGATGCCGGAACGGGTACGGGAGGAGTGGGACGGTCACGCACTCGTCCGCTGCTGGGTCGCCTGGGAGCAGATCGAAGACCTCGCGCTTGCCGCGCCGGACGCCCGCGTGTACACGCTGGACCCGTTCTCGGGCGAGATCGCCTTCGGTGACGGGCGCTGCGGGCGCGTGCCGCCTGCGGGAGACCGCAACATCCGCGTGGAGTATGAAAGCGGCGGCGGCGAACGGGGCAACGTCCCCGCAGGCGCGATCCGGTCTCTGCTCACCGCCATGCCGCAGGTCAGCGACATTGTCAATCTGACCGCAATGAGCGGCGGGACCGGCAGACTTCCCCTGGACGAGATCCAGGAGCGGGGCAGCCGTTTCCTGCACAATCGGGGACGCGCTTCCGGCCGCAGCGATTATGAGGAACTCGTGCGGGAGGCATTTCCGCAGGTGCATCACGTTCGCTGCTTCTCCGCGTGCAACGAACGGGGCGAGCGTGCGCCCGGTCATGTCACCGTCGTGATCGCCGGATACGGCGCGCACGGCGAGGGGACCGAAACGCTCTGCGGCAAGGTCTATCGGTTTTTGGCGGAGCGAAGCTCCTGCTGCCTGGTTGCGGAGAATCGTCTGCATGTTTGCCCGGCGACGGTGCTTTCGGTCAACACCTCCGTCACCGTGGAGACGGATCGACCGGAGTTTGCGGCCGAGACGCAGCAGAACATCGTGCGGCGCATCGAAACGCTGATCGGTCAGACCTGGAAAAAACGACCCATCGGCGAACAGATCCGCCTGAGCGAGATCTGGAGCGTCGTCCGCGACACGCCGAACGTGCGCGTCATCAAGCGGATCCTGATCGAAGCTTCCTACGATCAGGAGGGGCAGCAAAAGCTGGCTGCGCTGGAAGCGGACTGGGACTTCCCCTTCGGCGTGGCAGAGAGCGGAATGCATCTTGTGCGTCTGAACTGATTCTGACGAAATGAAATGATCCCGAAGAAAGGGTATGAAGTATGCTGTTATCTCGTAATCTGGACGATCAGCGGTTCGATGAGATCGTAAGGGAGGCGGAGGGCCGCCTGCCGTGGCTTTGCCCGGTCTGGACGGATCACAACTCCCATGATCCGGGCATCACGATCCTCGAGCTGATGGCTTGGTTCAAAGAAACGCAGCAATATGAGATCAACCGGGTGGGTCCGGAAACGGCGCGTAAGCTTTTGGAACTGACCGGGATCCGTCTGCGGCCCGAGTGCGCCGCGGAGTGCGCGATTGAGATCCCCAAGGATGCGCCGGGACGCACGCTGTACGCGCCGCTTGAAACGCCGGAAGGCGTGGCGTTCGAGCTGACGGAGGAGATCCCGGAACAGCGCAGCGCGCTTGTTCGCGCACTGATCGCAAGACCGAAAGGGAAGGAAACCGTCGATGTGACGGGCATGCTCTATGACGACTCCGTGATCCAGCCGTTTGAGTTCGGCGGGGAACGCGGCAGCGCAATGCTTTTGGATCTCTCCGACCGCCCGAAGGACACTCTGCGCATTTGGTTTCAGATCGAGGAACCGGAAGGCACGCGGCGCAACGAGCCGGATGCGGACACTGAGCTGCCCCGCACGCTGGTTTGGGAGCTTCCCGGCGCGGGCAAGGTCACGCCGCTTGCGGACGAGACACTTGCGCTGAGCCGCAGCGGCAGCGTGACGCTTCCTTCACCCGCAGCGTGGAAGCCTGAAGCCGACGGATCGTTCCGTGTGAAGCTTTCGCAGAAGGAAGCGGGCTGCGAGGAGCGCGTCAGGATTAACACCCTGAGCGTGAGTCGTTTCCACGCGGTCCAGACGGAAAGCCGCGCAAGGTGCTATCGGTTCACGGCAAAGCGCGAAAAGAAGCATTCGGAGGACGTGCGCAGCGCGCAGGCGCGCAGCGCCGAGACCGCCGTATTTGTGCGTACGGAAAAGGGCTGGGAGCAGGTCTCCGACTATCGGCTGCAGCGCAAACAGGACGGTGTGCGCATCACGCTGGACACCTCCGCCGCAGCGAAGGACGGAAACGAAAATCTGCTCGTCGCATGTCTGGATCCGATCCGGCTGCATGATCTGCTGTTTGACGCCGTGGGGCGTCCGGGGGAGAGCTTCTGGCTGAACCTGGGCGGGAAGCACGTTCTTTCGGAACGGCTGACGCTGCTGTGCCAGACGCTGTGCGAGGATGGGATCGTCCGTCCCGCGCTTTGGCACTGCGTGGAGGATCTGTCGGTATGCGGTCCCCGTGACTGCGTGTTTGTGCTCGACCGCAAGCGTGAGACGATCTCCGTCGGCGACGGCGCGCACGGCGCGCTGATCGCGCCCGGCAGCGGCGCGGTGATGATCGCGGAGGAGCTCGTTTCCCTGTGCGCGGAGGGCAATATCCCCGCAAACGCACAGCTGCGCTTCACCGACGACGGTATGGTCGTGAACAACACCGCGGCGCACGGCGGCTGCGAGGCGGAGACCGTTGCAGAGGGACGCGGCCGCCTTCTGCGCAGGTTGAAGGAGACGCGCAAGTGCGTCTCGGAAAAGGATTACGAATATCATGTGCTGCACACCCCGGGACTGCGCGTTTTAGGCGCGCGGGCGCTCCCCGGGTTTGACGTCAGCAAGAAGCACCAGAAAACTCCGGCGTGCGTATCGGTCGCGGTACTGCCTGCCGGAGACGACGAAACACCGATCCCCGATCGCCGTTTCCTTGATGCGGTTTCGCGGCAGCTGGAGCGCTGCCGCACGGTCTGCATCCGAACGGAGGCGATCCCCGTGCGTTATGCGGCGTTCAATCTGGACGTCAGTCTCAGGGGCGGGCAGGGGTTTCGGAAGGAACTGATCGAGGAGGCGCTTCGGAAGTTTTTCGCGCCGAGCGGCGCGCGGATCGGCGCGCCCGCAGACAGGGACGAGCTCTATGCGCTGCTGCAGAAGCTGCCGGGCGTGCTTCAGGTCGATTCGGTCGAGTTTCGGGGACTGGACCAGAACAGCTATCAAACCACAGCCGGAGACCTGACCGTGATGCCGGATACGATCCTGCACCCGGTCAAGGTTGCGGTCAGTTTGACAAAGGATAGAAGGTGAGGGAATTGGACGCCCAGACCTATTGGCATTTCGGCGTCGCGGAGCGATGGAGAGACAGTATCTGTCTGTCGATGAACCTGCAGGACGACAGTCTGCAGCTCGCCGACGACGCATTTGAAGGCGCGGTGCTGCTGCCGCCTCTGGACAGCGGCGAGTCGGACTTCCGCTGGGGACGGGTTCGTTTGACGGCGTATCTGCCGAAGGACGCTTCCGTGCAGATCTTTGCGCGCGCATCGGACGACCCGGAATGGGACGCGTGGAAGCGTTTTCAGGCGGACGGGCGCGTTTCCGAAGCGGTTCGCACGCTGTTCGGACCGCCGCGTGCTTCCGTGGGCGACGCGTGGCTTTCCGACACGGGGCGACGGCTTTGGCTTGCGGTTTGTTTCGCGAGCGGCGGGACCGAAAAACCGCGGCTGGATGAGGTCAGCGTTCTGGCGGAAAGCGATCATATGACGGATTATCTGCCGTCGATCTATCAGAAGCAGGATTTTACGTATCGCTATCTGTCCGTCTTTACCGCGATGTTTCACGACATGGAGGAGCGGATCCGACTTTCGCGCAAACAGTTTGCGCCGTCTTCCGCCGATCCGGAGATGCTGCGGTACCTGGCGCATTGGCTCTGCGCGGACGAGAACATGACCGAGGGAGAGCTTCGCAGCGCGCTTCCGCACGTCATTGAGGAATACGAGACCATGTATACGGTCAGCGGCATCCAGCGTACCGTTCGTCATCTGACCGGGCAGACGCCTCTGATCATCGAGCATTTTACGGTCGATCCGAACGATCCGTCCTGCAGCGATCCGGAGCTTTACCGCAGGCTCTTCGGGGACGACCCCTACCGCTTCTTTGTGCTGCTGCCGCAGGGGACCTTCGCCGATCAGCAGCAGATGGAACGATTTTTGGAACAACTCAAGGAGTTTGTTCCGGCGGAAACGACGCCGGAGCTGGTGTTGCTGAAGCAGGGCGTGCAGCTGGATCAGCACACCTATCTCGGTCTCAACACAAGCATCGGAGAATACGTTGCCGCCGTCATCGACGAGACAGTGACCATTCATAACGACACGACAATAGGAGGATAAGAGCATGAGCAGCAATAAGGACTTCTTCCCGCTGGAAAGGAACCGGTATTTCTACGGCAAACTGCTGACCGTCCGTGATTTTGAGAACGAACAGCGCTACACGAGGAGTACGGCGCAGCTGATGCGTCGGTTGGCGTTCGGCGCGGGCGTGGTCTGCGGGCTCGGCGTCAGCATGAGCGACGACTCCACGCTGCTGATCGAAAGCGGCATGGCAATCGACTATCTCGGACGCATGGTCGTCATCGAGAAGCCCCTGCTGCGCAAGCTGCAAATGATAGACGGGCAGGAGACGATCAAGGGAAAGGAGAGCGCGTATCTTTGCATGCGCTATGACGAGACGCTGATCGAGCCGGTGAACGCGGTCGGCGCGACGTCGGGTGAGAGCCAGCAGTACAATATCACCCGCGAGGGCGCAAAACTGTACCTGACCGCCGAGGAGCCGGACTATCGCGCGCTGTTGGAGGCGTCAGGCAAGGAGAACGTCACGATCCTCTATTCGAGCGACGAGCTTTCGCTGGTGCTTGCGGTCCCCGATTCGGTCTGCGCGGGCAGAGAATTCACGGTCGACCTGCTGGTCGTGAAGAACGAGAAAACGCCTCCGGTCTATTTTGAACTTTCCGGCGTCAGCGGCTTCACCGAGAGCGAGGACGGACGCATCCATCTGCAGTTCCGTGAGGACCCGACGGAGACGCGCCGCGTGTATCAGGTGAGCTTCCGGCTGAAAGCACGGCAGATGAGCGAGCTGGAAAGCATGTTCCTGCCCTCCGGCGGCGAGCTGGATCTCGAACTCGGAAGCCACCGCTATAAGAATTACGTGGAGGTCGGCGCAAAGTGCTATCTCTGCAGGGACACGTATCAACTGGCGCAGCGTGTGCGTCTGACCGACAATCTGGATCGCAGACTCCGCGGCAGAGACATCCCGATCTACCTTGCCAAGCTGGAGCTTTTGAACACCGCAGGCAGCAAGTTCCTCGTTTCCGTGACGAGCCTGCCGTTTTCGCAGCGCATCGCGAAGGAGACCGCGCAGGTTTCGGACGGCGGACCGCGCACGGTGACGACTTCGGTCCGTTCGCTCGAATACTGGCAGAAGCCCGACGTGAAAGCCAACTATCAGCCCTCCACAGGCGCGCTGCATTTCGATTTCGGCATTCCCTCGCCCGAACAGTATGACTACGCCATCAGCCACGGCACCGTAGATCTGACGCTTCCGGGCGGCGTCCGCGTGAATCGCAAGGTCTTCTCCGAGGAGATCCCCCACGGGCTCGGACAGGGCATGGTCGACGTGCGGCTGAGCATCGAGTTTACCGATCACACCGCGGGCGACGAGACCGCGCTCTGCTTCGGCAACAGCGAGATCTTCATCAAGAGCAAGCAGAAAGAAGACGTTCCGTGGGTGGAGGCGGCGGCGATCGTCTACCCCGGCCGCGGTACGATGCGCATCGGGCTTTGGCTGCACGACATGGTCGAAGGCAACCGTCTGACGGTACACTATTTCGCGCAGAAGCCCGAACGCGACACGAGCCGCATCATGGCAAAGCGCCGCGTCGGCCTGACCGTCACGCCGGAGTTCTCCCACGTCGGACCGCGCGGCAACCTCATCTTCCAGGCAGAGGTGACCGGAAGCGAGGACAAGGGCGTCCGCTGGACCGTCAGGGAATCGAACGGCGGCGTCATCGATCATAACGGCATTTATCAGGCGCCGGAGCTGCCGGGCACCTATGAGATTCTTGCGGTCAGCACCGCGGATGAGAGCATCACGGCAAGCGCATTCGTGGTAGTCGAGTAATCATTCAGCAAAAAAACGCCTCCATGGCAAGGAAGGAGATCGGAACGCAATGGAAACAATGTTGATTCGCGAACGCTATAAGGTCGTGCGCGTCATTGTCAGGCAGTCCGATTATGCGGCTTTGGAGGCGGTGGATATTTCCGATCGGGAAACGCCCTCCTGTTTGCTTAATCTCTACGAGGGGAAGCTTTTGCGCAGATATGCGCGGATCTGTTCCGGGATCCGCAAGGAGGAATGCCCGGCGTTTCGCGGGATGTTTCTCGAACGCGGGACGCTGGTCGCGGCATTTGATCTGCGTACGGGCGAACCGATCGACACGCTGTTCCGGCGCGGGGATTCCTGGAGCTTCGAGGATCGGCTGCTCTATACGGAAAAGCTTTTGCACCAGGCGCTCCTGCTCGCGAATCTGCCCCCGGAGATGGGCTGCGCCGCGCTGTTGAGCGACAACGTCTTGGTCAACCCGAAGGAGCATACGGTAAACATCCGGTGGATACTGACGCCGATGGAGGATATGACCGCGCGGGAAACGGCGCTGCTGGCGGCGGATCAGGTCAAAAAGATCATGCCGAAGACGCTGCGGGCGGGCAAGGAGGAAATGCGTTTCCTCGACGAGCTGGACTCCGGACAGTTCCGGAACGTGGTTTCGCTGTACAGCCGCTGGCGCGAAGCGGAGCCGGTCATCCGCGAAGAACGGGATGCTTTTGAACATAAAGGCTTGATCCGCCGCGGGCTGATCATGTTCGGTCGGATGTTCCGCCGCAGACGCAAGGAGGATTGAAATGAACGTCAGAAGAAGCTGGGTAACCTTTTTCATCATGCTGGTGATCGCCTGCTGCATCGTCATGCTGGCGGCGGAAAAACCGATCATGAAAAGCATCGACGCACTCCGCGGCACGGCGGACGACTGCGACTGGCAATGCGTCGGAACGGGGAGCGGCAAGACCGCCGCGGCTGCGGGCTGGCAGGACGACGTTCTGGTGCTTTGCCGTTTCAAAACGGACGGCTCGCAAAAATCCCTGCAGCGTATTCAGCTGCCGGACGACTGTCTGGAAGGCACCTTCTGCCGGCTGCTGCCGGTGAGCGACACGCTGACGTTTATCGGTTTGTACGGAAAGAATGCGGATCAGCTGTATCTGTACCGGATCACAGACAAGGATACGGATTGCCTGCTGACCGTCGACTGCGAAGGCGACTCCTATATGGAGCGAACTGCGCGGACGAAGCTTTCCGGGCTGACGTTTGAGAACGGCGTCATGAGCTTTGCGCTCTGGTCCGACGATACGCTGAAATGTTATATCGCACGCGAGAGCGGCGGGCTGGAGCCCGTCGGAAAAGAAGCGATGGCGGAGGACGGCGTCCTCAGCGTTCTCTCGTTTGAGAATGGCTCGATCCTGCAGGGCGGTGCGGAAAGCATCACGCTGAACACGAAAGCCGCAACGGCGCCGCTCACCGGCCAGGCGGTCACGCAGCTGACGCATGCCGCAGGCGGCTGGTACTATCTGGACGCCGTCGATCTGGAGCTCTGTTTTATAGACGCAGATCTCGATGAGGTCTTTCGCATCCTGTCGCTGCAAACGGCGCTGCATGCGGAAAACCGGGTCCTGACCTCCGCGGCGATCACACGGGAAGAGAGCGTTCTGCTGCTGCTTGACGGGACGGAGCTTTGCATGGCGGAGGACACGGGCACGCGAGAACTTGCGGGCATTCTGCGCGCGAACACGACCGGGCAATGGATGATGCTCATCGGATTCGCGGGCATCGCGCTGTCCGGCGCGTTCCTGCTCTGGCTGCTGCTTTGCGGGATACGGCACGGTTACGCACCGCTGGTCATCCTGCGCGGAAGTCTGATCGCGGCAGGTGCGTTGATGTGCCTCACGGCGCTGCGTTTCGCGGTGCTGAAGCCCGCCGCGAACAACGCGGCAAGGCGTGAAACGGAGGCGGCGATCTCGGCGGTTTTAAAGGCGGAGGATGCGGAACAGCGTTGGAATGACGACAGTCTGGCGTCCGATGTCGCCCGTATGCTGGAAGGCGCGGGACGAGGAGAGAACGTGCGCGTCGTCCGTGCGGAGCTGTCCGACGGTATCTGGCGCACCGCAGACGGCAGAAACACCGCGGCGATGGAGGGCTTTTCCTCCGCTTTGGCGGACGCCGCACAGGCAGGCGGCATGTATGATCAGCTGCACAGAGACGTGTATCGGTTCATTCTGACGCAGGACACGCACAGTCTGAGCATCCGTCTGGATGCGGCCGACGACTCGCCTGACAAGGACGAGGATCGGCTGCTTTGGCTGTTCGTACTCGGCGGGGTCGGACTTTTGACCGTGTTTGCGCTGATGATACTCGGAACGATCAGCGCAGATCTGAAGAGGATCTCAAAGGGCATCGCGCGCATTTCGGAGGGAAACGCATACAAACCGCTGAATCTCCGCACAGGCGATGAATTGGAGAGTCTGGCGGGCACTGTGAACGCATTCGGCACAGCGATCCGAAAGCAGGAGGATGACCGTGAAAAAGAGAGGCAGGCGTATCGCCGCTTCGTGCCGGAAAAGGTTCTGGGACTTTTGGATAAGCCGTCGATCCTGGATGTGGACAAGAGCGATTTTGCGGCGCGGCGCATGGCGCTCGTCTCCGTTCGCTTCGCGTTCCCGGATGCGCTGTATACGGATATGACCGACAGCCGCCTGCTGTTCGACAGCGTAAATGAGGTCATCGAGCGCACCTCCGCCATCGTCGCGCGGAAGAACGGTACGGCGCTTCACTTTGCATACAACGGCTTTGAATTCGTGATGGACGACAGCGGAGAAGCTGTCAGCACCGCCGTCGCCATCCAGCAGGAGGTGCTGTCGTTCAACGAGTCCCGTGCGCAGCGGCGCCTGCCCGGCGTCGTTCTGCACATTGCGATCGACAGAGGCAACTTCATGCTCGGCATCGTCGGAGACGCTTCGACCATGACGCCGACCACCATTTCCTCCAGCCTGTCCGTCGTGCAGGAGCTGATCCGGCTTTGCGGAAAGCTCAAGGCGGGCATCCTGTGCACCGAGGTCATCATTTCCTCGCATAAGGAATACGGCAGCCGCTACATGGGCAAGTGTCTGGTCGGCGAACAGCCGGTGCGCGTTTACGAGGTGTTTGACGGCGACGACTTCAACACGAGACGGGAAAAAGCGGGATCGATCGACGCGTTTTCGCGCGGCGTCTACGACCTGTACAGCGGCGATACGACGGGAGCAAAGCACACGTTCCTGCAGCTTGCGCACAACTACCCGCTCGATGGCGGCGCACGCTATTATCTGCATTTGACGGACTGTCTGGAACACGACCCGTCCATGCCGTGTGTGCTGAACTTCGATCATACCGAAGGAGGCGAACTCTGAGATGGCCTGGGAGGAATTGCTGAAGCAGCAGACGGGAACGGACCCCCGAAACGCAAAGCAGGACGGCGGAACGCCGCCGGAACGGGAAACGCTGATCAGGGAGATCTGCGGCGAGACGGGAGACGCGGAACGCAAAGCCGCACCGGAGAACGATCCGGAGGAAACGCCTGCGCCGCTGTCCGACGGATATGTGCGCCGCACGCCGGTGCAGACATACAAGACTGCTCCGGACTATACAAAGAGACGGATCGGAAGGGTCGTACAGGCGTTGATCGTTCTGACCGTATTGGGATTGCTGGTTTTGGCATTGTTTAAGAGCGGTTTGATCCGATGGAGCTGATGAAACAGATCTTCGGCACTTTGCCGGGATTTGGTTTGGAGGTGTAACGGCTTGAGATACTTATTCCAAAGAATGGGGCGTTCGATCGGCATATTCTTCCGAACGTTGAGGGCTTTCTTCTCCAGAAAGCTCATGAGCTTCGTGTCCGTTCTGCGCCGATTGACGAATTTTTCACGCTATGCAACGAAAGCGGCTTCCGCTTCGCTGGAGGGCGTGGCAAGTGCGGCCCAAAATCCGAGCAAGCCGTCGGACTTTGTGGAAACGAAAAAGCTCCTGATCTCAAAATCGCTGATCGTCCGGATCATATTGATCGTCATTGCGCTTGCGCTGATCATCTATTTTGTGATCTGGCCTTTTGTACTCAGTCATTTTCTGACCGCGAGATTTTATGTGGAGGATTCGCGCATTCCGAATTGGAGCGGGCGCGTGATCGTTTATTCGGATAAGAAAAAGACCGTTCCGCTGTATGCGGGACGTCTGGAAGACGGCGTGCTGCAGGGGGACTGCAAGCTGTATGACGAAAACGGCGTTCTGATCTATGAGGGACAGCTCGTAAACGGCGAACGCAACGGAAGCGGAAAAGCGTATAAAGACGGCGTGCTGGTCTATGACGGGCGGTATACCGACGAGGAATATGACGGAATGGGAACGCTGTATGAGGACGGACAGCTCCGATACAAAGGACAGTATGAAAAAGGGAAGCGATCCGGAAACGGAAAAGAATATCAGAACGGCGATCTGGTTTACGACGGTCAGTTCGTGAACGACCTGTACGAAGGAAGGGGAAAGCTCTACAAGGACAACGACCTTTTGTATGACGGTCAGTTCGTCGCAGGGGTATATGACGGCTTCGGCACGCTGTACGAGGACGGAAAGATCGTGTACAGCGGGCATTATGACAAAGGGGTCCGAACCGATACCGGCAAAGCGTATCAGGACGGCGAACTCGTTTATGACGGCGAGTTTCAGGACGACCTGTACGAAGGGCGCGGAAAGCTTTACAGCCACGGCGTGCTGATCTATGACGGCAGCTTCCATGCCGGCAAGCCGGAGGGCACGGGCACGGCGTACTACGATCCCTCCGGAAAGCTCGCATATCAGGGCGACTACAAAGCCGGCAAGCGGGACGGCACCGGCGTCGCCTACAACGAGGACGGCAGCAAGCTCTATGAGGGCGGATTTGCCGAGGACGTATACAGCGGCGACGGCACGCTGTATCTCGACGACGGGGGCTCGCTTTCGGCGAGTTTCACCGAAGGTGAGCCGACCGGAAGCGTGGTATGGAAGAAGAACGGTTTTCTGTATTACAGCGGCGAATGGGCGGACGATATGCCGAACGGCTACGGCACGCTCTACAATAAGGCAGGGAAAAAGATTTATGAGGGACCGTTCATCGGCGGCACGCTCGACGTCGGTCAGTTTCTGGGCAATACCGCCGATGCGTTCCGCGACGTTCTCTCGGAGGGCAGCGTTCGGAACGTGATGCAGAAAAAAGGATTTCTGATCGTTGCGGAAGAACTGGGACTCACGGCTCTTTGCAGCTTCCGCACGGACAAGAAGGACTCACAGGTTTTGAAGCTGTTTTTGAGCGCGCCCGAAAATGACGACTGGGTCGCGCTGATGCCCGGCATGCCGCATACCACGCCGGTGCAATGGAAAGAAAATGTGTATGTGATGGACTCCCTGTGTGATTTCAAGGCGCAGGAGGGCGTGAATCTCAAAACAGGGCGTTATGACGCCGAAAGCACCGAGATCGGCGATCAGCGCACCACGGCGCTGTATTCGGACGATTCAATGACGCAGACGGTGCTCCTCATCTGGGAAGATTCCGAAACCGAACCTACAGCGCTGCCGTCCGGCGGGAGCGGAAAGAGCAGCACCGTGAAAAAACTGCTTGACGCGCTCAATAACATGATCAACCATGACGGAACGATCGGGGACAACGGCGGCAGCGTCAAGGGAACCCCCGTCGATGAGGCGCTCGTCAAAGCGGAGACGGCTGACGACGCGGTCGCCCTCATCGACGCGCTGATCGATTATTGGGCTTTGTCACAGCGGTTGAAGGCGCTGAATGAGATCTACAGTCGCAACGACATGCTGTTAAGCGACGAGCAGGCCGCGCTCGGCATGGGCACGGGTTCCCGCGATCGGATCAGCGAGCTTCAGAAGAACAAGGTCCAGCTGAACGCGCAGATCGATACGACAAAGACCGCGATCGGATGGGCGGAGATGCAGGCGTCTTCTTACGGCGTGACGGGGCTGTCCGACTATGCGCTGGAAGAGCTGCTCCTTTTATTTGATCCGGGCAAGCAGGACGTCAGCGCGCTCGCGGCGTTTGCCGTTGACTACGCGCAGAAGACCGGCAGCGAAGAGACCGAGGAGGCAATCAAGAATCAAGTCCTTGAAAGCCTTTTGAACCTCTCCGATGCACATACCGCGGCAGCAACGGCGTTGGCCAATGACCAGCTTCTCCAGAAGGACGTCGACAGCGCGCTGAACGATTATTCGATGGGGGTCGGAACCAAGACCGCCTGGTTCAATGCACTGGACGCCGAGGTGCTTGCGCGTGTGGAACTGTATGACAAGGTCGCAGCGTTTTCAAAAACGGCGAACCATTTCAATCAGCTGACGGGCGGCTGGGTCTGCCGGACGTTCAATTGGCACAAGGACGTGCTTGAGCCTCTGCTCCTCGCGGCAATCCTGCCGGACCCGACGCCGGAACCCACCGAGGAGCCCACACCTACGCCGACGCCGACGCCCACGCCGGCGCCGACGCCGGAACCCACCGAGGAGCCCGC
>JAFXVP010000071.1 GCA_017524445.1 Clostridia bacterium | reverse complement strand
ATGTTCGGATTCTGCTGAAACTGTGCAAGCGTCCGCGCCTCGTTCAGAAATGCGGCCTTGCCTTTTTCAAACGCCTCCGCTGCTTCGCCCTCCGGGATCGTGACGTCGTTCGACTCCCGCCGATGCCGCGTCACAAACGCACGCGGGAAGAATTCCTTCACCGCAACGCGCATACGCAGCGTCTCATCCCAACCCTCGTAAGTGATGCCGAAACCGCCTTCTCCCAGAACGCGAATCAGACGGTACCGGTTCGCGAGCACGGTATCGGGCGGAAGCTGATGCGGTAACGGTGATGATACGTTGTCTGTCATAATGATCTCCCGGATTCACTGATCAGTTTTTCAAAGTCTTCATGGTAACTGCTCGACAGGTTGTACACACGGTACAGGTAGAAGTTCTCCTCCTCCAACGCGCGGTTGGTCACTTCCTCCATCAAAAAATCGGTCGGATCGTCGGCTTCGAGATAGCCGAGCACGAATGAATCAAATTCATCTTCGGGACGCAGCGGCGGAAATCCGCACGAGCGCAGAATGACGTTGAGGCGATCCTCGCAGATCTCGCTGCCGGCAGGCAGGATGGAATCTTTTCCGAAAAACAGAAGGAAGCAGATGAGCGTGGTGCGATCCAGATCAAGCTCGCCCTTGATGTATTTTCGGATCGCGTTCTCGCCCGATCGGTTGCGCTGATAGCCGCGGTCGGTTCCGTCCAGCGCGTAAATACGGTCCAGCGCCGTCTCACGCGATTCGGCTTCCTCCTGCATCGTTTGCAGAATCTCGGCGTCGGACCGGTCCGAAAAGCGCTTCGGATCGCTTTTGCGCAGCGAATCGGCAAGTCGTTTCCGATCGCGCGGGGGAAGCGCATTCAGACTGCCGCAATATTCGATCAGTACGTCCATCCAATCCGAAGAAACGTATTCGAAATAGAAGTAATTGAACGCATCGAACACGCCGCCGCAGGAGATATCCGCCTGCATCAGAAACGCGCGGATCTGGGCGGGTGTCATTTTTGTGCGCTTCAGCGTCTGAATGCCCTTGAACATGGTCAGGAGCGCATACGTCTCCTCCATAACGGCGCTGCTTTCGGCAGCGGCAAGAAACGCGTCGATCTTCGTCAGCAGATCGTAATAGAGGTATTTGCAGAAATAGTAGCGCGTTTTTTCGCGGATCGGGCTGAACGCACGCAGATTTTCTTCCAGAAACGACTCGAAGCTCCCGCTGCCGCCGGCAGCGTCCAGAAGACGGCGCTGCATCCGCTGCGTCATCCGGCCGGTCTCCAGTTCCATACCGGTTTCGTTCGAATTCATCTGCACGTAATCCGCCAGATCCTGCATACGGATCGAGCGTCCCGAAAAGAACCGGCTTTCGAGGGTCGTATCCCTCAGAAACGCCTCACACTTTTCCTTGAGCTTCCGCCAATCCGCGTAAGACATGCCGTTGTGGAACGCGTAGATCAGCGACGCCTCCCAAAGAGAGCGGGCATAAAGCTGCGCACAGCCGTTCTTCAACAGCTTTTCGTTGAGCTCCGTAAGCGAATAGCGCTTCGCAAAGCCCAGCGCGATAATACGGTATCGCAGAGGAACACGCCGAACCTTACGCGGGTCCATCGTCATGCTCTCGTTCAAAAGCGCTTCGACGTCGGCGTTCTGCGTTAGCTCGCTGACCAGAATATCCAGTGCGGAAGACCCCATCTGTGCCCGTCCCTTTCCCAATCAATATATTGATTATATCATAATGAAACGGATTTGTAAATCAATGATCGGCAAATCGGAACCGCAAAACAGCCGTGTTATAACGAAACCCGAAAAAGCTGCCCGAAAACGTGATCCCTCTGTCAATGATCCTGCGGCAGCAATTGAACAAGCGCCGTCACCGGAAAACAGCACGGCATAACCTGCCGTGCTGTTTGATCCTGTTGAAAGCTCCATCCGACTGTCCGCTTATTCCTGTTCGGTCGGATAGTCTGATTTGCCCGTGATCTTGCGCTTGACGATCTTGCCCATGCGCTTTAAGGCGTACGGCCCGACAAGCTTCATCATTTCCTCCGCGGTGTGCATGTCGCTTGCGGCGGGCAGATCGCGGGAAAGATGGATCGCGTCGAATTCGCAGCGCGTGGTGCAAAGGCCGCAGCCGATGCACTTGTTGAGATCGACCGTCGTTGCGCCGCAGCCGAGGCAGCGGCTTGCTTCGACCTTGACCTGCTCCTCGGTGAGCGGCAGGCGCAGATCCGCAAACGTCGCGCGCGCCTCGCCCGGCTTGAAGCCCGGACGCTGCCGCGGCGAATTGTCGAACGAATCGGGTCGCGTGATGTCGTCACGGTCGAATTCGATGAATTCCTTGCGATCTCTGCCGATCGTCAGCGACTGACCGGGATGCACGAAGCGGTTGATCGAGACCATGCCCTCGCGCCCGTCCGCGATCGCGTCGATCGCGAACCTCGCGCCGTGGAAGATGTCGCCGCCAACAAAGATATCGGGCTCCGCGGTCTGCAGCGTGACCGGATCGGCGACCGCCGTGCCGTTTCTTCTGACTTCGACCTTGCTGCCTTCGAGAAGCTTGCCCCATTCGGCGCTCTGACCGATCGCCATCAGGACGTTACTGCACAGAACGGTCATCGTGTCGTTTTCGTCGTAGGTCGGGCTGAACCGGTGCTCCTCATCAAAGACGCGCGTGCAGCGCTTGAACACGACGCCGGTGACCTTGCCCGCATCGTCGCGCAGGACCTCCTTGGGACCCCAGCCGTTTTCGATCGCAATGCCCTCTTCAAGGACCTCCTCGACCTCGTCCTTTGCCGCGGGCATTTCCGCGCGTTGCTCCAGACAAAGCATCGTGACCTTGCCTGTCGCTGCGCGCAGCGCGGTCCTTGCGACGTCCGCCGCGACGTTGCCGCCGCCGACGACCACGACGTCGCCTGAGAGCGTTTCCTTGCCGTTTTGATTCACGCGCTTCAAAAACGCGACGCCGGATTCGACGCCCTCGCCGTCCTCGCCGGGCACGCCGGCGGTTCTTCCGCCCTGCAGACCGATCGCGATATAGAACGCCTTAAAGCCTTGTTTTCTGAGCTCGTCAAGCGTAACGTCCTTGCCGACCTCGACGCCGCAGCGGAACTCGGCGCCCATCAGCTTTACGATTTCGATCTCCTTTTCAAGCACGTCCTTTTCAAGACGGAAGCTCGGAATGCCGTTCAGGAGCATGCCGCCCGGGCGGCTTTCCTTTTCGAACACCGTGACCGGATAGCCCTCTTTTCTGAGCCAGTACGCCGCGGAAAGTCCCGCGGGACCCGCGCCGATGACGGCGATCGGATAGTCCGTCCATTGATTGCCCTCGCCGTTTTCGCAGATCTCGGTGAAATTCTCCGGATGATCCAATTCCCACTGCGCGAGAAACTTCTTGATCTCGTCGATCGCGACCGGCTTGTCGATCGTGCCGCGCGTGCAGCGATCCTCGCAGCGGCGGTTGCAGACCGCGCCGCAGACCGCCGGAAACGGGTTGTCCTGCCGGATCAATTTCACCGCTTCGGCATATCTGCCTTCGGACGCCATTTTGATATAGCCCTGCACCGCGATATGCGCCGGGCAGGCGGTCTTGCACGGGGACGTGCCGGTATCGTAACAGTTGATCTTGTTGTGGTCGCGATAGTCGCGGTCCCACTTATCCTCGCCCCAGACGTGATCGTCCGGCAGCTCGTGCATCGGGTATTTCACCCGCGAACCGTCCGCCTTGCAGAGCTTCTGACCGAGCTTTGCAGCGCCTGCCGGACAAACCTCGACGCACTTGCCGCACGCGACGCACTTAGACTTGTCGACGTGCGCGCGATACGCTGAGCGCGACATGTTCGGCGTGTTGAAAAGCTGGGAGGTTCTTAGACCGTAGCAGCTTCCGGGCGAACAGTTGCAGATACCGACGATGCGGTTCGGACCGTCGAGGTTGGTAATCTGATGCACGTAGCCCTTGCGTTCGGCGCGCTCTATGATCTCCATCGCCTCTTCACGCGTGATGTAGCGCGCGTCCTTGCCGGTCTCGACCAGAAACTCCGCGATATCGCCAACGCCGATGCACATATGCCCCTCGATGTCGCCGACGCCCTCGCCGCGGATGCGCTGCGCCTTGCGGCACGCGCAGACCATCGAGCAGAACTTGTCGTACTTCTGCAGCCAGTGCGAAAGATGCTCGACGGATACGCTTGTGCTCGTCGTATCGATCGCCTTTTCGACCGGAATGACGTGCATGCCGATGCCCGCGCCGCCCGGAGGAACGAGCTTTGCCGCGAGCTCCAGCGGCTCCTGCGGCGCGAGGTTGAACATCGTCGCGACCTCCGGATGTTCGTCCGCGAGCGTTTTATGCTCGACCATGTATTCGCCCGAGCCCACGACCCACTTCGGGATCATATACTGGATGTGCTGATCCGCATTGTCGCGGTTCTGTTCGAGGATGCCGATCCAGATCAGATGATCGATGACCTTCTGCGCGTCCGCCTCGCTCATGTTGTTGCGTTCGGCGATCTCCTTGGTCGTCAGCCCCACGCGGCGCTTTTTGAAGCTCAGCATGAACTTGATCTCGTCCTTCGTCAGAAGACGGTCGAGGATCCAGAAATCCATGTGGTTTTCCTTCATGCCGCCGGGAAGCTTTCTCGGGATGTTGTCCGTAATCAGAAGCGCAAGCTTTTTGACGAGCTTTGCCTTTTCGGGATCGTCGCAATGATGCGCGTCGACTGGATAATCCTTCTCATTGACGTGGATCTTCGGATTGACTTCTTTGACCATGGCTGCTCCTTACTCGATCGGAATTTTGATCGTCATGTCGGAAAGCGGATACGCGGCGCAGGCGTGGACATAGTTGAAATCCTTGTCCGCCGCGCGTCTGCCGTCGTTTTCGGGGCAGACGTAATATTCGCCCTTCAATACCTTCGTGCGGCAGAAACCGCATTCGCCGCTGCGGCAAGCCGTTTCGATGCGAATGCCCGCGCGCTCCAGCGCGACGACGAGCGATTCCGTCGCCTTTGCCGGGATCTCGTCCTTATGGATGCCGCGCATGACGGTGATCGTATAGGTCTCGTCCTTCTTTTCGACCGGGTAGCCCGCAAACGTCGTGATGTCCTTTGCCTGACCGAAGACCTCGAAGCGCACGCGCCGCGCGGGCACGTCGAGCTTTTTGATCTCCTCGCGCAGGAATCTGTACATGACCTGCGGACCGCAGATGAAGTACGACGTATCACCTTTGCTGTACTTTTTAATGAGCTCCGCGGAAAGGAAGCCGCGTTCGCCCGTCCAGTCCGGCTCGTCGCCGGAGAGCACGTTGACGACGTGCACGCGGTCGCTTTCGAGCGCGGCGAGCTCGTCCTTCAGAATGATGTCGTTCGACGCGACCGAGCCGTAGAGGATCGTCAGCTCCGCGTCCATCGTGCCGTTTGCGATCTCTTTTGCCATGGAAGCGAACGGCGTGATGCCGACGCCGCCCGCCAATGCCATGATATGGTGTGCGTCGCGAAGCGGCTCGTAATAGAACTGTCCGAGCCCGATATTGCCCTTGAGCACGGTGCCGACCTTCAACCCGTCGTTCACGAAATCGGCAATAAAGCCGTCGCCCTTGCTGCGGCGCACGGTGATTTCGATGTATCCCGGATCCTTTCGCGCTTCGAACGGCGCGGATGAGATGGAGTACGGACGGGAAACGATCTTGCCATCGATCAAAAAATCGAGCGCGACGAATTGTCCCGCATAGAACGGCGGCAGCTTTCCCCCGCCGACCTTTTCAAACCGCACGGTCTTTGCGGTCGGGCTTGCGGTGCGGATGTCCTTGACGACAAGGTCCAGCTTGCCGGGATGCCATTCCCTCGCGACGTTTCCGATCGGATCGACCTTTTCGGGTACTGCGGAAGCGGACGCGAATGCTTCAAGACGCGCTTTGGTGACGCGCGACGCGCCGCCGACGTCCTTCAAAAATCCCTTGACCTTCATTTTGCCGCCTCCTTTTTCTTCATATCATCCAGCACGTTCTTTGCGGCCTTTCTGCCGTTCGTGACCGCCGGTCCCATGCCGTCGCCGGAGATCTGATGCGCGCCGGCGAACTCAAGCCCTTCGATGAACTTCTCCTCCTCGGCGGTCTGCAGCCGCGCGACGATGTGGTCCTCCATCGTGTGCGCGTAGCCGTAGATGCAGCCGTTCCACATGCCGGTGTAGTGCGCGACGGTCATCGGCGTTTCGATGACGATCTCCAGCACGTGATCGAGGAGATTCACGCCGTAATACTTCGACATATCGTCGATCATCTGCTTTGCGACGGCGTGCTTGACGCGGTCGTAATCGTCGGCGGAAACGGTCTTCCAGCCGTCCACGCGCGGCAGCGTCGTGATCGAGAACGAGCATGTGCCCTCCGGCGTTGCGTCAGGGTTTGCGTAGTTATGGCAGATGCAGGTGAGATAGCGATACGGTCCGAGCCCCGCAAGATCCTCGTACAGCGCTTCGGTGTCCATCGAATCGCCGCGGAAGACGCTGTAATCGTGAATACCAAGCTCCTCGGCGGATTTGTCGAGGATCATGATGACCGAAAACGCCGTCAAACTCAGCCGACGACCGTTGACCATCCTGATCGCCTTTTCGGGAACCTCGGAAAGCGGCTCGATCATCGAGGTATAGACCTTGTTCGGATACGCCGCAGAGATGACGTAGTCCGCGTGGATCTCGTCGCCGCGCGCGGTGCGCACGCCGTAGACCTTGCCGTCCTTGACTAAGATCTTTTCGACATGCTGTCTGTATTCGATCTGTACGCCCATTTCTTCGGCGCGCTCCGCCATCTTGACGCTCATCTCGTGGCTGAACTTGCGCGGAATGTAGGAGCCGTAGCCGATGTAGTCCGCCATCAGCACCGCATAGATCGTAAACGGCAACGTCCGAAAACCGGTGCCGACGTAGATCCAGTACGGCGCTAAAAGATCCTGCGCCTTCTGCGGGAGGTCGAACGTGTCGATGACCTCCTGCGTGGAATAGCCCGCCGTCTTGACGAACGCCTCATGCTTCAAAAGCATCTGCACCTTGCTCATCGGATGGATCGACAGCTCGTTGACCGAGTCGAACACCGTATGGCAGAGGTTTAATAGCTTCAGGACCTGTTCATACGTGCCGGGAACGACGGCGTCCACTTCCTTTGCAAACGTCTCGAGCCCCGGATGCAGCGTCACCTCAAGCCCGGGCAGGCTTGCGTGATACGCTTCGGGCACCTTAAGCCAGTCGATCTTCACGCCCATGTCTTCGAGGAATTTGCCGACCTTCAGGCGGTTGCCCTCGGGACCGATGCTCATCATCTCGTGCAGCGCCGCTTCGATCTCGACGCCGCCGCGCACAAAGCTCGTCGCAATGCCGCCGGGCAGGTTGTGGCGCTCGAGTACCAGCACGTCCTTGCCCTTCTCGGCAAGCATCAGCGCGGACGAAAGCCCCGCAAGTGCGCCGCCGATGACAATGACGTCATAATGATCTTTGTAGAATTTCATTTTGATCTCCTTACGCAAATATGAGGGAGCGGCTTGCGCTCCCTCCGTAGGTTATTCTCAGAAGAACCGTTCAACCAGCTCGCGGGAGTATTCCGCGGTCTCGTCCATGTCGCCGAAGCTCATGATCTCGCCGGCATAGAACGTATCGTACTTGTCCTGCATTGCCTCGACCTTTTCATACCAGCCCGCGGCATAGTCCTTCGAGAAGACATGCGGGAAATAGTAAACGCTCCATTCGTTGACGACGTTCGAAGCCGGGTTCTTCATGATCTTCAGATCTTCGAGAACCATCTTCTTGCATTCGTCGTACGGGATCTCTTTGGTATCCTTGTGCTTTCTCAGCGCATAAGTGGTGATGACCTGATCCTTCGTATCCTTCCAACGGCGATAGTAGACCATCAGATGTCCGAGGCGCTCCTTTTCCATGTTCTCGAACACGTAGTAGGAGATCTCCGGATGATCCTCAGGCTTCGTCTCGACTGCGAGCACGTCGTAGCGCTCGTAATCGATCTTGCTGAACAGCTCTTTTTCGTCCTCGCGCGCGTCGAAGTAATCTACCATGCCGACCTGACCGTCTGCACGCTTGTTCGGAATATACAGCGGCGCGGTGACGATGATCTTGTCATACTCCTCAACCTTGCCGTTGACAGTGACAAACACCTTGCCGTCCTTACGCTCGACCTTTTCGATCTTGCTGTTCAGACGCGCCGGATGCTTCAGATGGTCGTTCAGCTGTTCCCAGATGTACTGCGTGCCGTTCTTCCAGGTCCAGAGGTTGACCTTGACAAAGTTCATCGTGGTCTGGAAGTCGAGATATTTCAGAACATACGCAGCCGGGATCTCATCGAAATAGCCGTAGCCGAAAGAGGTGTACGGCCCGATCCAGATATCCTGGGTGAGCTCGACGCCGTTCAGCTTGCAGAACTCATTGAACGGGAGGCAGAGATCCTTGAGGTTCGGGTTCTCGCCTTTCACCGGCTCGCGCTTTGCATTCGCCTGTGAGAAACCGTCGTAGCGGCCTTCGGAAACGCCGCGGTGACCGTTGACGTCATAGCCCTTGTACTTAGTTTCCAAAATTTCGCCGAGCTTTTTGACCTGCTTCTTCATCTTGGCAAGACGCGGAAGCTTCAGAAGGTTGCTGAGCTTTTTCGGGTTGAAAGGCTCAATGACCTTGCCCTCTTTGTTCTTGTAGTTGCGGTTGAGCTGCGGGCCGTCGTGTGTGATGCCGCAGAATTCCTCGACGTCGTGCACCGCATAGTAGCTCGGTACGCCCATGATCGCGCCCATCTCATAGCGACGTCCGTTGTAGGTCGGGGACCAGCACTTGCCGCCGACGCGGTCGAGCCGCTCGAGGATCGTATAGTTTTCATACCCCTTCTTTTCAAGATACATACCGGCGGAAAGGCCCGCGGGACCGCCGCCGACGATGCAGATTCGTACGTTCTTATCCATTTCTCTGTCCTCCCTGATATTTGTGATGTTCACAACAAGATTATTATATAACACTTCCACGTAAATTGCACGCACTTTTTCGGTTATCTATACTATATTTTTTATAAATTCCCGCCCGATCCGCGATATTATTGCTTTTCTTTGCCGGAACAATATGGTACAATAAAAATACGGAGGTGATGCTATGCGTTTTTCCGGATTCCGTGATTTGCTGTCTCATTGGGCAGAACAAACGCCCGACGCACCGGCGCTTCGGTATGAACAAAACGGTGCGGTCAAAACCTGCGCCTATTCCGAACTGTTCGATCGCGTGACAAAGCGCGCGGATGCGCTGCGTGCCGAGAAAAAACAGGCATACGGCATTCTTGCGAACGGCTCGTTCGACTGCGTGACCGAGATCTTCGCGTCCGTGCTTTCCGGACGCCGCACCGTGCTGCTCAACGAAAACGCCGCGGACGAGGTGCTGACGGAACAGATACGCGAAGCGGAGCTTGACGCGCTCTGGGGCGATCCCGATCTTAAGGAGCTTCTTGAACCCGCTTTGGTCGAAACGGCCGAAGGCGGCACCGGAACGCTGTTGTTCTTTACCTCCGGCACGACAAGCCGCGCAAAGGCGGTCGTGCTGACCGACGCTTCCTTGATGAACAGCGCATATAACGGCGGCGCGCTTTTGCCGCTCTCCCCTTCCGATACGCTCCTTTGCATGCTGCCGCTCGATCACGTGTTCGGCATGGTCTGCGGACTCCTTTGGGGGCTTTCGTGCGGCGCGTGCGTTGCGCTTTCCCGCGGACAGCGGCACTATCACGAGGACTGCGTGCTCTTCCGTCCGACAGCGCTTTCCGCGGTTCCGGCGCTTTTGGGCTTTTTGCTGAAATACCGTGCGCTGAATCCCGAACTGAAGCTCATCCTCATCGGCGCGGGCGGCTGTCCGCCCGAAGTTCTGCAGGCGGCAAAGGCGACGGACTCACGCGTCTGCTTCGGCTACGGACTGACCGAAACGAGCTCCGGCGTCGCGCTGTCGCTCGGCGAAGGCGATCCGTACGCAATGACGGTCTGCCCCGATGACAAGATTACGATTGCCGACGACGGCGAGGTGCTGATCGAAGCGCCTACCTGCATGATGCAGGGCTACTGGCGGCATCCGGAGGATACTGACGCCGTGCTGAAGAACGGCGTGCTGCATACGGGAGATCTCGGATATCTGGACGAAGACGGTAAACTGCACCTGACCGGCCGTAAGAAAGAGATGCTGGTGCTGTCCGACGGAACGAAGCTGTATCTGCCCGAATACGAACAGGCGCTTTCAAAAGCACTCGGCGGCGAGCCGGTCTGCGTGCTGCTCGTCAACGATCAGCCGATCCTTGTTCTGGAGGGTGAGCTGCGCGATCCCGCGCCGATTTGGGAAAAGATCCGTCCGGTACTCGACGCGCGTCCGAGAAACCAGCAGATCAAAAGAATCGAGTTTTACGAGAAACCGCTGCCGCGCACGGCAAGCGGAAAAATCATGCGTTGGGCGGTCCAACGGGAAAGAGAGGGGTTATGACCCGCAGAGAAGAGATCCTGAACAAAACGAGAGAGATCATCGTGGAATCGCTGCCGGAGCTTGAGGGCAGGGAATTCAACGAGGATACCGTGATCAACACCGACACCGGCGTCGACTCCATGGGCTTTACGCTGATCATCTGCCGGCTCGAGGCGGCGTTCAACGTGCGCATCCCGAACCGGCAGTGGCAGAAGCTGTCCACGGTGAAGGACGTGGTCGACGCGATTGAAAAGCGGCTGCCGAAGGCATAACATGTACCGGATCACCTATCGGATCTTAAGTTCGGATACCGACGCGAACCGAAAACTGCGGCTTTCGCGTCTGTTTACGCTGCTGCAGGAAGCGTCGATCGCGCACACCACCGAACTCGGCATGGGACGTGAAAAGACGCTCGACCGCGGGCTATTGTGGATCGTGACTCTGCAGCAGGCGAACATCACGCGGCTTCCCGTCTATGACGAGACCGTCGTTTTGAAATCCTGGCCGGGAAAAACGATGCATCTGCTGTTTCCGCGCTATTACCGGATCGAGGACGAACGCGGCAGCGCGCTCGTCGAGGCAAGCGCTCTGTGGGCGCTGATGGACGAAAAAACGCGGCGCGTCGTCTTTCCGGAACAGTACGGGATCAAAATTCGCGGCGTTTACACCGGAAAGGAGATCGCTTTGCCTGTCGCGCCGAAGATGCCGCGGCAAAAAGAAACCGGCACGTTTACCGTGCCGTTCAGCTATGTCGATTTCAACGGGCATATGAATAACACACGCTATTTCGATCTTGCCGAGGACCGTATGCCGGAAGCGTTGCGTACACGCAATATTTCGCGCATCCGAACAGAGTATACAAGAGAAGCGCGAGAGGGCGATCTAATCACGCTTCAAAGCGAGGCCTGCGAAAACAGCTATGTTATTTGCGGTACAAAGGATGGCCAGAATCTGTTTCGGCTCGCGATCGATTATACCGATCCGACATTCGTCGATCTGTCATGATCTCCGTGCAGCGGTGAAAGGCCGTGCATACAGTTTCCCTGTATTGCGCGCGCAGAAGTATGATGCCGCTCTGTTTCATTGTCTGTCCGCCGATGCGTCCGGAAACCAGCCCATATTGAACCGGACTTCCTTTCTGTCGACGTCATTGTTCGTATAGCAGCAGCTGTCGAATCCGATCAGCGTAAACCCTTCATTCAGATAGAAATCGACGGCGTGCACGTTGCAGGATTGCGTTTCCAGCATCAGGACGCGGTACCCGCCTTTGACAGTCAGTTCTTTGGCAAGATCGATCAGCTTCTTTCCGTACCCCTGTCCTCTCAGCTCTTCACCGACGAGCAATTCCGTCACGAGCAGCCGGTTCGACCATTCTTCGGGGCAAATCTCGATCGCAGCGAGCAGCTTTCCGTCGTCCGTGATCCCGAAGGCGCGCGCGTTCTCCCACCAGTCCGCGTACAGTCTGTCCGGATAATCCGCATCCTCCGGGCGATGCGTGACCGGCGACGGAAAGCGTTTCTTCTGAATGGGGATCGTAAAACCCTCCGCCGTCTTTTCTACGGAAAGATCGTAATAGCTGTCCGAAGTATAGGCCATGGGCAGCGGGAAGCCCTTCCATCTCTCTTTTTCCAGTTCGGAAATGACGTATTCCTTCACAAGCAGGTTCCGCCTTTCATCCATGATTAACCTTTTATCTGTTCCGATTATATCGGGATTCCGCCGTCAGTTCAATACAAAGTCATAAGCGCCGCAGCGCTTCCGGATCAATGAGCGTGATCTGTCCCCTGCCGAGGCGGATCAGCGATTGCCGTTCCATGTCTTTCAGGATGCGGGAGACGGCTTCGCGCGTGGAATTGACCTCGCCCGCAAGCTGTTCGTGCGTGACGCGCACGGTTGTGCCGCCGCGCGAAAGGAGCGCTTCTGCGATCCGCCGATCCAGCCGTGTAAACAGGATCGCCTGCATGTTCAGCATGACGTCGGAAAAGCGTTCGCCGAGCTTTTCGAACAGGAAGCAGCGGACGTGCAGATTATTTTCCTTGAAGGTTTTGAGACAGACCGCAGGCACGATCAGAAGCGTGCAGTTTTCGTCCGCGACCATCTGCGTTTCAAATGTGATCTGATTCATCACGCATGATGCAGACAACACGTCCGTGTCGTTTTTATCGACGCGATAAAGCCGCACCTCCCTGCCCTCGTCGGACAGCATAAACGTACGGATCGCGCCGGACAGCACGCGGATGAGCCCGAGGCATTCCTGCTCCTTCGAATAGATCAGCTCGCCTTTTGCGTAGCATCTGATCTGCGCGCAGGCGCACATCGTTTCCTGTTCACGCGCCGTCAGCGCTCCCCAGAAAGGGAGCGCCGACAGTTGTTTTTTGATCTCAGATGAAGAGGTTGACATCGGATTCCTCCGCGTCGCCGAGGTATGTGCCGACGCCGCCGATCTCCACGCCGTCGATCAATTCCTCGGGACGGATGCCCATCACGTCCATGCTCATCGAGCAGGCGATGATCTTGACGCCGTTCTCCATGGCTTTCTTCATCATGGTTTCGAGCGAGTCGATGTTCTTGTCCTTCATGATGCCTTTCATCATGGCGGTGCCCATGCCGCCCATGTTCATCTTGGACAGTTTGAGCTTCCCTGCGCCCTTCGGCAGCATCACACCGAACATCTTTTCGATGAAATTCTTTTTGACCGGAACCTTCTCCGTCTTGCGAAGGGCGGTTAGTCCCCAGAAGGTGAAGAACATGGTGACCGGTCTGCCCATCGCCAAAGCGCCGTTTGCAATAACGAAGCTTGCCAGCACCTTATCCATATCGCCGTCGAACACGATGATCGTCTTGCCCTTCGGCGCGGCTTCGACCGACGCGGTCTTCTGTACCGCGGGCGCGTTTGTTCCGCGGCGGATCGTCGCAACGTAAGCGCCGTCGCGCTCCTCGTTGCTCACCAGTGTATTGCCGGTGCGCTTGCACCACGACACGATGTCCTTCGCAAAGCCCGGATCGGACGCGGAGACCTCAAGAAGCTCGCCGTCCTTCATTTCCTTGACGGATCTGAACACCTCCATGATCGGACCGGGGCACTGCATGCCGCAGCAATTGAGCGTGATCTTGTTCGTGACGGTTTCCTGTTCCATGGGGACCTCCTTTTTTGCGTCCGCGATCGGTTCTTCTTCGGGTTCCGGGTAATTTGCCTGATACATGCGCACGCCGCCCGGATAGACTTCCACATGATTAAAACCGTTCTGGTTCAGGATGCGCGCCGCGGTGTATGCGCGGACGCCGATCCCGCAGAATATGATGATGCGCTTTTCGGGATCAAGCTCATGCAAGCGCTCGCGAAGCTTGCCGAGCGGAATGTTCACTGCGTTCGGCACGGCATACGCCATGACCTCGGCTTCCTCGCGCACGTCGAGCAGAACCGCGTCCGTATCGGTCGCCGGCGCGTCATAGGGCGCGATCTTCACAAGTCCCATGCGTATGTTTTCCGCGACGTAGCCCGCCATATTGACCGGATCCTTTGCGGAGGAATACGGCGGCGCATACGCAAGCTCGAGATCCTTGAGATCGGAGACCGTACCGTTTAGCCGCATAGCGACGCCGATCGTGTCGATACGCTTGTCCACGCCTTCCCTGCCCACGATCTGCGCGCCGAAAATGCGTCCGGTATCGGGCGCGAAGAGCAACTTCAGCGTCATCGGCGTCGCGCCGGGATAATAGCCCGCGTGGGAGTTCTGCGTGATGATCAGGCTTTCGTAGTCCTTGCCCTTCTCCATGCCGCGCTTTTTCAGTGTCTTCTCATTCGCGCCTGTAGATGCGACGGTGAGGTCAAAGACCTTCGCGACCGAGGAGCCCTGCGTGCCCTTGTACGCGGAATCCCTGCCCGCAAGCACGTCCGCGACGATCCTGCCCTGCTTGTTGGCGGGACCGGCCAGCGGTACCATCGTGCGACCCTTGAAGACGAAATCCTCGACCTCGACCACGTCGCCGACCGCGTAGATCGACGGGTCCTCGGTGCGCATATGCTCGTCGACGACGATGCCGCCGCGCTCGTTGAGCTTGAGTCCCGCGTCCTTGGCAAGCATACTGTTTGCGCGCACGCCGATCGACAGGATCACCATGTCCGCGGTCACTTCCGTGCCGCTCTTGAGCTTCACAAGTACCTGCTCGCCCTGTTCGGCGAAACTGTCGACGCCGTCACTCAGATGCAGCTTCACGCCGTGGCTTCGGATGTTCTCATGCAGCATCTGCGCCAGTTCAAAGTCGACGGGCGCCATGACCTGATCGAGCGCTTCGATCAGCGAAACCGAAAGCCCCGCGTGACGCAGGTTTTCCGCCATCTCAAGGCCGATGAACCCGCCGCCGATCACCGCCGCGGTTTTCAGTTTGCCGCTTTGCACCATTGCGCGGATCTCATCCGTATCCGGCACAGTCCAAAGCGTTCTGATCCTCTGGCTATCGATACCGGGAATTCTCGGACGCAGCGGGGACGAACCGGTCGCGATCACAAGATCGTCGTACGGCTGTTCGTATGTTTCGCCGGTCTCCGTCTTGCGGACGGTGACGGTCTTCTTTTCGCGGTCGATCTTTGTCACCTCATTCTGCACGCGCACGTCGATGCGGAAGCGTTCCCACATGCGTTCGGGCGTCATGAGCAGCAGCGCGCCGCGGTTTTTGATGACGTCGCCCACGTGATACGGCAGACCGCAGTTTGCATAGGAAATGTACTTGCCGCGTTCCAAAATCACGATCTCGCGGTCCGCGTCCAGCCGACGGAGCCGCGCCGCGCAGCTTGCGCCGCCCGCCACGCCGCCGATGATAACGGTTTTTCTCTGTTCGCTCATGGGAACCTCCTTTAGTTTATCCAGTTTTCCAGCGCGCTGAGCTGCATGGCGCCGACCGCCGTCTTTTCCAATCTGCCGTTGCGATACAGGACCAACGAAGGAATGCTCATGATCCTGTGCTGCATTGCAAGCTCCGGCTCCTCATCCACATCCACCTTGCCGACCTTGATCTCCGGGTGTTTTTCCGAAAACTGCGCAAGGATCGGCGCGAACATCCGGCACGGGCCGCACCACGTCGCCCAGAAATCCAGCAGCACGGGTTTGTCCGACTCTAAAACTTCCGTATTGAAATTGTCCTTTGTGATCGTAAGCATTTGTCTTTCCTCCTGCTTTTCAGTATACCCGAAGTTTAGCATACAAGTAAAGGTTCTTCTGTAACATTGTTACAAATAACGCGATTTTTATATTTTGTTCGCTGATTGCGAGTTGCAATAAACCCTGCTATAATGATTATGATATGGAAAACAAAGGAGATCGTCAGATGAAAATTGCTGTCACGTATGAAAACGGCGAGGTGTTTCAGCACTTCGGGCACACGGAGACGTTCAAGGTTTATGAAGTAAAGGACGGTAAGATCGTTTCTTCCGAGCTGATCGGTTCCGACGGCAGCGGGCACGAAGCGCTTGCCGGACTGCTGAAAGAACGCGCGATCGACGTTCTGATCTGCGGCGGTATCGGCAACGGCGCGCAGGCGGCTCTGGAAGAAAACGGCATTGAGCTTTGCACAGGCGCTGAAGGCAGCGCGGACGAAGCGGTGGAAGCGTATCTCAGAGGGGAATTACAGAATACCGGCGCCAACTGCGACCATCACCACGAAGAAGGACATTCCTGCCACAGCGAAGGCGGATGCGGCGGATGCCGCGGCTGTCATTCGGAACCGGAATTTACGGGCAAAAACGTCGGCAAAACGGTCCGCACGCATTATCGCGGCACGTTCAACGACGGGACGCAGTTCGATTCTTCCTATGATCGCGGCGAACCGCTGGAATTCGTCTGCGGCGCAGGTCAGATGATCAGGGGCTTTGACGCCGCGGTTGCGGACATGGAAGTCGGCGAAATCAAAGAGGTGCATCTCTCCCCCGCCGAAGCGTACGGCGAGCACGATCCGAACGCGGTCTTCTCCGTCGAGATCGCGCGCATGCCCGGCGCCGAGCGCGTTTCGGTCGGTCAGCGGGTATTTCTCCGGAACGCATACGGTCAACCCGTTCCGGTCAAGGTCGTCGCAAAGGACGATACCACGATCACGTTCGACGCCAATCACGAAATGGCAGGCAGGGAACTGAACTTTACGATCGAATTGGTCGAGGTATCGGATTAAAAGATCCATATAGTCAAACAGCACGGGGAACACCCGTGCTGTTTTTTTACATTTCTCCGGTCGGCGCTCTCTGTTCAGATTCGCTTTTCCAGTTCGTATGCGGTGTGTCCCTTTGGATAATCGGGAAGTGTGCCGCGCACGGTGCAGCCGTTCTTTTCGAAAAAGCCGAGCACCCAGTCGCAGCAGTACGTGAACAGCACGTACGCGCCGTTCTCCTTTGCCTCGCGCTCGATTTCGTTGAAAAGTACCGTGCCGAGTCCCTGCTTCCGATACGGTTCCTCCACCCAGATCCCGTCGATCTCGCAGCCGTCCCAGCCGTCGACTTCGGCGATTACGCCCGCGATCAAGTTCCCATCTTGATCGACGAGCTTTTTACCGATCGGGAGATCGTCGTGGCTGTCTGGCACGAACTGACCGTTGTACCGCTCGAACCCTGCTTCGATGATTGTGACGTCCTCCTTGCTGCCCGGTTTGATCGTAAATCGTACGGCTGCGCTGTTGTTCGTCGGTATATGCTCCGGTATTTCACGATCGACCCGTCTCGAAAGCGACCAGCCCACGTGTCCTTTCGGATGATCCCGGTTGACGGTGAACACCGTATAGCCGTGCTTTTCATAGAAGCCCCGCGCCATGAAATCCATGGTGCCGAGACACAGATAATGACAGCCCCGTTCCCGCACGGCGCGCTCTGCGACTTTCAGCAGCATGGAGCCGAGCCCCGTTCTGCGGTGCGGCTCCTCCACCCACAACATTGCAAGCACGGCGCGTCCCCACTCGTGAATGTTTACGACGCATCCGCCGGCAAAGGTCCCGTTTTCGTCCTCCGCGCGGAAGATGATCTGTTCCTCCTCCGGCGTTCCGGGTTCCGGCGGCGCCATCATATAGGCGTATTCGCCGATCTTTTTCCCGATATACGCTTCGTCCTCTTCGGTCAGCGGTCTGATTTCGTATTGCATAGGCTCCTCCTGTTTCACACGCCGAACTTCTTTTCGGCGAAATCGTTGCGGCAGACTTCCTCATAGCCGAGCGAATCGTAGAGCGCCCGTGCCTTGTCGTTTCCGACCACGCACCAGAGGACCGGTTCGCCCTCGCCCTTCTCAAGGATGCGGTTTGTCAGGTATGTGACGAACTTTCTGCCGAGGCCCTTGCCCTGATGCGGGATCCTGATCGATACCTCTTCAAGCTCCGTGCCGTCGATTGCCGCATAGCCCACGATCTCACCGTTCAGCTCGATCACGTATTCGTTCTCCGCGTTTTCCGCGCAGTACTTGCGATCCTCCTCGGTCGCCTGCGCGACGACGGAATCCGGGAAACAGCCCGTCGAAAGCCGCATGACGTGAAACGCTTCGGCAGACAGGGACGCCGCCTCGTCAAAATCCTCGTCCCGGTACTTTCGCACGGGCAGCTCCGGTTCTTCGAATCTCTCTCCGCGATACTCCATTAACGCGGAGGAATACTTTTTGGCGTACCCGTGCTTTTCCGCAAGCCGTTTTGCGGCTTCGCTTTGATCGTTGTACGCGGTCAGGATCCGAAGTAGCGGCGTCGTTCTGATCATTTGCTCCGCTGCGGAAACGGCAGATTCGCCGTATCCCCTGTTCCGGTATTCCGGGAAAATATAGACGTACACGAACGCCCTTGCTTCGTCGCTGATATACGTCGTTCCGACGATCGTATCGGACACGCGGATAAAAAAGACTTCGTCGCCGTTTTCGGAAACCTCTTCCAGAAGCCCCGGTTCCGCGTCTTTACGGTCGATTTTGTCAAGATACGGCGTGACGTCGTCGAGCTTAATGATCTCGATCTTTTCGCTCATCGTTTCTCCTCCTAATATGTCTTACAATTTTCTGCAGGTGACGTCGTCGATGACAAGGCAGTTGTCGCCGAACGTCACGCGGAGCATGCCGCCCTTCCGTCCGAATTCGTTCCCGCCGATCGGATAGAGGCGGAACGTCAGGTCGTCTCCATCATCGTCGATCGCGTTCGCATAAAGTTCGCCGTCCTTCATAATGACCTCGTCGATGATGAAATCGGCGTCCTCGGGATGCTCGTACTTCCCGCAGAAGCCTTCCCACTTCGATTTGTCGGGATCCTTGACCGCGATATCCTCGATCGTTTTGATCGGTTCAGGTTCCTTATCCCTTGCGATCTTTGACATGCCTTCGAAGAAGCAGTCGAAGCCCCGGATATCCTCCGGTTCACGGCAGCACAGAATGACGAGCATCCTGTCCTTTTCAACGCACCGTTCGCACCAGGTCGCGTATCCGGGCCAGCCGCCGCTGTGTGAAAGGATGCGTCCGAGCGCGGGATCGTCCGTGATGAACCAGCCGAAGCCATACCCGTCGCCCTCGCCGTCGGTCGCGACCTCGCCGTTGTTCAGCAACGCGGGCGTGAACATCACCGCCTGATCCTCTTTTGTGAACAACGTTTCCTCCCGCAGCGCTCTATCCCATCTGAGCATATCGAAGATATTGGTGTAGACGAACCCCACGCCGCATTCTCCGTCCAAAAGGATCACCTCGCGACAGTCCTCCAGTTCGTCCGGGATGCGGTATTTACCGTCGCAAAACACCAGACCGCGTGCGAAGTTATCAAACGGTATACCGTCGACACGGATGTGACAGACGCGCGTCGAAAGCATTCCGCAGGGCTCGAAGATCTCTTTTTGCATGAACGTCTCGAACGGCATGCCCGAAACCTTTGCGACGATCTCGGCAAGCAGGCAGTAAGCAGTGTTGCTGTACTCCCACTTTTCGCCCGGCGCGAACGCCGGTTCAAGACCGGATTCCCTGAGAAAACGCACGCAGAGATCGTTCTTCGGGATCGACGTCTCGTCCTTCAGGTTCTCCATCGCCCAATCTTCATGGTCGGGCAACCCGCTCGTGTGATACAGAAGATGGCTGATCGTGACGCCCTCATACGGATTCTCCGGGAAAAACTTCGAGAGCTCGTCTTCAAAGCGCAGAAGTCCTCTTTTATACAGCAGCATGATCGCCGCCGCAGTAAACTGTTTGCTGACGGACGCCAGTTCAAAGATGCTGTCCTCCCGCATCGGAAGCGTGTCTTCCGGGTCCCGGAAGCCGACCGCGCCGGAACTAACGATATCGCCGTTTTCGGCATACAGCCACGTTCCCGTGAAAACGCCTTTCGCATATGCTTCACAGGCAAATTGATCCATCATTGCCTTCTTATCCATACTCGTTTCCTTTCCTGTTTACAGTTTTTTGCAGGTGATCCCGTCGATAACGAGGCAGTTGTCGCCGAACGTGATCCGCACGGAACCGCTCGCTCTGCCGAACGTATTCTCCCCGAGCGGCAGCAGCTTAAACGTGAAATCGCCCTTCATCTCGTTGTAGGTGAGCCCGTACAAGCTTCCGTCCTGCATCCAGACCCTTTTCAGCATGAAGTCCCTGCACAGCGGTTCATAATCACCGCAGTAATCCGGCCACTTGCTCTTGTCGGGATCCTTGAGCATGAGATTCTGCGCCTCGTTGACCCAGTAGTACACATATTCGCGATCGAACCGGTATCCTAACTTTTCCGCGAGATGCACCGAGATCAGATTCGCCGCGTCCCAGCGCGGTTCCAACCCATCGTCCATGCAGGACAGGATCAGCTTTGCTCCGACGGCGGTCGCAAGGCCCTTGCGCCGCTCCGACGAATCGGTGTCGATCTCGATCTCGATGCCGTCGTGATAGCTGTTCGCGGACGATGCGCCTGCAACCACCTTGCCGTCCTTCAGCACGACGAACCCGCGTCCCTGATTGAGAAACGCTTCTTTCGTCTCGTAATCACCGACGAGGTCCTGCACATCGGCGTCTTCGGCCAAAGGGATCATATCGTAGATCTCGCTGTCGATCCGTTTGAGCTCGTACCCTTTTGGCAGCGCGTCGACGAACGACTGGAGCTTGTCCCGGTCAAAGCTGTTGCACCGATGGATCGCATAGCGGGTGGTCGGTTCGGCCTCCGGGTAACATTCCAAAAAGAGCGCTTCCCATTCTTTCTCTTTGGACAGCAACGCCGTTTCTTTCGACTGCCTGTTTTCGACAAGCTCCATGTCCGGCTCTCCCGCAAAATATTCGGCTTCGTCCTCATACAGCATCGCTGAACGCGGCGTGTCCGGATCGGTCACAAAGATTTTGAGCTCCAGATTCGGGATGTCGAGAAGCTCGGGCAGCATCCAGTCTCCGAACAGGTGCGCGACCTTGGAGACGTCTGTTAATTCATATACCATACATTTTTCCTCTTTTTTGTTGTATCTTTACAGTTTCCGGCAGGTGATCCCGTTGATCACAAGACAGCCGTCGCCGAACTCGATCTTTGCAAAGCCGCCCTTCCTTCCGAACGTCTTTTTGCCGATGGGATAGAGCTCATAGACCTTTTCGCCTTCTTCGGTGATGACCTGTGCGAACAGCGTTTCGTCCTCCATAAAGATCTCGTCGACGCGGAAATCCTCAACGTTCTGCTCATATTTGCCGCAGAAGGATTTCCGACCGCGCTTGCACAGATCCTCGTTCATGTCCGCCTCAACGGTCTGATAGAGCTCCAATGCGACGTACGTCTGCGCCCAGTCGAGCGCATCCGTTGCGTGGTTGAACATGCTCGCCACGCACAGATCCTTATCGAGCGAGAACATCCATTCCGTAATGAATCCCTCGTTCCAGCCGTCGTGTTCGCCGATATCGCCGCAGAAATTGTTGATGCAGAGCCCGTAGTTTTCCATGACCGGCGTGAGCATGCGCCGCGCGGTCTTCTTTTTGAGGAACCCGCCTCTGCGGTAGCTTCTCGAAAGCGCGAGACCGATCTTCGTAAGCTCGGTCGGCGTGGTCCAGAGACCCGCCGCCGCGTGCTCGGGATAGTAGTGATAGCCGTGCGCTGCGTCTTCCTTATAAGCAAGCCGTCCGCCGAACGCCGCGTTCGCAAGAAGCTCCTCGTCAAGCGGTTGGAAGAAGCCCGTACGCTTCAAACCCAGCGGTTCCGCGACTTCCTTTTGGAACGCGTCGCGAAGCGTCATGCCCGTGATGCGCTCAAATGCGAGTTGTGCAAGCGTGATGCCGCCGCCGGAGTATTCATGCTGCATACCGTAGGGCTTGATACGGCGAAGCTTCGGGGTATTGCCCTTGCAGTTCAGCACGTCCTCAAGCGACAGCGGCGCGTGATTCGCGGGGTAGCCCGGGAAGCCGTGCACGTTATAGCCCGCCGTATGCGAAAGAAGCGCGGCAAAGGTCATGGGACCCTTTTTGACAAACTCCGGCACAACGCCCGAAATATCCGCGTCGAGGTCGATCTTGCCCTTGTCAACGAAGCGCAGCAGCGTGATCGCAAACGCGGGTTTCGATACCGAGCCCGCCTGGAACAGCATATCGGGGTTTACGGGGAAGTCCTTGCCGTTTCTGCCGCTGCCGGCGCAGTAGGTCATGATATCGCCGTCGTCATCAGCAAACGCGATGCTCACGCCGTAGCCCTTCTTTCCTTTGATGCCCAGGCGTCCGACCACGTCGATCCCGCCGAAATCCCTGATCAGCTTGTTCGGACCTTTCAGCATCCGCATTAAGGTCGCTTCGCCGTCGCTGATGACGCCGGTCTCACGGAATCCGGCTTTGTGGTAGACGTGCAGTCAGCGCTCGTTCTCCGGCTCGGTGGAAAGATAGAGCCGATCCGCGCCGTTCTTTTTGAAGTACTTGATGATCTCATCGAGCGCCGCCTGTCCGTAGCCCTTGCCCTGCTCGTTTTGGTCGATCATGAAGCGCCAGAGCCAGTAGCGGTCCTCCTCGTCCTCATCCTCCGGATCGAATGCAAACATGCAGAACCCGACAAGCTTCTCGTCCGCATAGATCGCAAACGGACGCGCGACGCCGGGGTGTTCGGCGTTCGCTTCGTCGGCCTGTTTGAGCGACACCTTGTTCGACGCGACGAACGGCTGATCCTCGCGCACGGAAAGCGCCAGCACCGCCTCGCGGTTTTCATCGGTAATGGGTCGTAAAGTAATCTTTTCCATAAAAGTTTCCTCCGTAAAATTATAATTTCAATACTGCAAGTATTTCGTCGTCCTCGGCGCTGTACGCCTCGGGGACCTCTTCAAAGCCGAACGAAGCATACAGCTTCCTTGCGGCCGTGTTTTCGGGATCGTAGCAGAGCCACGCATATTCGGACTGTCTGCACGGTCCGGAACGAACGAAATCGAGTATAAGCTTCATGGCTTCCTTGCCATAGCCCTTTCCCTGATAACGTTGGTCGATCATGAAGCGCCAGATGAAATAGCTGCTCCTTGTGAACCGGTATTTTTCGTTCAGGTCGTCGTCCGGCTCGTAAGGGATGTCGTAGCCGATCATCGCAAATCCGATGGGCTTGTCTCCCTTGTAAATGCCGAACGTGAACACCTGAAAGCCCGCTTCGCGCACGATACCGGCATAGGCAAGACTCGTCACGTTGTCCGGCAGAAAGCATTTCTGCTCCCGCGTCACGCGCAGATCCTCAACATCGTGCCAGTTCAGATAGTTGATCTTCTCCAGATGTATAATAGATTCCATATGATCCTCCGTAACATTATTCGTTTGTTTCTTTCAGTTTTTTGCAGGTATATCCGCCGTAAATCAGGCAGCCGTCGCCGAATTCAAACACGGGCGAATACCGCTTGATCCCGAATTTATTGTCTCCGAGCGGATACAGTTTTGCTTCCCAGGCGCTGCATTCTTCGATCAGCTTGACGAAAAGTTCGCCGTCTCTCAGAAAGACTTCGTCCACATAGAGGTCGTCGTCCGGCTTTTCATATTTGCCGCAGAAACTTTCCCATTTCGATTTGTCGGGATCCTTGACCGCAATCTCCTCGACCGAACGTACCGGCTCCGGTTCGTTTCCCATCGCGATCGCGTGCAGCCCGGGGACCAGCGCGTTGTTTGCGCGCGCGTCGAGCTGATCGCGGCAGGAGCACTTGATGATGACCTTGTCCTCGTCGATAAACCGCTCATACCACGTCGCATATTCGGGCCAGTATCCCGAATGGCACACGATCAACCCGTGCTCAGGATCGTTCACGATATCCCAGCCGTAGCCGTAGCAGGCGGGACCGATCAGATCGTCATCCACCCCGGGCTTTCCGTCCGGAAGCAGCGTCGGCGTGTACATCTCCGCCTGTTCTTCCAAGGTTAAGATCGTCCCGTCCCGCAGCACGCGGTCCCAGCGCAGAAGGTCGAAGATATTGGAGTGCACGAGCCCGTCGCCGTTCACGCCGTCCAGGGGAACGACGTCGTTTTTGCTTTCCGAATCGTCGGGCAGAAGGTAGCGGCCTTTCTCCCAGACCATGCCAAAAGCGAGGTTCGGGATCGTGATGTGATCCTTTCTGCGGTGATACACCTTCGTCGCGGTCAGCCCTGCCGGGATGAAGATGTTTTGTTCAAGGAAATCCTCGAACGACATGCCGGAGACCTTCTCGATGATCTGCGCCAGTACGCAGTAGCCGGTGTTGGAATATTCCCACTTTTCGCCCGGCGCAAATTCCGGACCTTCTCCGCTTTCACAGAGAAAACGGATCATGATATCGTTGCCGGGGATCGTTCCTTCCGCCGTCGCCGTCTCTGTGATCCAGTCCTCGTAATCGGGCAGCCCGCCCGTATGCGTCAGAAGATGCCGAACCGTAACGCCCGGAAACGGAACCTCCGGGAAATACTTCGTGATCTCGTCGTCGAGCGAGAGAAGTCCTCTGCGACGGAGCAGCATGATCGCCGTCGCCGTGAATTGTTTCGTGACGGATGCGAGATCAAAGAGCATGTCCTCCATGATCGGCGCTCCGGTTTCAAGGTCGTTCACGCCGACCGCGCCTTTCGATATGATTTCGCCCTTTTCGGCGTACAGCCACGTTCCCGTGAAGCCGCCCTTTTCATGCGCGTCATGCGTCAGTTTTTCGATCAGATATTTCTTATCCATAATCATTTTCTTCCTCTCCATATAAACGTATTTTTCCGGGTCCTCTCCCATGGCGACGACGTGCGCCGGCATCGGCTTCTTTTCAAAGCCTAGCCGTTCGTACAACGCGATCGCCTTCACGTTTTCGGGATCGGGATCGACCCAAACGGTCTCTGCGCCGTTATCAAACGCTTCCTTTACGACGAACGAAAGTGCTTTCGTCGCGATCCCCCGTCCGCGCGCAAACCGGAACAGCTTGATATCCAGCGATGCGCTCTTTGTATCTTCGTCGATGTCGTAGGACGTCTCGCCGCAGTACCCGCCGTCCTCATAAATGGCATAATAGTTGCTCCGCGGTCGGTTCGCGGCGGTCCTGCAGATCATTTCCCGGATGCTTTCCTCCGTTTCCGAAAGTCCTTCGGGAAACCCGACATATTTCATGACGTCGCCGTCCGCCCACAGGCGCTGCACGTTTTTGACGTCTTCCGGCGTTGCTTCTCTGATCTCGATCATGTTCTCTCATTCCTCCGTCCTGTTCTTGCTCTTCTTGTACGCCTTCACGCTTTTGGAGATCTCCTTTTTCCGCGCGCGGTGATCGGCGTTCTCTTTTCCGAGATTCCTGTAAAGTTCGAACCGTTCTTTACTCAGTTTGCCGCTTGCGATCGCGGCTTTGACCGCGCAGCCCGGCTCGGTCTCATGCCGGCAGTTTCGGAATCTGCATTGACTTTCGAGCGCGAGAATGTCCGAAAACGTCCGGTCGATGCCTTCGTCCGCGTCCGCCATGCCGATTTCGCGCATGCCGGGTGTGTCGATGATCCATACGTCGTTTGATAGACGGATCATCTGCCGGTGGGTCGTGGTGTGCCGTCCCTTGCCGTCGTCGGAGCGGATCTCGCCGGTTTGCATGACCTCTTCGCCCGCGATCGCGTTGATCAGCGTCGACTTGCCCGCACCGGACGAACCCATGAGCGCGATCGTAGTACCCGGAACGAAGTACGCCCTGAGTTCATCGAGCCCGATCCCGTACTTTGCGGAAACGGCATGGACTCTGACGCCGTCCGATACGCTTTCCGCCTCGCGCACGAAGCGTCTGACGTTATTGCAAAGATCGGATTTTGTCAGGATCACGACCGGAACGCTTCCGCCCGAAAGCGCGACGCTTGCGTACCGCGCGATCCGGTTGAAGCTGTAATCCTCGTTCAGCGCCGTGACGATAAAACAGTAATCCGCGTTCGCGACCATGTACTGCATCACGCCGGTCTTCGCCTGATCGGGGCGGGCAAGCAGGCTCTTTCGTTCGCAGACGGACACGATCACCGAATCGCCCACGGGATTTTCGGCAAACGAAACGTAATCCCCGACGACCGGCCATGCGTCCGGCGCCGCGTCATAGAAGCTGCCCTTCGGTTTCGCGGGAATCTCCCGCCCCTCGAAGGTTATGATAAAACTGTTTTTTCTGATTTCGGAAATTCTTCCGCGTTTCTCCTCGTTCATGTTGACCTCTCCTTGAATCTGTTCGATGGGACGTCGCATGGAGACCTTCGGAAGAATCCGCTTCTTTCGGCAAACAAAAAGCCGTGACGGTGACGCCACGGCTGCATACTCAAATATGATCCTGTCCGGATTAAAGGGCAGAAACCGAGGTCATCATGCGATATCCTGTTACGTTTTTGATTATAGTGATGCGCAATGATGTTTACCCTCGCTTTCTTTAAGATTTTACGCAATTCGGATTGTAGCACATGCAAAACGGTTCGTCAATACCGGAAGCGCCTAAAAGAAAATCAGCAGTGCAAATATATTCTCTTACAGAGCCGGTCCGTCCTGCGCCTTCGGATACTCGCTGCAGAGCAGGCGGTACGGCGGCTCGTCCTCCTCGATCGTGGGAAATCTGCCGACCGGCGGGTTGAAGCGGTTGTCCGTATTATCGTCGTTGCATTGGCTGACCTCGCCCAGAAGGACGTCGCCCGTCCCTGCCTCCACGCTGAAATCGTGGTACACGCGCTGCGGAAGATGGATGCTTTCGCCGGGCGTGAGCCGGACCTGCGTGCCTGCCGGAACGGTATAGGTGCGGCCGTCGGTATGCACGGTCACGTCGCTCTCATAATCGATGGATTCATCCGGATGGGAGTTGTAGACCCGGATCAGGATATTCCCGCCGCCGCGGTTGATGATATCCTCCGTCTTATACCAATGAAAATGGTTCGGGCTGTACTGCCCCTCCTTCACAAAGAGCAGCTTTTCCGCGTACGCCTTCGGATATTTGTCCGCCATTTTGCGGTTGCCGTTGCATATGGTGACAAGCGACATGCCGACCCGATCAAAGTCGCCGAGCCCGTAATCGGTGATATCCCAGCCGAGCATGCAGTCACGGACTTCGTCGTATTCGTGCGATACCGTCTTCCATTTCTCCGGCGTGAAGTGGCAGAACGGGGGCAGATAGCAATGCTCCCGCACGCACATCTCTTCCATTTCACGCAGCGCTTTGTTGATCTCCGATCGTTTCATGATCCTTGTACTCCCGTTTTCCGGTCAGACGGTGACGCGGTCTTTGATCTTCTCTCCGCACGCGTCGAGCGCGGATTCTCCGGCAATCACGCAGACGTCGTTATCCTTTGCGAGCTCGTCCAGAACGTCGCACAATCTGAGAAGATCTTCCCTGTTCGTTCCGATCAGGGCGCGGTAGCGTTCGATGATATACTCCCCGGTCATTCCCCGGAAGAAGCGCGCCTCGGAAGCGGTGATCTTATCCTCCGCCGTGCGAAGCGGATCCAGCGTGGAAACCGCGCTCAGAATGAAGCCGGTAAGATCCGGATCGTTTGCGAGGAACGCACGCACATACGCCGCCGACTCCGCGATCACGTTCAGCGAACGGTCGGGCTGCGGATCGCGATAGGTGTAGAAGAACAGCTCGCCGGTATCGCGTCCGTTGAAGCCGCATCCGTACGCGCCGCCCTTCACACGGATCTCATTCCAGAGATAGGTAAACGAAAGCAGCTTGGAAAGCACCGGGATGCTGCCGGTATAGACCCGATCATGCAGCTGCAGATTCGTGCCTGTTACGGCAAAGCCGACCTGCGACGGGATCACGATCCCCTCCTGTCTGCTGCCGGACGGCTGATAGCATGCCTCTGCTTTCGGTTCAACGCCGTCGGACGGGATCGCGGCGATCAGCACGTCGATCGCTGCGTCCGGCGTTGCCTCCGAGCAGGAGACTGTCAGCCGCTCCTTCGTCACAAGGTGTTCGAGAATGCCGCGCATGGTGTTCAGCAGTTCTTTCAGCGCGTCCTCGCCCGCTTCCAACGTGCGGTTCAGCCACTGCATGAAGCTGACGCCGCCGATGTACTCGTTGGCCAGTCCCTGCGCCGTGCAATACGACGCAACACGCATCATGCCGTAGCGATGTCCGTTCGAAGGCAGCGACATCCTTGCGCCGACCGCCGCCTGCTGCAGGATATCCCGCACAAGGTCGACGTCGTCAAAGAGCGTTTCCGTCAGGATCTCGGAAAGCAGATTTGCGGCTTCCTCTGCCTGTTCCGAAAGGCACGCGGCCGAGGCGGTCAGCAGCACGCGGCAGTTCTCCGGCGTCGTTCCGGGGAACAGAGTAGGTGTGAAGTTGAGCCGTCCGATCACGTTCTTGATCGCGAGCGACAGTTCCGAACGGGTATGCCGCTTTGTCGCTAGCGCGCCGAGCAGATTTGTCAGGATCGAAAGTGCCGGAAGCTCGACAAGCGGCAGTTCATTGATCCAAAAGTTTGCACGGAACAGCGCAAGCGGGCTTTCGACCGTATGTTCGAGCACCGTGACGCCGCCGCGCTTCGACTCGGTCACGATAAGCGGCTCCGGCTTGTCTGCAAGGTCCGAGAGTTTGAGCATCGGGATCGCGGCGAGCGCTTCCGGGCTGTCGGGCGTTTGCTGCCACAGGGCAAGCGCTTCCGCGTCCTTTGCGATCCGAGCGCGATTCGCATCCGTCCATGCTTCACTTTCGGCTTTTACGCGCGCCGTTTCACGCTCGTTCCTTTCTCTGCCGAGCGCTTTGGACGGAACGAGCACAATCGTCGCGGTGTGCGGATTGTCCAGAAACAGTTCCTTCATCAGGTTCCCGAAATAGTCGCCGGAAAGCTTCTCCTCGAGCGATTTCAGCGACGCTTCGACCAGCAGTCCGTCCGCGGGATCGCCGCCGTACAGCCAGGTATTCAGCATAGACAGTCCTTCGTTGAGACTGCGCGGGAGCCAGCCGCCCTCACGCTCACGCATGCGGAACGCAAAGCTGTGCAGGCATGCCGACAGGCGCTTATGATCGAGCCCGTCGGAGGCAATGTTTTCAATCGTCTTGCGCACCGTCGCTTCCAGCGCTTCCCGCTTAGATACGTCGGTGTTCATCGCCTGCCAGCCGAAGATCGGCTGCTGTATCCCGTCTTCCACCAGAATGGAGAAATCCTGCGCAAGCCCGCTGTCCAGAACGGCGCGTTTCAGCGGCGCGTCGTTGTCGCCGGCCAGATACTCCGAAAGCACCTCGCCCGCAAAGTTCCTCTCCTGCTCGTCAAACCGCCCGAACACCGACGCGCAGGCGATGATCGCACGGTTCTCCGCCGGTTCTTCCTCGCCGATCGCAAACGGCACCTCCTCGACCACGCTGTCGATGGGGCTTTGCATCGGGATCGTAAAGTCCGCTTTCTGACGGTCGTATGCGGAAAGGAACGAATCGATCTTATTGAGGACTGCATCGACGTCGATGCTTCCGATCAGCGAGATACGCGCGTTGGACGGATGATAATATTTTTTGTGGTTGGCAATAAACTGCTCGTAGGTGAGGTCCGGAATGCAGGCAGGATCGCCGCCGGACACGAAGCGATAGCTGTTATCGGGGAACAGCACGCGCTGCATCTCGTTATACATGACCGTCTGCGGAGAAGCGAACGCGCCTTTCATTTCGTTGAATACGACGCCGGAATAGCACAGGTTCTCTCCCTCACCTTCGTAGCGCCAGCCCTCCTGCCGGAAGATCTCGGGCTTATGATAGATCGCGGGATGCAGAACGGCGTCCAGATACACGTCGATGAGATTCAGAAAATCGCGGTCGTTGCGGCTTGAAACCGGATAGACGGTTTTGTCCGGATAGGTGAACGCGTTCAGAAACGTCTGTACGGAGCTCTTCAACAGCTCCACGAACGGTTCCTTGACCGGGTATTTGTCCGAACCGCACAGCACGGAGTGTTCCAGAATGTGGAAGACCCCGGTGGAATCCTCCGGCAGCGTTTTGAACGCGATCGAGAACGCCTTGTTTTCGTCCTTGCGGTCAAGCCACGCAAGCTCCGCGCCGGTCTTGACATGCTCCATCTCCCAAAGCGTCGCGTCGAGCTCCGCAAGACGACGCGCGCGAATGACCTTGAATCCGTTTACGATGCTTCCGATTTCCATATACTCCTCCTTTATTCTTCCATCATGAGCCGAATGATCTCTTCGTCCGTTTTCTGCATGCCGCGGCTGGCAAGCTTGCCGACCGTTTCGATCGTATGCTCCACGCCCTTCTTCACGATGCCGTCGCCGCCGAAAAACTGATTGCCGTCCTCGTACATCGCAAGTCCTAATAAACCTGCATCGACCGCCGCCGCGATCTTCGCCGCACAGCTTGCCTTTGCGCCGTCGCAGATGATGCCGGACGTGACCGCAACCGCGTTGACGACGGTATGCGCGATCATCTCAAACCGCCCGCCTTTTAAGTACGCAATGCCCGCGCCCGCGCCGACGCCTGCGCTGACCGCGCCGCAATAGGCTGAGAGTCTGCCGATACCGGTCTTGAGATGCGTGGTTATGAGGTTCGATACGCACAACGCACGCAAAAGCTCTTCATGCGATTTACCGTTTTCACGCGCAAACACGATGACCGGGACGGACGCTGTGATGCCCTGATTGCCGCTGCCCGAATTGATCACGACCGGCAGCTCGCAGCCGTTCATTCTGGCGTCGCTGCCCGCCGCCGCCCATGCGCGCATCTTGTAGTTAATATCGTACTCCCTGCCGCGCAGCACGGTCTTGCCGATGTTCGCGCCGTAATTGCCTTTTAAACCCTCCTCCGCGATCGCCATGTTGTATGCGATCTGGCGTTCGAGCACGTCCCTGACATCGTCGAGGTACACCGAATCCGCAAAATCCACAATGCCTTCGACCGAAAGACACGTCCGGTCTGTCAGGCGGTCGTCGCTTTTGTCGGTCAGCCCGCGTTCAAGCAGGATCTCGTTGTTGCGGGAGATCAGCACGATATTCGTATGATAATCGACAATGCGCACCGTCGCGCGGTCCGCCCCCGCAAACACGGTGATCTGAATATCAAAGATGCGTCCGGTGTCAGCATGACGCACTTCGATCGGCGTGTTTTTGAGATATGCGGCCATCGCTGCGATCTGTTCCGCGGTGACGTTTGCCAGTACCTCAAGCTCTGCATTCGCGTCGCCTGCCACGGTGCCCGCCGCCGCTGCCGCAGGGATGCCGCGAAGCCCACCGGTATGGGGCACGACCACGCTTTTGACGTTCTTGATGATGTTGCCGGAAACCTCGATCAGCAGGCGTTCCGGCATGGAACCGAGCGTTTCGCGTGCCTTCGCCGCGGCGTACGCAATGGCGATCGGCTCCGTACAGCCCATCGCGGGACGCAGTTCTTCCCGCATGATCTGAATATATGCCTTGTATTGCTCGTTTGTGATGCGCATGGTCTCCCCTCCTGTCCCTGATACTGCTATTGTACCGATTTGTTCGCGGCCGGTCAATCGCTTCGGCCTATTTTGTCGAAAAATGTGTGTATTCTGTCAACAAAACCCGCATAAACATACAAAAGGACCGTTCACGGCGGAACGGTCCGAAAAAAGAGGATTCAGTTTTTCTTTGTCCCTGCTGTCTTTTTGGCGGCTCTTTTCTTTCTGCGCTCGATGATGCGGCGCGCGCGTTTCAAGCCGGTCGGCGTAATCGTCTGTTTGTCAACCGCCTCCTGGAACTTGTTCATACGGCGGCTGCGCACGTCGACAGCGGAGGGCTGAATATCCCCGGACTTGGTCAGCGCCCACTTGGTGAGCATCGGTCCGACCAGCTCATATACAAGCACGCTGAACAGAATGATGTTTTTGATCAGCACGCCGTCCGCCGTTCCGAGCTTCGCCGCAGTCACGCACATGCCGAGCGCAACGCCCGCCTGCGGCAGCAGCGTAATGCCCAGATATTTTTTCACGACCGGATCGCATTTCGTTGCCGCGCAGCTTACGTATGAACCGATATACTTGCCGACGGAACGCGCGATGATATAGGTGACGCCGATCACCAGCACCGCAACGTTCAGGATGACGGAAAGCTCCAACTCCGCGCCACTCAACACGAAGAACAACGCGAACAGCGGCGCCGTCCATTTGTCCGCGCGCTCCATGAGATCGTGCGCGAGCGGGCAGATGTTGCAGAACACCGTACCGAGCATCATACACACGAGAAGCGTCGAGAAGCGGATCTTCACGCCGCCGATCTCAAAGGAGAGCATGGACAGCGCGACCGTCAGCACCACGAACGCGATCGTCAGCGAAAGACGGTTGGAATTGGAGAAGAACGTCCGCTCGAGGATCGTGAGCACCCAGCCCAGAAGCGCGCCGAGCAGCAGCGACGCCACGATCTCGATCAGCGGTTCGACCAGAATGCCGACAAGGTTCGTTTTGCCCGTCACGATGGACGTCGCGATCCCGAAGGACACGGCAAACACCGCAAGGCCGACCGCGTCGTCAAGCGCGACGATGGGCAGCAGGATGTCCGTGAGCTTGCCTTTGGCTTTGTACTGACGCACGACCATCAGCGTAGCGGCAGGCGCGGTCGCCGTCGCGATGGCGCCGAGCACGATGGTTGCTTCGACGGACATCATGTCCGGCATCAGAAAGTGCAGGCCCAGAAGCGCAAGGTCGACCAGCAGCGTCGCGGCAAGCGCCTGAAAGATACCGACGATGATCGCCTGCTTGCCGATGGATTTCAGCTGAGAGAACAGAAACTCGTTCCCGATGGAAAAAGCGATAAAGCCGAGCGCCGTATTGCTGATCACGGACAGCCCCTCAACCTCTTCCGTGGTGGAAAATCCGACGCCGGGAATGCCCAATCTGCCGAGACAGTACGGCCCGATAATGACGCCCGCGATCAGAAACGCGGTGACGTCCGGCAGCTGCAGCTTCAAAAGTTTGAATACACGCGTCATCAAAAGTCCGATCAGCAGAGCGAGCGCAGAAGACAACAACGCGACCATGTTATATCCCTCCGATCCTTTTTACACGAAAACAAATCATACTACGAACTGACAGAAAAATCAATATCTAAATCAGCAAACCCGAGTGAAAGCTTTTGTCCGATCTTCCCTCCCGTGTTCCTGTTCTGCGTTTCGGAAAGGATGCAACCAGCCCGATCCGGCGTTATTCGGATCAGGCTGTTGATGCGATCGTTTTTATATGATGTTCTTACTTCAATCAGTTGCCGGGTTTCAGCGTCTTTGCCGCCATCGCGTAGCGGTAAACCGCAGTCGCCGCGTTGACCGCCGCAGTGTTGTCAACATAGTTCGCCATGATCGACCTCACGTACGACAGCGGAGACACCGTCATGGTCGATTCGACGCCGTCGCTGCCGATCGCCTTGATCTCATAGACATTGGCATACTCGTGCGCCGCGATGTTTTTGATCGACACCATGCAGCGTCCATCGGACTGCAGCGCTGCGCTGATCTTCTCGCCGTTCTCCGTGATCGGTTCGCCGTTTGCCGTGAACGTGAACGTTCCGGTATAGGTCGCCGCCGGCTTGAAGTAGACGCGCAGCTCCGTATCGCTGTCCCATACGAGCGTATACGTGATCTTCTGCATGTTCGAGCCGACCGTCTTCGTGGTTGCATATTCTGCAAGTCCGGT
>JAFXVP010000070.1 GCA_017524445.1 Clostridia bacterium | reverse complement strand
GATGTTCACATATGAATCGCAGACACCTTGCATCTCGACATAGTGCTCCACTTTATCGTATGCGTCGTCAAAGGAGTTTGCATCCAACATCAGAATGGATTCCTCAATGGAGACTTCTCCACTTTCTGCCGTTGACTTGATGAGCAGTTTGACACTGTATTTCATATTGATAACCTCCTTTATTGATTACAAAAAAGAACGGGGCAGAATCGCTCTGCCCCATGCGCTTTACTTTGCGTAATCGACCGTGCGCGTTTCGCGGATGACGTTGACCTTGATCTGGCCGGGATACTCGAGCTCGCTCTCGATGCGCTTTGCAATGTCCTTCGCCATGATGACGGTCTCGGTGTCGCTGACGCGCTCGGGCTTGACGATGATGCGAACCTCGCGGCCCGCCTGGATCGCGTAGGAATAATCGACGCCCTCGAACGAGTTGGCGATCTCCTCGAGCTTTTCAAGGCGCTTGATGTACGCTTCGAGCGTTTCACGACGCGCGCCGGGACGTGCCGCCGAGATTGCGTCCGCCGCCTGCACGAGCACCGCTTCGATCGAGTTGGGATCGACGTCGCCGTGGTGCGCCATGATGCAGTGGATGACCGCGTTGTTCTCGCGATACTTCTTCGCAAGGTCTGCGCCGATCTGCGCGTGGCTGCCCTCGACCTCGTGGTCGATGGACTTGCCGATGTCATGAAGCAGACCCGCGCGCTTTGCGAGCGCGACGTTTGCGCCGATCTCGCTTGCCATGATGCCGGCGAGGTGCGCGACCTCGATCGAATGCCTCAATACGTTCTGTCCGTAGCTGGTACGGTATTTCATTCTGCCGAGGAGACGGATGAGCTCGTGATGCAGACCGTGCACGCCGACTTCGAGAACAGCGGCTTCGCCCGCCTCGCGGATCGTCTGATCGACTTCCTTGCGCGCCTTCTCGACCATTTCCTCGATGCGCGCAGGATGGATGCGTCCGTCCATAATGAGCTTTTCAAGACTGATACGCGCGATCTCTCTGCGCACCGGATCGAACGCGGACAGGATGACCGCTTCCGGCGTATCGTCGATGATGAGATCGACGCCGGTCGCCGTTTCGAGCGCACGGATGTTGCGTCCCTCGCGGCCGATGATGCGGCCCTTCATTTCGTCATTGGGCAGCGGGACGACAGACACGGTCGCTTCCGCGACATGGTCTGCGGCGCAGCGCTGGATCGCCAAAGAGACGATGTTGCGTGCGCGCTTGTCGGCTTCTTCCTTGGTGCGCTGCTCGATCTCTCTGAGCATGACCGCCGCTTCGTGCTTTGCTTCCTGCTCTGCACGGGATAGCACCATGGTCTTTGCTTCATCCAGCGTGATGCCGGAAATGCGTTCCAGTTCCTCCTCCTGCTTTTTATACAGGGCATTGATCTCGTCTTCGAGCTTGTCCAGCTTCTTGGTGCGGTCGTTCAACTGCTGCTCGCGGTTCTCGACGCCTTCCAGCTTCTTATCCAGCGATTCCTCGCGCTGGAACAGTCTGCGTTCGTTCTGCTTAATCTCGTTTCTGCGTTCCCGGACTTCCTTTTCCGCTTCATTGCGGATCTTATAGGCTTCGTCCTTTGCTTCCAATACTTTTTCTTTGCGGATCTCTTCGGCCTTCTTCTGGGCTTCATCGTACAGACGCTTTACGGTATCTTCGGCCTTTTCGACCTTTGCCTCCGCAACGTTTTTCCGATAGAAGTAGCCGATCACAACCCCGATGACGCCGACGGCAACCGCAGCGCCGATCAATATGTAGTGCAACCAGTCCACGATATTCTTCTCCGATCTATATCAATATAACCGAGCAAACTGCCCGGCTATATCACATAATCGTTTCAAGTTTTCGAAAAAGTTCAGCGCACCGAAACGGCGCGGCAAAGCGTTCCGCAAATCTATCTTCAATACTATGATGAACGCACTTGGCAGTGCAGGATTACTCAATAGTATTGTAAACGCTTTTGTGTATAAAGTCAAGGACCGAACCGCATAAAAATCGCCGTCGCGAAACATATATTATGTGCGCGGTCCCTGTTCCGTTCACAGATCGAACAGCGAGATCTGTTTCTTTTTCGGCATGTCGCCGAACGCGCCGCACTGTTCCAGCATGGAAACGATGCCGGTGTTCGCGCCGGTCTCGTTCGCGAAATCCTCGATGGTAGGATACGTCACGCCGGGCTTTCTGCGCTCGCAGATCGCGATCGCCTGCCCCGCGCCGACGCCGGGAATCGCGTCAAACGGCGGACGCAGCGCGTTGCCTTCGATCAAAAACTTCGTCGCGTCGGACTTGTAGATATCGACCGGCTTCAGCTCGATCCCGCGAACGTTCATTTCGTACACGAGCTCCAGGATCGTGACGAGCTCCTTGTCCTTTTTCTTTTCGCTGTCGGTCTTCTGCGGATTGCTGTCCTTTTCGATCAGCTCGATCTGCCGTTTTACCGCTTCCGGACCGCCGGACGCGCGTGTGATGTCGAACGTGTCCGCGCGCACCGTGAAATAGACCGCATAAAACGCCAGCGGATAATGCACCTTATAGTACGCGATCCGGAACGACGACATCGAGTACGCGACCGCGTGACCGCGCGGGAACATGTACTTGATCTTCTTGCACGAGTCGATGAACCACGCGGGGATCGCGCCGTCGACCATCGCCTGCTCCATCTCATCCGTCAGTCCCTTGCCCTTTCGGACGCGCTCCATGATCTTGAACGACAGTGACGCTTCCATGTTGTGCGCGATCAGGTAATTCATGATGTCGTCGCGCGTACAGAGGACTTCGGATAGCTTTGCAATGCCGCCCATGACGAGCGGTTCGGCGTTGTTGAGCCAGACGTCCGTGCCGTGCGTAAGCCCCGCGATGCGGATCAGCTCCTCGAACGTCGTCGGGCGTGTATTTTCAAGCACCTGCCGCACGAAGCCCGTGCCGAACTCCGGCACACCGAGCGTGCCGAGCGAGCAGCCGATCTCCGTGAGGTCGATGTGCAGCGGCTCCACCGTCGAAAACAGCATGCGCGTATCGGGATCATCCAGCGGGATCTCGCGCGGATTCAGCCCGGTCAGCGCTTCCAGCATATGCAGCGCCGTCGGATCGTCGTGACCGAGGATATCGAGCTTGACAAGGCGGTCGTCCATGGCGTGGAAGTCGAAGTGCGTGGTGATCGTATCCTTGTCGATCTTATCCGCGGGATATTGGATCGGCGTGTAATCGTAGACCTCGGTAAATTCGTCATGATCGCGCGGGACGATGACGATGCCGCCCGGATGCTGACCGGTCGTGACCTTGACGCCCTCGCAGCCCTTTTCGAGCCGTTGAACCTCTGCGGGCGAGAACGTACGTCCCGTCGTCTCCGCGAACGAATATACGCACTCGAACGCTTTCCGTTCCGCAAGGCCGGAGATCGTACCCGCACGGAACGCGTGTCCCTTGCCGAACATCTCCTCGACGTACTTATGCGCTACCGGCTGATATTCGCCGGAAAAGTTCAGGTCGATATCGGGGACCTTGTCGCCCTTGAACCCAAGGAACACCTCGAACGGGATCTCAAAGCCCTCTTTTTTAAGCATCGTGCCGCAGACGGGGCACGCGCGGTTCGGCATGTCCGCGCCGACGCTGTACTTCTCCTTGTCGATATCGAAGTCGGAGAACTTGCAGTTCGGGCAGACGTAATGCGGCGAAAGCGCGTTGACCTCCGTAATGCCCGCAAGCATCGCCACGACCGACGAGCCGACGGAACCACGCGAGCCAACAAGATAGCCGTCTGACAGCGATTTTTTAACCAGACGCTGCGCCATCAGATACAGCGACGCGTAGTGGTTGCCGATGATGGAATTGAGTTCCTTGTCGAGCCGCGCCTGCACGATCGGCGGCAGCGGATCGCCGTAGATCTCATGCGCGCGGTTGATCGCCGTGTTCTTGAGCTCCTCCTCCGCGTCCTCGATCGTCGGCGAATGCGTTCCGTCCGGGAACGGTTTAAGCTCGTCGCACAGATCCGCAATGCGGTTCGGAACGTCGATAACGACCTCGTGCGCCTTCGCTTCGCCGAGATACGAAAACTCGTCCAGCATCTCCTGCGTCGGCTTGAAATAGAGCGGCGCCTGCTGTTCGGCGTCTTCGAATCCGAGCTTGCTCATCAGGATTGCGCGGTAGATCGCGTCGGTCGGCTCCAGAAAATGCACGTCGCCGGTGGCCGCGACGGGTTTGCCCAGCTTTTCGCCGAGATCGACGATCTTCCGGTTCAGGTCTTTAAGCCCCTCGTCGTCCTGCACCGTGCCCTCGCGCTTTAAAAACGCGTTGTTGCCGATCGGCTGAATCTCGAAATAATCATAGAACGAGGCGATTTTTTCGATCTTCTCCTGCGGTTCGCCGTTCAGGACCGCACGGAACAGCTCGCCCGCTTCGCATGCCGAGCCGACGATGAGATCGCTCCGATACAGCATCAAAAGCGATTTCGGGATCTGCGGACGCACGTGCAGATAGTCGAGATGCGACCAGCTGATCAGCTTATACAGGTCCTTCATGCCCTTCTGCGTGCGGGCAAGCAGGATGATATGGTTCGTCTGCCGCTTCTCCTTCGCCGTGCGCTTAAGATACGCCTCGTGCGTATTCGGCACGACCGGGATGCGGTCGATGCCGCGCGCCTTCAGCATGTCGATAAAGCGCAGAAGGATCTCCGCGCACGTGTTTGCGTCGTCGTCCGCGCGGTGGTGGCTGCCCATGTCGATATTAAAGTATGCGGAGATGGTGTCAAGCTTGTGGTTTTCAAGCTCGTCGCGTAAGAGATAGCGCGAAAGCATCAGCGTATCGGCATACGGCATCGGGAACGTGATCCCGAAGCGGTCGCCGTGATGCGTGATAAACCCGGTGTCGAACGACGCATTGTGCGCGACGAGCGTGCTGCCCTCGGCAAACGCGCGGAAGCGTTCAAGCACTTCGCGCGTCGTCGGCGCGCCTTCGAGCATGGATTGCGTGATGCCGGTGAGCTTTGTGATCTCATTCGGAACGACCACGCCGTCGTCGATAAAGGACCGGAAGCGTGCCGTGACCTTCCCCTCGTGCAGCCGCACCGCACCGATCTCGATGATGTCGCAGCGGTCGGCCTTCAATCCTGTCGTTTCGATGTCGAATACCGTGAAATCGCCGTCCGCGGGGATGGATTCGCAGTCGGGGATCAGATAGCCCTCCACGCCGAAGATCGCCTTGACGCCGGTGCTTTTTGCCGCCTTTGCCGCCTCCGGGAACGCCTGCACGACGCCGTGGTCCGTGATTGCAAGCGCCTTATGCCCCCAGCGCTTCGCGGTGCGGAACGCTTCAGTGAGGTTCGTGATGCCGTCCATCGTGGACATGCGCGAGTGCAGATGCAGCTCGACGCGCTTCTCCTCCGCGTCGTCGCTTCTGAGCGCGCGGGGCAGAACGTCGACCGCGTCCGCGTAAAAGCTGCGGTCGCCGGACTTTTTGATAAGCTTGCAGACGCCCTTGACGCGAAGGTCCTTTCCTCCCTTTGCGGCTTCCTCGAGCCAGTGTGCAAACCGCGCCGCCTGCCATTCCTCCGGAAAGCTCACGGTGCAGTAGATCGAATCATTGAGGTCGGTCACGTTGAACTGCACGCGGCAGTTCGGCTTCTTCTGCCGCATTGACCAGTCGTCGCGGATCTCGGCGGAAACGAGCCGTCCGGAAATGACCGCCTTGGTCTCCTCCTCGCCGTTCAGTTCAAAGATCGGCAGCTCCTCCGCTCCCTCCGGGATCGGCTTGCCCAACAGCACGCCGTTTTCGGGGATCGGCACGTCGACCTCGTTCTTTTTCTGCGGCACCGGTCTCGGTGCGACGCGCTCCGGCTCGACGTCGTGATACATGAACGCAACGGTATACGGCGGTAACAGCGAACGGATCGCCGCTTCCCACGCGGATATCGCTTCCTCCGAAATCAGGTTTTTGATGCGGTCCGCCGAAACCGTCAGCGTCTGCGTCTCGCGCGATAAGCTCACGTTTCTGATCGTGAGCCACTCGGCTTTGAGATGCGCCGCGTCATATGCCGCTTTCAGTTCTTCCTTCATGCTGCCCCTTGAATCATCCCGCAGGGGCGGATCTCATCCGCCCGTAAAAAACTTATGCTCCCAAAAGCGCGTTGGCCTCGTCGACCAGCCGCCGTAAGATCTCCTTGTAGCTTCCGTTCCCGACGATCTCGCCCTTTTTGATCAGCACGCCGTTGCCGTCGCCGAACGCGACGCCGATGTCCGCCTCGCGCGCTTCGCCGGGACCGTTGACCGCACATCCCATGACCGCGATCTTCAGATACCCCTTGTTGTGCAAAACGTGCTCGTTCACGTACGCCGCCGCCTTCTCGACGTCGCAGCGCGTGCGTCCGCAGGTCGGACAGGAAACGATCTCCACGTCGTCCTTCCGTAGCCCGCAGGCGCGTAAGATCGCAAGCCCCGTTTCGACCTCGCGCACGGGATCGCCGGTCAGAGAGACGCGCATCGTGTCGCCGATGCCCTGCAATAAAAGTGCGCCGAGCCCCGCGGCGGATTTGATGATCCCCGTTTCGATCGGGCCGGTCTCGGTGATGCCGATGTGCAGCGGATAATCCATCCGCGCCCGCGCCATGCGGTACGAATGCACCGTTTCCGAAACGGTCGTGCATTTCAGGGAGATCACGATATCGTCGAATCCGCAGTCCTCCAGAAGCTTTGCGTGCCCCATTGCGCTGCGGCACATGGCCTCCGCGGGATTCTCGCGGTACAACGGCAGAAACTGCTTTTCGATCGAGCCGCCGTTGATGCCGATGCGGATCGGTACGTGATGCGCTTTGCAGCAATCCGCGACCGCCTTCACGCGATCCGCAGAGCCGATGTTGCCCGGATTGATGCGCAGCTTGTCCACGCCGTTTTCGACCGCAGCGATCGCAAGCCGGTAGTTGAAATGCACGTCCGCGACGAGCGGAATGTGTATCCGGTCTTTGATCTCTTTGACCGCCGCTGCGGCCGCCTCATCGAACACCGCGACGCGGATGATCTCGCAGCCCGCCTGCTCGAGACGAAGGATCTGTCCGACCGTCGCGTCGACGTCGCGCGTGTCCGTATTACACATCGACTGCACGGAGACGGGCGCGCCGCCGCCGATCTGTACGTTTCCGACTGTTACGAAATCTGCCATCTTAACCTCCGAAGCAGCGCATGATATCGCTGACCGTCAGCGCCAGCATCAAAAGCAGCAGCGCCGCCATGCCGATGAGATGCACCATGCCTTCCTTTTCGGGCGGCACGGGTTTACGACGGATCATTTCAATGACGATGAACACGAGCCGTCCGCCGTCCAGCGCGGGCAGCGGCAGCAGGTTCATGATCCCGAGGTTCACCGCGATCAGCGCCATGAACCAGATGAACAGGTCCCATGCGTCGGAAGCGGACTCCGTCTGCGCCATTTCGTCGCTTACGAAATCAACGACCCCGACCATACCGGACATATCGCGGCAGCTTGCCTGTCCGGAAATCAGCATGCCGAGCGACTGATAGACGAGTTTGCCCATATTCCACGTCTCCGGGAATGCCATATACGCCGCTTTCCCGACGGTATAGTGCTCCGTCACCTGCCGATAAGGCAGCATCCGGTACGAGATATTCATCATTTTGTTGCCGGTTTTCTGATCCAGAAGACTTCCGAACTGCAGCGTCTCGACCGTGCCGTCGATCGTCACATCCGTCGTCGTCACACGTCCTTCCGTCGTCTGATCCGTTTTAAACGATGCATTTCTCAGAACCGTAACGGTCATGCCGTTCATGCTCGCGTTATTCATCGCGGCGTTGAGCGCTTCCGCGCTGTCAAGCTGCGTGCCGTCGATCGAAAGGATCACGTCGCCCGGCTGCATACCCGCTTTCTCCGCGGCGCCGTTCTCGTTCACGGCGTCGACCACCAAATACACGTCCTTGCTCTGTTCCAGCAGCACATCTGTGCCGGCGAGCATTACAAAGCACAGCACGGTGCAGGTGAGGATATTGACGAGCGGGCCCGCAAGCACGACCAGAAACCGCTTCCACGCGGGTTTGGAGCTGAACAGCCGCGGATCGGGCTCCTTCGGCTCCTCTTCTTTCGGCTCGTCGTCCTCTTCGGACGCTTCCGAATTTTTTTTGTCCTTTTCGTCGTTGTTTCCGTCCTCGCCGAAGAAGCGGCAGGACCCGCCGATCGGCAGCGCGCGGAGCGTGAATTCCGTCTCCTTGCCCTTGATGCCGAAGATCTTCGGACCGAGCCCCACGGAGAATTCCGTGATCGTAAAGCCAAGCCACTTGCCTACCAGGTAGTGACCGAGCTCGTGCGTGATGACAAGCACCGAAATGCCTAAAATTACCAGTAAGATATACCAGATCGTCATATCGTTTCCTTTATTGTTTCTTTCCGATGAAGCGGTCGACGGCATATCGCGCCGCCGCGTCCGCCGCCGCGATCGCCTCGATCGAATCCGCCGCGCGGTTTTCGATGGCGTTCAGCGCTGCTTCCACGCAGTCCTCGATCTCCGAAAATCCGATGCGTCCCGAAAAATACAGCTCCGCCGCGCGCTCGTTCGCGCCGTTGAACACCGTCGGCATGATCCCGTCCGCCCGTAATGCGTCGTACGCCATGCGGATCGCGCGGAAGCGTTCGAGATCCGCCGGATAAAACTCCAACGGATGCGCAAGGTCAAGCTTCATCGGCTCACATGGGCTCTCCGTCCGTTCCGGGTACGTCAACGCGTACTGGATCGGCAGCCGCATATCGGGCTTGCTGAGATTCGCCATGATCGTGCCGTCTTTATACTCCACCATGCTGTGCACGATCGACTGCGGATGGATCAGCACCGAGATTTGATCCGCGCCGTAGTGAAACAGTCGGCTCGCCTCGATGATCTCGAGCCCCTTGTTCATAAGCGTCGCGGAATCGAGCGTGATCTTCCGTCCCATCTTCCACGTTGGATGGTTCAGCGCGTCGTCGAGCGAAACGTCCTTGAGCTCTTCCCTTGTTTTGCGGAAGAACGGACCGCCGGAAGCGGTCAAAATAAGCCTCTTGACCTCGTCGCGGCTGCCGTTCTGCAGTGCCTGAAAGATCGCGCTCTGTTCGCTGTCGATCGGCAAAAGCTCCGCGCCGTATGCGAAAAGCGCCGCGTCGACCAAAGCGCCGCCGCACACAAGGCTCTCCTTGTTCGCGATCGCAATGCGCTTGCCGTGTTTGATCGCAGCAAGCAGGGGCCGCAATGCCGCATAACCCGAGATCGCAAGCACGGTCACGTCCGCGTCCGCGGTCTTAGCAAGCCGTTCCGCGGCGTCGGAGCCCGTAAAGATCACGGTTCCTTCCGGAAGCCGGTCGGGATCAAGTGGGACCTCCGCCGCGACGAATTTCGGTTTCAGTTCGTTCGCCTGCACGTAAAGCGTTTCAACGTCGTTTCTGCACGAAAGCCCGAGGACGGCAAACCGATCGGCGTGCAGTTTCAGCACGTCGATCGTCTGTTTTCCGATCGACCCGGTCGAACCGAGCAGCAAAACCTCTTTTTTCATTCTATTTCGCCCCGTTCGTTTTCAGTCCGCCGAACCGCCGCTCGCGTCCGGCAAACGCTTTCAGTGCCTTGACGAGCTCGTCGCGCGTAAAGTCCGGCCACTTTACGTCGGTGAAATACAGCTCCGCGTACGCGATCTGCCAAAGCAGAAAGTTCGAGACCCGCTCGTCGCCGCCGGTGCGGATCAAAAGGTCGACGTCGCCGGAATCGGCGGTGTAGAGATGGCGCGAGATCGCGTCCTCGTCCGCTTCCGCGTTCTCGGCAAACGCCTCTCGCATGGCGCGGACAAGCTCGGCTCTGCCGCCGTAGTTCAGTGCGATATTGAGCTTCAACCCGGGATTAGCCGCGGTCTTCTGCTCTGCGGCGCGCACGGTCTCCTGCACCGCGGTCGGGAACCAGCTGAGGTCGCCGATGCTTTTGATGCGCACGCCGTTTGCGTGCAGCTCGTCGATCTCACGGTTGAAATATTCGATCAAAAGATTGCAGAGGATGCCGATCTCCTCCTTCGGGCGCTTGCGGTTTTCGGTGGAGAACGCGTAGATCGTCAGCGATTCGACGCCGATATCCGAGGTGAAGCGGATAATATCGCGCAGCGCATTCACGCCCGCACGATGTCCCGCGCCGCGTGGCAGTCCCTTCGCGGTCGCCCAGCGTCCGTTGCCGTCCATCACGATCGCAACGTGCTTCGGAATGCGCTCCGGATTGAGTCCGAACGTCTTGATCTCCTGATCCGAATATTTCTTCATGCCGTTCTCCTGTCGAACAAGCGGGGGCTGTCGCGTCAAATTCGCAACGCCCCCTTGTTTGTTCCGTGATGTTGTTTCTGCGAAACAGTGATGCACGCTTCGCGCATGATGATGCTTCGCAGTGATGTGCGATCTTCGATCGCGTTACGTGTCGACTTCCGTCTTGAACGCAGACCAGTAGACGATCGATTCCGTTTCGGTTTCGGTCGTTTTGATGACGCGCCGATCGTCGCCCTTGCCGCCCTTTTTCGAGCGTACCTCGATAAGGCGAACGGGTTTGCCTTCCGCTGTCAGCAGTTTTTCGGCTGTCTCAAGGTCAAGCCCGAGCACGTTCGTCAAACCGAAAGGATCTCCTTTTCCTTTGCGGCGAGAATGGCGTCGATCTCCTTGATGAACTCGTCGGTCGCCTTCTGTCCCTTCTCCTCCAGCTTCTTCTGGTCGTCCTCGGTGATCAGACTGTCCTTCTTCTGCTTCTTGATCTGCTCGTTCAGATCGCGGCGGATGTTGCGGATCGCGACCTTGCTCTCCTCGCCCTTTTTGCGGACGGTCTTCACGAGGTCCTTTCTGCGCTCCTCGGTCAGCTCCGGGAATACGAGACGAATGATCTTGCCGTCGTTCGCCGGGTTGATGCCGAGATCGGACTTCTGGATCGCCTTTTCGACCGCGGGGATCATCTTGGTGTCCCACAGCGCAATGATGAGCATGCGCGGCTCGGGCGTGGAGATGTTGCCGAGCTGGTTGATGGGCGTCATCGTGCCGTAATAGTCCACGGCGATGCGGTCCAGCACCTGCGCGTTCGCACGGCCCGCGCGAAGCCCCGCAAGCTCGGATTTCAGTACGTTTACGGTTTTGGTCATTCTCTCTCTGAATTCATCGATCAGTTCCATCGGCATATCGGATCCCTCCTTTTGTTTCGTTCAAATAGATAGTATACTACGGTTTGCCCGTCGGTTTCAAGCTTCTTTTCCGTCGATGCGCGTGCCGACGGGAATTCCCTTTGCGACCTTGTCGATCTCGGATCTTGCGAACACGAGGATCGGCAGGTTATTGTCGCGGCAAAGCGTGATCGCGCTCATGTCGATCGCCTTCAAATTGTCACGGATCACCTGATCGTAGGTCAGATGGTCGTAACGGATCGCGTTCGGATCGACCTTCGGATCCGCGCTGTACACCGCGTCGACGTTCTTTGCCATGAGGAGCGTGTCCGCGCCGATCTCCAGCGCGCGCAGCGTGGACGCCGTGTCCGTCGAAAAGTACGGACAGCCGGTCCCGCAGGCAAACAGTACGACCTTGCCTTCGGAAAGCGCCGCTCTTGCACCTCTTGCCGTGTATTCGTCAATGAAGCGCGTCATGGCGATCGCGGACATTGCAACCGTCGGCATGCCCTGCCGTTCGAGGCAGTCCTGCAGCGCGAGGGTGTTGATCACGGTAGAAAGCATTCCCATGCTGTCCATGCGCGAGCGCTCCTGCATGACCGTGTCGCGTCCGCGGACGATGTTGCCGCCGCCGACCACGATGCCGATCTCAAGCCCTGCGTCGTACAAAAGCTTGATCTCTTTCGCGGTCTCCTCGACCTTTTCGAAACATACCGGCTGATTCGCGCTTGAAAGCGCTTCGCCGCTGACCTTGATCAAAACTCGCTTCATCCCGCATACCTCCCTATTATGTCGTTCAGTATACCATATACTTTGCAAAAAGAAAAGAGGTTGCAAAAAACTCCACAGAGTTTTCACAACCTCGTTGCTGTCCTTGATGTCCATAGGACAATTCATGTGCGCAAGCACAATTCATGACGCAGTCAATTCATGTGCACAAGCACAATTCATTTTTATCGGAATGAATAGACCTTCGGTCATGAATTGCCTGTCGGCATGAATTGCACCTTCGGTGCGTGAATTGACCTTGCGGTCATGACGGAAGATTCTCCTGCCGGAGAATCTCAAAAGATTATTCCTTCTTCAACAGCGCTCTTGCAGAGAGTCCCGCGCCGATCAGAAGCGCCGCGATGATGCAGACAAAGATCAGATCGCGCAGCGGTTCGATTGTCGTTGCCGGGAACCCGGCGAACAGGAACGCAAGCACGCCGCTTGCCGCGATCAGAAGCAGCACGCCGAACACGCGGCTTGCCTTCTGCTTTTTCAGAAGCCGCAGCACAAACCACACGACGGCAAGCACGACCGTTCCGACAAGCGCCATCAGAAAGTAATAGTTCATCACGAGCCGCGGCAATGCAAAGCCCGCCTCGGGCGTATAACCGTCGCTTACATACAGCGTCTCGTGCTCCGTGTTGTTGAACGGTTCGAAGAATACCGCGTCAACGTCCGTAAGCGCGATCTGTGCCTGCTCCGGTTCCTTGTCTTTACCAAACCACGTACGCCACAGCGTCGTATATGCGCATACAAACAGCTCGTTCCCTGTCTTCTCGATCCCGATCTTTTCTACAGAAGGATCGGCAGTGAGCAGCAGCCGCTGCGGGATTCCCACGATCTCCGGTTCATTCGTCCGATCGCCGATATTCTCCGCTTTCGTATCATCATGCGGCAGTTCCTTCACAACGATTTTGATATCACCGTACGGGATCGGCGTTGCCTGCGTATCCTGTTCCGAACAGACCGTATCATTCAGTGCCGGCTTGTCGTCCGGCAAAACAACGTAACAGAGTTGTTCCTGTGAAACACCGTCAACAATGACGAGGATCTGCTGCTGCACCGCTTTCACCAACTCCGTATCCGGATCCTCGGTATCTTCCGTTCCCGGCAGCGTAAAGCCGGCCGGGTCCGGCGTAACAACGGAAACGTTCTTCAGATGGAGATCCGCGCCCTCCACGATCTCCACGCTCTTCCGGCGGATCTCGATCGAATCAAACGCTTCGTCCGACGACGTTACCGGGATCGCCTTTTTCAGCCGTGCGAACACACCGATCAGCAGTGCGGCGACAAGACACGCGATCAGTCCCGCGATCAGCCATCCGCGCTTTTTCACCGCTCTTTTCACGGTTTTCAAAGGCGCGGCAGGTTCCGCTTCCACCGGCGCTTTCAGTTCCTCGAACGCTTTTCTGCAGTCCTCGCAGGTTTCCAGATGGGTTTTTACAAAGGCGGCGGATTCCTCGCTCGCCATATCCTCCGCGTAAAGCGGCAGCAGATCCTTTACGATCCCGCAATCCTTCATTGTTTCGTTTCCTCCAGTTCGGATTTGATTCGCGATTTCGCGCGGTGGAAGGTGACGCATGCCCAGTTTGCCGTTTTGCCAAACAGTTTGCCGATGCTCTCGAACGGCATTTCGCCGTACACGCGTAAGAGAAAGACCTCCTTATACGGTTCGTCGAGACGGTGCACCGCCTCGCTCACGCGTTCGGTCTCGTCGGTTCGCACCGCAAGGTCCTCCGGCGAATCCGCGGGGCTTTCGAGCGTGTCGGAAAGCGGTTCCGGTTTTCGCTTTCGCTGTTCGGATAGGTACCTGTTCTTGGCGATACTGCAGAGCCAGACGCGCAGCTCGCACTCGCCGCGGTAGCTGTCGAGTTTTTGCATTGCCTTCAAAAAGGTCTCGCCCGTCAGCTCCTCGGCTTCATCGGCGTTGCCGCAAAGCTTCAGGCAATAGCGGTAAACGTCCGTGAAATATGCGCGATAAATCTGTTCGAATGTCTCCATCGTTTTCATCTTCCCTTTATAGGACGCAGAAGATCGGAAAATCTTACAAAGTTTTTTCAAAAAAAGCACCGCGATATGCGGTGCTAAGTGTTATTCGTCGGTTTCCAGAAGCGCCGCCGCAAACTCGTCCGCGTCGAAGCGTTTGAGATCGTCGATCCCCTCGCCTACGCCGATGAAGCGGATCGGCACGTGCAGCATGTCGGAAATCTGCACGGTCACGCCGCCCTTTGCGGTGCCGTCGAGCTTCGTGAGGATCACGCCGGTCAACTCGCAGACCTCCAGAAACGCTTCCGCCTGCGCGACGGCGTTCTGTCCCGTGGTCGCGTCGAGCACAAGCAGGACCTCGCACGGCACGTCGGGAAGCTCGCGCGCGATCACGCGGCGGATCTTGTTCAGCTCGTTCATGAGGTTCTTTTTGTTGTGCAGCCGTCCCGCCGTGTCGACGAGCAGCAGATCGCAGCCTTTTGCGCGGTACGAAGCGATCGCGTCGAACACGACTGCTGCCGGGTCTGCGCCTTCCTGATGACGCACCATTGGTACGCCCGCGCGGTTTGCCCACTCGCCGAGTTGCTCGGCAGCCGCCGCGCGGAAGGTATCCGCCGCCGCGATCATGGGCTTCCTGCCGGCCTGCGCGTACTCGTTTGCGATCTTGCCGATCGTGGTGGTCTTGCCGACGCCGTTCACGCCGACGATCAGAAGCACCGCGGGGCCTTTGTCGCCTAAGAAGGGCTTGTCCGTCTTCACCGCGCCCGCAATGAGCCCTTCGAGCGCCTTTTTCGCGTCCGCGCGGTCGGTGAGCTTATCCGCTTTGACCTTTTCGCGCAATCCGTCCAGCAGCCGCTCCGCCGTCTCCATGCCCATGTCGGCAAGGATCATAGCCTCCTCGAGCTCCTCATAGAAGTCGTCGTTGATGCCGTCCTTGTTGAACAGGGTGGAAAACCAGTTGCTCGTTTTGTGCATGCCTTCCTTCAGGCGGGAAAGCCAGCCCTTTTTCTTTTCCTTTTGCTCCATTATGCCGTTTCTCCGAATCTTGCCGAGACGATGCTCGAAATACCTTTTTCTTCCATTGCGACGCCGTAGAGCGTGTCGCAGACCTCCATGCTGCCCTTGCGGTGCGTGATGATGATGAACTGCGTTCCCTCGGAATATACCTTGAGATAATTCGCGAACTTCGACACGTTCGCCTCGTCCAGCGAGGTCTCGATCTCGTCAAGCACACAGAACGCCGGCGCTTTGAGCTTCAGCATCGCGAACAGCAGCGCGATCGCTGTCAGCGCGCGCTCGCCGCCCGAAAGCAGGGACAATAGCTGCAGTTTCTTTCCCGGCGGCTGCGCAATGATGTCGATATCGCAGTTCAATACGTCGTTCTTGTCCGAAAGCCGCAGCTCCGCGTGCCCGCCGCCGAACAGTTCGATGAACGTGTCCGCAAAGTTACTTTGGATCTTCTCAAACTCCGTGACGAACGTCTGTTCCATCGTCTTTGTGAGCTGTCCGATCAGCGTGTACAGGTCTGCCTTCGCCTTTTCGAGATCGGCGTACTGCGTCGACAGCGATTCGTGTCGTTCGGACACCGTGCGGTAATCCTCGATCGCGGAAACGTTGACGTCGCCGAGTCCGCGGATCTCCGCTTTCAGGGCGTTGACGCGGCTTTGCGTCGCGCCGACCGCGATATCGTGCCGGAGCGCCTGCGCGTTCTCGTAGGTCAGCTCGTAGTCCTCCCAGATGCGGTCCGCGCTCGCCTTGAGCTCCATCTCCATGCGGCTCATGGCGAGCTCGTTTTTGTGCTTGCGCTCGCCGAGCGTGCGGTACGCGTCCGAAAGCGCGTCGCGTTCGCGCCGGTACTGGCTCAAAAGCTCGTTCAGCCGCGTACGTTCCGCTTCGAGCTTCGATTGCTCCTCCTTTGCGCGGGAGAGTTCCGCCTGCTCGCCGGAAATGCTCTGTTCCATTTCGGAAAGCCGCGCGCCCGCCGCGGCGACCGACTCCTCGAGCGTTCTGATCTCCGCTTCAAAGGACTGTACGCGCTGTTCGGTGAGCAGCAGCTCACGGGTGAGCCGGTGACGCTCCGCGCGCCGCGCATCGGCTTCCTTTTCGAGCGCGGCAAGACGGATGCGCCGTTCGGTCAGCGCCTGCACGCGCAGCTCACGCGCATTCTTTGCCTCCGCGATCGAAAGCTGCTCCTTGCGGATGTCCTCCGTGCTCTCCAGATTCTGCTTCTGGATGTCGTCCTCCACGGACGCCGCCGCCGCGCGCCGCTTTTGGATATCGGCAATACTCTCGTTGACGTCGCCGCGCTCGTCGCAAAGCTCCTCAACCGTCTCCTCCGCGTCACGAAGGTCGCGCTCGATGATCTCGCGCTGTTCCCTGAGCCGGACAAGCTCCAGCTCGTCCTCGTGCGACGCGCCGAGGAATCCGTCGATCTGCGCGTCCTTCAGAAGCATCTGCTTTTTCTGCGCTTCGATCTGGTTCTGCTTATCGGAAACCGCATTCTCCGCGGCTTTCAGTTGTTTTTTGATTTCCTCGACCTCGCGCTCGCGTCCGAGCAGCGAGAAGCCGGTCTTTTTGAGACTGCCGCCCGTCATCGTGCCGCCGGTGGACAGGAAGTCGCCCAGAAGCGTTGCGATATGGAACGCGTTTTTGGATTTCTTGCGCAGCGCGATCGCCGCGTCGAGCGAATCGGTAACGACCGTGCGTCCGAGCAGATAGTCCGCAACGACGGATACGTGCTTATCGCAGGTGACAAGCTCGCTCGCAAGCCCGACGACGCCGGGTTCTTTGAGCAGCGCGCGCTCCTTTTCATTCAGCGGATTCGGCATGAGCAGCGTGAGAGGCAGCAGGGTCACACGCCCGAGATCGTTCTTTCTCGCGTACTCGATGACCGTTTTCGCGTCCTCTGCCGTCGGTGCGACGATGTTCTGGAGCGAACCGCCCAGCGACATGCCGATCGCGGTTTCGTATTTTTTCGGGACCTTCAACAGTTCCGCAACCGGACCGATGACACATCCTTTCAGCGTCGCATCGGTCTCCGCCGCGGTCAGCACAGCGCGGACGCTGTTCTGATAGCCCTCGTGCGAACGCACCATTTCGGAAAGCACACGCTCGCGCGAAGACAGCGCGCCGACGTTCTGTTCGCACACGCGAAGCTCCGCCTGCATGGCAAGGAAATCCGATTCCATTTCGAGCCGTTCGCGCTGCGCGGTCTTCCGCGCCGCAACGTGCTCGTTCATCTTCGCCGCCTGTGCCTGCTCCGCTTTCTTTGCATCCTCCGCCTCTTTTTTGAGCGCATCGACCTTTGCCCTCGCTTCGGCTTCCTCGCCGTCAAGCGCGACCAAACGATCCCGAAGCGCCGCCGCCATCGTATCGAAGCGGCTCAAATCGCTCTTTGCGTCCGCAAGGCGGTTCATTGCCTCCATGACGGCGGCTTTCCGTTCTTCGACCGACGCTTCGCGCGCCGCGATCGCTTCGTCCATGGTCCTGATCGCTTCGGTCTCCGTTTCGATCTCCTCCGAGAGTGCGCCGAGCTCCTCGACGTTTTCGTCGTCCTGTCCGTTCGCCGTGATCTGCGCCTCTAACTCTGCGCACGCGCGCTTTGCACCGTCGCGTTCGCCGGTCACGCGCACGATCTCTTTTTTCGCGTGCTCGCGCCGCTCGATCAGAAGATTGCTTTCGCCGACGTGCGACTCCACGCCGGACAGCATCTCGATGACCTTGTTCTGCTGCGCGCTTGCGCGTTCGTCAATCTCGCGCACCTGCGCTTCGAGCGCAAGCGACTGTTCGCCGAGCGTGCGGTTTTTCTCTTCGTTCAGCGCGATGTCCGCTTCCAGCGCTGCGGTCTGCTCCGATAGCGTTTTCATGCGCTCACGCATGCGGTCGCTGCTATAGAGGAACAGGTTGACCTCAAGGTCTTTGAGTTCCTCGCGAAGCTTCAGATAAACACGTGCCGTCGCGCTCTGTTCTTTCAAGGGCTCCAGCCGTTCGCCGAGTTCTTTCAGCGTGTCCGCGATGCGTTCCATGTTGCGCTCGGCATTTTCAAGCTTGCGCTCTGCTTCCTCCTTGCGCACGCGATAGCGCATCACGCCCGCCGCCTCCTCGAGCGCCGTCCTGCGATCGCCGGACTTGTTCGAAAGGATCTCGTCGACACGCCCCTGCGAAATGATCGAATAGCCGTCCTTGCCGATACCCGTATCGCGGAACAGCTCGGAAATGTCCTTTAAGCGGCAATTCCGCCCGTTCAGCACGTATTCGCTTTCGCCCGAACGGAACATGCGGCGCGTCACCGCGACCTCGTCGTACTCGATCGGAAGCAGATGATCACCGTTGTCGAACGTCAGCGTGACCTCGCACATCGACTGCGGCTTGCGCTTCTGCGTGCCGTTGAAGATGACGTCCTCCATTTTCGAGCCGCGCAAAGCACGCGCGCTTTGCTCGCCGAGCACCCAGCGCACCGCGTCCGCGATATTGCTCTTGCCGCTGCCGTTCGGTCCGATAACCGCCGTAATGCCCGAGCCGAATTGAAGCTCGGTCTTTTTCGCAAACGACTTGAAGCCGGATATGTCCAGTCTGGTGAGTCTCATTTTGCTTCCAGCCTCGAAAGCGCGTCCGCGGCCGCCGCCTGTCCCGCGCTCTGTTTTGAATGTCCGCTGCCCTCGCCGAGGATCTTTTCCTCCAGCAGCGCCTGCATCGTAAAGGTCTTATCGTGATCCGGACCTTTCTCGCCCGCGAGCCGGTAGGTCACCTGTTTGCCGTGCGTTTTCGCGTGGATCAGCTCCTGCAGCCGCGTCTTGTGGTCCTTTTCGAAGATCTTTTCGGAAAGGTCCAATAGCGGCAGCACAAACCGACGGATGAATACGCGCGCGGGAATAAAGCCGCCGTCCAGATAGATCGCGGCGATCACCGCCTCGAACGCGTCGGACAGGATCGAGGGCTTTTCACGCCCGCCGCTTGCGTCCTCGCCGTGGCCCAAAAGCAGAAATTCCCCGAGCCCGACGCCCTTTGCCGCTTCGAACAAAGCCGATTCGCACACGATCGACGCGCGGCTTTTGGTAAGCTGTCCCTCCTGCATGTTCGGGAAGCGGAAGAAAAGCTCCTCGCTTACGCACAGCTCCAGCACCGCGTCGCCTAAAAACTCCATGCGCTCGTTGTCGCCGCCCACGCCGGGCACGAACGACGAGTGCATCAGCGCGCGCCGAAGATACTCCGGATTTCCGAACGAATACCCGATGCGGTCCTGTAATTCAGTTAAATGCTCTTTTGTCAGCATACGCGATTCTTCTTACCAAAAAACCCGCACACGTTTCGTGCGGGTTCGGTTCGACTTGCCTGTTTCCGCTTATTTCTGCAGATAACGAAGAATATCGCCGACGGTCTGCACTTTGGGCAGCTCCTCGTCGGGGATCTCGGTGTCGAATTCCTGTTCCAGATCCATAACGAGCTCGACCACGTCCAGAGAATCCGCATGCAGATCCTCTACGAGGTGGCTTTCCATCGTGATGCTCTTGGGATCAATGTCCAGCTGTTTGCCGATGATCTCGCAGATTTTTTCGAATTCCATGATAACTCCCTTCCGTCCCGAAGGACGATTCGATCACTTGGTTATTTTACCGCAAAACATTTGCGTTTGTCAATCCTCAATGTTCAGCGTCTCCGCGAACTTGCCGATCTTTTCCGTCACGCCCCCGCGCACGAGCCGCGTCGCCTGCAGAAGGCAGACCTTGACGGACTTTGCGTCGGAGCTTCCGTGTCCCTTTATGATGCCGCCGTTGATGCCGAGTAGCGGCGCACCGCCGTATTCGGTGTAGTCGAGCTTCTTTTTGAGCTGCGCAAACGATTTCTTTCCGATCAGTCCGGCAAGCTTGCCGCTTGTCGATTCCATCAGCGTCTTTTTGAGCATGGTGGAGATCCACTTTGCCACGCCCTCGGTCGTTTTCAGCATTACGTTGCCGTCGAACCCGTCGCAGACGAGCACGTCGACCGCGCCGCTGGTCAGGTCGCGCGCCTCGACGTTGCCGATGAAGTTCAGCCCTTCGACCGCCTTCAGCCGCTGATGCGCTTCCTTCGTGAGCGCGTTGCCTTTCTCCTCCTCGGTGCCGTTGCAGAGAAGGCCTACGCGCGGGTTCTTCACGCCCTCGACCGCCTCAAGGTACGCCGCGCCCATCAGCGCAAACTGCACGAGATAGCCCGGCTTGCAGTCCGTGTTTGCGCCGCAGTCAAGGATCTCGGTCACCGTACCCGCCGTCGTCGGAATCAGCGTGGCAAGCGCCGGGCGCTTGATGCCCTTGTGCCGCCGCACGATCAGCGTCGCGCCGGTCAGCACTGCGCCGGTAGAGCCTGCGGAGAAGAAGCAGTCCGCTTCCTTGTCGCGCACGGCTTCGAGCGCCTTCACCAGGCTTGAATCCTTCTTTTTGCGGATCGCCTCGGTCGGATGCTCGCCCATACCGATCGTCTCGGTCGTGAAAACCGTCTCGATCCGATCCTTGATTTCCGGATGCGCCGCCGAAAACTCGTTCAGAACCTTCTCTTCACCGAACAATCGGAGGTTCACACCCTCCGCTTCCGGCTCCTTCAAAAATGCCAGAACGCCGTCCAGCACCGACACGGGCGCGTTGTCGCCGCCCATCACGTCAACTGCAAGCTTCATATGCCCCTCGCTCATACTCTACGATCCATAGGACCGCTTTATTTGCGTTATTATACCCCAAAGCCCGCCGCATTGCAAGAAAAAACTCCCCGCCGGGGAGTTATATGTGCCTGTGGTAATACATCCTCGTCATCTGCCGGGGTTATGTCTTCCGCATATGCGCTTTCATCCGCCTTGATTCCTGTCAGATCGTCCTTCGTTTTTTCCATGCAGAGCAGAGCAGCAGCAATGCGCCTTCCGCAAGCAGCAGCAGATCAAACTGCGGCGCGCCGCGCAGTGCCGCGATCATCTGCCCCTGCGGCGTCAGCAAAGACACGATCCTGAATGCGCCGCCGAGCGAAGACAGATCGGTAAAGCAGCCGCCTGCGATCGAGGTGACAAGCGTCACGAGCGGGCCCAGAAGATCGAGGCGTCCGGACACGGAAAACTGCGACAGGAACAGACACAGTCCGCAGACACACACTGTATAGCAAAGCAGCGAACCGATCAGAAGCAAAGACCGATCGGGCGACAGCAGAACTGCCGGAAGGATCAGAAGCGCTCCGCCCAGCAGCAACGCGATCGCGTCGCCGAAAAAGGCGATCGCTCTTCCGTGCGGACAAACGCACAGCCGCGAACAAACCTGCCTCGCATATGGGCTTGAGAGACGGACGGACAGCAGAAACAGCAGCAGAAAGATCGCAATCGCGACGACGCCCTCATAGCAGGCATAGCCGCGTCCGAACACGGCGCGTTCCTCCGTTTCCGCGGTTCCGACCGTTCGGACCGTATACACCTTTACGCGCGGAAGCTCCGCTGCGTAGGCATACAGCAGCGAGCCGTCATAACCTTCTTCGTTCAGCGTCTGCTCCATACGCGCCGCGTTGCGCGCCGCGATCAGCTTGCCGGCAACCGTTTCCCGCAGCAAATCGCCTGAGACCGCGTCCGGCGCTTCCGTGATCGTGATCAGCATCGCGGCGTCCTCCGAAAGGATCCGCGCATCATAGTCCGCGGAGATCGTCAGTGCGACCTCGCATTGTCCGGAAAGCAACGCGTCTTCCGCGTCCCGGGCCGAAGCATACTGCCGCACATCCAGCGTCTCTTCGGACAAAAGATCGACGCACAGCTGTTCGGAATACATGCCGCCGCTTTCGTTCACCAACGCGACGGTCACCTTTTGCGGTGTTTTTGCGTGCAGAAATACGGCCGTTACCGCAAAGCAGATCGAAATCAGGCAGCAAACCGGCAGGACCGTCCACACGCTCCCGAATGCGGCGAAAAGCTTATGCAGCGCACTGCGCAATACGGATCGGATCATACGCGCCTCCGAATTCTGTGCAGCAGCACCGCAGCCGCGAGCATGAACGGGATCGCCATCAGAACGGGCAGCAGGATCCGCGCGATTTCAGGCATGCTTCGATCCAGCGAAACGGCATAAAATACACGCTCCACGTAATACGGGATCGTTGCCGCCGCCGCAAACTGCAGCTTTTCCGGCAGCAGCCGGTACGGGAAGAGCGCGCCGCCGAGCAGCAGCATGATGAGCAGCGTTACGCTGCCGATCAGTTGTGAGCGTTCCGTCGAGCCGCAAAGCACACCGATCAGATAAAACAGAAGGAACGACGCCGTGATCAGACAAAGCAGCGGAGGGATCAGCTTCAGGATGTGCGGGAACCGGGTCGCGATCAAAAGGACCGCAGCCGAAAACGCGATCAGGATCAGCGCAGCGAAATACTTGGCAATCAGCAGCAGGGACGGACTGCTTCCCGCGGAAGCAAACCGTTCGCTTAGGCCCATTTCCCGCTCCTCCTGCAGGCAGCGCAGGACGCAAAGCGGTACGAACAGCAACAGCACGGAACAGATCCCGGCAGCAAAAAACACCGTGCGCGACTGCAGTTCGCCCTCGTACAGCGATCCGATCGAGAAATAATCGAGGCGGTTCAGCGCATCGTTCACCGATGCCTCCGAATACCTGTAGTAGACCTCGTTCATTTCCCGCGAATGCAGTTCGCCGTATCGGATACGCGCCGCCGCATAGTATACGCGCTGGTTCTGTTCCAGTATTCCCGCAAGCGCGCCGATTGCCGATTTCACGATCGCGGATTCCCTCGGCATAGTACCGTTCAGCGTAATGACGACCTCGGTATCCTGCATTTCGTACAGATCATAAAAGAAATCCTTCGGGATCGTGATCACCGCAGCGCAGCCATCAGACAGGATCTCTTCATCCGCCGCGTCCCTGACCGAGCGAACGCTGTCGAACAGCTGAACGGCACGCAGCTGCTGTATCAGCATTTTTGACATGATCGTATCGTCCTCGTCCCGAACGGCGATCGCGAACGGTTCGGTAACTGCACCGGCATTCGCCATTTGTCCCATGAACAGCGTCATGACAAGCAGCAAAACAAGCGGAACGACCAAAAGCAAAATGCTTTTCCATCCTTTTCCGAACACCAGCCGTATATCTTTTTTGATACAGGCGAAGAGTTTCATGGGTTGCTTTCCGTCTCCTGCTGAAATGCACACGTTTCGGCAAAGCGCCCGTTCTCAAGCGTCAGGACGCGATCGCAGAGCTGCTCGATCTCCCCTGCCCGGTGACTGACCAGCACAACGCCCGATCCGCCGGCGGCGGTATCGAGTATGATCCTCTGCATCGTGCGGACAGAACGTACGTCCGCGCCGACAGTCGGCTCATCCAGAAGCAGCAGCTTCGGAGACGCGACCAACGCGCAGGCAAGGTTCAGCCTGCGTTTCATGCCGCCTGAATATGTTTCCACGCGCTTGTTCGCTTTTTCTTCCAGATCCATAGTGCGCAGCAGCTCTCGGATGCGCGCAGCTTTCTTCGCGCCGTGCAAACCGTAGATCTCTGCCCAGAAGTCAAGATTCTGCCTTCCGGTCAGCGATGGATACAGCGCGATCTCCTGCGGAACATAGGCAATGTTTTTCGCAGCGTCCGCCGCGATCCTGCGCTGTCCGGCGTTCACGCGCTGAATGCCTGCCATTACGCGAAGCAGCGTAGATTTCCCCGCTCCGTTCTCTCCGCGAATGCCGAGGATCCGCCCGCCGAAAACAGACAGCGAGAGGTCGTTCAGCACCGGTTTTCCCTTTTCAAAGGATACCGAAATATGTTCCAATGTCAGAATAGCATCGTTCATACGAAAAAAGGACAGCAACCCGCCAAATCGCGGGTTGCCGATATTTTTGCCGTTAATTCAGTTTCTTCAGCACATTCTGGTAGAATTGCATCTGCAGATCGCTCACCAGCTCCTGAAGCTCTTCCATCGTGTAATCGTTCAGATCCACGACTTCGGCTCCTTTCGGCTTGCTGATCGATGCGCCTCTTTCAGTATACAGCGAGATCGTCAGGCTGTCAAACGAACGGTAACGGTCGTTCTTGTCAAACCGGATGCGCAATTCATGCATAACGCCCTTGCCTTCCGACTCCACATTCAGCATGACCTTGTATTCGTCGTAATTCAGCACGTATTCGCCCTGCGGGATGCCAAGCTGAGACCGCTTGTTCAGATTGATATCCGAACCGGTAATGCGGATCTTATCTCCGTCGATATACACATTTGCATCAAATTCCGTATGACGTCCGTCCTTCGTACCCTGGAAATCAAAAACGACGTTGTCGTTCACCATCACGTCGAAATGCAGGTCGTTGCCCGACCGCATCGCTTCATAGCACAGATCGCCTTCATCATTGTACAGGCGCTGGGAAATGATCTGATTGCCCTTCATGGCAACCTCAAGCTTGACGCCCAGATCGGCGATCTTTTCCGCATATTCCGGGATATTATCGCGCAGTTCTTCAATGACGTCGCTCGCGTCTTCATAGTTCATGTAGGAATAAGACTGCTTCATTCTCTGCACGAAAACGTCGATCGCGCTGTATATGTAGCTGTCCTTATCGTCAATGCAGTCGACCAGATCATTCAGCAGCGCTTTCCACTCCTTCTCGGACAAAGAGATCTGATACACGGCCGCGCCCTTTACCGTTTCCTCTCCGTCGAACAGGCGGACCGTCTTGCCCTTGGTGATCTTGATGTCGGAATCAAACACGTGTTTGAAAACGATCTTTTTGAGCTTTTCCAGGTCTTTCTTGGTCTGTTTTTCATTCTTCAGCTCATCAAAGTCATTCCCGAGATCGAAATCTCCGTCTTCGGACACTTTCTTGAGCAATTCAGTGATGCTGCAGGTGTAAAGCTCGTCGGAAATCGGCGAGAGGTAAAGGCTGAGCTTATCCTTTTCCAGGAAATACCGAAGATCAATCAGCTCGTTTCTCTTGTATTCGGCGACCACACTGGCTTTTTGGCTGTTGTTATTCAATTCGACGCCGCCGGAAACCGTCAGCTTGTTCAGCATTTCCGCCGTTTCTCCGGAGTCGCGTCCGGAGCTCGGCTTGACCGCGTTCATGGTGAGTTCATACGCCATGTCGATGTCTTTGACGTTGTCGACTTCAGAACACACTGTGTCCGTGAATTTCTTCAGAAGGCTGCTCTCTGCATACTTCAGTTTCAGCTTGGAATGCGGAAGCAAACCCGAAAAAACGCCTGTGAAAACAAGAACGAGGAGCAGGGCGATCGCTGCGACGGCGCCGCAGGCGATATATGCCCACTTCGGGATCTTGAATTTCTTTTCAGGAGTTTTCGGCTCCTCCGTCACGTCGCTTACCACGCTCTCCGCCGCATAGTTGCTGTCGGACAAGGTCCCCTCGTTGTCCTGAATCGTTTCCTTACGTTCCGTCTGACGCACACCGCAATTCGGGCAAAATGTACTGTCATCCGGCATTTCAAAGCCGCATGCGCTGCAATACTTCATATCATGCTCCTTCCTTATCTCCAAAGATACATAAGAATTATATTGTATCTGTCAGGTTTTGTCAACGTCAACCGCATCGAACTGTCGGAGTCTCCGGTCGTCGCGGGCGTCGAAGATGACAAAGGACTTCGGGTCCCTGATCGCTTCGCGAATGAAACAAGAAAAAACTCCCCATGCAGGGAGTTTTCTAAAAGCTGTGCAATTCTCGTCAAAACGCAGGGATCAATCCGATGATGCAGCGCAGGATCAGCGCCGCGTCCGCAGCCGTGATCCTGCCGTCGCCATTCACGTCCGCAAGCGTCTTCGCCATGTCTGACAATGATTCAATACCGATCAGATAACGCAGAATCAGCGCCGCGTCCGCCGACGTAACCTCTCCGTTCAGATTCGCGTCGCCCTTCCGATAAAACGGCTGCGCATCGTATTGCTGTGCAAACGGGATATCTCTGGGAATCCATACCATATAATACTCCCAGTGCTCGCCGGGATCGAAGGCCTCCCAATCCTCGGCATATTTCATGCTGTACCGAAGATGCCAGATCACACCGGGCGACAGATCGCAGGCAAGCTCCGTCAGCGATTGCCCGTCGCCGTCCCACATCACGTTCAAATCCTCGTAGAGCTGTTCGTCCGGATGTACGGTCGGCGGCGCGCTGAGAAACGTCACCGTCGGCGTCGTCCCGTACGGATAACCGGAACTGACCATGTTTTCTTCATATAATTCACCGGCAAATCCCTCCGGATCGGTTCGGAACGTGCCGAACGTCTGCTTCCAGAAAAGATACCTGAGACTTTCCGGAAGAGTGATCTCCTTGAGCGAATCGCACTGGAAGAAGCTGTATTCCCCGATGGATTCCACGCCTTCCGGCAGCACGACGGAATGAAGCTTTCTGAGCCCATAGCACGCGCCGTAGATTTCCTTTACGTCCGGACCGAACACGACCGTTTCGAGATCGGGATTTGTCATGTTCGCGCTGTCGTCGGAGTCGTTTCCGAGGCGTTGGAATTCGTGCGTAAAGCCGAGCGTGCAGCAGACCGCTTTGATTCCCGCCGGGATCGTGAGCTCCGTCTTGCCCATGCCGTTATAACGGATCAGCACGCCGTCGCCGACGGTGACGAATTCGTCCGTCTGGTTCTCAAGCCACGGTGTGTTTTGAAACGCGTTCAGTCCGATGCGCTTCACGGAATGCGGGATCGTAACCTCGGTCAGGTTTTCGCAGTCCTTGAACGCGCCGAACGAGATCTGCTCGACGCCCTCTTCGATGATAACGGAGCGAAGCGCCGTGCACGCACCGAACGAGCCGAGCGTTTTGACGGTTCCGGGGATCGTAAGCTCCTCGATCGGCAGCCCGTTGAACGCCCAGTTCGAGATCTCCTGCACCGATCCGAAGTCGATCCTGTGAAGATTGTCAAGCACATACAGATCGGATCCCGCGGCCGCAAAGCCGACAAGCTTCAGCGATTCCACGCCGTCCTCAACCTCTTTTGCCATTTTGTTGGTCAAGCGCGCGATCTCGATTGCGATCTCTGCCGCATAGCAGCTTCCTAAGTCCATAACAGGCGCAAGATACAGCTGCGTAAGAGTCAGCTCCTTTCCGTCGGCACTGATCTCCCAGCCGACGCGCACCAACACCTCACCGGCAGAGTTTTTGGCAACGTATTCTCCCGAAAGCCCGCCTTCCTCCCCCGCCGCGACCGGCAGCAGCACAATCAGCATAGCGATGCAAAGAAGCAATGCGACCGGTATCTTCAGATTTCGTTTCATACGTGACCTCCGTTCTCTTTTCTTCGCCGAGGGGGAACCCATCCGTGCATTTCTGTTCCCTATACCATATAGACGTATATGCGAGTAAAAATGTGTCATGTTTTATCCATATTTTTTATAAATTATAACAGATCCCGCGTTGACCGGTCCGGATTTCACAGTTTATTAACAGAAATTCCGCATCTTTCCGACAAAAAAGCCATCCTGTGCGGGATGGCAGTCCTGAAAATGAATATGATTCTTTTATTTGCGGTCGTCGCGGGTGTCGAAGATGACATAGGGCTTCGGGGAAGCGATCGCCTCACGGATGAAATTCGGATACAGCGTTTCCGGCGCGTCTGGCGCGACCCAACGGAACTTTTCAGCGCCGTCGCCGATGTGATCGGACGCAAGTGCAAAGTCCTCCGGCACGTTCATATAGAAATAGAGCGCAAGCTCATAGACCGGCTTGCCGAATTGCTTCGGATTGTCGTTGTAAAAATAGACCTCGCTGACGTAGCCGAGGCGATCGACCGAAAGCGTACATCCCGTCTCTTCAAATGCCTCGCGCGCGACGGCCTGCTCTGCCGTCTCGCCGAACTTGATCCGCCCGCCGACCGAATAGCAGTAATCGCCGAATACGCTCTTTACCATCAGCGCTTTGCCGCCTTTGATGATGATCGCGCCGACACGGATGTTTACCAGTCCGTCCCCGCAGGGAACGCACATGTCGGGTCCGATTTGATGCTCCATAGGGTGCTCCTTTCGTTTTGTTCGGGGCGTCGAGGACGTCGCCTCCTGCGACTTTATGCGGGGCGCCGAAGACGTCGCCCCCTGCGGCTCTGCGAAGTCAGGGGAGCCCTCCTTGTGTAAAGGAGGGTGGATCGCGCAGCGAGAAGGGAGGATTGTCTGGATCACAATTCCTCAGTCGCCTTCGGCGCCAGCTCCCTTTACACAAGGGAGCCTCCTTGTTCCGCTTAAACAGAATATATCACGAGGGCGTCGGGATGATCCCAACGCCCTCAAACTTTGTGGTGCTCCCGCTCGGGAAGCTCCGATCCGGTCCTTTCCGAACGGGCAATCATGGTAATTACTTTTCGTCTTCCATGTTGATGACTTCTCAGCCATCATAATAGCCTCAGTTCTTGCAGACCGTGTGCTGCGCTTTCAGCTCGTGGCACTTCGGGCACTCGACGAGGTTGGGCGCGATCGCCTTGGAATTGTTCGCTCTGCGCGAATCTCTTCTCGCCTTCGACGTTTTTCTCTTGGGTACTGCCATGATTACACCTCCTTATGATCGTTCAATAATGATTCGAGCGCGACCAGACGCGCGTCGACTTTTTGATTTTGACAGCCGCACTGTCCTTGGTTCAGGTTCGCGCCGCAGATCGGGCAAAGTCCTTTGCAGGACTCGCTGCACACCGTCGTCATCGGCATCTCCAAAAAGAGATTGTCGAAAAACGCTTCATGGAGATCGAGCTTTTCGCCCTCGTACGGATAGAGCTCGTCGTCCGGCGTCTTGTAGACCGAACGCACGAAATACTCCGTAAATGAGAACGAAAGCGTCTCAACCATCGGCGCCCCGCAGCGCGCGCAGGTCGTTTCGTACGACGCCTCGGCGTCCGCGTCCACACGGAAGGTCTTTCCGTCATAGACATACGTTCCGGAAAGCTTTGCCTGACCTGTAAATTTCACGGGATCCCCCGCATAAGTCTCAGGCGCAAGCTCGCCTTCCCACGCGAACGGGAACGGCTCGCCGACCCTTCGCAACGCTTCATTCACCGATACAATCATACGCAACCTCAAAATGAACCAACAGCTATTTTAACCATTCCGGCGCCGTTTGTCAACAGATTTCTTTGCCTGTTTTCCCTTTTTTGGCGGGATTTCGCTTCTCTTTTGCGGATTTCCGCCGCGACCCATCGGTTCCTTCGTCCGTTCCGGCGGAACAAGCGCGTTTTTGCCCGTGCCGATCAGGTCCTCGCGGTTCGCCTGCCGCAGCGCTTTTCGCACTGTGTTGAAGTTCGCGGGCAGAAAAAACTGCATCAGAGCGCGCTGCATCGCCTTCTCCTCGGGCTTTTTCGGCACGTACACGGGCTGCATCGTGCGCGGGTCCAGTCCCGTATGATACATGCAGGTCGAGACTGTGCCCGGCGTCGGGTAAAAATCCTGCACCTGTTCGGGACGGTGCCCGATCTTTTTGAGATACAGCGCAAGCTCGATCGCGTCATGGAGCGTGCAGCCCGGATGCGAGCTCATCAGGTACGGCACGACGAACTGTTTTTTGCCGAGCCGCGCGTTCATGCGCTCGTAACGCTTGATAAACTCCTCATACAGCGCGTGCGGCGTCTTGTTCATGTAATAGAGCGTGCGGTCCGCGATATGCTCCGGCGCAACCTTCAGCTGTCCGGAGATGTGATGCTCGCAAAGCTCGCGCAAGAACGCGTCGCTCTTGTCATAGAGCAGATAATCGAAACGCACGCCGCTTCGGATGAACACCTTCTTGACGCCCGGCATGGCGCGCAGTTTTTTGAGCAGCGCGACGTAGTCCTCGTGGCTGACCTCGAGATTCTGACAGCGCTCGTACCCGATGCACGAGCGGTTTTTACACACGCCGCTTTTCAGCTGTTTTTTGCACGCAGGCTTGCGGAAGTTCGCGGTCGGACCGCCGACGTCGTGGATAAAGCCCTTGAAATCGGGATCCTTCGTCATCTCGCGCGCTTCTTTTAGAATGGATTCGTGGCTTCGCGCCGAGATCACGCGGCCCTGATGGAACGTCAGCGCGCAGAAATTGCACCCGCCGAAGCATCCGCGGCAGGACGTGATCGAAAACTTCACCTCGTCGATTGCGGGGATCGGCTCACGGTAGCTCGGATGCGGACGGCGCGTAAACGGCAGCGCGTACACCGCGTCCATCTCCTCCGTACTGAGCGGCGGCTGCGGCGGGTTCTGTACGAGATACCCCTTTTCGTGCGGCTGGATGAGCCGTTTTCCTCTGATCGCGTCCTGCTCCTCAAACTGCGTTTTGAATGCTTCTGCGTACTTTCGCTTATCCCCCGCGACCTCGCCGTACGACGGCAGCATGACAGCGTCGGAAACCTCGCCCGGGTCGTTGACCCGAAAGCACGTTCCGGGAATATCGCGGATCTCGTGCACGGGAGTTCCGGCGTTCAGCGCGTCGGCGATCGCAACGACGCTGCGCTCGCCCATGCCGTACATCAGAAGATCCGCACCCGCGTCGTACAGGATCGAATGCCGCACGCGGTCGTCCCAGTAATCGTAATGCGCAAAGCGGCGCAAGCTCGCCTCGATGCCGCCGATCAGCACCGGCACGTGCGGGAACGCCTCGCGGCAGCGGTTTGCGTACACGATCACGGCGCGGTCTGGGCGCTTGCCCGCCTTGCCGCCCGGCGTATACGCGTCGTCGCTTCTGCGCCTTTTGGCGGCGGTATAGTGATCGACCATCGAATCGAGATTGCCCGCGGAGACCAGAAACGCAAGGCGCGGCTTGCCCATGCTCCGGAACGCCTCGACGTCGTGCCAGTCCGGCTGCGCAAGAATCCCCACCGAATACCCGTGACTCTGCAAAACCCGCGCGATGATCGCCGTGCCGAAGCTCGGATGGTCGATGTACGCGTCGCCGCTGACATAAACAAAATCAAGCCCGGCGATTCCGCGGGCTTTCATTTCTTCCGCCGATATGGGCGGTATGGTATTCAGGGGCGTTCGGTTCACGGTTCGATGTTCTCCTGCGCGCGTCTGCGCTCCTCCTCGCTGACCGTGGCATGCGGAGATACGGGACCGACCACGCGCTCGTCGGGCTTGCTTTCGCCCTGCGCGGTCAGTTCGGAAACGAGGTATTCGATGGTCGACGCCATCTCCTTTCGTTCCTTTTCCATCTCAAGAAGCTGCGCGATCAACTCGTCCAGGTACTTGTCCACGTCCTCGCGGTCGTACCCGAACAGCGCTTTGCGAAACTCCTTATTGACGATGTTCTCCGCCTTGATCATGAACGATTACATATCGGAGAAGCCGGTATCCTCAACGGTGTCCTCGACCGCGACGTCATGCGGCGCGAACAGGAAGATCCCTCTCGAGACCTTGTTCGCCGTGCCGTTCGTCGCATAGATCGCGCCGAGCAAAAAGTCCAGCACGCGCTGCGCCGTGTTCCCATCAAGCTCTTCCATGTTGACGATGACCGGACGGCGATTCTTGAGATTGTCGACGATCGTCTGCGCGTCGTCATAGCAAACCGGATGATACACGATCATCTTCATCGACGCCATACTCTGCGGGATCGGCTGCGCCTCGCCGCCGCCGACCAGCGCGTTTTCACGCCGTCTCGAACGCGGCTCACGTCTTGCGGGCTGTTCAGCCTGTTCGCCGAGAACGCCTTCGTCCTCTTCCGATTCTTCGAGTCCGATGAAATTCAAAAACTTACCCATTCTGATTTCCTCCCATAATTGTTCGCGGTCCGAAGATCGCTGTCCCGACGCGCACGGTCGTTGCGCCTTCCTCGATCGCCGTGTCAAAATCGTGGCTCATGCCCATCGACAGCGTGTCGATCATGCACTCCGGATACATGCGCTGCACGCGTTCGTACAGTGTGCGCATTTCCCGGAAGTACGGACGCACCGCTTCCTTTTCGATCGCAGGCGGTACGCACATCAATCCGCGAAGCCGCACGCTGTTCAGTCCCGCGATGCGGTCTAAAAGCGCAAAAAGCGCTTCCGGCGCAATGCCGCCCTTCTGTGCTTCGCGTCCGATGTTGACCTCGATCAAAATATCCTGCGTGACGCCGTTTCGTTCGGCATATGCATGGATCGCGTCAAGCAGCGGTTCCCGATCCACCGATTGGATCAGGTCCGCTTTTCCGCATACATATTTTACCTTGTTCGTTTGCAGTTGTCCAATGAAATGCGCCCTTAAATGATTCTGTTTATAAAAATTTAACTTTTCGGTGAACTCCTGCGCGCGATTTTCCCCGATTTCGGTCACGCCGGCGTCGACCGCCTCTTGAATGCGGGCGATCTCAACGAACTTCGTGACCGCGATCAGCGTTACGTCCGATTCCTTTCTGCCGCTTCTTTGGCACGCGAGTGCCATCCTCTCCCGTACCGATTCCAGATTCTCCCGGATCGTCATGACTTGTTCTCGCCCTCCTCCTCGATCGGCATACGCACCTTGAGCCCCGCAAACAGCGTGATGTGGCTGTCGCGCGCGGAAACGATCGCGTTCTCGCCGTCGCTTCCCGCGATATAGACCGCGACCTTCTGATAGGTGCCGTCCGTGGATTTCGCATAGATGTACGGAACGCCGTCCGTGTACTGAATGTAATCGACCGGCACGTAAAGTCCCGTCGCGTTGTTCTGCACTGAGATCTCGACGACGCGCGTGGTGAGCAGCGGCCGTACGTCGGCGTCGACTTCCATGACGTACAGAACGCCGGCCTCGGTGTCGCGCTCCGTCACGATCCTGCCCTGATACGCGCCCTTGACGCCCTTGACGGTCATCGAATACGTCAGCCCCGGCATCAGTCGGTCCGAGCTCTTCGCGCTCGTGACGAACGCGAGATAAAACTTCGTGCGATCCGTTACGATGCGGTAGCTGAAGTTTTCGTTATCCATACTGATCGACGGCGCGTTTAAGATACGCTTGATCAGCGGCACCGTGAGCTGCGATACGTCGCGGAGATTCTCCTCGTTCATGTCCGAATAAAAGCTGATATAGCCGTTGAACTCAGACGTGATCGTGCGCGCGTTTTCGGTCTCGAAGTTTTTTCTCATCGCGTCGATCTCATTCACCGCATCGGTGATCTGCTCGGGCACTTTCGAAAGGCTCTGCACCATAACGTCGCGGCGCGCCTCCTGAAGCTTGATGAGCCGCGATTCGAGTTTCAGATATTCCACCGGATCACGTTCCCGGTTCGACGCGGCGCGCATCTGCTTCGAAACCTCGCTGATCTGGCGGTTGTATCCGACGACCTCGTCGGGCAGCGTACCGCCCGTATCGGTCCGAAGCAGCGACTGTAAGAGCGTATACAGCGCCGCTTCCTTCGTGCAGATCGCGGAGATCTGGCTTTCGTAGGAATACGGAAACAGCACGGCGATCGCATCGCCCTCGGAAACCATCGCGCCTTCCTCGAGCAGGATATGGCTCTCGCTCGCGGACTCGGTAAACAGACGTTCGCTGCGCACCACGACCGCTTCGCTTTCCACTTCGGTATACAGCGTCATCTGCTCAAGCTTTCTTACGTTGCCCGTCACCTTTTTCATCAGCCAGATCGCGCCGACGACAAAGACAACCAGCAGCACCGCGCTGGCAAAGAGCAGAAAATAGAACCGCTTAGTTGCCCGAAAGCCCCTTTCCATTCGTCGTTACCTCATAACCCGTCTTTTGGGATCGCCCGTACTGACGGTCGAAATTCTCCTTGTTTTTGGCGATATAGCCACTGAACAGATCCTCGGCGGACATGCCGCTGCGGATGCACATGCTCACGAAAAAGTGCAGCACGTCGACGAGCTCGCCTTTGATCGCGTCGGGATCCAGCGTCTTCGGATTCTTCCACCACTTCCAGTTCAGCTCGTTCAAAAGCTCGGTCAGCTCGTCCATGCAGGCGAGGATATCCTTCTGCATCCACACCTCGTACGGGAAATCGAGCTCCCGCCGTTCCATAATATCCTCATCCAGCGCCTTTTGGAGCCGGAAGATCACTTCAAGCCTGTCGTCCATTCCGTTTCCACCAGTCCTCCGTCATTTGTTTCAGCATATCGCCGACACCGTTCAGCCGTCCGACCGCGCAGAACGCGGCGGCTTCCGGCGAAAAGAGCATTTCCGCGGCTTTTTGCACCGCTTCCGGGGTCACGCGCTCGATGCAGCGCAAGGTGCCGTCCAGATCGTATTCCTTATTCAAAAGCAGCGCCGTTTTGCCGAGCGCGCTCATGTGCGCCATCGTGGACTCCATGCCGAGGAGATAGCTGCCTTTGAGCTGCTGTCTTGCGCGGATGAATTCGTCCTCCGAAATGCCGTCCCGCTTCACGTCGTCGAGTTCTTTGAGCATCAGCGAAAGCACCTCGCCCGCCTGCCCCTCCGTACAGCCCGCGTAAAAGCAGAGGCTTCCCGCGCCGCGGTACGCCATCGGATAGGAATAGACCGAGTACGCAAGCCCGCGCTCCTCGCGGATGTGCTGAAAGAGCCGCGAGCTCATGCTGCCGCCCAAAGCGTTCGACAGCACCGCCTGCACGTAGTATTCGTCCGTCCCGAGCGCCGCGCCCGGCAGCGCAAGGCAGAGGTTGATCTGCTCGACGTCCTTTTTGACAAGCGCCGTGCGGAATCCCGTACGGATCGAAACGGTCGGTGCGTCATGGCGTTCGCCGTGCGGTGCATCGGCAAAATACCGTTCGAGAAGCGTCAGAAGCGTTTCGCGCTCGAAGCTGCCCGCGACGGCGATCACCGTGTTTTCCGCCGTATAATGCCGCTGCATGTATCGCACGAGGTCCTCGCGCCGCATCGCCCCGACGGTCTCTTCCGTGCCGAGGATCTCGGATTCGATCGACGTGCCTTTGAAAAGCTGTTCGCACGCGCGGTCGAACACGATGTCCTCCGGACTGTCCTCGGTCATGGCGATCTCCTCGAGCACGACGCCGCGTTCGCGATCCATCTGCTCGGGCTCGAGCGTGCTGTGGAGCAGGATGTCCGACAGCATTTCGACCGCAAGCGCAAGGTCCTCGTCGAGCGCCTTGATGTGGAAGCAGGTGCATTCCTTCGCTGTGAACGCGTTCAGGTTCGCGCCGATGGCGTCCGTCTCCGCCGCGATATCCGATGCGCTGCGCGTTTCCGTGCCCTTGAAGAGCATGTGCTCGATAAAATGCGAAACGCCCGCGTCGGCCTCCGTTTCAAAGACAGAACCCGCGTTGACCCAAACGCCGAGCGCCACCGAGCGCACGGAGTCCATGTGCTCCATGCAGACGCGAATGCCGTTATTCAGCCGAATCTGTTCGATCATACTGCGTACCTCCGATGCAAAAGAAGGGCAGACTGTCCGCTGCCCCTCTTTATTCTGCTCGTCAGTTCTCTCCCTTATCCGCGTCTTTCTTCGGATCGGGGAGCAGATCCTTGCGGGTCAGACTGATCTTGCCCGTCTTCGGGTCGATCTCGATGACGCGCACAAGCACCTGATCGCCAAGGTTCAGAACGTCCTCGACCTTCGCGACACGCTCTCTCGCGATGCGGGAGATGTGCAGAAGTCCGTCGGTGCCGGGCTTCAGGTTCACGAACGCGCCGAACTCCTTGATGCCTACGACCGTGCCGAGGTAGACCTTGCCGACTTCAATGTCCTCGACGATGCCGTCGATAATGCGCTTCGCTTCCTCTACAGCTGCCTGGTCGGGCGACGCGATGAAGACGCTGCCGTCGTCCTCGATGTCGATCTTGACGCCTGTCTTCGCGATGATGCCGTTGATGGTCTTGCCGCCGCTGCCGATGACGTCGCGGATCTTGTCCGGATTGATCTTGAAGGAGAGGATGCGCGGCGCATAGGGCGAAAGCTCTGCGCGCGGCTCTGCGATCGTCTCCGCCATCTTGTCGAGGATGAACAGACGGCCCTTGCGCGCCTGTTCGAGCGCACGGGTCAAAATCTCGCGGTCGATGCCCTTGATCTTGATATCCATCTGGATCGCGGTGATGCCGTCGCGCGTGCCCGCCACCTTGAAGTCCATGTCGCCGAGGAAGTCCTCGAGGCCCTGGATGTCGGTGAGGATCGCGATGTTGCCGGAATCAACGTCCTTGATGAGACCCATCGCAACGCCCGCGACGGGCTTTCTGATCGGAACGCCCGCGTCCATCAGCGCCAGCGTACTCGCGCAGATCGAAGCCTGCGACGTGGAGCCGTTCGAGCTGATGACTTCGGAGACGAGACGCATGCAGTACGGGAACTCCTCTTCAGAGGGGAGCACCGGCAGCAGCGCGCGCTCTGCGAGCGCGCCGTGACCGATCTCGCGGCGGCCGGGGCTGCGCACGGGGCGCGTTTCACCGGTCGAATACGGCGGCATGTTGTACTGATGCATGTAGCGCTTGGAATCTTCGAGGGTGAGCCCGTCGAGGATCTGCGCTTCGGCGATGGTGCCGAGGGTCGCGATCGTCATGACCTGCGTCTGGCCGCGGGTGAACACCGCGCTGCCGTGCGGACGCTCGAGCATGTGAACTTCGCTCCAGATCGGACGGATCTCGTCCTGCGCGCGTCCGTCGGGACGGATCTTCTTGTTGATGATCTTGTCGCGCATGACTTCCTTTTGCATCTGGTACAGGATCGCGTCGACGTCCTTCTCCATGCCGGGATCGGACTCCGCAAACGCAGCCTTGGTCTCTTCCTTGACCTGCTCGGTGCGCATTTCGCGCTCGTGGCGGTCGAAGGTGTCCATCTGCCAGACGACCTTGTCCATCGCGTATTCGCGGACGCGGCGATTGAGATCCTCGTCCGGAACGTGGATGTTGACTTCCATCTTGGGCTTGCCGACTTCCTTCTGGATCATCTCGATGAAGTCGACGATCTTCTTGATCTCTTCGTGCGCAAACAGGATCGCGCCGAGCATTTCCTCCTCGGTGACTTCGTTTGCGCCTGCCTCGACCATCATGACCGCGTCGCGGGTACCCGCAACGGTTAGCTGGAGACGGCTCTTTTCACGCTGCTCGCAGTCGGGGTTTAAGATGTACTCGCCGTCGATCATGCCGACCGCCACGGAGCCCGTCGGGCCCATGAACGGGGCGTTGGAGATGGACAGCGCGATCGAGGAGCCGATCATGCCCAGCACGTCGGGCTGGACGTCCTGCTCCACGGACAGAACGGTGGCAATGACCTGCACGTCGTTGTAGAATCCCTTCGGGAACAACGGACGCAGCGGACGGTCGATCAGGCGGCTCGTCAGGATCGCCTTTTCGGTCGGGCGGCCTTCGCGCTTGATGAAGCCGCCGGGAATCTTGCCGACTGCATACAGCTTCTCTTCAAATTCAATGGACAGCGGCAGAAAATCAACGCCGTCGCGCGGTTCCTTTGCGACCGTTGCGTTGACCATGACCGCCGTTCCGCCGCAGCGCACGAGGCAGTTGCCGCCCGCTTGCTCGGCGTACTTTCCGGTTTCGACGATCAGCTTGCGATCGCCTACCATGGTTTCGAACACTCTGAACATGTTTCTTTTTTCCTCTTTATTTTTATTTAATTATTGCCTTTTATAAGCCGGAACCCGCGGCTATGCAGGGGACGTCGACCCCGACGTCCCGAAAAAAGATAGGCGGGAGTAACCCCCGCCCTTCTTTTTACTTTCTGAGGTTCAATGCTGCGACGATCGCTCTGTAACGCTCGATGTCCTTTTCCTTCAGATAGTTCAGCAGGCCCCTGCGGGTACCGACCATCTTCAGAAGACCGCGGCGGGAGTGATGGTCTTTCTGGTTGACCTTGAGGTGCTCGTTGAGGTGGTTGATGCGTTCGGTGAGAAGCGCGATCTGAACCTCGGGAGAACCCGTATCGCCCTCGTGCAGCGCGTACTTTGCGATGATTTCCTGTTTCGTCATTTTGTTTTTCCTCCTTTTATTCCGTATCCCCGTAGACTGCGTATGGCGTCGGAGAGTCGCATCAACCCAGCTTACGGTTTAACCTTTGACAGTTTAGCACAACGGTTCCGAATTGTAAACACTTTTTTTGCGTTCTTCGCAAACTTTTTTTGCCGTTTCCGCGTCCTTTTTGATCTGCGCAAACAGCAGATCCTTCGAATCAAACTTTTTCTCGTCGCGAAGCCGCGTAAAGAACGTGACCTCGACATGTTTTCCGTACAGATCGAGCGATTCGCCGATCGCGTGCGTCTCCACCGTGCGCGCGCGTCCGCCGACCGTGGGATTCGTTCCGACGTTCGTCACTGCGTCGTACCGATTCCCCTCGAACGTGAGCTCCGTCGCGTAGACGCCGTCCCTCGGCAAAAGCAGCGTTCCCGCGTCGAGATTTGCCGTCGGACAGCGATACTTCCGTCCGAGCGCTTTTGCGTGCACGACCTCGCCCGAAAGCGTATAGGACCGACCGAGCATCCGTTCCGCGCGTTCCATATCGCCCTCGCGGATCGCTTCGCGGATACACGTGGACGAACAGGTCTGACCGTCGACCTTCACCTCGTCGATCACGCTGAGCGCGATCCCCCTCGCCGCGCAGAGCGTGTCTAAAAGCGCTGTATCGCCCTTTGCCTTTACGCCGAAGCGGTAATCGTATCCTGCGACGATCGCGGAGATCCCGCCCGCATAGCGCGCCGAAAGCCAATCCATGAACTGCTCCGGTTCCATCGCCGCAAACGCCGCGTCGAACGGAACGCTGTCCATGCGGTCGCAGCCCGCCGAGCGGATCAGTCTGTCACGCTGCTCCTTCGTGCAAAGGTACGAGAACGCGCCGGAGAACAGTTCCCTTGGGTGATTGTCATAGGTGAACGCGACCGCGATATCGCTGTTTGCGTGCGCGATCTCCGCCGCGCGCCGCAAAAGCGCCTGATGTCCCTTATGCACGCCGTCAAACATGCCCAGCGCCACAACCGTTTGGTTCATACGTCCTCCCCGTAGAGATGCACCTTCAATACCGCGGCGTCGTTTTGCACGACGCCGACGCCCAGGAAGCCCTTGCAGTAGATGCGGTACGTGCCGTCCGGCGCGTTCGTGCGCGTGGACAGACCGTTTATAGTCGGCTTTCTGCGATCACGCCCGAGATCGAGCCGCGGGAGAAACGCGACCGCGTCCTCGCAGGAGGTCAGCGTTTCGGCTAAGCGCCCCGCCTCTTTCAGTTCGATGAGCTCCGCGATCGAATACGCCATATCCAGTGTAAACGGTCCGGATGCGGTGCGTAAAAGAAACGCCATATGCGCGGGCACTTGGAGCGCTTCGCCGATATCATGGCACAGCGTGCGGATATACGTCCCGCGCGAGCAGGTGACCTCGATCAGAAATCGATTCTTGCCGCGCGTTCCGACGCGTTTCAGCGAAGCGATCTCCACCTCGCGCGATTTGTCCGGGATCTCTTTTCCCGAAAGCGCGAGGTCGTAAAGCTTTTGTCCGTTGAATTTCAGGGCCGAATACATCGGCGGCGTCTGCAGGATCGCGCCCGAAAACTTCGGCAGAACCGCGTCAAGCTGCTCCGCCGTCACGACAGCGTCGCTCGTTTCCGTGACCTTCCCCTGCGCGTCCTGCGTGTCGGTCGCGACGCCGAACGCGATCTCGGCGAGGTAGGTCTTCTGCTTGTCGACGAGATAATCGAACAGCCGCACCGCGCGTCCGACGCAGACCGGCAGAACGCCCGCTGCTTCGGGATCGAGCGTTCCGAGATGCCCGACCCGTTTCGTTTCAAAAATCTTTCGTACGTCCACCACGACGTCGGAGCTCGACATCGCCGGCGGTTTCAGTACGGTGACGATCCCTTCGATCATGCGAGCGCCTCAATGAGCGCGTCGCGCATCACGCGCACCGCCTCGTCCAGCGGAAGCTCGAGCGTGCAGCCCGCGGCGCGCAGGTGTCCGCCGCCGCCGAACCGTTTTGCGACAGCCGCCACGTCGCAGGTACGCTTGCTGCGCATGCTGACGCGCACGACGCCGTCGGATTCCCTGAGGATACACGCCGCCTCGACGGTGTCGACGTCACGGAGATCGTCGATGAGCCCTTCGCAGTCCTCCTTGGTCGCCCCGCACGCGTTAAGGACGCGTTCGGGGATCGCGCAGAGATTCAGCCGACCGTCTTCCGAAAGCTCCATGTGTCCGAGCGTATAGGCGACGAGCTTTGCCTTTGCAAGCGTCATTTCGCGGAACAGAATACGGTTGAGTTCCGATAGGTCGATATCGTACTGCATCAGTTCCGCCGCGGCAAGGAACGCGTCCGCGGTGGTGTTCGAGTACGCGAAATTGCCGGTGTCCGTGGTGATCGCCGTATAGAGCGCGACCGCGATGCCGTGCGTGATCGGCACACGCAGTTCGTTCAGAAGCCGTAAAATGAGCTCGCCGGTTGCGGAGACGTCCTCGACCCAGTCGCCGTCCTTCGATTGCCGCGGATTCGTGCCGTGGTGGTCGATGCAGAACTGATACGGTGCGGTCTCCAGCGCTGCCTGCAGCGTGCCGGTACGCTTATGATCGGCGCAGTCGACGTAGATCACCGCTTCCTTGGGCGGTTCGATCCCGTTCGTGCCGGTCACCGTGTCGACGCCTTCTAAAAACGAAAGGTTTTTCGGCGCGGGATCGGGACACACGACCGTCGCTTCCTTGCCCATTGCAAGAAGCGCCGCCCGCAAAGCAAGGCAAGAGCCCATCGTGTCGCCGTCGGGCGACTGGTGGGCTGCCAGATAAAACGATTGATGCGATTGTATAAAGGACGCCGCCTTCAAAAGATTCATTCTTCCGGCTCCTTTTCGGGTTTGTCGTCCTTATGCAGCGAACGGATCACCTCGGAGATATGCACCGAGTACGCGATCGAATCGTCTCCGACGAACTTGATCGCGGGCACTCTGCGGATCGTCATCCGCGCGCCGACCTCGTGACCGATAAAGCCCGCGGCGTGGTTCAGCGCTTCGACCGCGGTCTTCAGCGCGGTCTCGTCCGCGTCGTACACGGAAACGTGCGCCTTGGCGTATTTGAGGTCCGGCGTCACTTCCATTTCGGTGATCGAGGTCACCGCAGGGATGCGCGGGTCCTTCATTTCAAAGATGATCACGCTGACCGTCTTTTTGAGCTCCTCACGGAGCCGTTCGTTCCTGACCTTTGCCATCAGCGCTTCACTTCCTCCATCACGTAGCATTCGATGACGTCATCCTCGAGGATGTCGTTGAAGTTCTCGATCGAGATACCGCACTCGTAGCCCGCCATGACCTCTCTCGCGTCGTCCTTGAAGCGCTTCAGAGAGCCGATCTTGCCGTCGTGCAGGACGATGCCGCCGCGGACGACGCGCACCTGCGCGGTCCTCGTGACCTTGCCCTCGTTGACGTATGCGCCTGCGATCGTGCCGACGCCGGAGATGCGGAACGTGCTGCGGACCGTGCAGCGGCCGAGCTCGACTTCCTGGAACACGGGCTTGAACATGCCCTTCATTGCGTTCTCGACGTCCTCGATCGCGTTGTAGATGACGCGGTAGGTGCGGACGTCGACCTTTTCCTTCTCCGCCGCGGCGCGCGCCGTGGAATCCGGACGCACGTTGAAGCCGATGACGATCGCGTTCGACGCGGACGCGAACATGATATCCGATCCGGTGATCGCGCCGACGCCGCTGTGGATGACGCGCACGCGGACCTCGTCGTTCGAAAGCTTTTCAAGCGCCTGCTTGACCGCTTCGACGGAGCCCTGCACGTCCGCCTTGACGATGAGGTTGAGTTCCTTGAGCTCGCCTTCCGCCATCTGGCTGAACAGATCGTCCAGAGAGACCTTCTGTGCCTGCTTGACCTGCGCGGCCTTTGCCTTCTGACGGCGTTCGTCCGCGACCTGACGGCTCAATTTGTCGTCGTTTGCCGCAAACAGCAGATCGCCCGCAGCCGGGACCTCGTTGAAGCCGAGGACCTCGACCGGCGTGGACGGACCGGCGGTATTGACGGTCCTGCCCTTGTCATCCATCATGGCGCGGACCTTGCCGAACGCCATGCCGGCAACGATCATATCGCCCTTCTTCAAGGTGCCGTTCTGCACGAGCACCGTTGCCACCGGACCGCGCGTCTTGTCAAGCTGCGCTTCGATGATCGTACCCTTCGCGAGACGATCCGGATTCGCCTTGAGCTCCAGAACGTCCGCCTGCAGAAGCACCATTTCGAGGAGCTGATCGAGGTTGATCTGCTTCTTTGCCGAGACGGGCACGCAGATCGTGTCGCCGCCCCATTCCTCGGTGACGAGACCGTATTCGGTGAGCTGCTGCTTGACGCGCTCGGGATCCGCGGTGTCGCGGTCGATCTTGTTGATCGCAACGATGATCGGAACGCCCGCCGCCTTCGCGTGGTTGATCGCCTCGATCGTCTGCGGCATGATGCCGTCGTCCGCCGCGACGACGAGGATAACGATATCCGTGACCTGCGCGCCGCGCGCACGCATCGCCGTGAACGCTTCGTGACCCGGCGTGTCGATAAAGGTGATCTGCTTGCCGTTCAGCGTGACGGTGTACGCGCCGATGTGCTGCGTTATGCCGCCCGCCTCGCCCGCGGTGACGTGCGAATTGCGGATCGCGTCGAGGAGCGACGTCTTGCCGTGGTCGACGTGGCCCATGATCGTGACGACCGGGGGACGCGGTTTCAGCGTTTCCGGTGCGTCGACGTCGTCCGCGGTATCCATCAGAACGTCCTCGAAGGACTTTGCAAGCTGCTGTTCGAGCGTGATATTGAACTCGCTCGCGATCAGCTCACAGGTGTCGAAATCCAGCTCCTGGTTGATGTTCGCGATGATGCCGAGCATCAGAAGCTTTTTCAGGATCTCGTTTGCGGGCTTGCCGAGCTTTTCGGACAGATCCTTGACCGTGATCGTCTCAGTCGTGATCACCGCGTGGTCGATCACGACGGGCGCGGGCTTCGGCTGCTGCACCTCCTGCTCGTGCTTTTTGACCTTGCGGCGGTTGCCCATCTGGCTGTCGTCTTCCCATCCGCGTGCGGTCGGTCCCTGTTCCTTCATCATCGTCTTCTTGCTCTTCGCCTTCTTATCCGTCGTTTCGAACGGTTTCTTCTTGTCGGTTCTTGCCGCCTTGCCTGTGTTGTCGGAAGGATTCGGCACGTTGATCACAACGGCGCGCTGAGAACCGGTATTGTCGCGGCGCGGTCCGCGTGTATCGCTGCCGCGTCGATCGCCGCTTTCCTGTCTGCGGTCGCTGCCCTGTCTGCGGTCGCCGCCCTGCTGACGGTCCTGACGCGGTTCTCTGCCGTTTTGCGGACGCTGCGGACGTGGTTCATCGGTCCGTGCCGGCTCCTTCTTCGGCTCCTTCGGAGCGTCCTGCACGGGCGCGGGCTGCACGGATTCGGGCGTCTGCGGCTCGGACTCCGGTTCCTCGGCCCCGCCTGCATGCGCGGCAAGATCCGCATCGCTTTCCAGCATCGCCTTGAGCCGTTCGGCGCGTTCGCGTTCCTCACGCTCCTGCTTCTCCTTCTCCTCGCGGTCGATCATGCTGCCTTCCGTGCGGCGCGCCGCGTCGAGAAGCGTACCGATCGTACCCTTCGTGCCGTCGAGCTTATGAAGAAGCGCCTGCATCTCCTCTTTCAGATTTTTTGCTGTTTCCAGAAAATTCGTTGCCATACTCATCCCCGCTTTTCATCGGTATTGCGCATTGCGCGCTCTATCATATCCCGGAAAGAATGATCCGTCACCGCCATGACGATGTGTGAATTCTTTCCGATCGCGCTTCCCACGGACTCCACCGTATAGAACGGAACGCCGTACGCCGCGCACAGATGTTCATAATGCGTCTTCGTCGCCTCCGACGCCGTTTCCTCCAAAAGGACCAGCTTTGCCTTGCCGGATCGGATCGTGCTCTCCGCGGCAAACGCGCCGCTTTTCACCTTGCCGGCTTTCATCGAAAGCCCGATCGCGTTAAAGAGCCGTTCCGTCATTGCTGCCGGTCTCCGATCCCAGCGCTTCTTTCAGCGCGTCGTTCATCGGCGCTTCGAGCGCACGTTCGAGCGCGCGCGTTTTCAGCGCTTTTTGAACGCACGCCGCGTCGCGGCAAAGGTACGCGCCGCGACCGGACTGCTTTCCGGTCCGATCGAGCACGAGCACCTCCTCGGCGGTGCGCACGATGCGCATCAGGTCCTTTTTCGCCCGCATCTCGCGGCAGGCGACGCACATCCGCATCGGGATCTTTTTCAATCGCTTACTCCTCCGCGTTCTGCTGCGCCTTCGCGGCGTCCACCGCTGCGTCCGCCTGCGACTGGCTCTTGATGTCGATCTTCCAGCCGGTCAGTTTTGCGGCAAGACGCGCGTTCTGTCCCTCCTTGCCGATGGCAAGCGAGAGCTGCGAATCCGGCACGATGACGCGCGCGGCCTTTTCGTCTTCATTGACGTAGACCATCAGCACCTTCGCGGGGCTCAGCGCCTTCGCGATGTAGATCGCGCTGTCGGAATCGTACTCGATGATGTCGATCTTTTCATTGTGGAGCTCGTTGACGATACGCTCCACGCGCGCGCCGCGCGGACCGACGCATGCGCCGACCGCGTCGACCTGCGGATCGGTCGAGAACACGGACACCTTGGTGCGGAAGCCCGCTTCGCGCGCGATCGACTTGATCACGACCGTACCGGACTGGATCTCGGGAACTTCGAGTTCAAAGAGGCGCTTGACGAGGCCCGGGTGCGTGCGGCTCACGACGACCTGCGGCCCCTTGTTGTCCTTGCGCACTTCGAGCACATAGACCTTGATGCGGGCGTTCATTTCGTATTCCTCGCCCGGGATCATCTCGTTCGCGGTCAGGATGCCGTCCGTCTTGCCGAGCTCGACATAGGCGTTGCCCTTCTCCACACGCTGCACGATCGCCGTCAGGATCTCGTTTTCCTTCTCGACGTACTCGTCGTAGATGTTGCCGCGTTCCGCCTCGCGGATGCGCTGCACCATGACCTGTTTCGCGGTCTGCGCCGCAATGCGTCCGAAATCCTTCGTGAACGCTTCCTCCTCAAGCACGTCGCCGAGCTCGTACAGCGGATTGATCTTTTTCGCGCGTTCCAGCGAGATCTCCTGCGAAGGCGTCTCGACCTTCTCCACGACGGTCTTGCTCGCGTAGATGTGGTAGTCGCCGGTGTCGCCGTCCACTTCCGCGCGGACGTTTGCGGTCGAATTGTAGTTGCGCTTGTACGCGACGATCAGCGCCGCTTCGAATGCCGAAAGCAGCACGGACTTCTTGATGCCGCGCTCCTTTTCAAGCGCGTTCAATGCTTCGATAAACTCTAAGTTCATGGTTCTTTCCTTTCTTGATGAAACCCTTGTAAATTCTTATGAAAACCGGATATTCGGACGGACAAGCGCGCAGTCCTTCTTTTGGAAGGTCATCGGCTTTCCCTGCTCCGTTTCGACGGTGAAGCCGTCGGCGTCGAACGACGAGAGCGTTCCGATCCATTGCTTTTTGCCGTCCTGCGGCGCGTAAAGCTTGATCTCAAGCTCCGAACCCAAAGCGCGTTCGAAATCGCGGTCCTTTTTCAAAGGACGGTCGATCCCGAGCGAGGAGACGGAAAGCACGTATTCCGATTCGATCGGGTCCTTCTCGTCGAGGATCGGCTCGATCGCGCGGCTTACCGTTTCGCATTCGTCGATCGTGACGCCGCCGGGCTTATCGATATAGAACGTCAGCACCCAGTCGCCGTATTCCTTCTGATACTCGACGTCGCAGAGCTCGAATCCAAGCGATTCGATCTTCGCCTTGCAGAGATTTTCACAGATCTCAGTCGTTTTCATATCCGTATCCTCTCTCAAAACGAAAGAGTGGGATTTCCCCACTCCTTCAAGTTCAACATTCCAACAGAAACAGTATAACACACTCTTTCGAAGAATGCAAGCATTATTTCGCCAAACGGTCGAACTTCTCGAACAGCTTCTCCTCCTCCGCGCTCGGTTCCTCCTCCCGCGGCTTGAAAAGCTGCGTCCGCGCATAGTGCGCGAGCGCGACGTACGACAGCCCGATCGACGCCGACAGCACCGCGATGTTCCACGGCTCAATCGTGTCGAACACGAAGCTTAACAGCGTCAGCGCAATGCCGATCGCGAAGAGCCCGGTCGCGGTCTTTCCGTACCAGTCGGAATAGGCGACCTTGCGCTGCTTCAACATGATCATGCCGCCGATCAGCATCAGAATCTCCTTGACGCCGACGAGGATCACCAGTGCGAAATAGATCCAGAAAAGCGACTGCCCGGCCTTGCCGATCAGGATCACGACGAGCGCCGTGATCGCCATCAGCTTATCCGCAAGCGGGTCGAGCAGCTTTCCCACCGGCGTGATCCAGTTGAACGTGCGCGCCAGGAAGCCGTCGAGCACGTCGGTCAGAAACGCCAGCACGAAAACGCCGAGCGCCCAGAGATAATGCGCCGGAATGCGCGCCGAAAGGAACAGCCATGCGAATACGCCGACCATGACGATGCGCAGGGACGAAAGAATGTTCGGAATGTGCTTCATTCAGATGGTGAGATCCTCCACGTAAAGTTCGCGGACCGCGTTCGGATCGACGGCGGGTTCCGCTTTCGGCGCGGGTGCGGGCTCCTTTGCCTTGCGTTCCTGCTCGTCGCGCCAGTCGAAATACTTCATGGCAACCTGCGGCAGCAGCGCGTAGCTCAGTACATCCTCTTCGCTTCTTGCGCGGTCTCCGAGCTCCGCCTTGTACTTTTCAAGCTCCGGCTCCAATAGGTCCGCGGGGCGGCAGGTCACGACCGGTTCGTCGCCGATCGCCATTTTCCGTACCTCTTCGTTGACGGGACCCGGCAGCCGTCCGTATTCGCCGCGCAAAACCGCCTTCGAGTTGTTCGGAAAGGTCTTATAGCGGCCGACGAGCACGTTGAACACCGCCTGCGTGCCGACGATCTGACTGGTCGGCGTGACGAGAGGCGGATAGCCGAAGTCTTTTCTGACCCGCGGGATCTCCGCGAGCACGTCGTAATACTTATCCTCCGCGCCGGCGTCCTTGAGCTGCTTGATCAGGTTCGAGAGCATGCCGCCCGGCACCTGATACAGGAGCGTATTCGTATCGACGCGCAGCGATTTGTCGGAGATCAGACCGTCCTGCTTCAGGCGCTCGTAGACCTGACGGAAATACTTCGCGCACTCGGAAAGCGCGTTGAGATCAAGTCCCGTGTCGCGTTCCTGTCCCTTGAGCGTTGCGACGAGCGATTCGGTCGCGGGCTGCGAGGTGCCGTTTCCGAGGGGAGAAAGCGCGGTATCGACGATGTCGACGCCCGCCTCCGCGGCCTTCAGAAGCACCATGTCGCCCGTGCCGGTCGTGTTGTGCGTGTGCAGGTGGATCGGAATGTCGACCTCGGCTTTGAGCTTTTTCACCAGAGAGTATGCGTCGTACGGGAGCAGAAGATTCGCCATATCCTTGATGCAGATCGAATCCGCGCCCATCTGCGCAAGCTCTTTACTGAGCTTTACGAAATACTCCTCGCTGTGCACCGGAGAAGTCGTATAGGAGATCGCCGCCTCGCAGAAGCCGCCGTACTTTTTGGTGTACCTGATCGCGGCTTCGAGGTTTCTCGGATCGTTCAGCGCGTCGAAGATGCGGATCACGTCGATGCCGTTTTCGATCGCCTTGCGGCAGAACTGCTCGACGACGTCGTCCGCATAGTGCTTGTAGCCTAAGATATTCTGTCCGCGGAAGAGCATCTGCAGTTTCGTGTTCGGCAGCGCTTTCCGAAGCGTGCGGAGACGCTCCCACGGATCCTCGTTGAGATAACGAAGGCAGGAGTCGAACGTCGCGCCGCCCCAGACCTCGAGCGACCAGTAGCCGATCGCGTCGAGCATTTCGCAGGCGGGCAGCATTTCCTTCGTGGTCATGCGCGTCGCGGCAAGCGACTGGTGCGCGTCACGCAGAATGGTATCGGTAACGTACAGTTTTCCCATGGTCGATCCTCCTTAATGTCCGAACAGCGACAGGAATACGCCCGCCGCGATCGCCGAGCCGATGACGCCCGCCACGTTGGGACCCATCGCGTGCATCAGCAGGAAGTTCTTCGGATTCTCCTTCTGTCCCACGACCTGTGAAACACGCGCCGCCATCGGAACGGCGGACACGCCCGCGGAGCCGATCAGCGGATTGATCTTCTGCTTCAGGAACAGGTTCATGAACTTTGCGAGCAGTACGCCGCCTGCGGTGCCGCCCATAAAGGCGAGGACGCCGAGCAGGACGATCGCAACCGTGGTCAGCGTGAGGAACGTTGCGCCCGTCGCCGTTGCGCCGACGCACACACCGAGGAAGATCGTGACGATGTTGCAGAGTTCGTTCTGGACCGTCTTCGAAAGACGCTCCGTGACGCCGGATTCCTTAAAGAGATTGCCGAGCATCAGACAGCCGACCAAGGGCGCCGCGGAGGGAACCAGCAGCGCAACGAAGATCGTGACGACGATCGGGAAGATGATCTTTTCGGTCTGGGAGACCGGGCGAAGCTGCGCCATGACGATCTGCCGTTCCTTCTTCGTGGTCAGCGCCTTCATGATCGGCGGCTGAATGACCGGAACGAGCGCCATGTACGAATATGCCGCAACCGCGATCGGTCCCAAAAACGCCGGAGCGAGCCGCGAGGTAACGAGGATCGCCGTCGGGCCGTCCGCGCCGCCGATGATGCCGATGGACGCGGCGACGTTCTGGATGTCCGTGCCGAGAAGGTTCATGAACGGGAGCTGGAACACCAGAACGGACAGCGCAAACGCGATATAGATGCCGAGCTGCGCCGCCGCGCCGAGGATCAGGCTCTTCGGATTCGCGATCAAGGGACCGAAGTCCGTCATCGCGCCGACGCCCATGAAGATGAGGCACGGATAGATGCCGAGCTTGACGCCGAGATACAGATAATCGAGGAGACCTGCGCCGCCGGTCAGGTTCTCCCAATGCACGTGCCCGCCGGAGAAGAATTCCTCATGGAACATGCCTGCGCCGGGCAGGTTCGTTAAAAGCATGCCGAACGCGATCGGAACGAGCAGCAGCGGCTCGAACTTTTTCACGATCGCGAGATACAGCAGACCGCATGCGATCAGGATCATGATCGCGCATTTCCAGTTTTCCCCCTCGAAGAACAGGGCAAAGCCCGAGCCGGAGAAAAACTCGGAAACGGTTTTCCAAATGGCTTCCATAGGCGCCCCCGATCAGGCGATGGTGCAAAGGAGCGCGCCGCTTTCGACCGAGGAACCCTTGGCAACGCCGATGGACGTGACCCTGCCCGCGCACGGCGCAAGGATCTCGTTCTCCATCTTCATGGCTTCGAGGATCATCAGCTGCTGACCTTCCTTGACGGTATCGCCGGGATTCACGTTGACCTGCAGGATGTTGCCGGGCATCGGCGAACGCACCTCGGTGCCCGCGCCCGCGGGAGCCGCTTTGACGGGCTCCGCCGCCGCCTTCGGGATCGCGTTGGCGTCGATCTCTTCGACTTCTACTTCATATCTGGTTCCGTTGACGTTTACCTGAAACTTACGCATGGTTTCTTCCCCCTTATTTCAATCCAATTTCTTAAACGATACGATCCTGATGCCTTTGACGCTGTCGCCCAGCATCGTTGCAAGCGCCGCGGCGACCGCCGCCTTGATCTCGCCCATGTCGCCTTCCGGCTCGGTCCTTGTGACCTGTGCGGCGGATTCCGAAACCGGTTCCGGTTTTTTCTTGCCGACGGCACGCATGATCGCGCCCATGATCTTTATGATCGCGATCAGCGCGATCAGTCCGATAAAGACGATCCCGAGTCCCAGAAGAAACGTGATCAGCGTCGACGACAGAGCCGATCCTCCTTCAAATGACATAGCCCAAACCTCCATTCTTCCGGAAAGAAAGATAACATCTCATTCTCTCCCTCTTACTATAATATTCGACACGATTCCTTTTTTTCCTTTTACGGATTATAAATAGTATATATCATTTTTCGTGATACGTCAACTGCTCCGTATGGTTTCATTCTCTCCTGCGCATCCTTTTCGTATGCTGACACTGTTTTTACGCGCGGTCTTTCTGGACCTATTCGTGCTGCTGATCCTGCGGCTTACCGGCAAGCGCCAGGTGAGCGATCTGCAGCCGTACGACCTGTTGATGACGTTGATCATCGCCGACCTTGCGAGCACGGCGATCGCGGATACGGACATTCCGCTTCTGTACAGCGTCGTGCCGATCCTTGCCCTGTACCTCGTGCAGCAGGTGATCGCGAAGCTGTGTCTGAAATTCTCCCCCGTCCGGCGGCTGATCTGCGGAACGCCGCAGATTCTGATCCTCGACGGCGTTTTGCAGGAGAAGATCATGCAGCGCACGAACTACACCGTGCGCGATCTCCTGGACAGTCTCCGCGCGAAGGATATCTTCGACGTCGGCGAGGTCGCCTACGCGATCCTCGAAACGAACGGCACGGTGAGCATCCTGCAAAAAGCGGCGTTTCAGCAGCCGAACAAACGGGAGCTGAATCTCGAGCCCGGCTCCGCGGCGCTCAGTCATCTTCTGATCCTCGAAGGAAAGGTCCAGAAAAGCGGATTGGAAACGCTGCATCTTGAAAGAAAGGACGTGGAGACGATGCTGAAAAATCACGGGCTTGCGCTCAAAAACGTCTTTTTCGCGCAGATGAACGGCGACGGCGAGCTGCACGTGCAGCTGGACCGCAGAAACGGCAGCCGGGTCATGAGCTTTACCAACGAATAAGGAGGACGTATGGGCTTTACGATATTTCGGACGACGATGACGATTTTGATCTGCTGCTTCCTTGTGATGCTGTTTCTGCTGCCCTCCGCGATCCTCAGGGACTTTTCCGCGCAGGCGGACGACTGGATCGGGCAGGCGGAAAACGCGCTGCTTGCGGGCGACACGGAAGCCGCGGCGCCGTACTGCGCCGCGCTACGGGAGCTGACCCGCGATCGGATGCCGGTGCTTGAACGCTTTTTGAACCACGCGAGCGTGGATTCGCTCGACGCCTGTTTTGCGGTCGCCGACCTGTCCGTCCGCGCAAAGGACGTCTGCGCGGCGGTCGAAGCGCTTGCTGAGGCGCGCTCCGTCCTGGAACGTATCGAAGGGATCGAACTTTTTTCGTGGAATAATCTGCTTTGAGGATTTACGCGCGGCGATTCTTGTGGTATACTGAAAAAAATGCAGGAATCGAGGCGCAGTGAACCATGAACGCAGGCGATCTTTCCCGGCTGATCTCCGCCGCATGCAAGGGCAAACCGGACTTTGTGATCCGCGACGCGCGCGTGATCAACGTCTTCACCAATGAGATCATACAAACGAACGTGGCGATCTCGGGCGATACGGTCATCGGCGTCGGCAATTACTCCTGTGAAAACGAATACAACGCCCACGGCGCGTACCTTGCGCCGGGGTTCATCGACGGGCATGTACACATCGAAAGCTCGATGGTCACGCCCGCTTCTTTTGCGCAGGTGATTCTGCCGAAGGGCACGACCACGATCGTCGCCGACCCGCACGAGATCGCGAATGTCGCGGGCAAGGAGGGCCTTTCCGCAATCATGGCGCTTTCAAAGGACCTCCCGCTGGACATTCACTTCATGCTGCCGAGCTGCGTGCCCGCAACGCCGTTCGAGCACAGCGGCGCGACGCTTTCCGCCAAGGATCTCGCCGCGTTTATGGACGAGCCGAACGTGGTCGGGCTCGGCGAAGTGATGGACTACCCCTCGGTCGTCTCCTCCGCGCCGGAAATGATCTTCAAGCTGCAGTGCTTCTTTGACCGGCCGATCGACGGACACGCGCCGATGCTGACCGGCAAGGCGCTGAACGCCTACTGCCTCGCCGGTCCGCGCACCGACCATGAATGCTCGAACTTCGCGGAGCTCAAGGAAAAGCTGCGCAACGGCATGTACATCCTCATTCGCATGGGCTCGGCGGCGAACGGCGTGACCGAGATGCTCGACGGGCTCGTTTCGGAGGGACTTCCCACCGACCGCATCTGCTTCTGCACCGACGACAAGCACCTGGAGAACATTCGTTCCGAAGGGCACATCAACCACATCGTCAATACCGCGATCTCCCGCGGGATCCGTCCGCTCGACGCGATCCGCATGGCGACGCTCAACACCGCGACGGCGTTCGGTCTCCGGCGCGTCGGCGCGATCGCACCGGGGTATCGCGCGAACTTTATCCTGTTCGACGATCTGCATACGATCGAGCCGAAAGCAGTCTTCGCAAACGGCAGGCTCATCGACCCGGGCGCGCCGATCCCCTCCCCCGCGGTCCCCGAAAGCGTGAAGAACAGCGTTCACGCCGCGCCGGTCACAAAGGACGATCTGCGGCTCAAGGCAAAGCCGTTCATGCCGATCATTGAGACCGTTCCGCATCAGCTCGTGACGCGGCTCGTCACCGGCATCGTGCCGACCGACGAGGACGGATACTTCATCCCGGACGACGGGCTCAACAAGCTTGCCGTCATCGAGCGCCATCACGCGACCGGGAATGTCGGCGTCGGTATCGTCGAAGGCATGCACGTGAAGGGCGGCGCGATCGCGGCGACGGTCGCGCACGATTCGCACAACATCGTGGTCGTCGGCGACAATGACGACGACATGCTCTTCGCGGCGGAAACGCTGCAAACCTGCGGCGGCGGTTTCACGGTCGTCTCGCACGGCGAGGTCAAGGCGCTTCTGGAGCTTCCCGTCGCGGGGCTCATGAGCGACGCGCCGGTCGAAACCGTCCTCGAGAAGCAGCGCGAACTGCTTTCCGCCGCGCACGCGCTCGGTACGGACGACGCCTGCGATCCCCTCGTGCTCCTTTCTTTCCTTGCGCTGCCGGTCATTCCCGAGGTGCGGCTGACCGACTGCGGGCTGTTTGATGTACGCACCATGAGTTTTCTATATCAAAGCGAACGGTGAATCCCATGTGTCTGTTTCGTAAGAAAAAGGAATTTATACAGTCGTCAAAGGATGATTGGCGCGCGCAGTGGATGGCGCTGTTTCCGCCGGAATGCCGCAACGTGCCCATTACCCTCGACGGCGTGACGCACGAAGTCTATCTCCTTGTGGGGCACAACGCCATGATGATGCAGGACGGACTTCTCATGGAAGCGTCATTCTTCGACGTGTGCGAATTGTTCCAGAAAGCCGGCTACCACGTGATCTGGCTGATGCGCTGCACGCAGGATATCCATAACGGTTACCTCAAGCGCGTCAAAAGCGAGGACGGCGGACGGCGGATGCAATGGCTCTGGAAGCACCCGACGACGAATTTCGGACGCTGGAGCTCGGACCAGAAGCATGCCTCGATCCTGCTGCAGATCGACGAGCTGCCCGAAGGCGACATCTCACAATGCGGGAAAAAGGTCCTGCAGCGCGTCGTCTGGGCCGAAAGCGACGACCCGGAAAGCATGGTGCCGAAGCGTACGACCTTCACGACCGTCAACGTCCCGGACACCCCGCCTGAACTGGTCCGCTGGCTGAACGGCGAATCTTTGAGTCGGTTTCAGGACTGAAAGCTCATCACCGTAAAGATATTGTAATTATATCATAACGCCTCCCCTGATTGTATGGGGGAGGCGTTATGTATCTTCTTGATCATACTGATTATGAACTATACCGATATAATTACATCTGATTCTGTATAATCTATATCCATGTAATCTATATCGATCTATTTAATTAATAATCAATCTGATTATATATACGCCGTTCGCTGCCGAATTCCTTTTTTTGAACTGTGAACTTCATCGGACTTTTTTCCCGGAAAAAAGGACCGTTCTTTCGAGCGGCCCTTTTCGAATTACTATCTCTCCTCCCGGAAGTACGCAAGCCCCAGGCTTTGCGGCGGGAGGTTTTCGCGCTTTTTGCGTAAAGAGACGATGATCAGCACGACGAGCGTGACCACGTACGGGATCAAGGTGTACAGCTCCTTGATGCCGATCGGCGGATTCAGGTGCTCGCTCAGGATCAGCAGACCGCCGAACATGATCGAAGCCGGAATGCTGATGGCCGGCCGCCACGTCGTGAAGATGACCAGGGCGATCGCAAGCCAGCCGATCTGGTCGATCCTCGGCTCGGACCACGTGCCGTGCGCGCATTCCATGACGAAGCACAGCCCGCCGAGACCTGCGATCATACTGCCCACGATCGTCGCAAGATATTTATACCGCGTTACGTTGATGCCCGCGGCGTCCGCGGTCGCCGGGTTTTCACCGACTGCGCGAAGCTGCATGCCCGTGCGCGTGTATTTCAGAAAAAGCGCGGCGAGGATCGCAATGGCGACAGCGGAATACGCAAGCCAACCCGGAACATTGCCGTTGCTGTAATATTTGACTGTTTCCGTGATCGTCATGCTCGCGACGCCCGCTTCCTGCGCATGTGTGAGCTTGATCAGCGAGCCGCCCAGGAACTGCGCGACGCCGGTGCCGAAGATCGTCAGCGAAAGACCGGTGACGTTTTGATTGGCGCGAAGCGTGACCGTCAGGAAGCAGTACAGAAGCCCCATCAGAAACGATCCGATCAGGCAGCTCATCAGCGGGATCAGCACAGCCAGAATCCCGATCATCTGCCCCGCGGGAACCGAGTGTTCATAGATGAACGCACCGGAAACGCCGGTGATCGCGCCGATGAACATGATGCCCGGAATGCCGAGGTTCAGGTTGCCGGATTTCTCCGTCAGGATCTCGCCGGTACTTCCGTACAGAAGCGGCATCGCCTGCATAAGCGCTCTCGGAATGAAAGACGTCAGAAAACTCCACATACCCTTATTCCTCCCTCTTCTTATGCCGGCTGACCTGCAGCTTGTATGTGATGAAGAATTCGCACCCGATGATGAAGAACAGGATGATCGCCATCAGCATATTCGCGAAGTTTTTATCGAGGCTGACGCCGTCGGGCATGACGACCTCCTTCGCGCCGAACTGCATGAACACCAGCAGCAGCGACGAGAAGATCATGCCGAACGGGTTGAACTGCGACATCCAGGAAACCATGACCGCGGTGTAGCCGCGTCCGTCCACGACGTCTGACGAAACCGTGCCTTCCGCGGCAACGATCAGAAAGCCCACCAGACCGCAAAGCGCGCCGGAAAGGATCATCGTACGGACGATCACGCGGTTGACTTTGATGCCCGCGTAGCTTGCCGTACGCTCGCTTTCGCCGACGACTGCGATCTCATAGCCGTGCTTGCTGTATTTGAGATACAGGAAGATCAGCAGCGTCAGCAAACCGATGCAAACGATCGGGTATACGTACTGTGTACCGGACTGTTCGCCGATCTTCTGGAACGTTCCGATTCCGACCGACTGGAAACCCGCGTTGATCGTACCGACGGACGTGCCGTTCGAGGACCATTGATACAGCTTGGGAAACTCGCGATAGGCGATCATAAACTTGACAAGCTGGATCGCGACGTAATTCATCATCAGCGTGAACAGCGTTTCATTCGTGTTCCACCGCGACTTGAAGAATGCGGGCAAAAAGCCCCACAGCGCGCCGGCTGCGATCGCAGCGATCACCATGCACGGGATAACGATCAGGTTCTTGACCTGCATGGAAACGCCCGGATCGTTGAAGAACGGCATTCTTCCCGCATAGAACATGCAGGCGGCGGCGGCGAACGCGCCGATCAGGACCTGTCCCTCCGCGCCGATGTTCCAGAAGCGCATCTTGAACGCGGGTGTGACCGCCAGCGAGATGCCGAGCAGGATCACGACGTAATAGACCGTCTTCCACGCCTTTCGCGCAGAGCCGAAGGTTCCGTTGATCATGCTTTTAAGCACGTCCGCGGGATTCAGCTTGGTGATCACGATCGTGATGATCGCGCACAGAAGCAGCGCGATCAGGATCGCGGCTGCACGGATCAGCCAACGTTTCCAGGAAGGAATACCGTCGCGCTTTGCGATATGGATCCCGAACGGGAGTATGAACCGGCTTTTACTCTTCATGCGCGGCCTCCTTCGCTTCGGCTGTACCGGACAGATCTTCCTCCGTCTCACTCTTTTTCCTGAACTGCGTCATCATCAGACCGATCTGCTCCTTGGTAACGGAACGCGCGTCGACGACGCCGGAAACCTGTCCGCCGCACAGCACGAGGATGCGGTCGCAAAGCTCGAGCAGCACGTCCAGGTCCTCTCCGACGTAGATCACGGCTACGCCTTGCATCTTCTGCTCGGTCAGCAGTTTATAGATGGTGTATGAAGTGTTGATGTCCAGACCGCGCACCGCGTATGCCGTCATCAGTACCGTCGGGCTCTGCTCGATCTCGCGGCCGACCAGGACCTTCTGCACATTGCCGCCCGAGAGCCGCCGCAGCGGGATCTTATCGACGTTCGGCGTGACCACCTCGAGATCGTTGACGATCTTGTTTGCAAGCTTTTTCGGGTATCGGAAGTTCAGAAACGGATTGCCGTGTCCCTTCCGATAGCTTCTCAGCATGACGTTGTCGGCGATGCTCATGCTGCCGACAAGTCCCATGCCGAAGCGATCCTCCGGCACGAACGAAAGCAGAATGCCCGACCGGATGATCTTCAGCGGATCCATGCCGTTGATGATCTTTTCTTCACCGGCGTCCGGATCGATATAGATGATCCTGCTTTCCGGTTCGATCGTCTGCAATCCCGCGATCGCTTCCAGAAGCTCGCGCTGTCCGCTGCCCGCGATGCCCGCGATGCCGAGGATCTCGCCCGCGTTCGCGGAAAAGCTGACGTCTTTGAGCCGCTTGACGCCCTCGGCGTCCTTCACGGTCAGATGCTCGACGCGCAGCCGTTCTGTGATCACCTCCGCCTGCGGGCGATCGATGTTCAGACTCACCGCACGTCCCACCATCATATCGGTGAGCGACTGCTGGTTCGCGTCCTTCGTAAGAACGTCGCCGATATACTCGCCTTTTCTGAGGATCGCGACGCGGTCGGAAACATCAAGCACCTCGTGCAGCTTATGCGTGATGATGATCAGCGACTTGCCGTCCTTCTGCATGTTGCGCATGACGGCAAAGAGCTTGTCGGTCTCCTGCGGCGTCAGCACCGCCGTCGGCTCGTCCAGGATCAGAATATCCGCGCCGCGGTACAGCACCTTGATGATCTCGACGGTCTGCTTCTGCGAAACAGACATGTTATAAACCTTTTGATTCGGGTCGATGTCAAAGCCGTAGCGTTCGCTGATCTCGCGGATCTTGTTTGCGGCGCGTTTCAGATTCAGCGCCCCCTGTTCATGCAGGCCGAGGATGATGTTTTCCGTTGCCGTAAACACGTCGACAAGCTTGAAATGCTGATGGATCATGCCGATCCCGCAGTCAAAAGCGTCCTTCGGCGATTTGATCGTTACCGGCTGATCGTGGATATAGATCTGCCCTTCGTCCGGATAATAGATCCCGGACAGCATGTTCATCAGCGTGGTCTTCCCGCTGCCGTTCTCTCCCAGCAGCGAAAGGATCTCGCCCTCATGCAGCTCCAGATTGATGTTCCGGTTGGCGACCACGCTTCCGAAATGCTTCGTGATGCCTTCCATTCTGACGGCGCATCTTACTGCTTCCAAGGTCATCCATCCTTTCTGTCGGATCGCGGGGGACCTCCCCGCCCATTCTTTTTTATGATTGTATCATATATCGTTTCGTTTGTAAATTCCGTCAGACGCACAAACGAACATTTTTCACATACGGCGAAATAAAAGATCGGGCTGCCTTGTGACAGCCCGATACAGGGTTTTCGATCAGAATGCCATATTCAGCAGCGTAATGCCGTCGATCTGGATATCGAAATACGGTGCGCTGCGGAATTCGGACTCGTGGAAGTAACCGTCGCTGATGACTTCGGTGTCCGGGGTGAACGCCGGGTCGGTATCAACGTCCGCCAGATAGCTGGTAAGCGTTGCGCCGTCCTTGGTGAAGGTCGAGGTGTCAAAAACGTGCAGCGTGCCCGCCTTGAGCGCCGCCATCGCCGCGTCGATCGCCGCCTGCGTGTCCTTTGCGGCGACCGCGTCGTTCAGCTCGAAGAGCTGGACGGAGCCGGTCTCGATCGTGCCGGTCCAGTCTGCCGGGATCGCTTCGCCTGCCGCAGCCGCCTTGATCGCGTACTCATAGTACGGCTCCCAGTTGATGCGGGAAGAAACGATGTAGGTGTTCGGGCCGACGGAGATGGTGCTGCCGTTGTAGGAAACGTTCGGAACGCCCGCGCTCTCGCAAGCAGACGGTGCGCCCATGGAGTCAGCATGCTGGCTGATGAGCACGCAGCCGTTGTTGATCAGCTTGACTGCGCCTTCCTTTTCAGCGGTCTCATCGTACCAGGAGCCGGTGAAGGTGACCTCCATCGTGACGGTCGGGACGATGGACTTGACGCCGAGGAAGAAGGACGTGTAGCCGGAAACGACCTCTGCATAGGTGAACGCGCCGACGTAGCCGATCTTGAGTTGGTCTTCGGTGATCTTGCCCTCGTCAAGCATCTCCTTGAGCTTCATGCCCGCCGCGATGCCCGCGAGATAACGGCCTTCATAGATCGCCGCGAACGCATTGTGGTAGTTCGGAAGATTCTCGGTGTGCGCCTTGGTGCCGGTGGAGTGGCAGAACTGAACGTCCGGGAATTCCTTTGCCGCCTGGATCATGAAGTCCTCATGACCGAAGCTGTCCGCGAAGATGATCTTGCAGCCGGAGTCCGCCATGTCGGCAGCGGTCTCGTAGCACTCTTTGCCTTCGGGGATGTTGGTCTTGATGATGTAGTTGCCCTCGGGAATGCCGAGCGTTGCGCATGCCGCCTTTGCAGCATTGATGAAGTTCAGGTCGTAGGTGGAGTTCTCGTCATGCAGGCAGATGAAGCCGACCTTGATGTCCAGACCTTCCGCAGCCGGTTCGGCGGGCTGATCGGCGGGTTGCTCCGCGGGCTGCTCCGCAGGCTGCTCTGCGGGCTGCTCTGCGGACTGTTCAACAGGCTGTTCTGCGGGTTGTTCCGTTTCCTGCGTCTTGCACGCAAAGAGCGCCGTTACCATCAGCAGACAAAGAACGATCGCAAAAAATCTCTTCATGTTTCCCTCCGTAATCTTTTTTGTTTTGCTGTATTTGAACACATCTCTGTGTTTCAGCCGTCAAATTTGTACAAAAAAAACTAACCAAATACATTGTAACGGATAACTGTCGCAAAGTCAAGGGACAACTCCTCCGCGACACACGGTTTTACACATATTATACATAAATAGAGGGGGTTTCGTTCAGAATCGTTCCGAAATGTGGATCGGCGCTTGCGTTTTTTGCCGTTTTGTGTAATAATGCTGTCCGAAGAAATACGGCAAAGTCCCCTGCGTTCTTTGCGGAAAGGCGATTCCATGTTCAGATACGGACAAGCGAAACGGATTCTTGTCGCTGTCATTGTCATTGTTTTTCTTTTTATGTTTCCCTCGATGCCCGCCGAGGCGTTTGCCGAACATTTATCCATGAACAAGGATTGCACGATCGAGATCCACGCCCATGACTTCGATGAAAAGCGAGACATGCAGAAGCTGACGGACTACACCTATTCCTCAACGGTACGCTTCGAGGAAGAGGATTGGTTTACCGTAAGCTGGAACGACGGGAAACCTGCCGCCGCGGTATACTGGGAATGGAATTATATCCCGGAGCATGCGCTCGTCGAGTGTCTCAATGCTGCCGGCGAAGTCGTCTCCTCCCGCGAATATGCCGATAAGATCCGGTTCCTCACCGTTTTTCCGGAGGAGGGCGTCTGTACGGTCCGCATGACCGTGCTCAAAGGAGCCGGGAACATGTCGGAGCTGTTTGTCTACTCGGAAAAACAGGTCCCGCCGAAAGCGATCGTCTGGGAAGAGCCGCTTGACAGCGCGGACATCATGCTCGTGGAAACGCACGGGAACGACGATTGTCTGGTCTTCGGCGCCGTACTGCCGACCTATACCGACCGCGGCTACAAGGTCCATGTCGTCGACATCGCCTGCGATACGATCGGACGCCAGCGCGAAAGCTCAGCGGGCACGCACCTGCTCGGACTCAATACGTTCAAAACCTTCTTTGAATTCGAGGACTTTCATACAAACAGTTATCAGGTCTATGAAAACGAATGGCTGCGCCGCAGCGGGCGCGATCCGTACGAGCTGCTGACCGCCGAGATCCGGCGTGTGCGTCCGCAGGTCGTCGTCACGCACGATATCGAAAACGGCGACAGCGGCGACGGCGCGCATAAGCTGACCGCGGAGATCACGAAACAATGCATCGAATACGCCGCCGATCCGGAATGCTATCCAGACTCTGCGGAACAGTACGGAACGTGGCAGGTCAAAAAGTTTTACACGCATATGGGGAAGGAAAATCCGATCACGATCGACGTTGACACGCCGCTCGCGTCGTTTGACGGCAAGACGGCGTTTGAGCTTTCCCTGGAAGCGATCACGCTGTGGCACGGCGGAGACGACAAAGGCGCGATCCGATCCGTCAATCAGCGCAGGATGTTCCCGTGCGATTACGGTCTGGTGTTCAGCACAGTCGGCGAGGACGTGCAAAAAAACGATTTCCTCGAGAACATTCCCGCGGAGGACCTGAGCGATTACGTTCCCCCGACCCCGGAGCCGACCCCGGAGCCCACGCCCGCGCCCACGCCCGCGCCGACGCCGGAGCCGACAGAAGAGCCCACGCCCGCGCCGACGGAAGCGCCGACGCCGGAACCGTCCCCGACGCCTTCGGAACCGGTTCCCGTCGAGGAACCGTCCAAACTTCCCATCGGCGTGCTGGCTGCGATGGGTGTCGGATTTGTGCTTCTTTGCGTCGTTACGTTCTTTGCAATCCGTTCCGTCAAACGCCGCCGCTGATCGGTCGGAGAAAAGAATGCCCTCTCCCGTGTCCTTCGGGAGAGGGTTTTTTCGTGTTCTTTGTTCAATCGGGTTTATTTGTACAGCACGCCTTCAGTCCTTCGATCTCCTCCGGCGTGAGATACCGCCATTCCCCGGGCCGCAGGTCGCCGAGCTTCAGATTGCCGTACGCCTCGCGTTTCAGCCGCAGCGTGCGGTGTCCGACCGCCTCGAGCATACGGCGTATCTGCCGGTTTCTGCCCTCATGGATCGTGATCGAAAACGCCGTGCCGCCCGTGGTGGAACGGCGAATGTTCGTGACCCGCGCCGGCGCAGTCAGTCCGTCCTCCAGCTGCACGCCGTTCGTCAGCGTCGCGATCTCCGACGCGGAAAGCGTTCCGTCGCACACGACGCGGTAGGTCTTGTTGACGCCGAAGCGCGGATGCATCAGGTGATTCGCAAGCTCGCCGTCATTTGTGAGCAGCAGCAGCCCTTCGGAATTGAGGTCGAGCCGTCCGACGTTATAGAGCCGGTACGGAAGCTCGGAAACGAACGCCTGTACCGTCTTTCTGCCCGATTCGTCGCTGGACGTCGAAACGACGCCGCGCGGTTTATAGAGCATCAGCACGACGCGCTTTTCCTGCGGCGTGAGTTTTTTTTCGTCGAGACGCACGTCGTCCCCTTCCTCCACGGACATACCGAGGACGGCCGGGATCCCGTTCACTGTGACCCGTCCGCCTTCGATGATCTTCTCACAGGCGCGACGCGACGCCACGCCGCAGTCCGCCATGTATTTCTGTAAACGCATACGCCCCGCCCGCGGTTCATTCGAGAAACGAAAGGACCGCCTTTTTGAGATAGTACGCAAACCCGACCGCGTCGACCGTCTCGCACGCGACGACCGGCACCGTCTTTACGATCTCGCCGTCCCGCAGAAGCAAAACCGAGCCGACCTGCTGCCCCGTCCGAACGGGCGCTGTAAGCGTATCAAACGCTGTTTCCACGGAATACGTTTCGCCGCCGTCGGTCTGCGTCGGATACAGTATATCAGCAATCGGCGCCGCCGACAATCCCTTTTTCACGCCGTTTTTGACCGGAAGCGAAAAAAGCGTATCGCGGGTCAGAAACGGTTTGACGCAGTAATCGCGAAAGCCCGCGTCCAGCATGCTTTTCGCGGTGTTCCACATCGTCGGGCAGTTCAGCACCGCGCCGACAAGCTTCATTTCCCCACGCTCCGCCGCAAAGACGAGGCACTTCCCCGCCGTCTTCGTGTAGCCGGTCTTGACGCCGATGCCGCCCTCGTACTCCCACAGGAGCCGGTTTTTGTTCTTGAGCGTATGCGGGTTCGTGCCTTCGGTCCTTCGGTACTGCGTGCGTACGATCTCCGCAAAGAACGGGTTTTCGAGCGCCGCCGCGCCGAGCAGCGCGAGGTCCTTCGCCGTCGTGTAATGGTCCGGGTCGTGCAGTCCGTTCGGCGTCACAAAATGTGTGTCGGAAAGCCCAAGCGCCTTTGCCCGCGCGTTCATATGATCCGCGAATGCGCTCGTGCTCCCGTCCAGAAAGCACGCGATCGCGACCGCCGCGTCGTTGCCGCTCGTCAGCATCAGTCCGTATACGAGATCGGAGAGCGCGATCTTTTCTCCCGCCCTGAGATACATCGACGAGCCCTCCGTGCCGACAGCTTCCTGCACAACGGTGACAATCTCCGTGAGCCGCCCCGATTCGACGGCGAGAAGCGCCGTCATGATCTTGGTCGTGCTCGCCATCGGCAGCCGCGCAGTCTCGTTCTTCGCGTACAGGACGCGGCCGGAGTTCGCTTCGATGAGATACGCCGCCTGCGCCGGAACATCCGTTTGCTCCGCTTTCGCCGGCTGCGGCAGCAACAGAAACGCGCAAAGCAGCACGGCAAGCAGCCGTTTCACGGCTCGCTCTCCGCGGGCGGTTCTTCCTTTTGCGCGCGGATCTCCGTGATCGCGTCGCGGATTTCGGTCATGGCCGTCGGGATCATCTGCACGAGCCGGTCGAGCGTGCTGTCGCAGTCGGCGTGCAAAAGCGTGACCTGTCCGCCCTGCATGTGCAAAAACGCCTTCGGGCTGATGGAGACACCGACGACGCTGGCGCCTAAGAAAGGATATCCGTTCGCGTCGAAGTCCGGTGCGCCTTTCCTTGCGACCGCCTGCGTCGGAAAATCGCCGCCGCCCGCGAAAAAGCCGAGACAGACCTTTGAGACCGGAATGACCACCGCGCCGCCCTCGCCGCAGATGGGATTGCCCACGATCGTGTTCACGTCGACGATGTTCTTGAGCTCGCGCATCGTCGTCTGCAGTATCGTTTCAACAGGATGCATATGTTGTCCTCTTTTCATTGGTTTTACGGGTATTCTTTGCCGTTTTACGCTGCGCTATACGCCCGCGCACGATCCCGAGCGCAAGCGGGAGCGGCTGTACGATCGCCTGCGTCGACAGGGAGATCCGGACAATCGGCGTTTCGCAAAGCGCCGCCTGTGCCGACCCGCCTTCCGCGACGCGCGTCGTAAGCATCGAAAGCAGCACGGCGATCGTCCCCGCAAGCAGCACAGCCGCGGCGGGCTCGCCGTCCACGCCGACGGTCGTTCTCGTATCGAGACGCAAGAGCCGAACGCCGTTGATCCGCGTCCTACTGTGCTTTCGTTTTTCGAACAGCCCGATCCGGTTTTTGCCGATCACCAGCGTAAAATACGGATCGCAAAGCAGATACAGCCGCAGCCGCAGCGGGATCGGGATCAACCCGAGCACGTAGATTTTTGCGTGCACGACCGCGCCGCGCACGCCGATCCGCGCCTCCGCCTCGACGATCAGCGGCATGGACAGAAGCAGCAAAAGAAACAGCAGAACAAACAAAACGATCAGGATCCACATATCGAAAGTGTTTCCCGATCGCGTTTTTTGCATACAAAAAGGACCGTCCGGAAACGGTCCTTTTGTGTTGAATCGCGATTACCGCATGCCCTTGTCGTACGGAATGCCCTCCGCCTTCGGCGCGCGGGACTTCTTGGAAGTCAGCACCAGAAGAATCATCGTGATGATGTAAGGAAGCATCGGCCAGAGATAGGAGCTTGTGCCCTCGAGTTCCTTGAACTGCGGCATGAACGGGATGCTGGACGCGTATGCGCCGATGACCTTGAACAACGCGAAGAACAGGGACGCGCCGAGGATCGACCACGGTTTCCAGTTACCGAAGATCATAACCGCCAATGCGAGGAAGCCGTAACCTGCGACCGAGGACTGGAAGCCGGAGCCTGCCGCCAGCGTGAACGCCAGACCGCCGATACCACCAAGGAAGCCGGAGATCAGAACGCCCGCATAACGCATCTTGAAGACGTTGATGCCGACGGACGCCGCCGCCTGCGGATGCTCGCCGCAGGAACGGAGCCGAAGACCGAACTTGGTTTTGTACATCAGAATAACAGCGATCGCGAACAGGAAGATCGTCAGGATCGTGGTCAGGTAGAAGTTTTTGAACAGCAGCGCCTGGATGAAAGAGCCGTTTTCCAGCGTCAGTCCGAAGTTGGCTTCGGTGATGCGCGACCACGTCGGGATCAGAATGGTCGTCTGGCCCTGACCCTGAACGACCCAGGTCAGAACGATCGCGAGTGCGGGCGCGAGCATGTTGAGCGCCGTACCGCCGATCGTCTGGTCAGCCTTCAGGTTGATGGACGCAAATGCCAGCAGTACCGAGAATACGAGCCCGCAAACGCCTGAGAACAGGGTCGCGATCAGCATACCCAGCTGTGCGCCGAGCTGGCCGTTCGTCACAAGCGGATCCAGCCAGCGCATCATGAGACAGCCCATCAATGCGCCGATAATCATAATACCTTCCAAAGCGATGTTGATGATGCCGCTTCGCTCGGAGAACATGCCGCCCATTGCGACCAACAGCAGCGGTACTGCAAATACGATGGTCGAGCTGATTACGTCTGCTAATACGATCATGCTTTTTCGCCCTCGCTTTCCTTGAGAGTCGGTTTCACATCCGGCTTGACGGGCGCCGCGGACGCGGGTTCTGCATTGACGTTGGACTTATCCAGACGGATGTACTTCGAGAGGATCGTCTTGGTCAGCAGAGCAAACGCGCTCAAGTAGATGATGACCGCAATGATGATGTCGATCATTTCCTTTGCAAAGACCGGCTGCAGCGATTCGCCGCCGACCTGAATGTAGGAAATGAACAGTGCGGAGAAGATCGTTCCGATCGGGTTCGAGGTTGCGAGCAATGCGACCGAGATGCCGTTGAAGCCCATCGGCAGCAGCAGCTTCTGGATCGTGTATTCCGCGGTGCCGGCGAGGTAATAGATGCCGCCGCCCAATCCGGCGAGCGCGCCTGCGATAACCATCGAAAGGACGATGTTGCGCTTTGCATTGATGCCGGCATAGATGCTGGCGTTCTTGTTGAAGCCGCACGCCTTCAGCTCATAGCCGAACGTGGTGCGGTTCAGAATCACCCACATGATCACCGCGACGACGATCGCGATAAAGATGCTGATGTTCATGAAGTTGGAATTAAAGAGCTTGTCCAGCCCCATCTTCGGGATCATGGCGTTCGGATTCGCATAGGACAGCGCTGCCGTGCGGTCCTTGATCGGGCTCGAGACCCAAGCCGTCGGCAGCATGACGTTCAAGCCTGCCGCATTCTTAAGATTCATGCACAGCAGATTGACCGCCATCATGCCGATCCAGTTGAACATGATCGACGTAATGACCTCGTTAACGTTGAACAACGATTTAAACAGTCCCGGAAAGAAGCCCCAGACAGCGCCGGCGATCATGGATGCGATCAGGCATACCCACCACGGCATCTGGAAGATGATCGCGCAAGCCAGTGCGGTAAACGCGCCGACCGTATACTGTCCGGATGCGACGATGTTGAACAAGCCGGTTTTGAACGCGAACGCGACGGCAAGACCGGTCATAATGAGCGGTGCCGCCTGATACAGCACTTTTGCGAGCTTAGGCGCCGAGGAGAATCCCGCCGTCAGCATTTCGCCGAACTTCGGAAACGCTTGCGCGGGGTTGACGATCAGCAGCAGGATGAGGCCGAACAGCAGACCGATGAGGATAGAGATTACAGACGACAGAATACTGATCAATCCTTTTTTCATGCTTCGGCGCCCCCTTTCTTCTCAACGTCGCGATACATGTTCTTTGCGCCTGCCATATAGAGACCGAGCTCCTGAACCGTTGTCTTCTTCGGATCGAATTCACCGACGATCTCGCCCTCGTACATGACGAGGATACGATCCGGGACGCTCATGACTTCTTCGAGCTCGAGTGAAACGAGCAGGACTGCCTTACCCGCGTCACGCTGCGCAACAAGCTGCTTATGCACGCCTTCGATCGCGCCGACGTCGAGGCCGCGGGTCGGCTGCACCGCCACGAGCAGTTCCGGATTCTTGTCGATCTCGCGCGCGACGATCGCCTTCTGCTGGTTGCCGCCGGACATCGAACGCACCGTGGTGATCGGCCCCTGACCGGAACGGATGTCGTTCTCCCTGATCAGGCGTTCAGCGTACTTGCGGACCTCTGCATTCTTGATGAATCCATATTTCTGGAACTCCGGCTGCCAGTAGCGCTGCAGAACAAGATTCTGTTCGAGTGTGAAATCCAGCACCAGACCGTGCTTATGGCGGTCCTCCGGAATGTGGCTCATGCCGAGCTTGCTGCGTTCGCGGATCTTTGCTCTCGTGATGTCGTGACCGAGCATGGTAATCTTGCCGTGCGACATCTTGTCGAGACCGGTCAGCGCGTACACGAACTGCGTCTGTCCGTTGCCCTCGATACCGGCGAGGCAGACGATCTCGCCCGCGCGGACCTGGAAGCTGACGTCCTTGACCGCGTTGTTTGAATGGAGCTTCGAGGGAACGGTGACATGCTGTACGTCGAGAACGACGTCGCCGAGCTTCTGCGGCTCCTTATCGACCTCGAACTTGACGTCGCGGCCGACCATCATGCGGGAAAGCTCCTCTTTCGTCGTGTTCTTGATGTCCACGGTACCCATGTACTTGCCCTTGCGAAGGACCGTGCAGCGATCGGCGACCGCCATGATCTCGTTGAGCTTATGGGTGATGAACAGGATCGACTTGCCTTCCTTTGTGAAGTTGCGCATGATCTCCATCAGCTCGTCGATCTCCTGCGGCGTCAGAACGGCCGTCGGCTCGTCGAAGATCAGGATCTCGTTGTCGCGATAGAGCATCTTCAGGATCTCGACGCGCTGCTGCATGCCGACGGAAATATCCTCGATCTTGGCGTCCGGATCGACCTGCAGACCGTACTTTTCGGACAGCTCCAAAACTTTCTTGCGGGCTTCCGCTTTCTTCAGAAAGCCCATCTTGTTCGGCTCAGCGCCGAGAATGATGTTATCGAGCACGGTGAATATCTCGACCAGCTTGAAGTGCTGGTGGACCATGCCGATATGCAATGCGTTCGCATCATTCGGATTGTTGATTTTGACTTCCTTGCCGTCCTTCTTGATGACGCCGGCTTCCGGCTGATACAGGCCGAACAGTACGCTCATCAGCGTTGATTTCCCGGCGCCGTTCTCGCCCAAAAGCGCATGGACTTCGCCGTGTTTCAACTGCAGCGTAATATTGTCGTTTGCCTTGATGCCGGGGAACTCTTTGGTGATGTTCAACATCTCAATGACATATTCGCTCATGCTGCGTCCCCCATTTCCTTGTCATTCATTGTAAAGAAGAAGGGCCGGGCTATGCGCCCAGCCCTTCAGGATCGATAGATTGTATCGATTTGAGCTTATGCGTTGTAGTCGACCGCAATGGTGACTGCCGGTGCATTTTCGGTGTCCTTGGAGATCTCGATCGTGCCTGCCTTGACATCTTCAAAGAGCTTGTTGTACTCGTCGACGGTGAAGGTGGTCAGTCTCCAGGAACCTTCTGCGGTGGGCAGACCGACGCAATCGTCAGCTGCGCCGAGGACAGCGGTCTTGCCCGCATAGTCTGCGGACCACTTGCCGCCGTTCGCTGCGAGATCTTCGAGCGCGAGGACGACGGAGTTGGTGAGGCCCTTCATCGCAGAGGTGATGATGCAATCCGCTTCTGCGCTCTGGTCGACGTCAACGCCGATGACCTTGCCGTTCGCTTCGTTTGCCGCTGCAACTGCGCTCAGGTAGATGCCGCCGCCGCAAGCAAAGACGACTTCGGTGCCGTCGGTGAACCAGCCTGCCATCTTGATCTTGATATCGTCCGTCGGAGCAAAGCCGCCGCAATACCAATACTTGATGGAGATCTGATCTGCAATGCCCATTTCCTCAGCTGCCTTGTTTGCGCCCTGGACGAAGCCGTAGCCGTAACGAACGACTGCCGGAACCGCCATACCGCCGAGGAAGCCGAGCTTCTTGTAGCCATCCTTAACAGCCGCATAGCCCGCGAAGAAGCCGGCCTGCTCTTCCTGATAAAGGATGTTGTGCGTGTTCTCTGCGGTCTTGTAATCGGAGTAGTCCGCAGAATGCGGTTCGCCGTCAAGGAGCAGGAACATGACTTCGGGATAATCGTTCTGTACCAGATAGATCGCTTCCTCAAAGAGGTAGCCCGGGCAGACGATCGCGTTTGCGCCGTTGCCGATCGCGGTCTTGATGGTCTCAACACGCGCTTCGGTGGAGTCCTCGGACGGACGATAGTAGTCATAACCTTCGCCCTGTTTCATGCCGTTCTTCTCGCAGAATGCAACAACGCCTTCCCAAGCGCCCTGGTTGAAGGACTTGTCATCGATGTTGCCGACGTCGGTAACCAATGCGACCTTCATAGCGGGTGCGGTCGGCTCAGCGGGCTGCTCTGCCGGCTGCTCTGCAGGCTGCTCTGCGGGCTGCTCTGCGGGCTGCTCTGCGGGCTGCTCTGCCGGCTGCTCTGCCGGCTTCGTCTGGCAAGCGACCAGCGCGAAGACCATTGCGAGAACCATCAGCAATGCAATGATTTTCTTCATAGTTTGTTTTTTCCTCCTGATTTGTTTTTTCCTGTATTAGTGCAGGATAAATTTGCACGCCATACGTACGAACGTATTATAACAGATACTTTTCAAGAATGGAAGAGAATTCTTTCAAATTTTTCATAATTTTTTCATATTTTCATCTTTTGCGACGTACAGAGAAAGCCGACCGCGCATGCGATCGGCTTTGATTCGTGGGTTTTGCGTACGAAGATTACTCCTCGTCCGGCTTATAGTTTGCAAACAGGCCCGCCAGAGAGGTGGTCGTCTGCGTTACCGGGGGCAGCTCGTATTCGCCGTCCTCGGAGTTGCGGCGACGGCGATCCGGACGGGATTCGCGGCGTTCGCCGTTGTCCTGCGCGCGGCGCGCGCTACGCTCCTCGCGTTCCTTGTTCTGCTGCTCACGCTGTGCTTCGCGCTGTGCCTTGCGTTCTGCGCTGATGCGTTCGCGCTCCGCCTTCTCCGCCGCGAGCTGCTCCGCGATCTCGGGGTTCTCCTCGATCAGAGCGTCCTTGCGGGAGAGACTGATGCGCTTTGCTTCGACGTTGACGTCGAGCACCTTGCAGCGGACCACGTCGCCGACCTTGATCTCGTCCTCGACCTTCTCGATGCGGTGGATACCGACCTGAGAGATGTGGATGAGGCCGTCGATCGTCGGCTCAAGCGCGACGAACGCGCCGAACGGGACGATACGGACGACCTTGCCCTCGACGATGCTGCCGACGGGGTACTTCTCTGCCGCCTTGGTCCAGGGCTTCGGCTGGAGCTGCTTGTAGCCCAGACCGATCTGTTCCTTTTCGCGGTCGACGCGGAGGATCAGAACTTCGATCTCCTGGCCGATGGACAGCGCGTCGCTCGGATGCTTCACTCTGCCCCACGCGCAGTCGGTCACGTGGACGAGACCGTCAATGCCGCCGATGTCGACGAACGCGCCGAAATCGGTGATGCGGCGGACGACGCCGTGGACCTTCTCGCCGACGACGAGCGCGTCCCACTTGGCCGCCTTCGCTGCCTTTGCCTCCTCGATGAGGACCTGCTTGATGGAAGCGACGATGCGCTTCTTCGCCTTGTCCGCCTCAAGGACCTTGACCTTGATGGTCTTGCCGACGTAGTCGTTGAGATTTTCAACGTATTTGGTGGAAACATGCGAAGCCGGAATGAAAGCGCGGACACCATTGATATCGGCGATCAGACCGCCCTTGACGACTTCCTTGACCACTGCCTCAAAGGTCTTGCCTTCGACGTCTTCTGCGAACATTTCGTCCATCAGCTTTCTGCCTTCGACATTCTTGCGGGAAAGGCGGACATTGCCTTCGCCGTCGTTGACCATAAGGACTTCCACGTCGATGCTGTCACCCTCTTTGACAACGTCTTCCGCACGGACTTCGGGATCCGCGGAGAATTCTCCCTTCGGAATCACGCCGTCGGCCTTGTAACCGATGTTGACGAATACTTCGCCGTCCACGATCTGGAGCACGGTGCCCGTGATCATCTGGCCCGGACGGATCCGCTTCACGGTCTTTTCAAAGGCCTGTTCAAAAGTCTCCGGCTCGGCTTCCGCCTCTGCCTCGACAGCAACGGGTGCCGCTGCTTCTTCAACTGCTTCGACTGCTTCTTCCACGACTGCCGGTGCTTCTTCAACGGTCTCCTTCACTTCTTCGACCGCTTCCGCTGCTTCCGCTGCCGTTTCTTCAACCGCCTGCTCTGCTTCTGCAACGACTTCTTCAGTGGCTTCGGCGACAACCTCAGCGGGAGCTTCCGCTTCGATGGTTTCAACTGTCGTCTTTTCGAGTTCGCTCATTACTTGTTTAACCTCCCTAATCATCGCTGTTGGCGTCGATGCGCCTGCGATAATCCCTATTATATCATCGTCTTTTATTTTTGCAAGAGGAATTTTGCCGATATTGTCGATGATTTCAACCTTTTCGCAAGTTTTTTTGCACAAATCCCGCAATGCGCAGGTGTTCGCACTGATTTCCGAGCCGAGAACGAAAATTCGCGTGCACCGTTTTGCAAGCGTTTCCGCTTCCGCCTGCCTGCGGCGCGTGGTGTCGCAGATCGTGCAGTGCGCGGACAGCGCCGGGAATCTCTTGCGCAGTACGGACAGAACGGCCTCGTAGGTTTCCGCCTTCGCGGTCGTCTGCGAAACGAACGTCAGCGCGCCGGAATGCTCCAGCGTTTCCGCGTCCGCCGTGCCCGTCAGCACGACGGCGTTCTTCCCCGCCCGGCTTCGGATCCCGACGACCTCCGGATGCGTGGGCTTGCCGAGGATCGCGACGCGCTCGCCGTTTCCCGCCGCCTGCTCGACGATGCGGTGGATGCGCTTGACGAACGGACAGGTCGCGTCGACAACGCGCACGCCATTTTCTTCACACGTCCGGAACACCTCCGGCGGCGCGCCATGCGCGCGGATCACGAGCGTGTCCCCCGCGGAAAGCGCATCCAAAAACTCGACCGCATGGATCCCGCGCGCTTCAAGCTCCGCGACCACGCCTTCGTTGTGGATGATCTTGCCGTAGGTGAAAACGCGCGCGTTCTGTTCCGCCGCGCCGTTGACAAGCTCGATCGCCCGCGAAACGCCGAAGCAGAAGCCGCTGTGCTTTGCAAACAGGACCCGCATCAGAGCGCCTCCGCGATCGTTTTCAGCGTCATCATGGAATCGGTAATCGCCGCGTTTACGGCGTCGACCGGTTTCTTGCCGGGGCAGCGTGCCTTGACCTCGGCGGGAAGGATCGGATCGCCGACCGCAACCTTCAGGCGGTCACCGAACTTTCTGCCGTGATGCACGATGTACAGCGGCACGATCGGCGCGTCGGCGCGCAGCGCGATGAACGCGCAGCCCTTGTCAAAGGCGTCCATATCGCTGCCCGTCGCGGAGCGATGCCCCTCCGGAAAAATACCGAACGCCTTGCCTTTATTGAGCAGCTCGCACGCGTGGCGGATGGATTTCGTGTCCGCGGTGCGCTGATTGACCGGGAAGCACAAAAGCAGGCGGAAGACCGTCGTCATGAACTTTGACGAGAACAGCGTGGATTTCGCCATGAAATGGATGCACCGCCAAACGATCGCCGCGACCCAGATCGGATCGCTCATTCTGACGTGGTTTGAAACATAGATCACTTTTCCCTTGCTTTTCAGCGCGGCGGCGTTATGGATCTTCGGCCGCCCGTACAGCCACAGGATCGGCTTTAAGATGATGCAGGCGAAGATATACAGCATGTCACACCTCCGAAAGAATTGCTTCCACCGCTTCCTCGATCGTCATATCGGTCGTGTCAATGAGCTTTGTGTCCGCGCCGCAGTACAGCGGCTTATAGGCGCGCTCGCTGTCCTGCTTGTCCCGGCGCAGGATATCATGATAGATCGTGTCATAGTCCGCATCCTGCCCGCTTTCCAGAAGCTGCTTATACCGGCGGTTTGCGCGCTCCTCCGCAGAGGCGGTGACAAAAAACTTGTACGGCGTATCGGGCAGCACGTTCGTGCAGATGTCGCGTCCGTCCATGATCACGCGCTGTGCATGCGCCACCTCGCGCTGCAGCTCCGTCATCCGGTCGCGCACGGCGGGTACGCGGCTGACCAGCGACGCGCCCTGGCTGATCTCCTCGGTACGGAGCTCGCCCGTGACGTCCTCACCGTCGACCAGCATGTGCTGTACGCCGTCCTCGTAGCGGACCTGCACGTCGACCTCATGCACGAGTTTCGCGAGCGTTTCCTCGTCCAGAAAAACCACGCCGTGCCGCTTCGCCGCGACCGCGAACGCGCGGTACATTGCGCCCGTATCAAGATACGGAATGCCGAGTATCGCCGCGACGCGCTTTGCGACCGTGCTCTTGCCCGCGCCGGCGGGTCCGTCGATGCCGATGCTTTGTTTCATATTATAATACCTCCGTAGGAATACTGCTGCCCGCAAGCGCGCCAGTGGACCAGGCGATCTGCAGGTTGAATCCGCCCGTAAAGGCGTCCGTATCAATCATTTCCCCCGCAAAATACAGGTTCGCGACTTTTTTCGACTCCATGGTGGAAGGATTGATCTCCCTGACCGAAACGCCGCCGCGCGTGACGATCGCCTCCGCGATGGGACGCGCCGCTTTCACATGCAGCTTCAGCCCCTTCAGCGTATCGACGAGCGCTCTCCGCTGCGCCTTCGTGCAGTTGCCCGCCTGCGCCGCACCGTCGATGCCGGCGGTTTCGAGCACCACGCCGAGAAGCTTTTGCGGCAGCAGCCCGTACAGCGCGCCGGAAAACGTCTTTTTCGCGTTTGCGGCCAAATCGCGCAGCAATCTTGCGTCAAGCTGCTCCTCCGAAAGCCCGGGCTTCAGATCGATCGAAAGGAGCGTCCCCTCCGGCTCCTCCGCGACGAGCGCCGACGCCGAAAGCACCAAGGGACCGCTCACACCGAAGTGCGTGAACAGCATTTCGCCGAGCTCGGAATAAACCTCCTTGCCCTTTTGGTTGTACGCGGTCAGCGTGACGTTCTTGAGCGTCAGTCCGGACAGATCCGTGCACCACGTTTCCTCCGTTTCGAGCGGCACGAGCGAACCCTTCGGCGGAACGATCGTGTGCCCGAGCATTTGTGCAAACCTGAACCCGTCGCCGGTACTGCCGGTGGAGGGATATGACAGCCCGCCCGTTGCGAGAACAATTGCGTCGAACGGTTCGACCGTCTCCCCGACGCGCACGCCGGAGACTGCGCCGACGTTTGTCAAAATTGCCGAAACACGCGTATTGAGCCGCACCGTGACCCCGCGGGCGCGCACCGTCTTTTCAAGCGCTTTCAGGATATCGCTCGAATGGTCGGACGCCGGAAACACGCGCTGTCCGCGCTCTACCTTCAGCGGCACGCCCGCCGCCTCGATGAGCGCCATGATCGACGCGCTGTCGAAATGCGCATACGCGCTGTACAAAAACCGCGGATTCCGCACGACGTGCCGGAAGAAGCCCTCCCGGTCCGCCGCGTTCGTGACGTTGCAGCGGCCCTTGCCGGTGATGAACAGCTTTTTGCCGAGCTTTTCGTTGCTCTCAAAAATCGTCACTGCATGCCCGTTCTCCGCCGCCTTGATCGCCGCGAGCTGTCCCGCCGCGCCGCCGCCGATGACCGCTACTCTCATGCTTCGCCTCCGAATTCGTCCGAAAGATCGACCGCGTCGAGCTTCTCGCTGTGGAAGCCCATCGGCGTGACGGTGACATAGCCCTTCTTCATCCATGCGTAATCGATGTCCTCGTCCGGATCGCACGGGAGCTTTCCGCGCGGGACCCAGTAATACGGCCGTCCGAGCGGGTCTTCGCGCCGGTCGTAGACGCCGTTGTAATTCACCATGGCAAGCCCGGTGACCCGATATCCTTTGATATCCTCGGGCGGAGGTCGGGCACGTTGACATTATAAAACATTCCGAACGGCAGCGGATGCCGCTTCGCGATCCCGATCATGTGCTTCGTCACAGCGACCGCCGTCTCAAAATGCGTCGGATTGCGATGATCCAAGGACATCGCGATTGCCTGTACGCCGAGGATCGCCGCTTGCTGCGCGCAGCCGCAGGTACCGGAATAAAGCGTATCGCTTCCGAGATTCGGTCCGTGATTGATCCCCGAGATCACAAGATCCGGCTTCTCCGGCACAAGGTTGCCGAGCCCGAGCCGCGCGCAGTCCACGGGCGTGCCGTCGACCGCATATGCGATCTCTGCGCCGTCAATTTCGCGCGGGTCGGCGCGCAGCGGCATATTCAGCGTCATCGCCATGCTTGCGGCGCTCCTCTGCCGGTCCGGCGCGACGATCCATACCGTATGCTCTTTCGAAAGCGCCTCGATAAGCCGTCGGATGCCGACCGCGTCGACGCCGTCGTCGTTGACCAGAAGGATCTTCATTCCATATGCCCCCAGTTTGATATAGTTGATTATACCAAATCCCGCCAGCCGTTGCAAGGGCTCAGCGCATGAAAAAAGCCCGCCGGGGTCGGCGGGCGCATCGTGTCACAGGTTCTCGTTTTTCAGCGCGTCGATCGGATTGTCCTTTGAAAGCTTATGCCGCGCGTAGAGCATCGTGGCAAAGACGACGAGGAACACGGAGCCTGTGGCGATCAGAATACTGTGCCAAGGCATGTAGAAGCCGCGTTGAAGCTCCTGCGCGACGATCCGGTGGATCAGGAACGTGACGCCGATCGAGACCGGAAGACCCAGAAGCAGCGCGCGCAGTCCGTAGATGACGCACTCGTAGCTCAGCATCTTCCGCATTCCCTTCTCCGTCATGCCGACCGATTTCAGCATCGCAAACTCCCTTCGGCGCAGCATGATGCTCGTGCAGATCGTGTTGAACACGTTTGCCGCCGCGATCAGCGAGATCAGGATGATGAAGCCGTAGGCGAACACGTTGACGACGCCGACGATCATGCGGCTCTGTTCGCGTTCCTCCGCGATGTCGCCCGCATAGGCGTTGTAACGGAATTCCGATTCCGAAAAGAGCTTCAGAAGCGCCTCGGTCAACGCTTTGTGATCGGTCGTTTGAAAGTACAGCTGCGCCTGCGATTCGCTCCGAAACGCCTCTTGCGGCAAGCGGGAGAACGGATAAATCAGCGACGCGTGATCGGACGGGATGCAGAAATCGTCGGATTGTACAAACGCGTCGAACGAGTAGGTCACGGGCACGCTCGCCTCGTCGAATGTGAGTACGGCGTCCGCTCGCGTACGATCCAGCGTGTACGAATGCGTTTCCGCGGCGCCTTCCATAACCTCATGCCAATACGATTCCGGATAGTAGGCGATCTTCGTTTCATCCGTCTCGTGATCATACTCAAATTCCCAGACAAAGCCGTCGCGCTTTTGGATCTCCTTCGTCTCCACCGAAGCGGGCAGCGCGTCGTCGCGGAACAGATCGTAGCGGTAGTATCTCATGTGATTGCCGTCGATCACGGGCTCGGTGATATCCGTGTTCATCAGCACGCCGTAGGGACAGTCTTCCGCAAAGTACGGCTCGGGATCGACGCCGCTTGCCCTGCACAGCGCGCGGAACGCGTCGTCCTCCAGATAGAGAACGGAAAGAACCACATCCAACTGCTCGTTGTTGAACGTATATCCGTGAAACGGTACGGCCTTGTAGGCGTCGGTCAGCAGCGCGCGATCGGCATGGAAGCCGTCGACGCCGGAATCCGGCATAAAGCAGTACGCCGAGCGCGTGACGCCGTCATGCGTACGCATCTGCTGCATCACGTCCTTTGCGGCATAAACCGGCACATTGGCGAACACGTCGACGCTGCTGTTTTCGGACACCGTTTTTACCATATCGGTGAGGTAGGTGCAAAACGACGAGGCGGAGATGAACAGCACTACGCTCATAAACAGCGACAGCACCGTCGCGCGATAGCCCTTTTTGTTGCGCTTGAAGTTCTTCGCGCCCATCGCGCCCTCGAAGCCGAACAGCTTTTCGGTGAGCTTGGAAGTCTTGACCTCCTTCGCTTTCGTCTTGACGTCCGCGCTCTGGCGGATCGCGTCGATCGGCTGCAGGCGCGCCGCCCGCCGTGCGGGAACCGCGGCGGAGATCAGCACCGTGATGAGCGCAATCACCGCGGCGATCAACAGCGCTGCCGGATACAGCGCAAGGCGCATCTGCGTTTCGGTATTCGGCATCAGCGCCGTAAAGGTATCGCGGATCGCCCAAAGCGTGATCCCGATGCCCGCGCAGCCGACGATGAGCCCGATCGGGATGCCGATCGCGGAAAGCACCAGCGCTTCATAGCGCACCGACGCGCGGATCTGCTTATTCGTCGCGCCTATGGATTTCAGGATGCCGAACTGCCGCGTGCGCTCGGCAACCGAGATCGAAAACGCGTTGTAAATCAGCGAGATTGAGCCGAACATGACGAGCACGACCAGCACTGCCGTAAAGCCGTAGAGCATACTGACAATGATGTCGTCATTGAACACGCCGTACAATCGCATCAGCGAGGCGTTTTTGCGCCAGTTCTCGGATACCGTCTGACGGTTCATGACGGATTTGAAAAAATACGGATGCTTGACCGTAAAGAACACCGAGCACGCGCCCGTTCCCTGTCCTTTGGTCAGCGCGCGGTAGCCCGTGCCCTGCACCGAGGGATCAAAGCTCCGATAGACGCCGACGATCGTATAGGTTACCGGTTTTGCATCGGCGACGGTTTCGCCTGCCCACATCGAATCATACTCGGAAAGCGGCTCGCCGTCCGGGCTCATACGATTGCCGATTGACAGAGTGATCGTTTTGCCGACCTCATACGCGGAAAAATCCGTCTCCCGCGAAAAATTGTAGAAATTGCTCGAGAGGATCAACTCACGATCGTTTTCGGGCATTCTGCCTTCTTTGATGCGGCTTGCGATCAGCGGCGAATCGCCTTCGAGCGCATCGACAAAGATCGGCTGACGTTCGGTTTCGGGATCCTTCGCCTCATAGCCGATTAGCCGCCATGTCATCACGACATCCTCTATAAAGTCCTGATCTTTGACGCTTTGCGCGGTCGAATCATCCAGCCCCCAAAAGTAGCCGTGCCAGTCGCCCGTGTCCTCTGTCGTCACGCCGCGCATATAGACCAGTCCGCTGTACGCGCCTTCGATGACTGCGGTCAAAAGTGCCATCGAAAGCACGATGCCGATGATTGTGACCCATGTGCGCATGCGGTTCTTCTTCAGCGCGCGCCGTGTAAAGGTATGCAGAATGTTCATGCCTGCGCCCTCCGGATGCGCTCGTCCTTCGTGATCCTGCCGTCCTCGATCGCGATCACGCGGTCCGCCTGCAGCGCGATCTGCTCGTCGTGCGTGATGACGATCAGCGTCTGGTTGTACTTGCGGTTGGATAGTTTCAAAAGCTCCACGATCTCGCGGCTGTTTTTGGAATCGAGGTTGCCGGTCGGCTCGTCGGCAAGCACGATCTCCGGCGCGTTCATCAAAGCCCGTCCGATCGAAACGCGCTGCTGCTGTCCGCCGGAAAGCTGATTGGGCAGATTATTTTTGCGATCCTCCAATGCGAGCAAGTGCAAAAGCTCCTCGAGGCGTTCCTCATTAACCTTGCGCCCGTCCATGCGCACCGGCAGCGTCATGTTTTCGACCACGTTCAGCACCGGGATCAGGTTATAGAACTGGTAGATGAGCCCGACGTGACGGCGGCGGAAGATCGCAAGCTGCTCCTCGTTCTGCGCGTAGACGTCCTGCCCGTTCATATAGACCTTGCCGGCCGTCGGACGGTCGACGCCGCCGAGCGCGTGCAAAAGCGTCGATTTACCGCTTCCGCTCGGACCGATGATCGCAAGGAATTCGCCCCTCTCCACAGTGAACGACACGCCGTCCAATGCGCGGACCTCGGCGTTTCCCGCGCCGTATATCTTCGTCAGGTTTTCGACCTTCAAAATCTCCATGAAAATGACCTCCTTCGGTTCTTCTGCTTTTATTCTACAAAACAAAAGTGACAGTTCGGTGACTGTCACAAAAAATCTTTTTTGTTTTTTATAGAACTGCCTTATAGAACGTGATCACAAACTGCGCGCCGCCTGTGTCCGCGTTCTTTGCAACGATCGTGCCGCCCTGTGCGGCGATCACCTCACGCGAAAGCGCAAGCCCGATCCCGATGCTGTCGTTTGCTGCGTTTTTGCCGCGATAAAAGCGTTCAAAGACGTGCCCGAGATCCTCGGGCTCAAAGCCCGTGCCGGTGTCGCTTACCGTGATGCGGCAAAAGACGGGGCTCTCCTCCGCCGTCACCGTGATCCGCCCGCCCGGCTGCGTATGCTCCATGCAGTTTTTCAGGATATTGGAAAGCGCTTCGACCGTCCACGCGCGGTCGACCGAAAGCGTCGCGCCGCGATCTTCGATCGCAAGCGCGATCTCCTTGAGCTCCATGCGGATGCGCAGCGGCTCCGCCGCCTGCCCGATCAGCGCTTTCGCTTCGATTGGCTCGGGACGGAAGCGCACCGTATCGGCGTCCAGCTTCGAAAGCTTCAGAAGCGTTTCCGTGATCCATTGAATGCGGGAAAGCTGCTGCTTGCATTCGTGCAGATATTGAACCCGCTTTTCGGTCGGAAGATCCGCTTCGGAGAGCAGCGACACGAGCAGATGCAGCGAGGTCAACGGCGTGCGGATCTGGTGGAACAGATCCGCGATCGCGTCGGACAGAAGGCGCTTGTCGTCCTTCAGCTGCTCGGTCTGTTCCTTCATGCGCACGGTCATCTTGCGGATCTCCGCGGTTAAAATCGCAAGCTCGCCCTCCTCGCTGTCCGTGATCAAAATCTGATCCTGTTCGTGCAGTACACGGTCGACGCTTTTTGAAAGCGCTTCGATACTTGCATAACGCCGGCGGCCGAGAAACAGATGCAGGGCGGTAAGCCCGCCGCCGAGCACAAGAAGCAAAACGCCGGCAAGCGGATGCACAAAGAAACCCGCCGCGGAAAGCAGAACCGTCAGCGCGGCGTCGATGATCCATTCGATTTTCAGTTCCCGATTCCGAAACATATCAGTCCATGCGGTAACCGAGCCCGCGTACGGTTTTGATGATCTGCGGATCCTGCGGATCGTCGCCGAGCTTCACCCGAAGGCGCTTGATGTACACGGTGAGCGTGTTGTCGTTGACGAAATCGCCCGCAATGTCCCAGATGTCCTCCAGAAGCTTTTCACGCGTCAGCAGTCTTCCGCGATTGTTCACAAACGCCATGAGCAGACGGAATTCAAGCGCGGACAGCCGGATCTCGCTTCCGGCCCGTTCAGCCGTTCCTCGTTCCGGATCGACGAGTATGCCGTTTGGCAGCCGGATCCCCTGCTCCGCGCCGCGCCGTCTCAGAACGCTTTTGATGCGGGAGAGCAGCTCGCGCGGGCGAAACGGCTTGGTGATATAGTCGTCCGCGCCCATATCGAGTCCCGCCACAACGCTGTTTTCGTCGCCGGAGGCGGTCAGGAAGATCACGGGCGTATTTCTTTCCCGCGCCGTCCCGCACACGGAAAAGCCGTTCCCGCGCCGCAGCGAGATATCAAGCAGCGCAAGGTCAAACGGCGCTGAGCAAAGCTTGTTTTTCGCCTCCCCCTCGTCCGGCGCGTGTACGCACAAAAAGCCCTCGCCTTCCAGAAAGGCAGAGAGCGTGCGAACGATGGTTTCGTCGTCTTCGACCAATAGAATCCGGATCATGGATCAGCTCAACTTCAGGCAGAAGATGCGGCACTGCTCGGTGGTGCCGGTGGTGGCAACCACGATATAGTTGTTATAAGCCACGGGCGTTGCGTCGATGCGTTCGCCGAGGTCGAGCGCGAAGAGCGCGTTTTCACCGGGACGCGCCGCGTCGTAAAGGCGCATGCCGCCGTCGCGGTCGCAGGCGATGAGATAGGCGTCGCCGCGGGCGTTGTAGACGACGAGCGGCGAGGAGACGTAGTCGGCGCCGCCGGTCTGCGTGATCTCCCAGCGCACCGCGCCGTTCTTGCGGTCGAACGCAATGATCTTGCCGCCGTAGGTGTAGTTGACGTTGCCTTCTTCGTCGGTCGTCTGCACGGTCAGCCCGTAGAACGAGCAGATCAGAAGATCGCCGATCGTGCCGTGCCCGATGTGTGGCGTAGACTTGCTGCCGCCCTTCATGTTCTTTGCCGTGGTCGGGTCGAGGATCTGCACGAACTGCTTGTTTTCCCAGACGACCGCGCCGGTGAGCGCGTTGATCTTGCGCACGTAACAATAGCCGTAACCGTTCTGCAGCGACGCTTCCTGCTGATCGGTCTGCGACACGGTGTAGACGTAGACCGTTCCGTCGTTTCCGTTCTCTTCAAGCACGGGCGTCGCGTCGGAATCGCCGCCGACGTCGGTGACGAACTGGAGCTTCAGCGTGTTGAGATCGACGCATTGCAGGTATCCGCCGTTATCGGTCAGATACAGGAAATTGCGGAACGCGGAGACCGAGGATTCAAAGCCGTACGTGCGTCTGCCCGCCTGCGTGACGCTTGTATAACCGGTACCGGAATAGCGGTATTTGACCTTGTCGCCCGGATTGATGGACAGCGTGCCTGTTTCGGCATCGTAGCTCGTGTTGAGCTCAACAAGATACAGAACGCCGCTTTCGCTCGGCCAGATCAGCGTGTCCTCGATGATCAAAGGGCTCGAATCGAACGCCGACCAGTCGCTGCGGCGCGCCGTGTAGTCCTTGCCGGAAACGATCGTCTGGAAGGTGTTGCTGCAGAGGTTGACCGCGAACGCCGCGGACTTGTTGCTGTTTTTCTCGGACACCGTTCCCTGCCCGATATAGAGCATCGGAATGCCGCGCGGATCGAGCGTCGGAGTACCGAACAACGGCACGTTCAGAAGGATCGGCTCGCGCGTGCGGTTGCCGCTTTCAAGCTCATAGAAATAGATATTGCCGTCCGAGCCGCAAAGAATGACCTCGGTCAGGGTATCCTTCGCCTTGAATTCGTCGCGCACGCCAAGCGTTTTCAGCGTCTGCCCCTCCCACGTCACGATCAGCGGCTGACCGGTCCACGAAGCGCCGGCAAAGCCGTTTGCCGAACCGATGGCGAACGACCAGACCTGTTCCAGCGTCTGCATTGTCACGCGCGCGGTGCCGTAGGAGAATCCGCTGCGGTAATTGTTGCCTGCGAACGTCGTAATGCCCTTGACTTCTGTATAGTCCTGTCCCCTGCCGAACGAGAATGCGTTTTCGTTCGGGTTCGAGGAATAGCTGTCGTCGCGGTTGTTCTTGCGGATCTCATAGGTGAAGCCGAAGTTCGAGGGCTTCGCCTCCTCGACGGGATTGATGCTGTACGAGGCGGCTTCCGAAAGCGCCGGCGGGTCGGCGATCACGGACGCTTCGGTCGGCGATTCGGTCTCCTGCGACTGCGGCTTTGCGCTCGAGTCGGCGGGATTCGTATCGATCTCCGTCGCAAAGGACAGCGCGTCCTGCGTTTTTCCGCAGCCGGAGCCGCTCTTGCGCGGGATCGTGTCTCTGAGTCCCACGGCAAATATCAAAATAACGACGGCGATCACGAAGATGAACACCGACGCGCAGAACATGATGAATTTCGGACTGATCGTCCGCTGCTGCTTTCTTGCCATGTTATGATGATAGCATATTCCCCGCCCCGCGCAACGCGAAAATGCAAACTATTTTCGACATTTCCGTTAATAAAAGGAAATCCCCCTCCGCGAATTGCGGAAGGGGAAATGATTTGATCGGTCAGATGTGAGCTTGTTCGGTGTATGAACCGATGCTCAGAAATCACATCAATCCGTCAAATGCAGCGACATGCGCGGTGTATTTGACACCTTGCAGCCCGCGCCGCCCGGTGGATGTTTGATCCATAGGCGCGGGGTGGAACTCGCCGAAATCCTGATTTCGGCGAAACCGGCAGCTCAGTTGATGCGGATGCCGAAGATCTTCTGCCCGCCGCGGCAGCCGACCACGAGCATGTTGCCGAACAGCGCCGGCGACGCTTCGAAGGTCGTATCCGTCGGACGCAGCGCGCCGCACTGCTTGCCCGTTTTTGCGTCGATCAGGAAGATATAGCCCTTGGAATCCGCCTGGATGATATAGCCTCTGTTCTCCGCGTCGTAAATCACCGCCGGGCTCGACCACGCATAGGCGTCCATTTCGAACTCCCAGCCGATCCCATCGTGGATCGTCATGGTCTCCTTGTCAAGCGCGACCAGAATGCCCGCGTCCTTGTTCCCATACCGCGCGATCGGCACGATCACAAGGTTTTCGATGTTGCTGCCCTGCCGCCCGACGACCGCGGTCGCCTGAATACCGCCGGACACGCCGGAAACGGTGAATACCTCCAGCCCGTAATGTCCCTTGATCTCGCCGGTCATGGCGTCGATCTTGAAGAACGGCGCGATGCCCTTGTTGTTCTTGTCCTTGTTGAAGTGCAGCGATGTGCCGACGTACAGGTACGCCTCCTCGTCGGAGATCACGTCGAGCACGGGACTGCCGTTCGTGTCGTCCTCGGTGTTCGCGATCCACACGACGTGCATCGTGTTGAGGTCGATGCACTGGAACATACCGTCGTTGCTGGAAAGGTACAGATACCCGTTCCACGCGACCGCGCTGCCCTCGTAGCCCTGCCATTTATGCCCCGAGTCCGCAATGTCGATATCGTCGTAGATGTTGTTGCAGTCGTAGCGGAACTTGACGATGTCCGACGGATTGACCGAGATCGAACCGAGCTCCGGATCATAGACCGTATTCAGCTTCATCGTATAGACGATGCCGTTCTCGGCCGGATAGATCAGCGTATCGGTCTTTGCGTCGACGAGAGGCGCGGAATCGTATGCGTACCACTTGCGCCGCGCAAAGGGATCGGTGCCCTGCTTGCCGAACGTATACAGCACGTTGCCGTTGATCAGCGAAATGATGAACGCGCGCGATTTCTGGCTTTCGTCCTCATACTGATCGCCGGAGCCGCAGTACAGCAGCGGGTATCCGCGCGGGTCAATGCTGCCGGTGCCCTTGAACGGGACGTTCAGAACGATCTTGTCGCGCGTTTCCTCGCCGGTCTCGAGGTCGAGGAAATAGATATTGCCGTCCTCAGTCGGATAGATGACCTCGACGAGGTTTTCCTTCTGCTTTGCCCACTCGCGGAGGTTCATGATTTTTCGCGTTTCCGCGGGCCACTGCACGATCAGCGGCTGATCCGTCCATCCGCAGCCGGACCAGCTTCCGCTCCCGCCGCCCTTTGTGAGCGAGGAGATCGCCTTGTCCCAAACCTGCGACAGCTTGTACTCGGTCAGGTTGACCGTGTCGGTGCTCGACATGTTTCTCCAGTTGTTGCCGCGGAAGGTCAGAATGCCCTTGACCGTTTCCGCGTTGTACTTGTCCGCGGACGGGAATTCGATCGGTTCGGTGCGCTGGTAGCTGTTTGCCATGACCTCTTCGCCGCCGGAATATGCGCCGTTTTCAAATCGGCCGCCAACCTGCAGATGCGGCACGAAGCCGTACTTTTCGGGGTTGGAGTCCGCAACCATGTACGGCGTCGGACGCGGGGTCGGCGTCGGGGTCGGGATCGGAGTCGGAACCGGCGGAAGCGTCGCGCCGTTGACGAATTCCTCATATGAGATCGTCGGTCGGACGACGTCGACGTAGCCCTCCGGATTCTCCTGCACCTGCGCGTTGTATTCCGCCTGAAGCCGTTCCTCCTCGATCAGGAACTGATTGTGCCGTTCCTGCTCCTCCCGCCTTTCCTGCACACAGCTGACGGCCGTCCAGATGATCAAACCGATCAGCATCAGAAGCAGGAGCACGAAGATCGAAATGATCACGTAAAAGCGCGGCTGCACTCTTCTCCTTCTTTTTTTCTTTTTCTGTGTCATAGTTCCTCCTGACAGTCGGTCCGCAGCGCTGTTGCCGCGGATATTCGGATCACGTCCGGGATCTTGGGATCGTTCCTCGTTCGGTATTTCCCGGACATGTGCAAGCGTTCGTTCACCGTATGAAAGCAGTTCATCTTTTGGCGCGAAAATTTTACCGCATTTTTTCACAGTTGTCGTTCTGTCCGACGGGATCCGCCCGTTTTCGGGTCGTATCTTGCGTGCGGCCGACCGCTTTTTCGCTATATCTTGCGCCGTCCCCGTGTTTTTTTCTCAAAAAACGGAGACCCTATGCTTTTCCATCGTATTTATCATAGCATCCCGATTTGAACAAACTGCGTTATCTTTGTGAACAGTTTTGCCCGAATCTGTTGCGTTTTTGTGTCAATCCGCGGTAAAAGGCGAAATTCGGCTTTGTTCGCCGCCAAAACGCAAAAAAGCCGCCTGTATCGGCAGCTTTTCATTTGGATTTGTCTGTACGTTACGCGAGATGGCCTTTTGCCTTGATGACTTCGATCACGGAGTCGACGTACTTCTCGCAGATCTCGTTCGTTCCCGCCTCGACCATGACGCGGATGACCGGCTCCGTGCCGGATTCGCGCACGAGGATGCGGCCGGTATCGCCGAGCTCGTCGGCGACCCGCTTCACCGCCGCCTGCACGTCGGGATCGTTCTGCGCGTCGGGCTTGGACTTGACGCGCACGTTTTTCAGCACCTGCGGATAGAACACGACGGGCGCCGCAAGCTCGCTCATCGGCTTGCCCTTTGCCAGCATGACCTCCATCAGCTTCAGAGAGGTCAAAATGCCGTCGCCGGTCGTTTCATACTTCAGGAAGATCGTGTGACCGCTCTGCTCGCCGCCGATGCGGTTGCCGGTCTTGACCATGTTTTCGTAGACGTACTTATCGCCGACCTTGGTCTTCTCATACTCGATGCCGACCTTATCGAGCGCCTTGTAGAGGCCGAAGTTGGACATAACGGTGGTGACGACCTTGTTGTTCAGGAGCTTGCCGCGTTCCTTCATATACAGGCCGTAGATGTACAGCGTATGATCGCCGGTGACAACGTTGCCCTTCTCATCCACGCACAGGCAGCGGTCCGCGTCGCCGTCGAACGCAAAGCCGATATCGAGCTTGTTCTCGACGACGAATTTCTGCAGATGCTCGATGTGCGTTGAACCGCAGTCGGTGTTGATGTTGTAGCCGTCCGGCTGGTCGTTCATCACGTAGACCTTCGCGCCGAGCGCTTCGTAAACGCCCCGTGCGATCTGCCATGCCGCGCCGTTCGCGACGTCCAGACCGACCTTGACGCCCTTGAAGCTGTATTTCGAAAGCGAGATCAAAAAGCCGACGTAGCGGTTTCTACCCGCAACGTAGTCGACCGTTCTGCCGATCTCATGCCGTCCCGCGACGGGGACCTCGATCTTTCCGTCGATGTATTCCTCGACAAGCAGGATCGTCTCCTCGTCCATCTTTTCGCCGTAGCCGTTTAAGAGCTTGATGCCGTTGTCATAGAACGGGTTATGCGAGGCGGAGATCATGATGCCGCAGTCGAAATCGTCGACGCGCGTGATGTACGCGACCGAAGGCGTGGTGGTGACGTGCATGATGTACGCATCCGCGCCGGACGCCATCAGCCCCGTACACAGCGCATACTCGAACATATAGGAGCTTCTGCGCGTGTCCTTGCCGATGACGACCTTCGCCTTCTTGTCGAGGCGCGCGCCGTAGTACCAGCCGAGGAAGCGGCCGATCTTCACCGCGTGTTCAAAGGTCAGCGTCTTGTTGGCTTCGCCGCGGAAGCCGTCCGTTCCGAAATATTTGCCCATTACCGTTCCTCCTTCGTCGCTACCGTTCCGTTGTCCTTCCAGATGCTGTACGCAGGCACGACGCCGCGCACGCAGCTCGTCGGATAGACGTTAGAATGCGGTCCGATGACCGTGCCGGGATTGCAGACCGCGTTGCAGCCGACCTCGACGTAATCGCCGAGCATTGCGCCGAACTTCTTGACGCCGGTTTCGATCTGCTCCGCGCCGTTGTGCACGACGACGAGCTTTTTATCGCTCTTCACGTTCGACGTGATGCTGCCCGCGCCCATGTGGCTCTTGTAGCCCAGGATCGAGTCGCCGACGTAGTTATAGTGCGGCGTCTGCACGTTATCGAACAGAATGACGTTCTTGAGCTCCACGGAGTTGCCGACGACGCAGTTTGCGCCGACGAGTGCGGAGCCGCGGATGAACGCACAGTGGCGGACCTCGGTTTCGGGTCCGATGATGCACGGTGCGCCGAGGTAGGCAGACGGGAAGACCTTTGCGGTCTTATGCACCCAGACGTGCTCGGAGACCTCTTCATAATCCTCGCCGAGCGTCGAACCGAGCGCAAGGATAAACTCCTTGATGCCCTTCAGCGCTTCCCAAGGGTAAGTAAACTGTGAAAGATACTCCTTCGCAAGCGTATGGTCCAGATCGAATAAATCCTTGATCGTATACATTACAGCCGCTCCTTCCTTTCAATATCCAGGAAGTACTTGTAAGTGTCCACGGTCAGTTCGCCGCACGCCGCCTCGTCGCACGCGATGATCGCGCCGTTATGCATCTGCAGCGCGGAGCAGGTCCACTTGTGGCTGACGCTGCCTTCGACGGTCGCCGCAAGCGCGCGCGCCTTGTTGTGCCCGTTGATGAGGATCAGGACTTCTTTGGAATCCGTGACCGTGCCGACGCCGACGGAAAGCGCCTGAGAGGGCACCTTCTCCGGGTCGTTTCCGAAGAAGCGGGAGTTGACGATGCGCGTGTCGGTCGTGAGGTTTCTCACGCCCGTGCGCGAGCACAGCGAAGTGAACGGCTCGTTGAACGCGATGTGTCCGTCCACGCCGATGCCGCCCATGAAGAGGTCGATGCCGCCGTAGGACTTGATCTTTTCCTCATAGCGGGCGCATTCGCCCTCGGGATCGTCGGTCATGCCGTTCAGAATATTGATATTCTCGGGCTTCATATCGACCAGATGATCGAAGAAATTGTCGTGCATGAAATACCAGTAGCTCTGGTCATGCTCATGCGGAAGGCCGAGATATTCGTCCATGTTGAAGGTGACGACGTTTTTGAAGGAGACTTCCCCCGCCCGGTTCATGCGCGCAAGCTCCTTGTAAACGCCGATCGGGCTTGAACCCGTCGGAAGGCCGAGCACGAACGGCCGTGCTTCCTTGTGCGCGTTGATCTTGCCCGCGATATAGTGCGCAGCCCAAAGGCTCATCTTTTCGTAGTTTTCCTGAATAATGACTCTCATGTTTTTCTCCTGTTTCTGTAATTCACGAATGCCGCGCACTATCCTATGCGCGATGCATTCCTCGCACGACGTTCGGGATCGCTCTGTTGCGGTTTTGATTCCGTTTTTTGTCGTTCCCTTTACGACAAGCCGTACCGTTGCCGTAGCAGCATCCGCCGAATCTTTCGATAAACTGCCATCCTCGTCACCCCATTCGGGCCGGGCGCTGACGGTCCTTCTGTCCTCCTCATCGAAGCGGCCGTTTTACTGTGTTACTAAACATAACAGGAATATTATATACGGAATGTTGCGGTCTGTCAATAAATACATCCCCATATGAGCTGGCAATACGTGAAAACAGGGTGTTAAGAAGCCGCCTTAACACCCTGTTTCGATCCGCGATCGACTATTCTTCTCTCTCCATCATGCCGTCCTTCATCATCAGGATCTCGTCCGCCTCGGCGGCGATCTCGAGGTCGTGGGTGACAATGATGACGCAGCGGTTTTCCTCATGTGCAAGGCGCAGGAGGATCGAAACGACCTGATCGCCGTTGGTGATATCGAGGTTGCCGGTCGGCTCGTCGGCAAGGATCAGCTCGGCGTTCGACGCGATCGCCCGCGCGATCGCCACGCGCTGCTGCTCGCCGCCGGAAAGACGGCTCGGCAGGCGTTTGAACTGCGTTTCCGAGATGCCGACGGACCGCAGGGCGTCCTCCGCCCGTTTCTTCGCCTCCGCCGCCGGAACGCCTTTGAGCTTCAGCGGGTACATCACATTTTCGACCGCCGTCAGCAACGGAAACAGGTTTAAGCTCTGGTAAATCACGGCGGCGCTGTCGCGGCGGTACGCGTCGCGATCGAGCGTACGCAGCGGCGTTTCCTTGAAAAGCACCTCGCCCTCCGTCGGGTTTTCGAGCCCGCCGAGCATGGACAGCAGCGTCGTTTTGCCGCTGCCGCTCTTGCCGACGATCGCGTACGCCTTGCCCGTTTCGAACGCGCAGGAGACGTTTTTCACCGCGTCCACGCGCTGAAAGCGATTGATATAGGAGAAAGACACATTGTCAGCTTTCAAGATTTCCATCGTTTTTTCCTTTCCGGATCATTCCTGTTCGCGAAGTAGTTTGGTCGGCGAGACCGACACGGCGCGCAGCACGGCGGCCGTACAGCCGAGCGCATAGAGCAAAAAGACGGCAAGCGCGCCGAGCGGCGCTCGGAATACCGCGCCCATAACCGCACACGCAACCAGCGGCAGCAAAAGCTGTTCAAGGAGCGCAGCAAAAAACAGCTTTCGCTTCGTCATGCCGACGCTGCGCATCAGCGCGTAGGTATTGCTTTCGTTGCGCGTGGCGATAAATCCGAGCAAAAGACCGGCAGTAATCGCCAAAGCAAGCGTGATCGGAATCAGCCAATTTGTGCGGCGGATATTGCTTTCGATCGCCGCAACGGTCGTTTTCAGGTTCTCATCGTGCACCGTCAGGGCAAAAGAACGCGTCCCTGTCTCTGCATACGGATCCACCGTGCCGAACACGTCAGACGCCACGTCCTTCAGTTCATCCAGTTTTGTATTGTCCTTGGCAAGGAACGAAAGCGAATCGACCCTGCCGCCGTCGGAAATGGTATTGCAGAGCTGCATGCCTGTCTCAAAGGGAATAAAGATCTTCTCCCCAACGCCCTTGAAATACCCTGCCGGGACCAATTCGACCTGCTCGGTGACCGTTTCGACAAATCGCTGATCGGCGCAGGGATCGCGCACGCCGCCGGAAACGATCCCGTCCGCAAGCGACAGATATGCTTCCTCTGAAACCAAACAAATCATTTCGTCGGAATCAAAGAAATCCTCACGGAACAGCGTGACGCCTCCGCCGCGCGTGGGGTCGAGCTCGTCCGCGCACGCAGGGCACGAAACGGCAATGATCGGAACCGACTCATTGAACAGCAGTTCCTTCGTCATGCGCGGCTCCTTGACATAGTCAGGCAGCCGATAGAACGTCCTGTCCGTCACCGCCGAAACCGCACCGTATCCCATACGCAGATGGTCCGACTGCGTTCCGGTGATATCGGTCACCACGCAGAGCACCCCGGCGGATTCGTATGCTTCCGCAAGCGAACGTGCCTGCTCCACCCGATAGGAGAACAGATAACAGGACGTCACGGCAAGGAACGTGCAAACAAGCAGTGAAACGATTTGTTTGCCCGGCGCACGCAGAATACGTTTGATCGAAAACGGATTCATATCATTTTCCCATCAGCTTTCTGATTTTTTGATTGGCGAAAATCGCCGCCTGCACATAAAGCGCGAGTGCGGACGCCGCCGCTTCCGCAAGGGCGACGAGCACTAGTTCCCGGGTCGGTATGCCTCCTTCTGTGAGCGCATGCAGATAGAACTCGTCGGATCCCGTCAGATGCGCCTGCGAAACGGTCAGCTCGGCAAGCTTGCCGGATACAAGCCCGGAAGCGACGCCGGACAGCGCAGTACCGAGCACAATGCCGAGCGCGGCAAGGATCAGTCCGCTGAAAAACAGATACCGTCGGACCGTCGCCTTCCTTGCGCCGAGGGACCGCATCACGCCCACGGTCTTTCTCTCGAGTCCCTGGTAGAGCAGCATGTAGGCGGCAAAGATCAGCGCCGCGCCGGCAAGCGCGAACAGCGCAAGCTTCCGGGCAGAGGCAATGATCGCGCCGATCGCTTCCTTTGCTTTGTCATACCCTTGATCGAAGCAGAGGAAGGTATGTTCGCCGAGCCCTTTGGTATAGGTTCGCATGATCTGACCGGGTACATATTCATGCTCTGTGTATGCACTGTCGGCTGCGATTTGCTCCGTAAAGCTGTTAATGCTGCCGTTTTTCAGAATGATAGACATATACAGTCCGTTCGTCATTCCTGGATCGATGATCGGCTCCTCGCTCGTGAAGGTCCCGCTTTCCACTATATTTCCGTTTGCATCCATAATATAGCCCGTATGCGTTTTTTCCTCATAGCCCAGCAGCACCGACGGTCCGCCGAGAGCGTCTTCGATCTGCGCCCCGCGCGGCATAAAGACCGTATTCGGCGTAAAGGAGCATAGACTGTCCTCCCACTCGTTCTCCTGCCGATAGAGACCGACGACGGTGAATGTTTCCGCATCCCGCGGCGTCTCATTATAGAAGGGTATCCTCCCAAGCCCCGGATTGTTCTCTCCGCTGCGCTCCATCTCAAGATAACTCGAGAAAACGGAATTGTTGCCCTGCTCACTGCCGACTGCCGCCCGAAACTGACGTACGGTCAGCGTGTCCTCGACGGAGAGCCCCGCTGCGTGCGCAACGCTTTCGTTCAGGATCAGCGCCTTTGCGCCGCTTTTGTACTCCTCCGCAGTAAACGTCCTGCCCTCGACGATTTTCGATTTGCCTGTGACAAAGCCGTACATGCTTTCAAGGCAGCTGGTACCGAGGACCGGAAAGCTGTGCAGGCACATCTCGTTCTTCCGTATGAGCTCTCCCCAATAAGGATCGGACAGCAGCTCCTCCGCCGTGCCGTTCCATTCCGCCGCGATGGGCGTGCGGTTTTCGCGCGTGAGAAGTTTTGTCGCAACGCTCATATCGATAGCGGGATCCTCCGTTAGCACAGGAGGCAGCTCCGTCTTATTCACAGCGGGAGCATCCTCCGGCGCAGAAGCCAGCGCCGGAACATCCATCATGGACAGCTCGTATTCGGACCGATAGCAGACGAGCGAATCTCCCTCCGCGAAGCAGCCGAAAAGACCGCCTGCCGCGTTATAATACAGGATGTGCGGCGCCATCGGCACGCCCTGATCGGGCATCGGATCGTTCCCGAAGCTGCCGACGCAGGGATCGTATTCTCCGTAAATCACATAGCGCGAGCCGACCTTGAAAAAAGGTCCCTCGGTTTCGTCGAATACGGGGAAGCGAACGCGTACCTTTCCGGTGTAAAGCTCATCCTTGACCTTCTTTGGATCGGCGATCTTCGGAAAAAGCGGGTAATCGTGATGCATGGAAAGGACGTCCTCGACGTTCAGCAGCGCGCAGCAGTATTTTTCGCTCACACGCTCTCCGTGTCCGAATGCGCTGAGATCGTTGACTGCGATACTTTCAAACGGCGTTTCCCATGTCGCTTCGACCGTGCCCAGTACAAGAACGTTCCTGTAACTGTCGTTGCCCTTTCCTTCGTTGTTGTAATTGCCGAAGAAATCGTTGAGTCCGATCCTTGCGTTCAGCGCAGGAATATACGCGCCGGAAAAGTACCGCAGATCGACGTTCTTCACCTGCGGCAGCGAGCGCAAATATTCGATATCCTCCTCATAGAGCAGCGCAGCTTCCGGGTTGAATGAGAACGAGCCGTTTCCGATCTCCTCCATCCCGGCATTCTGAAGCGCTATCGTGATCTGCTCCTTTTCCAATGCGGCGGGCACGCCTTGTGCCGAAGCCCAGAGCGACGCCGCGACGCCCACGATTGAAGACGCAAGCATGATCACGCCGAGCCATACCGCTGTCAAAACGGGCTTTTTCAGGATTCGTTTTCCCGTATCCAAACACGTCACCTCCTAAGTAATCAATGAATACTGAACAATATTTAAACTTAATAATTCAGGTGTCATTCTTCAGTCTTAAATATTCATTTTCAGTATTTACCTAAGCATTCTCCCCTGCCTCTGTTATACTATATTTCTGTATAGTTGTCAATGCTATATATTGATTTTTCATAAATAATATGCTATCATATGTGCGTCGGAAAAGAAATAGTTGCCAGCACAACGGATTTCGGAGTATACTATGGGTCGGAGGCGAAAGATACACTTGCCAGACACCGGTCATTCGTTCATATCGTATTTCAAGCGAGCCACGAGCCCGCTTGTCGTACTGCATTTCCTGTCCGAAAAGCCGATGTACGGATATGAAATCTCGGCTGAACTCAAGACCCGCAGCGACGGCAAGTACATGATCTCCATTCTTTATCCCGTTTTATACCGTCTCGAGGAGCAGGGCTATATCGAGATCTCCTCAACCGAGGTCGCCGAGGGACGCGCAAGAAGCTACTATTCGATCACGCCCGCCGGACGGGAATACCTCAAAAAGACAGAAAAAGAATACCTCGAGATCTCAAAGACCTTCGAGGCATTGATGAAGTAATCGATTGACGTCCGATCCCCGATTCGTTCCCTGAAGTATTTTCACGCAAGCGGACCGGAGTCGGGCGATTTGCTTTCAGAGATCATCCGCGTCCTGCACGGGCGTCGGTTCGGGGTTTGAAAACTGCTCGTTCGTCATCGGCATGCCGGTGTAGCTTCCTTCCACGTCGGAAGGAATGCTGACGGTTCTTCTCGGAACGTAGCGGATCTTTTCCGGTCTTTCCCGCCGCATGTCAATACTCGTCCGTGCCGAACAGGTCGTCGTCGCTGCGGTTCCGCTGACTGTCGCCGTCGCGGTTCGAATTTGCGTGCTTACGCTCGTTCGGGTTGCTTCTCAGCTTGCGTTCTTCGTTATTGCGCTGTTTCTCGTTCTTTGCTGTCATGGGAATTCCTCCGTTTGATAATTACCGGTCATGCCGGCAATGCTATTGTGCGCATTCCCGCCGCGCTTATGTAAAGATCGCGAAAAAAACGCAAATCGCGTCTTGTGCACCGCGCGCGTACGCGTTATAATAAGATATTATTTCGGAAAACCCGATCGGAAGCGATTCCGAGGAAAGGATAGACAATGGAAGAACGGAGCAAGAACTTCATCGAGGAATTCGTCGAAGAAGACATGAAACACATGAACCGACCGGTCAAAACGCGGTTCCCGCCCGAGCCGAACGGCTATCTGCACATCGGCCACGCAAAGGCGCTGACCGTCGATTTCGGCATTGCCGAGGAATACGGCGGCACGTGCAACCTGCGCTTTGACGATACGAACCCCACCAAAGAGGACGTCGAATACGTCGAGGCCATCAAGGAGGATATCCACTGGCTCGGCTTTGAATGGGATCAGCTCCGCTTCGGCTCGTCCTATTTCGATCAGTGCTATGAGCTTGCCGTGAAACTCATCAAAGACGGCAAGGCGTACGTCGACGATCTTTCGAAGGACGAAATGCGCGAATACCGCGGAACTTTGACCGAGCCGGGCAAAAACAGCCCATGGCGCGACCGCTCCGTCGAGGAGAACCTCGACCTCTTTGAGCGCATGAAAAACGGCGAGTTCCCGGACGGTGCAAAGACGCTGCGCGCAAAAATCGACATGGCTTCGCCGAACATCAACATGCGCGATCCCGCCATGTACCGTATCCTGCACATTGCGCACCATCAGACCGGCAATAAGTGGTGCATCTATCCGATGTACGACTTCGCGCACCCGATCCAGGACGCGATCGAGGGCGTGACGCACTCGCTGTGCTCGCTTGAATACGAGGCGCACCGCCCGCTGTACGACTGGGTCGTCGACGCCTGCGGGTTTGACCCGAAGCCCAGACAGATCGAGTTCGCGCGGCTGAACCTCACCAACACGATCATGTCGAAGCGGTATCTCCGCCGTCTCGTTGAAGAGCATTTCGTTTCCGGTTGGGACGATCCGAGAATGCCGACGCTGTGTGCCATGCGCCGCCGCGGTTACCCCGCCGCCGCCGTGCGTGATTTCCTCGCGCGGATCGGCGTCGCAAAGGCAGATTCCGTCGTGGACACCGCAATGCTCGAGCACTGCGTGCGTGAAAATCTCAACGCAAACGCGCTGCGCCGCATGGCGATCACGGAACCGCTGAAGCTCATCATCGACAACTGGGAGCCCGACCGTTTCGAGACCGTCGAGATCGAGAACAACCCGAACGACGAAACCGCGGGAACGCACACCATGCGCTTCGGCAGAGAGCTCTGGATCGAACAAAGCGACTTCATGGCGGAGCCCGTCAAGAAGTTCTTCCGTCTGAAGCCGGACGGCGAGGTGCGTCTCAAGGGCGCGTACATCGTCAAGTGCGTTTCGTGGAAGACGGACGAAAACGGCAATGTGACCGAGGTCCACGTGACCTACGATCCCGAGACGAGAAGCGGCGAATGCGAACGCAAGGTCAAGGGTACGCTGCATTGGGTGTCCGTCGCAGACGCGGTCCCCGCGGAGCTTCGGCTCTACGGTTCTCTGATGCGTGACGCTTTGGACGGCGAGGAGGTCGAAGACTTTACCTCGCTCATCGACCCGAATTCGCTTGAGGTCAAGCATGGCTTTATCGAACCGGCGCTCAAAACCGCCAAAGTCGGCGAGGCGTTCCAGTTCGTGCGCATGGGCTATTTTGCAAAGGATCCCGATTCGACCGACGGGATGCCGGTGTTCAACCGCGTCGTAGGACTCAAGGATTCGTTCAAGATTTCGTAAGGAGAAAGCAATGGAAGTTCGTACCAGATTTGCCCCGTCCCCGACGGGCTATATGCACCTCGGAAATCTCCGCAGCGCGCTCTATACCTACCTGTTTGCCAAGGCAAACGGCGGGAAGTTCATTCTGCGTATCGAGGACACCGACCAGAGCCGCTACGTTCCCGGCGCGGTCGATGTGATCTACCGCACGCTGAAAAGCATCGGCATGCAATGGGACGAGGGTCCCGATATCGGCGGCGATTATGGTCCGTACGTGCAGAGCGAGCGCAAAAACATGTACCTGCCCTATGCCGAACAGCTTGTGAAAGCGGGCAAAGCGTACTACTGCTTCTGCACCGAGGAGGAGCTTGCGCAGCGGCGCGAGGAAGCGCAAAGCCGCGGCGAAACGTTCAAGTACGACAAGCACTGCCTGTATCTCTCCCCCGAGGAAGTGCAGCGCCGCATCGCCGCGGGCGAGCCGTACGTCATCCGGCAGAACGTGCCGGAGCACGGCGAGGCGTCGTTTGACGACGTGCTGTACGGACACATCGCGGTCGATTGCGCCGATCTTGACGACATGATCCTCATCAAGGCGGACGGCATGCCGACCTATAACTTCGCAAACGTCATTGACGACCACACGATGGGCATCACGCACGTCATGCGCGGCAACGAGTACCTTAGCAGCACGCCGAAGTACAACCTTCTCTATGAGGCGTTCGGCTGGGAAAAGCCGGTCTACATCCACATGACGCCGATCATGCGAGACGCAACGCATAAGCTCAGTAAGCGCGACGGCGACGCGTACTTTGAGGACTATCTCAACAAGGGCTACCTCAAAGAAGCGATCGTAAACTACGTGGCACTTCTCGGCTGGAACCCCGGCGACGAGCGCGAGTTCTTCACGATGGACGAGCTCATCCAAGCGTTCTCCGTAAACGGCATGAGCAAGTCCCCCGCCATCTTCGACGTGAACAAGCTGACGTGGATGAACGCGGAGTACGTCCGCAGACTCACGCCCGAGCAGTTTACCGAATACGCCCTTCCCTATTACGGGAAGGCGGGCGTTTCCGCCGCGCATGCGGAGCTGCTTGCGCGGATCCTGCAGCAGCGCACCGAGACCTTTGCGCAGATCCCTGAGATGCTCGACTTTATCCCCGCGCTTCCCGATTACGACGTCGAGCTCTTCACGAACAAGAAGAGCAAGACAAACCCGGAGATCGCAAAGCACGTGCTGGAAATCGCGATCGAAGCGCTCGACGCGCTTCCCTCATGGGAGGAACAGCCGATCCACGACGCGCTTTTAGGCCTTGCCGAAAAAGAGGGCATGAAGAACGGAACGATGCTCTGGCCGGTGCGCATTGCGCTCGCGGGTAAGCAGGTCACGCCGGGCGGCGCGATCGAGATCGCGATCTTACTCGGCCGCGAGGAATCCATGCGCCGGCTTAAGGTCGGTCTTGATAAGCTGAACTGAGGAGGAACGGATATGAAGCTGGGTGTCATCGGATTACCGAACGTCGGCAAGTCCACGCTGTTCAACGCCATCACCCGCGCAGGCGCGCAGGCGGCGAACTATCCGTTCTGCACGATCGAGCCGAACGTCGGCGTGGTCAGCGTTCCCGACCACCGTCTCGACGTGCTCGCCGAAATGCATCATCCCGAAAAGTACACGCCCGCGGTCATCGAATTTGTCGATATCGCGGGGCTTGTGCGCGGCGCGTCCCGCGGCGAGGGTCTCGGCAACAAGTTCCTCTCGCACATCCGCGAGGTCGACGCCGTGGTGCACGTTGTGCGCTGCTTTGACGACGACAATGTCGTGCACGTGGACGGCAGCGTAAATCCCACACGCGATGCGGAGACGATCAACCTCGAGCTGATCTTTGCCGACATGGAGACCGTCGAAAAGCGCATCGACCGCCAGCAAAAGATGGCGAAGAGCGGCGACAAGAAGCTGCTTGTGGAGATCGACCTTCTGAAGCGCATCTACGCGCATCTCGAAAGCGGCAAGCCCGTCCGCACGTTCGAGGCGGACAAGGACGAGCAGGAGGCGATCCACGGGCTCTTTCTTCTCACCTCGAAGCCGGTCATCTATGTCGCAAACGTCAGTGAAGACGATCTTTCCGGCGAGCCGAACGACTACGTAAAGGCGCTCTACGCGATCGCAAAGGCCGAAGGCGCAGAAGCCATGACCGTCTGCGCAAAGCTCGAAGAGGAGGTCGCGGAGCTCGACCCGGACGAAAAGCAGGCGTTCCTCGAGGAGATGGGCGTCAAGGAATCCGGTCTCGATCAGCTTGTCAAGGCGTGCTACCGGCTCCTCGGTCTCATCAGCTTTCTCACCGCTGGGCCGAAGGAGGTCCGCGCGTGGACGATCACAAAGGGCACGAAAGCGCCGCAGGCCGCCGGCAAGATCCACAGCGATTTCGAGCGCGGCTTCATCCGCGCCGCCGTCGTGCCGTACGAAACGCTCGTCGCAAACGGCTCGATCGCCGCGTGCAAGGAAAAGGGTCTCGTCCGTTCCGAGGGCAAGGAGTACGTCATGCAGGACGGCGACGTGGTCGAGTTCTTCTTCAATGTTTGATGCGGCTGTCGTAGAAGGGGCCAGACCGTTTGCGACGATGATTATGAAAAAGATTACTGCTTGAAGAAAAGGCAAAACTGCCTTTTCTTTTTATTGTTTCGTCGCAAACTATCCGCGTTTTCTTAACCACTTCGCTTCGCTGCGTTACAGATGTGCCGTCACGCGCTTCCCGCGCGTCGCCATCTTCGGTCACATACATTAGTATAGTTCCTTCGCGAAGAACGCGAGTTCTGACCTCCTTCCCAACAGCCTTATACGGCGTGTAGGGGGCGTCGACCCCGACGCCCCGTCATGACCGCAGGTCAATTCATGCGTACAGCGCAATTCATTGAATAACAAGGGAACCTCATCCACCACTTCGTGGTCCCCCTTCCCCATAAAAGGGGAATGCTCCATACAAATACGCAAAAGCGCCGCCCGGGGTTTCCGGACGGCGTTTTCGGTTTTAGTCATGCCTGTTATTTCAGCAACATACAAGCTCGCGCCGCAGCCGTTTATCCGACCTTGCAGCCGCCCCACTCCACCACCGTGAAGCCGATCCGCTCCGGCGTGACGATCGTCTGCGGCTCGATTTCAATCGGCTGATCGACCGCTTTCCATGCCATAAAGACACGGATCAGCGTATCGGGTTCGGGCGAGAGGATCAGCTTTGCGTTGTCCGTATAGGCGTCCGTCTGGAACGAGATCAGATTATAGGCGCTCCCCTGCATCTGCGGCAGCCAGTAGATGATAAACTCATTCGCTTCGCGCGCGTTCAATCCCAGACACTGGAGGATCTCCGCAAGGAAGTCCGCTGTGCGGCTGCCTTCAACACAGAAGCCCTTTGTGAAATCCATCGGCGCGTCGATCTCGCCTTCCCAATACAGCGCGTAATATTCGCCTCCGTCCTGCGAAATCAGCGTGCCGTCCGGCTTAACAAGATAATCCTGCCAGCCGTCCGTCCCGTGTTCCGGATAGGTGCAGGTCAGTTGTCCGTTCAATTCCAGCTTCGCGCTGACGATCGTATCCTCCTCGGGATAGAAATACAGGATCGGCTTTTCGGGCGCCGGAGAATCGCAGGCAGAGCATGCAACAAACGACAAGCACAAAGCGACAAGAAGCAAGGACAGAATTCTTTTTTTCATGCGGAGGACGCCTCCCTTTCAATTCCAATTGACAGATTGATTATAGCATGATCCGATCCGCAGCGCAATACATTGAAAAACAAGGGAACCTCATCCACCGCAAGCGGTCCCCCTTCCCCATAAAGGGGGAAGGCTCCAAACAAATACGCAAAAACGCCGCCCGGATTTCCGGACGGCGTTTTCGGTTTTGGTTCATGCCTGTTTTTTCAGCGTTTCCATAAAGTGCCTTAGGATTGCTTTTCGTGTGACGATGCCGATGAACATGCCGCGGTCGTCGACCACCGGAACGAAGTTCTGCTCCATCGCGCGCTGCAGAAGGTCCTCGATCGATGCAAACGCGCTCACCGGCGGATTGAAATCCGGTCGGATGATGTTCATCAAGCGTACGTGTTCCCAATCCTTCTGCGTGTCCTCCTTGAGCACCGCCCGCAGAAGGTCGCCCTCGGACGCGGTCCCGCGATAATGTCCCTCGTCGTCGATCACGGGGATCGCGCTGCGTCCCGACGAATTGAGCTTCTCCACCGCCTGCCGGAGCGTATAATCGCTGTGCATCACGCACACGTCGCACTTCGGCGTCAGAAAGAACAACAGGTTCATACGAATCTCCTTTCCTTCTTTCGGTATGATTATACAATTATTTGCATCGTCAGTCAATGCGCCGCACGCATTTGTCACGGATTCGTCACAAAGTCGGGAAAAGGAACCTCCCCCCTCATCACCGCTCCGCGGAGCTTCTCCACCCTAAAGGGGGAGAAGCCTCCGAAATGAGCCTTCCCCTTGATGGGGAAGGTGCCGAGGAACGAGGCGGATGAGGTGTCGGATGGACCGCAATCCTTTTTTCGAGCTGCCGGGGACGTCAGCCCCTACAATACCTATCGCATGGGAGGATCGCATCCTCTCGTACCGCTGGTGCGGCGGACGGTCGATGACCGTCCCTACGGTTTTAATCCTCTTGACAGATCGGTTTATCCATGATAAACTAAACGTAAGTTTATAGAGAGTAAACCAAATGGAGGTTTTGCATATGACCGAACTCGGAGAGGTACAGGCGCGGTTTGCGGACATCGTCTGGGCACACGCGCCCATCCCGTCGGGCGAGCTTGTGAAGCTCTGCGAAAAGGAGCTCAACTGGAAAAAGCCGACCACCTATACGGTCCTTCGGAAGCTCTGCGAAAAGGGACTGTTTGAAAACGCCGACGGGATCGTCCGCGTGAAGATCACGCGCGCGCAGTTTTATTCCGAACGCAGCGAACGGTTCGTTGCGGAGAGCTTTTCCGGGTCTCTGCCCGCGTTTATTGCGGCGTTCACGGCACGCAAGCCCTTGTCCGACGCCGAGGCGGACGAGATCATGAAAATGATCGAAGCATTCCGAAAGGAGCGTCAAAAATGAGCAATCTCTTTTTGCGCCTTCTGAATATCAGCATCACGGCGGGATGGATCGTGCTCGTCGTCGTGCTTTTGCGCTTTGTGCTGAAAAAAGCGCCGAAGTGGACCCGCGTTGCGCTGTGGGGACTGGTCGCGCTCAGGCTGCTGCTGCCGGTGTCGATCGAAAGCGTGACAAGTCTCGTGCCAAGCGCCGAGACGGTGAAGATCGAATCGGTGACTGCGCCTGTTCTGACTTCGGTCAATGAATATAACGGTGTCTCGTATTTCTATAAGAACGTACGGGGCGAGCAGATCGTGCTGCAGTCCGGTTTCCCGACGCTGAACAGCGCGGTCAACCCGACGCCCGAGGAAGCGGCGGAGCATTTCGACACCGTTGCCGTGCTGAAAACCGTCGCGGGCTGGGTGTGGCTAATCGGCGTTGTCGGCATGCTGCTGTACGCGCTGATCAGCTTTCTGCGGCTCCGTCACCGCGTCCGCGCGTCCGTTCTGCTTGAAAAGGGCGCGTATGTGTGCGACGAGATTTCCGATCCGTTCATTTTGGGCTTAATCGTTCCGAAGATCTATCTGCCCTCCGGCATGGACGAGCAAACCCGCGCCTATGTGCTTGCACACGAAAAGGCGCATCTTTCCCGCTTCGATCACATCTGGAAGCCGCTTGGCTTTTTGCTGCTTTCGGTCTACTGGTTCAATCCGCTTCTGTGGCTTGCCTATATCCTGCTTTGCCGCGACATTGAGCTTGCGTGCGACGAGAAGGTCGTGAAGGAGCTTGACGATACGGGCAAGGCCGCCTATTCCGAAGCGCTTGTAACCGCAAGCGTTTCCCGCCGTTCGATCGCCGCCTGTCCCCTTGCCTTCGGCGAGACCGGCGTGAAAAGCCGCATCAAGTACGTTCTGAACTACAAAAAGCCCGCGTTCTGGATCATCCTTGTCGCGATCCTCGCCTGCATCGCGGTTGCGGTGTGCTTCTTGACGATGCCGAAGAAGAATCAACCGGACACAGCCGAACTTGTCGGTACATGGGAGCTTTCCGCAATGGTCGCAGATGATCGGGAAGTAAGCCCCGGATATTATATCGACGAAGGCACCGGCTCCGAAACGTTTACACTGCGTGCGGACGGAACGGGTTCTTGGGTATCGGAATACATCAATCCCAGCATAACCACCTATACCATCGCATTCACATACACGATAAGCGGAAACGAGTTGACCTTTTCCAGTACAGAAGACCCGTCTTCCACGATTGACCTCGTTTATGATTCCAAAAAGGATATGCTGTCCATAAAAGGCCCTTATATAACTCGTGTTTTTCATCGTGTCGAGCGCGACGCCGCCGCTTCCGATCCGACGCCCGATCAGCTTTCCGGCATTTGGAAAACCGACGGTGACAGTTTCGGTGAAAATCGGTTTCTTTACGGTTCGCTTGTTCTCGATCAGAGCGGCAGCGCAAAGCTGGATCTTTCCACAGGCAGCGGTCCGGCGCTTCAAAAGGAGTACACGTTTGCTCTGAATAAGCATTACGTTTGTCTGTCAACCGATGAGGGTTCCGTCTACGGATTGTATGATCCCAAAACCGATACGATCTTCCTCCCCTTCAAGCACTCCCGATCGCTGTCTTTCACCCGCACGGACGATCCTGTTTCTTCGGTCTCCGCCTCCCCCGCGTCCGCTGCGCAACCGCTGCTCGGGATCTGGGAACTTGTGTGGATGGAATCCACAAGGACAGATGCAGCCGTCGAAGAAAAGCAGGAGGAAGGTGCCAGCAGCGGAATGCCCTTCATTGCAACGTTCCCGGAAGAATACGAGCTTTTCTACTCCGGTCAAAAGGAGTATACCATGCTTCTCTATGAGAACGGAACCGGGGATTTACTGATCCAAAGCGGGTATTCCACCGCATATGCCACCGTTCACTTCGATACGGATGAACAGACGATCGATCAAGCCGGTCTTGATTTGTATCTGCACTATCATTTTGACGGGGATCAGCTGATTCTGGACGGCGACGGATTCCGTGTCGGATTCAAGCGTTTTGACTTCATTTCGCCCTCCGCAGCGTTCGCATCTTCTTTCGCAGAGGTCGTCGAATGGCTGGACTATTTTGAAAGCTCAAATGATATGCCCTGGGACAGCACAAAGGAGATCACGGTCGCAGCTTTTCCCGGCGTGACGTTCCGCTGGACCGCAGGCAGCGTGGAAGCGATCGAAAACGGCAGGACGCGCACGCTGTTTGCCGGGATGCCGGTGTGGAGCGTGTATCTCACTGATATCACCGGAGACGGCAAGCCGGAGCTTTGCGCCACGGTCAGCTTCGGCTCCGGCATCGTCGACGATCATATCGTTGTCTATGACTATGTGAACAGGCAGAGTTATACGCTTTGGGATCGCGGCACGTTCGATTATCATCTGTACACGGAAAACGGCGCTCTGCTTGTCGGCAAGACGCTGTGCAACAGTTACAGTTTTCTGACACGAGCATACTCGATACCGGCACGCTTATGATGCACGACGGCGTTCTGTGCTGCCGGTGGAGCGACGGCTCCGTGAGCGTTCTGAACCGCGAGCTGCATGAATCCGAGCTTTACGGCGAATGGCTTGTCGAGGAGGAAACGGACAACGGCGGCAACGAACTTTACGCCTTCGGCACGCTCACTCCCTGGAAGGAATACAACTTCAAAGAGGATGGTACGGTGATCTATAACGAAACAGTGCCTTATTCCTCTGATTCCGAACTTGCGTTCGGGCATCCGGTCGATTACCGCTATGCCGTATATGACAATTATGTGCATATTCTGGACGGCCGTTCCTGTACCGGGTATTATGACGCGCAGACGCAGACGCTGCGGGTCAATTACCAACCCTCCCCGGGACAGTACGTCTACGCCACGCTCCGGCGCATGGGTGAAGATGCGTCTGTTGCAGAAAAAACCTATGTCGGCGAATGGGAGCTTGTTAAGATCGTGGACGGAAGGCAGGAATACGATCTGGCATTCCTTACCGCCGCAAGCGGATTAGAGAATAACCGGGTCGTTCTTCGTGCAGACGGTACCGGCAACTATCTGTTAGAAGTCACAGGTTCCGAATCGGAAGATATCGGCTTGACCTATACCGCGGCAGACGACGAAAACACCGTTACCGTTCGTTTTGCTGAAGAGATGGCATACGGTTATACGATGATTGCAAAGTACGATCCTGACAGCGATACCCTGTCCATGTACTATCCGGACGATCCTACGATGTATTCCGTTTATTGCCGCGCAGGAAGCATTCAGGACGATCCCGCGGCTGAACTGACGATCGAAATGTTAGTCGGAAAATGGGTAACCGAAGGCAATATCATGTATGATCCGCCCTTCCTTCCCGGCACGCTTACATTCCTCGAGGACGGGAGTGCGTCCCTATGGCTCGATGGATATCTGCGATCCGGCGAAGCGCTCGATTTTCAGACGGCTCTGACCGGAAATATGGTGTATTTTTCGGGGTATTTGTCCGGCAACACCTTTGCCTCTTATGATGCGAAGACCGATACGCTGCAATTGCGCTTGCCGCTTGCATCAGCGGGTACGCTCGTGTTTACACGCGATCGCTCCGCGGATGCGCCGCAGACGCTCGAGGAGATTCTGCTTGGCACTTATGTCTGCACCGGTGCGAAGCAAAACGAGTTGAACATCCCCGTTCCCGCCGAATATGTGGGCATGACGATCGACCTCGGCGATACCTCCGGGGCGGAATCATATCGGCATGTTGCGTCCGTCACCGTCGGCGGTACGAAAAAGGAAGGATATGACTGGAAGGTCGACGAAAACGATATCCTGATAGTCTGGAATCCGGAAACAGGCGACAACTTGCAATTTGAATGGTTCCCAAAGCAAACAGCGTGTACGACCCTGAAGCTTACCATCGGTCAAGAAAACCCGATCACTTTGTTCTTTACATTTGATGATTGATCGCCGATGTCAGGAAGATTATCTTTCTGTTACCCTGAATGTATCGGGAGCTGTCTCCTTGAAACCGCAAACGGTATCATATTATGATGGAGGAATAAAACGATGAAAAAAGGAACTCGATTGGGTCTGACAATCGCATTTATTGTGCTGTTTCAACTTCTTGCAATACTGATTTGGTGTCAGGCGTTTTTTACTTGGCCGGAAACAGAAGACTTTCCTCCCCAATTTAGGAATACGCTGATACGCCTTATCACGATAATTATTTGGATTTGGATTGCAATCGTGCTTGGCGTTTTGGTGAAACGGTGGTATTATGTGCTTGCATTGACGGCAATTCCGCTTTTCAAAACGATTCTCTCTCCATATGGTTTTGATATTATGCGGACATATTCAATCAGCCAGATTGCAGCGGATGAGGAACGCTTGAATCATGTCATGTCATCATTAAGTGGCTTAATCGTGCTTTCTGTACTGCTCGTCATGCTTGTGATTCGCCTTTGTATCCTTGATCCTATGGAAAAGCAATTATCAAAATAACGCGAATTTGCAGAGAAAAGCCGCGAATCCCGCCGCCTGCGCATAGGCGGCGGTTTTTCGTTCATGCTATGGGCGAGGTGATGAAAATGAAACTGACGCAAAAAGAAACGACCCTGTTGAAGGACCTGAAGAGTTCGGAAGAGCTCTGCATCGAAAAATACGGAACGTATGCCGAGCGCGCTGAGGATCCGACGCTTAAGATGCTGTTTGAAAGCATCCGCGAGGCGGAAAAAACGCACTTGCAGACGATCGAATCGCTGATGCAGGGCACCGTCCCGATGATGGGCGGTGGATCGCAACAGCAGCAGAACAGCGAGCAGTCGTGCGACAACTGCTGCCGCAGGAGCGAGAACGACGAATTCCTCGTGCGCGACGCGCTGGACACGGAAAAGCACGTCTCCTCGCTGTACGACACCTGCATCTTTGAGTTCAACGACGCCGGCGCGCGAAACGCGCTGAACCACATTCAGAAGGAAGAACAGGAGCACGGCAAGCGTCTCTACGACTACATGGCCTGCCACGGCATGACGGCGTAAACGGCTGTCGATAGAGGCATCGAACCATTTGCGGCGAGAAAGAGCCAAAAAACAGCTTATATGAAGAAAGGGCGAAATCGCCCTTTCTTTGATCGTTCGCCGCAAATCAGCCGCGCATGTCGCCGGATTTGACGGATATTCCTTCATCCCGCAAATACACTAACCGCCGAGAACACACGGGTTGTTCCTTTTCAGCGGATCGTAGGGGGGGCGACGACCTCGGCGCCCCGTTGCGTATCACGTCAGCGGAACGGGAGGATGCTATCCTCTCCTACGACTGTTTTATCGGCAGGAGCACATTGCGCGTCCGCCGGAGCCGTGTCTGCGGCTCTTTTCTTTATTCCTTTCCGCAATGCACCGCGATCGCCTTCTGCACAAACGCCGCGGTCCCTTCCCCGCCTGCCGCGTCGATATTCGCGCGGAACCGCTCGTCCGCGACGTACATCTGCCCAAGACCCATAAGGATCGCGTCGGTGCAGGGATAATAATGCGTGCTGATGAAGTCCTGCAGTTCTTTAACCTTTGCCTGCGCCGCCTCCGACGCCGGGTCGCCGTCCATCAACGCGCCGAAGTCCGCAAAGATCTGCATCATGCGTCCCGCAAGCAACGACCCCTCCGCCTCCGTGCGGGAAGCCGCCTTTTTCTCATATGCCCCGTACGCTTCGGTCTCGCCCCACCGCGCCTTGGCTTCGGCGGTGTACGCCTCTTCTTTGCATCTGTCGAATGGCGAAAAATCCATCGTTTCCTCTCCTTTCGAAAGCCGCCGCGCAAGCGCGATCAGCTTTTCCGTCCGTTCTTTTTTCAGTTCCAGCAGCGTGATCTGCCGCCCGATCGCCTCGCGCTGCGCCGTCTCCGACATCTTCAAAAGCCGCGAAACGTCCCGAAGCGGGATCTTGAGCTCGCGCAAAAGCAGGATCCGCTGAAGCTTACGCAGCGTTTCGTCGTCATACAGCCGATAGCCCGCTTCCGTGCGCGCCGCGGGGCAAAGCAGCCCGACCCGATCGTAATAGCGCAGCGTGCGGATCGTGACGCCGGAAAGCGCGCTGACCTCGTGCACCGTCATCATCTTCCCCGCCTCCCTTCGCATCCATTGTAAACCATGACGTAAGGAGAGTGTCAATACTTTTTTCGATTCTTTTCATTGCATTTTTCTTTCATTCAGGGGTTGACAACTCCACTATGTCTTGTTATAATATAGTTCCAACGTCGCGGGGTGGAGCAGTCGGTAGCTCGTCGGGCTCATAACCCGGAGGCCGCAGGTTCAAGTCCTGCCCCCGCAACCACTAAAAAAGCCCCAATTCTGGGGCTTTTTCCTTTTCTGTCTTGTGCTCATTTCGGTTATTTTTGCGATTGTACGACAAAATTACGACACTTTGAAATTGCGGTTTTGGATCGAATCGAACTATCTGCCTGATTTTTTGATGAATATGCAAACCGTTCATGCCTTGTTATCCAAAACAAAACTGCGTTTTCACACATCTTGTATGTTATCTTTGATGTTATCTTGCATGCTATCTTGGACTTGTAGAAAAAGCAGCGCACCGGTTGCCCGATGCGCTGCTGCATATTCTTTTTTCTCTGTTCGGGAGTATGATTATCCATGGTCCGTCACTTTCGTTGATAATCTATATTTCGACAAAATAAGTATATCATTGATCCGCTGCTTTTTCAACTGGTCACAGCTTAAAAAGTCAGTGAACAGCCCTACTGTGAGGGCTGTTCATTATTGTTGTGAATAACACGTCAGAGTTTCTCGAGTTCTTTATTGATCTCTTCAATTCGTGCTTGGGCAGCCTTGCGTTTCTTTGCTTTCTCGCCGAACAATGCTCCGAGTCCTCTATTCTGTTCTATGATCGCTTCCTGCTCTTTCTTTTCATTTTCCAGTTGTCTGCGACGTTCCTCGATTGCCCTTCTTTCCAGTTCTTTTCTGCGTTCTTCTTCGATGAGTCGCTGAACTTCAGCCGCCTGCTCTGAACAGTATTGTGCCTGCGCCTGTGTATCTTTATAATCGTTCATCTGCATGAACAGATTTGCGAGAGAAGTCCAGTCGCCAACAGTTTTTGCTCTTGCTTTTTTCTCAAGCAATTGCCGATAGGCAAGTTCGCTTCGCCTGAGTTGTTCTTTTTCTTCACAATCCTTTGCAAGCAGATCGGCGTCCTGATGTCCGGAAACTGCCATGAATTTCTCTTTTGCAGCCGCAAACTCGCCTCTTTCCATCAAATTCTTTGCCTCTGTATATGTGCGTTCCGTACGTTGTTCAAGATCCTTTTGCTCACAGATTTTTGCCTGCTTCTCAGCATCTTTATAAGATGCAACAGATGCGAACAGCTTGCTTGCAGCGGCGTATTCTCCCTTTTCCATTAATGCTTTGGCGTCTGCATAGCCGGTTTCTGTTCGTCTCTTCTCCAACGCTTCTTCCCCTTCAAATATCCCATAAATCCAGAAACGCTCATTTTGGGTGGTATAAAACAAGGGCGCGCTGCTATCCTCTCGTTTGCAGTGCGCCCTTTTGTTCGCTTATTCAGCGGTCACCTGAACACTGTCAGTGTCCGTTCTGCTCGCTTTACCGTTCCAGTCGAACGTATTTTTCCCGCAAGAGGGTCAACATCTCCATGTACTTTTCCCTGCTGACGGTGATTTCACCGTCAAGGCCGATAAACCGAAGTGAGTAGTGCTTACTGTCGTTGTCCGACCGGATCATGGAAACCTTGGAAAGGTTCACCAAAAAAGATTGGTGGCAGCGATAGAACCCCCGCTTATGCAGCATCCGCTCCAATTCCGCCATGCTGTAGCCCACCAGCTCCACCTGCCGCCCGTCCTCCATGTGGATGCGGCAGCTGCGGCCGATCCGTTCCAGAAAGAGAATTTGACGGACCTGGAGCATATCGTAGCCGGAGCGGGT
>JAFXVP010000069.1 GCA_017524445.1 Clostridia bacterium | reverse complement strand
AGGCTCTCCCTTTTCCTCCAGACGAAGATCAGCGCGGCGGCACACAGAAGGACAGGGATCAAATGCATGAGGCTGTAGGCGCGGAACGCACCGGGGCTGGCGAAGCCGAAGAACCCGTCGGAATAGTAGGTGTAATCGCCGCTCACTGCTCTTTTCCCTCATTTTCATAGTAGGCATCAATGTACATACTGCAGAGTTCCCCGAGCGGAAGGCCGCTTTTGTACTTCTCTTCCATCATCCCGAGGATCCTGCGCGGCACGGTCAGTTATCCGCCCGGGTCTCTGCTGCGGTTCCTGGCAGCAAGCGCCCCGATCGCGGAAGCGATGCCAGGGCAGTCGAACTCGCCCGCCGATTGGTAATAGGATACGGTCTGCTTTTTCCGCTTTTTATGAACTCTGTTATGCGCGGCGCGCAGCAGCAGCGCCACAGCGAACGCAATCAGGACCATGCCAAGCACAACAAGCGGCAGCGGTACATACTGCGTAATATCCCGGATCTGGTAGTGGTCTCTCCAGCCACCGTTCTCCTCCCCGATCACGAAAACCAGCACGAAATAGAGGGCTGCATACAGGACGACTGGCGCGATCGCAAGAAACGTCGAGCGGAAGCTGACCTTGTGGTCCGAATTGATGAAAATGAACAGCAGGATCGCAATGATCGGGTTGATCGTATGGAAGAGGATATTGTTCGAATACAGCATCATGCGGTAGTAACTGGTCATCGGAGAAAGGACTGTGACCGCAATGAGGAACGTCAGCGCAACACCGGTTGTCGCCATGTACAGCACGTTTACGACCCAGCGCGGCAGATGATAGTTGTCATAGCGCAGTCCGTCGACGGCGTACGGGATACACAGCGCCGCAGCGATGCCTGCGAACATATTTGCCAGGATCGTGAACATATGGTAGGACTTCCATCCGACCTCCTGAACGATCGCGTCCGGCGTGCTCAGCAGCTGGTCGCACACTGCAAGAAAGACCAGGAATGAAAGCAGTGAGCAGGAAACGACAGCCACCCTGCAGCGCATCCGGTTCGTTCTGATTGCATCTGACATTTCTTTTTTCCTCCTTTGTCCGGAAAAGCGTCCGCCCTTACGAAGCAGGACGGCAACACGAGATGGTTATTTGCTTCGGTTCCGTTTACACAGATTCCTCTGCCTGATTTCCTCACAAAACCCGATTATCTAATGATTGTACCATTACTGGCTGGCGTGGTCAAATTTCTCGTATATTTCTCGTATTCAAACGGGAAGGAGATGCTTCCTTACGAAGCGCCTCCGTCACGCGGTCTTTTTTTGTTCAGAAGCTTTTATAGATCGCAAGGATCAGGGCGTCGGATTCGTTCATCAGCCCCTGCTTCATGTCCGCGTTGATGCGGGCGAACGCCGCGACGGCGTTTTTGAGCTTTTGCAGCGGGAACTTCTGCGCGTTTTTGACCGTCATCTCCGCCGCTTTCGGATTGCCGCCGAGCGTTTTCAGGATCTCCGGACGCGGGCGTTTATCTTCGAGCATCTCCTTTGCGATCAGCATTTGCTTCAATCGCCCTTCGAGGAACGTCGCGACGCGCAGCGGGTTTTCCTGCCCGTCATGAATCGCCTCGGTCAGCATGCGCATGGCGGTCTTTTTGTTGCCGGCCAAAAGTGCGTTCAGCATCGGGAAGATCTCGTACTCGACCGACGGCGTGACGACCCCCTTCAGCACGTCCCGCGTGACCGTGCCGCCGCTGCCGACGTAGTCGCAGAGCTTCGAGATCTCGTTCTTCAGCCGGTACGCGTCCGTGCCGACCATGTCGACAAGCTGAAACGCCTCCGGACGGTCAAGCCGCACGCCGCGCTTCGCGCAAAGCCGCATGCACATCTCCCGCGCGCGGTCCTCGGAAAACGGCTCGAACGAAACGACGCGGCCCTTTTCCTTAAACAGGCGGACGAAATCGGTTTCCTTTGCGCTGCCGCGGCGCACAAACAGCGTGATCGCGTCGGAGGACGCAAAGAGCGCGTCGAGCGCTTTGCGCGTTTCAAGCCCTTCATAAAGCGCGGCGTCATCGAAATCGGTAAAGATCGTCACGCTCAGCGCGTCGAACACCGGTACGGCATGCGCGGCGTCGAGCACGGCGGAAACGTCCGGCTCCTTTGCCCGCTTGAGGTTCAGGTCCAAAAAGCCGGGGTCCAGAAGCGCCGTAACGCGGTCGATCGCCTGCTGCTTGGTCAGTTCCTCCGCGCCTTCCAGAAGGTATGCCCCGGACAGCGTCCGGGCGTTTGTACGGTCATACAGCTCTTTTTCGGTCATGGCTGTATTGTATCACAAACGACATTGTATTTCAATGCCGTTCATGACGCGTGCAGGGGGCGATGGTACGCGGTAGACGATGCGGTGCATCGTCGCGCGATCTGCCTATGTAACGAAGCGTCAGCGGAGTGGAGAGTCCCCGACGCCCCGCTTCCGCATTCATACCGAAGGGAATTCATTCATCCGCAAAAGCTGACGCTTTTTGCGTGTCCACCTCATCCGGCTTCGCTCACGCTGCGCCGTACACACTCCGCTTGCGCTTCATTTCAGCGGTGCCGTCGCGCGTCAGGTCGCGCGTCGCCATCTCTTCTCCTCGAGGAGAAGGCTTTGGTACGCGCGATCCGACCCAGACGTCCCGCTGACAATCCCCGACGTCCCGAATGAATTGCGCCTTACGGCGCATGAATTGTGCGTTGCACATGAATTGCGCTTTGCGCATGATTTGACGGCTCCGCCGTCATGAAAAACGCAGAATATACCGCAAAAAATGCTTGCATTCCGGAAAGAGATGTGATATAGTACGAAAGCTAACGGTCCTTCTTGCCTTCATAAGAAGGCCACAAGTCCACAAGGAGGTGAAATACATGAATCAGTACGAAGTTTTGTACGTGATCACGCCCGAGCTTGATGAAGAAGCGGATAAGGTCGTCATGGATAAGTTTGCCGACATTATCACCGCAAACGGCGGCGAGATCGAGAAGACCGAGGTTTGGGGCAAGCGTCGCCTGGCATACCCGATCGACTACAAGACCGAGGGCTATTATGTTCTGGTCGTCTTCAACGCGAATCCGGAACTGCCCCGTGAGCTGGAGCGCAACATGCGCAACGATGAACGGCTCATGCGCTACATGGTCACTCGCAAGGAAGCATAAACCAAAGTAACAGCACGAAAGAACGGAGGAAATCGAAAGCATGAACAAAATTACTTTGATCGGCAACCTGACCCACGACCCCGAAGTGCGCAGCACGCCCAGCGGCGTGACCATCTGCACCTTCACCATCGCCGTCAACCGGCGCTTCGCAAACCAGAGCGGTGAAAGACAAACGGACTTTTTCCGCATCAATGCCTGGCGGCAGCTGGGCGACACCTGCGCGCGTTACCTTTCAAAAGGACGCAAGGTCGCCGTCATCGGCGAGCTGCAGGCGCGCACCTACGAAGCGAAGGACGGCACAACCCGTATGTCGCTTGACGTTTCGGCAGATGAAGTCGAATTCCTGACGCCGAAGAGCACCGAGGATTCCGGCAGCGGTTATTCCGCACCGCGTCCGCAGGCGCCCGCGCAGGATCTTGCCGGATTCACCGACATCAATTCCGACGACTTACCGTTTTAATTCATCAATATCAGGAGGCATCACATGGAAGATCGTAAACTGCGTCCCCGTCGTCCGAGAAGCAGACGCAAAGTTTGCCGTTTCTGCGTTGAGAAGGCCACATCCATCGATTATAAGGACATCAAAAAGCTGCAGGGCTTCATTTCCGAGAGCGGAAAGATCATGCCCCGCCGCATGTCCGGCGTGTGCGCCGAGCATCAGCGCGATCTCGCGGTCGCGATCAAGCGCGCGCGGATCATGGCTCTGCTGCCCTACTGCGCAGAGTAATTAACAAAGTCACAGTCACAACGACCGTTTAGCACGAGTAGAATCGTCCGACAACGATTTTAACGACTTGGCTAAACGGGATTATCCTTAACCGGACCTTTAGCAAAAGCACAAGACCTTGGGAACCCGCTCTGTTCGAGCGAAACCCCAAGGTCTTTTTTCTTTTCTCTTTTCCGTCAAATCGTCTGAAAAAAGAAGCCCTTACTTTCTCTCAGGCTCTCCCGCCACCATCCTCCGTCCTCGCCTCTCCCACAGCTGTTACCGCTTCCGATTCATCTAATCCAATTCCATAAAAATGTAGATAAATAGGGCATTTTTTAAGGATGGAAGATATAGGGGAAGAATGAAGAAAGAAAAAACATGACTTGGAAATGGTAATAAAAGAAACAGCAGGAAGGACGTCATTGGATGTGGAAAGAGAGAGTTCTCGGGCGAGGATTTGGAGGAAAATATGCGGTCAAAGAAAGAAGACCTGAAGGAGAAATGAAATCCACTTCAGGAAAATCAAAATCTGACAAAATGAGGGTTTGGAGGAAAAATGGGGTCGGACAGGTATATAGTGTTTTCCCCAAAACCTGTTTTTGGGGCCCAAAAACGCTGTTTTTCGGGTTGTTTTTTGGGAAATGAGGCTGTTTTTGGGGAAAATCATACGTTTTTGGGAAAAAGGCGTTTTGTTTTTGGGAGGATAACGAAAGGAGTTCCAAGTGAGAAAGAAGGATTATAGGGGGCGCTGCACAAAGGCAGCGTCTCCCAAATCGGAGACGGTGTGCAGGTTATACGATGATTTAATGATTGCCTATCTAAGGAATCTGGAAGCGGAAAAAGACATCGTATCCATCCAAACAAATGTTCAGTTGGAGGGAATGGATTTCACTTCCGATTTCCTTTGTCAACGCGAAGGCGGCGATTATATGGTCAGGGAGTGTGTTTACAGGAAATACCTGACGAAGCCTTTGACAGCACGGCTTCTTGACACCTCCAGAACCTATTGGCTCAAACACGGAATCTACGATTGGGGCGTGATAGTCGATGCAGAAAAATGATTTGCTGAAGAAAGGCGATTCCATCATAAGAATCCTCGCCATGGACGGGGAATGCGCTTTAATAATGAATTGCATGCATCCTCATATGCCGAAATGGTTGTCTCTCTCAGAACTGGACGGGTATGCTCCCAGTACAGAAAAAGACTTATACGAAGCGACGGGCACTGTCCTTTACGACATCGAAGCCTTGGATGCTTCGGCCCGCAAAGCGGCGTATGAGCGTTATACGGTCATCGCGGGGATTCTTCCTTATCTCGCAGATGAAAGCAGACGGGCTGAAGCTATTCATATAGCGGCCGAGCGATTTGAAAGGACGGAGATGACGGTTCGCAAATATCTTTGCCGTTATCTTGTTTTCGATTCTGTTTCCGCCCTGGCGCCTAAGCCGACGGCCACAGAGAAGGAACTGACTCAAACGGAAAAGGTCATACGTTGGGGCTTGAACAAATTCTATTACACTGCCAAGAAACACAGTCTGCGGCAGTCGTATACGCTTCTTCTGAAAGAAAAGTTCTGTGATGAGACCGGGCAGTTGAAGGAATCCTATCCGACCTTCAGTCAATATCGGTACTTCTATTACACAAAATACCGTGACATTTGGAAGCAGAGCATTTCAAGAGACGGGCTGAAGGAGTATCAGAAAAACGTAAGACCGCTGCTTGGGGATGGCGTGCAAGCGTTTGCCCCGGCAGTGGGCGTGGGCATGTGCGATGCCACGATACTCGATATCTATCTGATAGATGAAGCAGGGAATGCAGTTGGGAGACCGGTGCTGACAGCCTGTTTGGATGCTTATTCCCGACTCCTTATGGGCTATAGCCTATCCTGGGAAAGCGGCACATATTCGCTTGCGCTTTTGATGGACAACGTAATTGCCGACAAGGTGCAGCATTGTATGTCATTCGGAATCGTGATAGAGCCGTTGGACTGGGACTGTCATGAGCTTCCCGGCGTTATCGTCACTGACAGGGGCTCGGAATACATTGGAGATACCTTTGAACAGATATGCGAGTTAGGAGTGCGAATCGTGAATCTTCCAGCCTTTCGTCCCGAACTGAAATGCATTGCTGAAGAATTCTTCAACATGATTCAATCGTATTATAAGCCTCATTTAAAAGGAAGGGGCGTTATCGAACCAGACTATCAGCAGAGAGGCGCGCCGGATTACCGGAAACAGGCGCGTCTGACAATGGACCAGTTCCATCGGGTTCTGCTGTATGCCATCATCTATTACAATACACGGCGTATTATAGAAAGCTTTCCGTATACACAGCAGATGCTCAATGACAGCGTAGCACCGCATGCGAACGCAATATGGAATTGGGCAAAATGTCGGCCCGGGGCAAATCTGATTTCTGTTGTGCCGCGGCAATTACGAATGACGCTGCTTCCGCGCACTACAGGAACTTTCAAAAGAGATGGGCTTCATGCAAACCGACTGCGGTATCGACACGATGGGTTTACCGAATGGTACCTGCGGGGAGGCAAGGTTGTCGTGGCATATAATCCGAACGATTGCACGCTGGTATGGTTATTGGAAAAGGGCGAGTACATCGAGTTTCGGCTGATTGAAGCTCGATACAATGGGCTTCCGGTTTCAGCGGTTGATAAAATCAATACGCAGAAAAGTAAACTCATCAAATTCTATGAGAAAGACAATCTTCAGGCGCAGATTGACCTTGCTGCCCATATTGAAGCTATAGTAGAGAGCGCCGCAAAAAGTCGCGATGTGAACCTGAAGGATATCCGAGAAACCAGAAGAAAGGCCAAAGTTCGGGCTCACAAGAATATGCTGGAGAACTTGAATGATGAGTGAAACGCTTACAAATGCATTGCCGCCGATGCTGTTCGGAGAAAAACTGATGGGAGCGCTTATCTCGCTTCCGGAATATCGGTCCGAGATTCAAACCGCCCCCGCTGAAGCGCGCCTGATGGCGCTTTCGGACTTATACCGGCTATATCTGCCGTCGTCGATGAGCGTTGAAATCTATCATAAGCTCTATCTCTCCACGCTGCGGTCATTACAGCAAAAAGATACGATTGATGCAGTACGACAGTTAGCATTGAACAGAAATGCGATTCGAGGCGAAGCTGCGCGCAGCGTTTTATGCCCTCCGGCAGCATCTTCTTTTACGGTACTTGCGCCTTCCGGCTTTGGCAAGACCACGGCGGTTTCCAAGGCAGTCGCGCTTATAACCGGGAATCAAATCATAGAGGCGCAAAACCCATACCGCAAAATCATTCCGATTCTACAGATTCAGACGCCTTTTGACGCATCCGTAAAGTCGATGCTGCTTGCGGTACTGCAAGGTATCGATAATGCCATCGGAACAAACTATTTTACTAAGCTGTCTCAGAGCGGACGCGCGACAACAGATTCTCTGATATCAGGAGTTGCAAATGCCGCGCTCTTGCACATTGGAACTTTGATTTTGGATGAGTGTCAGCAGGTCGCCAACAGCAGAAACGGAGGGATATTGGTCGGTGCGCTGACACAGCTTTACAATTCCGCGTCCATCGGAACCTGTTTGGTGGGCACGCCGGACTGCGCAACGTTTTTCGAACAATCGTTCATACTGGCGCGGCGCTCGACAGGATTGAGATACGACTTTCTCCCGTTTGACGAGTACTTCAAGCAGCTCTGTTCGGTGCTGTTCCAATACCAGTACACGCGAAGTGCCATGCCCCTGACCGATGGGCTGATGGTTTGGCTATATGACCATTCGATGGGGTTGGTCTCCAACCTCGTTGCTCTCATTCATGATGCGCAGGAAATTTCGATTATTAGCGGTCGGGACAACTTAGATATGAGCGCATTGAATGAAGCGTATCAAAAGCGGTTGACAATGCTCCATGGCTATATAGAATCGCAGCGCACGAAACAGAAGACTCCCAAAAAGCCGATAAAACCAAAGGCTGAAGTGCATCCGACTGGCTTTTCGGGAGAAATAGACGAGCACATCTTTGCCGAAGCAGCATTGGAAGCAAAACAGTCACAAGCAGATATTGTTTCTTTGCTGCGTGAGAAAGTGCCCATTACGGAGATAACGTTATGATTGGTTATTTTCCGACGCCGTATCCTGATGAACTTCTGTACAGCGTCTGCGCCAGATACTGTGATTGGTCGCCCTATGTATCGAGCCATTCCGGCGCGGGGGAATTGCTGCCTGATATCCATCAAAAGCTGGATGCAGAATTCTTGGGCACGATTTCAGACGACACATACCGCATGATGACTCAAAATTGCACTCCAAGCGAGCTCATCATGCAGCATACGATGTTCCCATATCGCGCCAGGTTTCTTCCGCTACAGCGGCGGAAGCTGGTCCTGCATAGTGCTTTTATCCGAAAATCGGATGTCACGCGTCAAATGGTCAGAGCAAAAACAAGGTATTATTCCTTTGAAGGCGATAAACCGTTGTATTTACGATACTGCCCGGTCTGTGCCAAAGAGGACAGAAAGAGTTACGGAGAGGCCTACCTTCATAGGTCTCATCATCTCTATGGCGTAGATGTTTGTCCGGTTCATAAGTGTTATCTTATCGATTCACCTGCACGCCGCGACTCTAAGCGAAACATCGGATTCGTCGCTGCTGAAACTTTTATTCAGACGGAGGTAAAGGCAATCGCATGTCGGAATCCGATTGAGATAGCTGTTGCGGATTATATTACGGCTGTATTGCATGAAGATGTTGATATGATATCCGATACTTCTGCCGGTCTGTATTTGGACAGCCGACTGCGCGGCACAAAGTATCAGAAAGCAGACCGTGGAATGAGGAGAAACAATGTCCTCCTCTTGAATGAACTGTGCGAATATTATCAGAAACTCCCCTCCTTTCGGCTTCGTACCATCAAGCAGCTTCAGACGCTGTTCTGCCGTAGCGTGGGGCTGATGCCGTTCGAGGTATGTCTGCTTGGATTGTTCCTCGGTATTTCTCCTGCTGAGCTGTGCTCTATGAAAATGCCGGAGAAATCATATGTCGAGCGATTTGATGAGGAGGTCTTGTCCCTATATCGCCAAGGCATGGCCTGCACACAAATAGCGTCAAAAATGCATGTCTCTGAGAAATCAGTGCGTTTTGCGGTCAGGACTTCGATGCGACGTCCATCGCTCCCTTCCGATAAACGGAAGGCATGGAACAAGCTGGATTGGGACTTGATTGATAAGGAACTTCTTCCTAAAGTTAATGCCGAGATACAACGAATCCTTTCGGATAAAGAGCGTAAACCGATACGCGTAAGCGTTCATCGTATCGAAACACAGCTGAACATTACAAAGGGCCGGTTGGTTAAGTGCCATAGATGCCTTTCAGCTATTCGAGCAGCCACCGAAACGAACGAACAGTATATATCGCGCGTACTGGATTGGGCCATAACAAAAATATCCGCTGACGGAGGCACCGTGAATCTCAAATCCCTCCATCTCATAACGGGGATGTCAAAAGAGGCCATAGCAGACGCGCTTGATGCAGTCGAAAACCAAGGAGGTGGTGCAGCAGCGAACACATAAAAGCAATGCCGTAATGCTTATATATAAAACCAAACGATGTATTAGATTGTCTTATTTAATGAAGAAAAAGAAAGGAAAAGAAAACATGAAAAGAATGATTTCATTTATGATAATTATGATGTTTTTTATCGCATGCAATACTTTGCCGACGACCGAAAGCGGCATAAAGCAAGACACTATGGATGCTTCGACGGAAACGATTGTGATTATCCCAGCTTCAGATGTTCCTTCGGACACACCAGTATTGATTCAGGTCACTTCTGCGCCGACCTTCGAAGCATCAAATGAAGAGAGTTGCATTGAAACTGCGACACCGACATATGTTATGCAAACTCCGGAGCAAACAACCTCCTTAAATACACCAGCGCAGACGCCGAAGGAAACAAAAACTCCGACAGTGACGACAACGCCGACGCAGGAGCCGCAGCGAACGCCTAATCCGACGGCAAAGCAAACACAGAAGCCAACACCGATGCCGACGTTGAAGCCCTCGGCGACGCCGTTCGTATGGACATGTATATACTGTGGTATGCGCTTCGGTTCAAGCGACGCCGATTATGAACGTTGGTACGAGCATGCTTGGATAAACCCGGGTCATTATAATGAAGGCAGTCATGACGCTACTCCCACCCCGAGCCATCCTGTCGGGGAAGGTCATTGGGAGACACACTGGGTTGAGGATGTACCGGCGGTGTATGAGTATGGCTATAAATGCAACCATTGCGGCGCAAAGTTCCCGGGAAATTATTACGATAACTATGTGCCGCTGCATCTCAAACCAACGATGGAGGAGTCTGCAAAGAAACACGTTTGCCACATTGAAAACCCGAATACGGAGAACGTGTGTGTCGTATGTGTGTGCGGGTATGTTTGGAGATGCGGTGACAATTATCCATATGTAACGTGGGGCGACCAAAATGACCCCGGAAACGCATCATATGTAAATTTGAATCATCCGTATTGTGAAGCGCATGGAGGGCATATCTCCTACTCTGATTTGATTACACCTGCTGAAGGCCACTGGGAAACGGTCTGGGTTCCGGACCCGTAATCAGATAATACATACAATGAGCCGCTTTTATCGGCGGCTCATTTTCGTTCAAATTGTTCTGTTTTATGCGCAATCCTGTCGCTCCCGCAAAAAGCGCTTCAACAGAAACGCAAGGAAGTATGGGAATGTATAGAAACTGCCGTTGAACCCGATATTTCGATTCGCAAACTTGATGCCATATCGGATATCCGGGTAGGAGTCGCTTTTGATAAGCCGGTTTAGGGAAGCTGTCGGATTGTCGTTTGCCTTTACTTCTACCGGAATCAAGGATTCGGCGTCGCGCACAAAGAAATCCATCTCCACGGTTGCCTTCTCGTTGCGATAGAAGAAGAGGGAATATCCCTGCTTTACCAGCATATCCGCAATGACATTTTCGTAGATTGCGCCTTTATACGTCTTGAAGTTCTTATTGTTGCGCAAGTCGGTCTGTGCTTCTTCATCCAGACTGCCAATCAAAAGCCCGGTGTCACGATAGTAAATCTTGTAACTGTTCGGGTCATAGTTCCCCTTCAGCGGCAGCTCCGGCTGCTCCATACAATAGCAAACATTGACGATGCCCGCGTTGTCTAACCACTCGACGGACCCGGCATAATCCCTGTTTCGTGCGCCAGATGCAACCTTGGAAATCTGGAACTTCTTATTGTCTTTGCCGAGAAACACCGGAATCTTGCGATATACATTCAAGACCTTTGCCTTGTCGAAACCGGAGGCGTACTTTGTGATGTCCTCCTCATAGTCAAGAAGAATCTGCTGCTGCATTTGAAGCGTGCCGCTGTAATTCTTCTGCGTGACGAAGCTGAAGACAATGGCGGGCATGCCGCCCAGCACCATGTACTCCCGGAAGTTCTCCAGCATAACTTCGTACTCGACCTTTCCGAGGGGCGTCAGCGTCAGCATCTTCTGATACAATTCTTCGATTTGCTCGGGCGTATACCCCTTTGCCCAGAGGTATTCCTCGAAATCGAGCGAAAACATCTCTACGTCTTCCTTGTTTCCGACGCTGTTTGATTCGATTTCCCGGTAATTGATGCCCATCATGGAGCCGGAGCAGATGACGTCATATCTGCCGTCCTCCCGGAAGGATTTCAGACTTGTGGCGCAGTTCGGGCAGTCCTGCAGCTCGTCGAAGAAGATAAGCGTCCGGGGCGGCTCAAAGCGAAACGCCGGATTTTTCAGGGAAATGTTGCGAAGTACGGTATCGACCTCAAATCCGTCGTCAAAGATGTCCTTGTACTGCTTCTGCAGGACGAAATTGATTTCGACGACCGACGCATAGTTGTTTGCTGCAAAATGACGGATAGCTTCCGTCTTGCCGATTTGCCGGGCGCCTTTGATAATCAAGGGCATATGTCCCTCGCGGTTCTTCCATTCCGATAGCAGATAATCCATCTTGCGTGTGAGTCGTTCCATTTCGTTCTCCTCCTTGCTTCAGATACAGATTATCACAAAATTCCGGCTCTGTAAACACTCAATTTCACAAATTCCCATATAATTTTCGGCAATCATTTCACAATATTCTTATAATGCGATAAAAGATGCATCGTTCAACGAACCACAGGACGAATTTCCTCTGGCTGGCATGTAGAAACCATTGTAGACGTCCCTGCACAAGACCACAGGGAGACTATGCGGGTTAAGAACCCGTAATTCATATATTGAAGCGCACAAAGAGTCGTACCATTAGCGGCTCTTTGTCATTTAAGAAAACGCGGTTCATTTGCGGCAAAAAATATAAAAGAAAGGGCGTGATGCCCTTTCTTCGTTGCGGTATAATTGTTTTTTCCCTTCGCCGCAGATGGTCCGGCGCCGTTAACGCCGGTCTCAGCCCGTAAAAGGATCGTCCTGGTGCGGCATCGGCGTCACCTGCGGCGCGGACGTGTAATTTTCGTCCGGCGTCTCCTCCGGCTGATCGCCCGGCGATTCCTCCGGCTGTTCGCCCGTTTCACCGTCCGGCGACGCGGAAGGCGAGGTCGACGGCGTGGGCGTTGCCATGACGTGTCCCGCCTCGTACGGCGAGATGTTCACGCCGCCTTTGCTGTACAGATAGATCGTCGCGGTGGAAAAGCCCTGCCGGATGAATGTCGACGCCTCGTCCATGATTTCCGCCCAATGCTTTTGCAGAAGCATCAGCTTCGTTTCGAGGTTCGACGTGTCGCCGACCTCGATCGTGTAGGGACTGCCCTCCACGTACATGCGGATCTGCATCAGCTCCGTCATATCGATGCGGTTGATGCGCGGCGTGCGCTCCAAGAGCCCCAGTTCCTTGAGCTTCGTTAAAAGCCGGACCAGCGCGGCGACCTGAATGTCGCTCGAATCGCCGAGCCGCGTGCCGTTGACCGCGCTCGAAATGCTCATGCCGTCGGCGATCAGAAGCCCGTTTGCGCTCTCCGCCGCGGCGTTCAGCACCGTGCCGTTTTCATCGATGATCGCGAGATATTCGTTCTGCGGACCCCAGCGGACACATGCCGCCTCCTCGCGCTTGCTCACCGTGATCGTGACCGTGGATGGGAACGTATAGCGCACGGTCGCGTCCAGATACGGGTCCGCCTCGCGGATGCGCTTTTCGACGTCGCGTGTGCGGATGAACACTGCGCTGCGCTTGTTCAGCCGGGATTCAAGGCCGGACAGGTCGACGATGCGCTGTCTCGTATACCCCTCGGGCACGTGCGGGACGTTGATCTTCTGAAGGCGCGTCACGAACCACGCCATACCGAGCAGCAGGATCAGCGCAAGTGCGCCGAGAACCATCGTTGACGCGCTGCGCTGCCGCCGCTTTCTGCGCTCCTCTTTTTTCAGCTCCGCCAGCTTTGCCGCGTCGCCCGCACGCTTTTTTGCGCGGGCTTCGCTTCTGGCACGCGCCGCGTCGTACTCACGCTTCGCTTCAGTCTCGTTGAGGACGACGGTCGTCGTCGCCTTCGGCGCGTCCTTGCGCTTGCCGTAGCGCATCTTCTTTTTTTTGCCGACGCGCCGCCCGTACCGGTCAAAGCGAAACTGCGGCGTGTCGGAGGGCTTGTCCTTCGCGCGCGCCTTTTGCGGCGCAGCGGACGATTCGGGCGCTTCTGCGGATCCCTCCGCGTCGGCGTCCGGCTCGTCTGAACCGGCTTCTTCCGGCTCTTCCGGCACGTCCTCGTCCGATTCCGCAGGCGCGTCGTCGTCCGACCCGAACAGGTCAATCGTTTCCTCGTCTCTGCCCGCGTCGTCGTCAAACAGGAAGCTCGCCCGTTCGCCGTCTTTCTTCTTCTTTGCCAATGCTTTCTTCCTTTCGTGTGATCGAACCGCCCAAAGACCCGATCACGCTGTCCATTCGTTCATATCCGCGCTCGATCCGCTCCGCGCATAAGATACGCGTTTCACCTTCGGCCCTAAACCCTGCAAGCACGAGCGCCGCGCCGCCGCGAAGATCGTGCGCCGTGACGGACGCGCCGTGCAGCCGTTCGACGCCTGTGATGATCGCCGTGCGGTCGAGGATGCGGTTTGCCGCGCCCATTTTATTGAGCTCCTGCGCATGGCGGAAGCGGTTTTCGAACACGTTCTCCGTCACCACGGAGGTCCCGTCCGCAACCGACAGCAATGAAAACAATTGCGGCTGCAGATCGGTCGGAAACCCCGGATACGGCCGCGTTTCGGTAAACCCGACGGCGCGAACGCGCTTCGGCGCTTTTACCCGCACGGAATCGCCGCGCGTCGTGACGAGGCAGCCGCATTCCGTAAGCTTATTGAGAAGCGGATCGACCGTTTCCGGCTGCATGCCGGTGACGGTGACGTCGCCGCCCGTGATCGCGCCCGCCAAAAGATACGTACCGGTCACGATGCGGTCCGGCATGACGCGATAGCTCGTACCGTGTCCCTTTCGTACCCCGTCGATCACGATCGCGGGCGTGCCCGCGCCCGTGACGCGGAATCCGCAGGCGCATAAAAACTGTTGCAGATCGACGATCTCCGGCTCGCACGCCGCGTTGCGGATCGTTGTCGTGCCCTTTGCGCGGCATGCGGCAAGCATGACGTTTTCGGTCGCGCCGACGCTCGGATATCCGAGATCGACGACGGCGCCGCGTAGATTTTCGCCCGTACAGCGGATGCGTCCGCCCTGCTCTTCGACGCGGGCGTTCAGCTGTCGAAGACCGAATAAATGCAGGTCGATCGGTCGGTTGCCGATCTCGCAGCCGCCGGGATACGGCGCGTCCGCCGTTCCAAATCGGGAAAGCACCGATCCAAGCAGAAAGATCGAGGATCTGAGCTCCCCGGAAAGCGCCGTCGGCAGCACGAAATGATATGCCGTGCGGCTGTCGACGATCAGCGCGTCCCTCTCGCGCTTTACCGTGCATCCGAGCGATCGGAGGATCTTTATCATGTTCTCCGTATCGCGGATCACGGGGCAGTTTATAAGCTTAACCGGTTCTTCCACCAAAAGCGTCGCCGCCAGGATCGGCAGCGCCGCGTTCTTGGAACCCTGCGCCGAAACCGTTCCCGAAAGAACGTCGCCGCCGCGCACAAGCCAAAGAGACATCTTCAACCTTCCTTCCGCATGATACCACATCTTATGCGGAAGGGCGGCGGAATGTGATCACCTTCGCGGGTTCAGGTCGCGCGAGATGCTCAATAGAAGTCCCATTGCGGCAAGGAAGACGATGAGCGACGTGCCTCCCGCCGAGATAAACGGCAGCGATTGTCCGGTCGTGGGCAGAAGCCCCGTGACGACGCCGATGTTGACGAAGACCTGGAACCCGAAAACGATCGAGATACCGGCGGCAAGCAAGCTTCCGAAGCGGTTTCTGCAGTTCATCGAAATCACGATGCCGCGGAACACGATCCACGCGTACATCAGAATGACGATCAGCCCGCCGACGAAGCCGAACTCCTCGCACAGGATCGCGAAGATGAAGTCCGATTCGCCGTAGGTCATGTACAGAAGCTTCTGATAGCTGTTGTTCAGGCCCTTTCCGAAGAATCCGCCGGAGCCGATCGCGTAGAACGACTGCAGAAGCTGATAGCCGCTCCCCTGCGGGTCGCTTTCCGGATTTGAAAACGAGGTCATACGCGCGACGCGGTACGGCTGCGCGTATGCCAGGACAATTACGCCGACGACGCCGATGACCCCGAGCACGATGAGCTGTTTGAGATCACAGCCGCCGAGATACAGCAGAACGATGCCGATAAAGCCGATGATAACGGCCATGGACATGTTCGGCTGCAGCATGACAAGGCCCGCGATCGCGCCGATGGCGATCAGCATGGGCAGCATGCCGAAGCGGAACGTGTTCATCTCGTGGCGGTGACGCGACATGTACGAGCACATGAAGATCATGAGACCGAACTTCGCAAGCTCGGAGGGCTGGATCGTGATGCCCGCGACGGGCAGCCAGCGTTTTCCGCCGTTCAAGTCCTGTCCCCAGATCAGAACCGCGATGAGCAGGATGATCGAGACCGCAAGGAACACCGAACGCAGGCGCTCGATGAGGCGATAGTCGATCATGGAGACCAGCAGCATGACCGGATAGCCGAGCAGCAGGTAGATCAGCTGTTTCTTGAGGTAGTAGAAGCTGTCGTGGTTCGCGCCGGAATAGTGCTGCGCGTAGTAGTAGCTGGCGGAAAAGATCATGACGAGCCCGAACGCGCAGAGCGCGGTGATCACAAGCAGGATGGTAAAGTCCATTCTGCCGCGAAGCAGCCGCGCATCTCTGATGCGTTTCAGCAACGGTTCTTTTTTTGTCTTCTGTTCCGCCATGGTTCCTCCGGTTTATTCGTATGCGCGCGCGATCTCCTTGAATACTCTTCCGCGCGTTTCGTAGTTGTCAAACATATCCCAGCTTGCGCAGGCGGGGCTCAGCAGAACACAGTCGCCGGGGCCGGCAAGATCGTGCGCCTTGTCCACAGCGCCCTTGAACGTATCCGCCGTGTGCATGATGCTCTCGTACCCGTGCGCCTTTGCGCAGTCGAGGATCTGTTGTTTCGTATCGCCGAGCACGACGCACGCCTTGACGATCGGCGTGAACGCCTCGAACAGCTCGTCAAAGCCGATGTGCTTGTCGTAGCCGCCCAAAAGCAGGATCGTCGGCTTTTTCATCGCCTCGATCGCGCGGATCGTGCTTGCCGGGTTCGTGCCCTTGGAGTCATTGATATAATCGACGCCCTGTTTTGTGCAGACGTATTCGATGCGGTGCTCGACGCCCGCGAATGTTTTGAAGACCTCGCGGATCGTTTCCGGCGCGATCCCCTGCGAAAGTCCCAAAAGCGCGCAGAGCATGGCGTTTTCGAGGTTGTGGTTGCCGGGGATGCGGATCTCGTCGGCGGGCATGAGTTCATGCTCCTCGCCGTTCATCCGGTAAACGAGCATGCCGTTTCGTAAGAACATGCCGTTTTTGACCTCTTCCTTACGGGAGAAGTACAGCACGTGCGCCGGGGTCAGCTTAGAAAAGCCGCGCACCGTCTCATCGTCCCAGTTCAGCACCGCGTAATCGTCCGCAGTCTGGTTGTCTAAAATCTTCGCCTTCGCCGCGATGTAGTTTTCCATCGTGCCGAAGTGGTCGAGGTGGTCCGGCGTGATATTGCACACGCCCGCCGCCTTTGCGTGGAAGCGGACGTTGCCCTCGAGCTGCAGCGCGGCTGTCTCCGCCACGACGACGTCGCCGGGCTTCGTTTCCAGCGCGTGCGCCGAGATCGCGACGCCGATGTTGCCGAGCACGAAGGTGTTTCTGCCCGCCGCCTTAAAGAGTTCGCCGGTCAAAGCCGTGCAGGTCGTTTTGCCGTTCGTACCGGTCACGCAGACGAAGTCCGCCTTCGAATAGCGGTAGCCGAGCTCGATCTCGGAGATGACCTCGATGCCGCGGCGCTTTGCCTCGACGATGAAGTTGCGCGTCATCGGAATGATCGGACTCGGAATCAGAAGGTCCACGCCGTCCAGAAGATCCATCGGGTTTGCGCCGAGCTTGACCTCGTACGCGATGCCCGAAAGCTGCTCAAAAAGTCCCTTGATCTCGGGCTTCATGTCGTTGACGATGATGCGGTAATTGTCCTGATACAGAAGCCGTGCGGCCGCGACGCCGCTCTTTGCCATGCCGACGATCAACGCCGTTTTTTGCTTTGCCATAGATCCTCCTTACTTACAGAGCCAGAAGATGATGAGGGCGCACGCGCTTGCGATCGCCGTCACCAGCGTATACATCGAAACGATCTTCGTCTCGGGCGTGCCGCCGAGCTCGAAGTGGTGGTGCAGCGGCGCCATGCGGAAGATGCGCTTTTTGCGGAGCTTGTAGGAGCCGACCTGCAGGATGACCGAGACGGACGTCGCAACGTACAGGACGCCGATGAGCGGCATCAGAAGCGAGGTGCGGGAAAGCAGCGCCATCGCCGCGACCGCGCCGCCGAGCGTGAACGCGCCGAGGTCGCCCATGAAGACCTTCGCGGGGTACGTGTTGTGCACGAGGAAGCCCATGCAAGCGCCCGCCGCGGCGAACGCGAACACCGAAAGCCCGGAAAGCCCGTCCAGCGTGTTCGAAGCAAGGATCGCCGCCTCCGGTTCGAGCGCGTCGGAAGAGAAGGTCAGAACGAACAGAAGGATCATCACGCCGGTCGCAAGCGAATAGACCGCGGTCACGGAACTGGATAACCCATCCACGCCGTCGATCAGGTTCACCGAGTTCACGACCGCGATGATGACGAACATCGCGAACGGGATAAAGAAGATCCCGAGATCGAGCTTATCCAGCCAGATCGTGCTGCCCACCGACGGGTGGAAGTACAGCGCGATCGCAAACCCGAGCGAAAGAATGAACTGCGCGGCGATCTTCTGCCATGCGCGAAGACCAAGAGAGCGCTTTTTGACGATCTTGATGAAATCGTCCAAGAACCCCACGAGCCCGAACAGCACGGTCATGAGAAGCGCCCACAGGGTCAGCGAATAGCTCTTGTGCGAGAAGATCAGCGTCGCAAGCAAAATCGCGACAAGGATCATAACCCCGCCCATCGTGGGCGTGTTCTGCTTTTTCAAGTGCGTTTTCGGTCCGTCGTCGCGCACCTGCTGCCCGAATTTCAGCCGGTGCAGCACGGGTATCACAAGCGGTCCCAAAAGCGCCGCGGCGCCGAACGCGACGATCAGCGCAAGCAGCGAATTCAATACGATGGTGTTCATTGCTCCGTCCCCTCTTTATCCTTCAGGAGCTCTTCGACGATCTCACGGTCATCGAAATGATGCTTGACGCCGTTGATCTCCTGATAGTTTTCATGTCCCTTGCCCGCGATCACGAGAATGTCGTCCGAATCAAGGATCGAAAGCGCGTAGGCGATCGCCTCTTTGCGGTTGACGATCGAGACGAACGGCGTGCCGCTCTTCTGCACGCCGAGCTCGACGGCACGGACGATGTCCTCCGGGTTTTCGGTGCGCGGATTGTCGCTCGTCACGACGACGAAGTCCGAATGCCGCCCGCCGATCTCGCCCATGATCGGGCGCTTGGTGCGGTCGCGGTCCCCGCCGCAGCCGAACAGGGAAATGACGCGCGCCTTTGCGAATTCCCGTACCGAAGTCAGCACGTTTTCGAGCGCGTCGGGCGTGTGCGCGTAGTCGACGTAGACCGAGAACGGACGCCCGTTCGTGTCGACGGACTGCAGCCGTCCCGAAACGCCGGAAAGCGCTTCGAGCCCCTTGATGATGTCGCCGAACGACGCGCCGACCGCCTGCATCATCGCCGCCGCGCCCATCGCGTTGTAGACGGAGAACAGGCCGGAGATGTGCATGCGCACGGGGCCTTCGCCCGCCGGCGTACGGAGATGGAAGCGGACGCCGTCGGTACGGATGTCGATGTTGATCGCCGTGTAGTCCGCGCGGTGCTGGATGCCCATCGTTCTGATCGGCAGGGTAAGCCCGTCCGCCATGCGTTCCGCATACGCGTCGTCGATGTTGAGGATCGCGAGATCGCTCTGGAAAAACAGACGCTTTTTCGCTTCGAGGTACGCGTCGAAGGTCTTGTGATAGTCGAGATGGTCCTGCGTAAGGTTCGTAAAGAGCCCGACGCGGAATTGGATCCCCGCGACGCGGTCCTGCGCAAGCGCGTGGCTCGAAACCTCCATAACGACGAGGTTGACCCCCTCGTCCGCCATGCGGCGCAGCAGCGCGAAGAGGTCCGCCGATTCCGGCGTGGTGCGGCCCGTCTCGAGCATCGTGTCGCCGATCATGTTGCGGATCGTGCCGATGAGACCCACCTTCATGCCCGCCGCTTCGGCGATCGACTTGACCATGTAGGTCGTGCTCGTCTTGCCGTTCGTGCCGGTCACGCCGAGCATGATCATCTCGCGCTCGGGATGTCCGTAAAACGCGGCGGCGGCGTGCGCCATCGCGATGCGTCCGTCAATGACGACAATCTGCGGCACGTCCAGCGGCAGCAGCCGCTCGACAAGCAGCGCCTTTGCCCCCTTTTCCACCGCCTGCGCGGCGAAGTTATGACCGTCGGAAACGAGCCCCTGCATGCAGCAGAACAAGCTTCCGTCCCGCACCTTTCGCGAATCGTATTCGACCGACGTGATCTCGGCGTCGCCGCCCGTCACCGTCGCGCCGATATCCGCCGCGATCCTTGATAACAGCATTCTGTGTTCCCCCGTTGGTTATTTCTTTTTCACTTCGAACGTCACGTGGATGACCGTGCCGACCGGCACCTCGTACTCCTCCATGATGTCCTGATAGACGGCCTCGCCCGCGCAGTTCTGCCGGTCGTAGTCCATGATGAGCCCGACCTTTTTCAGCGCGTCCCACGCGTCGATGCGGTCCTTGCCGATCACGTTCGGGACCTTGACCATCTCGACCTCTTCGTTGAGCTCGGAGAAGAAGGTGTAGCCCGTCGAATACAGCATGACCGTACTGCCGCGCACGACCTGCGTGTTCGCGGCCGGCGACTGGTTCGTGACCGTGGAATCCTTTTCGGATTCGAGGTAGATCGCCTCGAGCCCCGCTGCCTTCAACGCCTGCTGTGCCTGGTCCACCGTCATGCCCTTCACGTTCGGCACCGTTGCGATCTGGCTTTCGATGTCCGGCGTGACGCCCGCATAGGAGAGCGCCGCACTAAGTACCTGCTGTACGAACGGCGCGGCGACCGTGCTGCCGTATACCTGCGGCACCTGCGGCTCGTCGACGATGATGAGGCAGACAAACTGCGGATCCTCCACCGGCGCGAAGCCGATGAACGACGCGACGAGCTTGGAGCTCGATACCTGCCCGTTATCGTCATATTTCTGCGACGTGCCCGTCTTGCCGCCGACCGAATAGCCGGGGACCTGCGCGTTCTTGCCGCTGCCGTTTTCCACGACCCCGCGCAAAAGCGAACGGATCATCGCGGAGGTCGTCGGCGAGATCACGCGGCGCACGACGGTACGCTCGTTTTTCAGAAGCACGTTGCCGGACTGATCGACGATCTCGGAGACGATATACGGCTTCAAAAGATCGCCGCCGTTGATGCAGGCGGAAAACGCCATGCAAAGCTGCATGCCGGTGCAGCTGATGCTCTGGCCGAAGCCGATGCGCGCAAGGTCCGCGTCGCGGATGTATTTCTTGTGCGTGACCTTGCCGCTCGTTTCGCCCATGATGCCGCTGCCTGTCGGCTCGTCGAAGCCGAACTGGAAGATGTAATCATAGAATGTATCGACGCCCATCTTCAGCGCCATCGTCATGAACGCCGGATTGCAGGAGTTCGCGACGGCCTCCGAAAGACTTTCCTCGCCGTGTCCGCCGGACTTCCAGCACTTGATCTTTTCCCCGCGCACGAGCATCGACCCACGGCAGTTGAAGCGGCTCGAAGCGTTGATCACGCCCGATTCGAGCGCAGACGCAAGCGTAATGACCTTGAACGTCGAGCCCGGCTCGTACGTGTCCGTGACGATGCGGTTCTTACTGAGCTCCAGCAGCGTCTTTGCATCGCTTCTCGGCGGGTTCGAATTGTCGAACGACGGATACGCGCCGACCGCGTAGATCTCGCCGGTTTGCGGATCCATCAGGATCCCCGACGCGCTCTTCGCGTTGTTGATCGCGCACGCCTCGTTCAGCGCGTTCTCCAGGATGCCCTGATAGCCCGTATCCACCGTCAGGATCACGTCCGCGCCCGGGATGCTCTCGATGTACTCCTCTTCGCCGCCGGGGACCGGGTTGTTGTCGCGGTCCGTGTCCGCCTTCTGGTAGCCGTCCTCGCCCGCAAGATACTTGTTGTACGTCAGCTCCACGCCCGTCTGCCCGTCGCCGTCGATGTTCGTGAATCCGATCAGCTGCGCGTAATAGCCCGATTCCGGATAGTCGCGCTTGACGTCGCTGTAATAGCTCACGCCGCTGCCGAGCTGCATGGAGTTGAGCTTAGAGATGACCTCTTTGTCCACCTGGTCCTTGAGCTTGACCTGCGAAAGCAGCACGCGCTCGTGCGTCGTCTTGTCCTTCTCGCGCGTCTTGATGAGCTTCGCGTAGACCGTGTCGTAATCCATGCCGAGATACATGGACAGGATCGACGCGATGCGGTCGCGGTCGCTCTCCTGGATGTTCGGCGGGTTGACGCAGACCTGATACGTCGTATAGGAGGACGAAAGCGTCGTGCCGTTGCGGTCAAGGATACGCCCGCGTTCGGCTTTCAGCGACGTCACGCGCGTCCACTGGCTCATTGCTTTGTTCGTCCAGTCCTTTCCGTTCACGATCGAAACGATAAAGAGCTTTCCGATGATCAGCAAAAAACCGATGCCGGCGATCAGCATCGCGAACAACAGTTTTCTCTTGTGCGCGTCGATCCGTTTTTTCTTTTTGGCGGGACGGGTATTGCCCTCCGCCGTTCGATTCACGGTTCTTTTGCGCGTGCGTGTTTCAAACAAACTCATGGTTCTTCATCCGGATCCGGTGTGCGGGGCGCGGGCGTATCCGGCGTGAACGTCATAGGAACGTCCACGTCCGTATTCACCGCGGTGCCCTTGTACCAGTTCATCGTCATGCCGAGCCGTCTGCAGACGTCGTTGATGGTCGCGAAGTCGTTCATGGAGCTCTGCGTCTTTTTAAGCTGCGAGATCTGGTCGTTGTAGTTTTCGATCTCCTTGTTAACGGATGCGGTATCGCTGATGATCTGCGCGTACTCCGCCGCGCCGAACAGCCCGAACAGCGCGGTCGCCGCGATCACAAAGAGCGACAGGAGGATCAGGATCTTGCTCATCGGCGTCAGCCGGATCTCCTTGATCTCTCGGCGCTTCTTCTTTGCTTCCCGCGAAGGCTGCGGTCGGATCGGCATCGACGGATCCTCAAGGATCGGCGTCGGATCGCCCGCTTTGTTCGGCGAATAAAGCCGGGTCTTTGCGCTTGTGGCTTTTTGCCGGTCTTCATCGAACTGAACGTCCATACCGCATCTCCTTTCTACATCAATATGACCCCGTCTCGGGATCCATGCGCACGATCGAACGAAGCTTTGCGCTCGTCGCACGCGAATTTTCTTTCTGTTCTTCCTCCGACGCGACCAGCGGATGGCGCGTTAGAACCTTTGCGGTCGGTTTTTTGCCGCAAATGCACACCGGCGCCGATTTCGGGCAGGTGCAGGGGTTTTCGAACGTGCGGAACGCGTTCTTCACGATCCGGTCCTCCAGTGAATGGAAGGTCAGGATCGCAAGCCGCCCGCCGGGGTTCAAAAGATCGTGCGCGGACACGATCGCATCATACAGCCCGTCGAGCTCGCCGTTCACAGCGATGCGGATCGCCTGAAAACAGCGCCGCGCGGGATGCTGCGGCTCGTTCCGAAACTTCGCCGGGATCGCGCCCTTGATGAGCTCCGCAAGCTCCGTCGTCGTTTCGATGGGCCGTTCCTTCCGCCGTTCGACGATGCGCGCGGCGATCTTGCCGGAAAACTTCTCCTCGCCGTACTCCCAGAAGATGCGCCGTAATTCCGCCTCGGACCACTCGTTTACCACGGTCCTTGCGGTAAGCGGCGCACTTTGGTCCATGCGCATGTCCAGAGGCGCTTCCGCCTTGTAGGAAAAGCCACGCTCTCGCACGTCGAGCTGATGCGACGAGACCCCGAGGTCCAAAAGGATGCCGTCGACCTTATCAACCCCGCGCGCCGCGAGCAGCTCCTTCATATCGAAGAAATTGCCCTTGATCGCCGTAAAGCGATCGCCGAAGCGGGATAACCTTGCGCCCGCGGCTTTCAAAGCGTCGTCGTCGCGGTCGATGCCGAAGAGCTTCCCTGTTTCCGGCAGAGCGGACAGAACCGCCTCCGCATGCCCGCCGCCGCCGAGCGTGCCGTCCACGAAGACGCCGCCGCGGGAGGGCTCTAAAAGCGTCAGCACTTCCGTCACCATGATCGGCACGTGATGAAATCCGGTCTCCATGCGGCTCCTTTCTCCGTAACGGTATACTTCCACATATATACATTGAGATTATACACCAATCCCCCGCCCTTGTCACCATGCAAATGCGTCCGAAAAGCAAATTTTCCATGAAATATGAATAAAAAGTAAAAAGCGGATCAAAATGCCCGCAAGCACTACATCTTGTGGTATAATGGCTGGAACCTGAATTCGGAGGATATATATGGAAGAATATTCCGTCAAAAATATTACCGTCATGGAAGGGCTGGACGCGGTGAGAATGCGTCCGGGCATGTATATCGGTTCGACCGGACTGCCGGGGCTTCATCACCTTCTCTGGGAGATCGTGGACAACGCGATCGACGAGGCGGCGAACGGCTACGCGGACGAGATCACCGTCACGCTGCACCGCGACCACTCCGTCACCGTCACCGACAACGGCCGCGGCATCCCGACCGGCATCCATGAAAAGCTCGGCGTCTCCGGCGTCGAGGTCGTCTTTACGCAGCTGCACGCCGGCGGCAAGTTCGGCAACGCCGCGTATTCGTACTCCGGCGGTCTGCACGGCGTCGGCGCTTCGGTCGTGAACGCGCTGTCCCGCTGGCTTTCCGTCGAGGTCTACCACGAAAACCGCGCCTATAAGATGGAGTTCGAAAGCGTCGAAAATGCCGAGGGCAAGATCGTTTCCGGCAAACCGAAGTATCCGCTTACTGAGATCGGACGCACCCGTAAGCAGGGCACGGTCGTGACGTTTTTGCCCGACGACCGCGTGTTCGAAACGATCGACATGCAGTATTCCGTCGTGATGAAGCGGCTCCGCGAGCTTGCGTACCTGAACCGCGGGCTGAAGCTGGTCCTCGACGATCAGCGCGAAAAGCAGCATCACGCGGAGTTCAAGTTCGACGGCGGTCTATCGGACTTTGTCCGCTACATTCAGGAGGACAAGACCGCGCTCTACGACCCGCCGATCCACATCAAGGGCGAATCGAACGGCATCGTGGTGGAAGCCGCTATCCTGCACAACGACGAGTACGCCGAAACGATCGCGTCGTACGTCAACAACATCCCGACCACCGAGGGCGGCACGCACGAGACCGGCTTCAAGGCGGCGATCACGAAGATCTTCAACGACTACTGCCGTAAAAACGGCGTACTGAAGGACAAGGACCCGTCGCTCGCGGGCGAGGACTTCCGCGAGGGCATGACCGCCGTGCTGTCTTTGAAGATGCGCAGCGTGCAGTTCGAGGGACAGACGAAAACGAAGCTCGGCAACACCGAGGCGCGTCCCGCGGTCGAAGCGGTCCTAAGCCAGACGCTGATCCCGTGGCTTGAAAATCTCAAGAATGCGAACACGGCAAACCTGATCGCGGAAAAGGCGGTGAAAGCCGCAAAGGCAAGAAGCGCGGCCAGAAAGGCAAAGGAAAACGCGCGCGAAAAGAGCAAGCTCGAAAACGCCCCGCTCGTCGGAAAGTTATCGAGCTGCACCGGACGCGATTATTCTTTGAACGAGCTGTTCATCGTGGAGGGCGACTCCGCGGGCGGCAGCGCAAAGCAGGGCCGCGACAGAAGATTTCAGGCGATCCTGCCGCTTCGCGGCAAGCCGCTGAACGTCGAAAAGAAGCGGCTTGAACAGGTTTTACAGAACGACGAGTTCCGTTCGATCATCACCGCGCTCGGCACAGGCATCGGCGACGATTTCGACATCTCCTCGCTGAAATACAACAAGATCATCATCCTCGCGGACGCGGACCAGGACGGCGCGCACATCCGCGCGATCCTTCTGACGTTCTTCTACCGCTACATGCGCCCGCTCATCACCGAGGGGCACGTGTATATCGGCATGGCGCCGCTGTACCGCGTACAGAAGGCAAACCAGCCGCCCGTGTACTGCTACGACGATCCGGCGCTGAAGGCGGCGATGCGGAATATCTCCGGCAAGAACTACACCCTGCAGCGCTATAAGGGGCTCGGCGAGATGAACCCCGAGCAGCTCTGGGAAACGACGATGAATCCGCAGGGCAGACGGCTCACGCGCGTCACCATCGAGGACGCGGCGGAGGTCGAGCACCTCGTGACCGTGCTGATGGGCGACAAGGTCCAGTCCCGCAAGGAATACATCTTCGAGTACGCGGACTTCAACCACGCGCACACGGCGTTTGAAAAGATCAAGGAGTAAACCATGGCAAAGACGACGACACCGAATATTCCGGAAACCATTCTGAACCGGAGCATGGACGAGGTCATGCACGATTCGATGATGCCCTATGCGGAGCACGTCATCCTCGAACGCGCCCTGCCGCGCGTGGAAGACGGGCTGAAGCCTGTCCAGCGGCGCATCCTCTATACCATGATGGAGCTCGGACTCTCCCCCGACAAGCCGCACCGCAAGAGCGCGCGCATCGTCGGCGACTGCCTCGGCAAATACCATCCGCACGGCGACAGCTCCGTCTACGACGCGATGGTGCGCATGGCGCAGCCGTTCAATATGGGTGTGACGCTCGTCGACGGGCACGGCAATTTCGGCTCGGTCGACGGCGACTCCGCCGCGGCAATGCGCTATACCGAAGCGCGCATGACCGACGCCGCGCTGCTTTTATTGCGCGACATCGACAAGGACACGGTGGACTTTACGTGGAACTTCGACGACACGCTGAAGGAGCCGACGCTGCTGCCCGGCAGATTCCCGAACCTTCTCGTCAACGGCGCGAACGGCATTGCGGTCGGTCTTGCGACCTCGATCCCGCCGCACAATCCGGTCGAAGCGATCGACGCGGTCATTGCCGTGCTCGACAACCCGCGCATCAAGATCGCCGATCTTATGAAGATCATGCCCGCGCCGGATTTTCCGACCGGCGGGTTCCTCCTCGATTCGCCCGAGATCGCGGCAAGCTATGAGACCGGGCGCGGCAAGCTCACCATGCGCGCGCGGACGCACTTTGAAGAGGTCAAAAACGGCAAGACGCGCATCGTCATCGACGAGTTCCCGTACCAGATCAATAAAGCTTCGTGCCTGCAGAAGATCCTTGAGATCACGCAGGAAAAGAAAGCCATGTTCGCCGCCGTCTCCGATATCCGCGACGAATCCGACCGCATGGGAACGCGCGCCGTCATCGAGGTCAAGAAGGACGGCGATCCGGAGCGCATCCTGCAGCTGCTGTTCAAATACTCCGACCTGCAGTGCACGTTCGGCGCGAACTACGTCGCGATCGCGGACGGCAAGCCTCAGCAGCTGAACCTCAAACAGATCATCGAATACTACGTGCGCCATCAGCGCGCGGTCGTCACGCGCCGCACGAAGACCGAGCTGGAGATCGCGAAAAAGCGCTGCCACATTTTGGAGGGTCTCATGGTCGCGGTCAACAACCTCGACCGCGTGATCAAGCTGATCCGCGCGAGCAAGTCGCCGAAGGAAGCGCGCGAAGGCCTGATGAAGACGTTCAACCTCACCGAGATCCAGGCGCAGGCGATCCTCGATCTCCGGCTGCAGAAGCTCACAAACCTCGAGCTTTTGGCAATCGAAAAGGAATACAAAGAGGTCAAAAAGCTGATCGCCGAGCTCGAAGCGATCCTCGCTTCCGACGCAAAGCTCGTGCACCTTATCAAAAAGGAGCTTACCGAGGTCAAAAAGCTGTTCGACGGCAAGCGCCGCACGCAGATCATTTCGGCGGACGCCGCCGAGACCGAGGTGCAGACGAACGAACCGGAAACGGTCGAGGAAATGGTCGTGGCGGTCTGCGCGGACCTCAAGATCCGCAAGTGCTTAAAGCGGCAGTTTAACCTTTCGCAGATCCGCGCCGACAAGCCGGAGCGCATCTTAGAGGTCAACAGCAACGAAAGCATCCGCCTGTTCACCAACCGCGGCGCGATGCTGAACCTCAAAGTTTCCGACATTCCCGAAACGCGTCCCGCCGCCCGTGCCGCGAACCTTGTCAGCATCGTCGAGCTTGAAAAGGGCGAAACGATCGTCGGCGCGTTCCCGGACCGCGACGAGGGCAGCTATCTGTTCTGTACCGCCTCCGGCATGGTAAAGCGCAGCAAAGCCGCGGACTATCGCGTGCGCGGCAAGCGCACCGCGGCGCTGAATCTGAAAGAAAAAGATACGCTGATCGGCGCGTACCCGATGCCGCGCATGGATATTCTGCTCGTCACCGAACAGGGCATGTGCATCCGCTTCGCGTCCGACTCCGTGCCGGAGACCGGCAGAGCCGCGGCGGGCGTCATTGGCATCAAGCTCGAGCCGAAGGATAAGGTCATGGCATGCATGCCCGTCGGCGACGAGGGCGAGCTGATCGTGCTGACCGACCGCGGCTTCGGCAAGCGCAGCTTCCTCTTCGATTACGAACAGCAGGGCCGTAACGGCAAGGGCGTAAAGACGTTCGACTTCCGCAAGAACGGCAGCAACGGCACGCGCATCGTCTACGCCGGCACGGTACAGCAGCCGTTCACGCTCGTGCTCGAACAGCGCCACGGCGCGAAAACGCCGATCGACACCGAAAGCATCCACATCGAACCGAAAGCCAGTAAGGGCGAAATGCTCCTTGCGGTCGTGCTCGACGACGACGTGGTAAGCGCATACCGATCCGACGAATAAGCGAAAGCACAAAAAACCTCCGTTTTCCGATGCGTGTTAAGGTTATTAATGTATAGGAAAAGGAGCAGTATATTTGACTGCTCCTTTTGCATGCTCCTACATATTTATACCGTAATATCCAGTATAGATGATTGCTGTGTTTTCGATACATTTGGTCGTAAGAGATACCTATACGCTCAACTATTCTAATATGACTATTATCTATCCTTGCCAAGCAAATTTGTTTCGTGTATACTGAATATGTAATCAATAATGAGGATTATTAAGGGAATTTAGGCATTTGGAGGATTTATGAGTTACTGTGTTAATTGCGGATTTCAACTTGGTGAAAATTCAAAGTTCTGTCCTCAATGCGGTGTACCAGTCAAAAAAATCAATTGCTCTTCCGAAACAGTTGAGAATAGGACTGCATCTATGACAAATGGTTATCCTTCTCAAAGGATGAATCCCATCCGAGCTATGGTTTGTGAATTGTGTGGTAGTAATGATGTTGTTAAAACAGATGGTTTGTATGTATGTCAGCATTGTGGTACAAAGTATACAATTGAAGAAGCAAAAAAGATTATCGGTGCAGTTACTATAGATCGCTCAGATGAATTGAAAAACCTATATTTATTAGCACGACGTGCGAGAAATGATAATAATAGTGAGAATGCACAAAAATACTACGAGCAAATACTTGTTTTAGATCCATCAAGTTGGGAAGCTTATTTCTATAGCGTTTATTTTCAATCCATGAATTCCAATATCGCAGGCATTAGCTCATCTGCAAAAAAAGTAACAAATTGCGAGGAATCTACATTTCGTCTGATACAAGAGAACCTTACAAACACCGATGCCCGTACTAATGCTATAAAAGAAGTGGTAGAAAAGTGCATCATTCTAAGTGAGAGCTTGTTCAAGGCATCTGTAAATCATTTTTTAAGTATAGGAGAATCAATAAGAGGTAATTATCACGGCGAAACAGCTGAAAGGATTTGTGCGACCAGGGACATAGTCTACCGTTGTGGAGACTACATAGAAAATATGTTTGGTGAGCAATTTGCAAAAGTGTTAAGTGTTGAATGTTGGAAAGAGGGCATTAAACAGCATCGAGTTATCACATATCATATTGCACATGCATATCGTCGTGCGAATAAGAAAGCTATACTTGTATATGTAGATAAAATTCGTAAATATGAACCAAAGTTCAAATTGTCATAAACAGTTGGAAAGATTTGCCGAATTGTGACCATCAAGAAACTAAATAGAGACCCTGATCATATTTTCAAGAGAAATACAGAGACTGATTTTGCTAAAGTGTTCAATGATAATGGTAATTAGTTCTATGAAGGCATCACTATGGCTGATTGTATATACATGAAGAAGGCAAGTAAGTATCCACCGGCCAAGCCGGTGGCTTTTCACATGCGGGCAAAGCCCTCTGTTCCTCGCAGACGCGTCAAACGCGTAAATAAACGTACATTCGCGTCACGAAAGGAATATTCGCGGATCGTGTTCTTAACGATTTTTTGTATTGCGACTGTTCTCCCTCTCCGTCGCCTGCGGCGACGGAACCACTCCGCTAACGCTTCGTTACAGCGGTGCCGTCGCGCGACGACGCCATGCGTCGTCTACCGCGTCGCCATCTCTCCCCCGTCAGGTGGAGGTCAGTTACTGTAAGTGATTGACCCGCCCTTGTCAGGGAATCGAGGCTTGCCGAGACCGGGGGATTGTTCGCGCGTCGCCACCCTCCCGAAACGCACAAAGAACCTCCGCGAAATCGCGGAGGTTTTCGTTTATCGTTGGATTCAGCTCGCGTATGGATCGCGTTCCAGCTGCATTTCCCTGAGCTCGGTCTCGCCGATCTCGTTTCCGAATTGGTCGAGGATCGTATAGGGATACGAGGTCTTGTAAAGGAAGTCCCCGCTGTGGCGGAATTCGCATCCGAAAACGGTCATCTCCGCGTCTTCGATGCTGATAACGTCGTCAAGCGTATTGTCGTACACCAGCATACCGTACAGGATCACATCCTTGCTTCCGGCGCAGCCGATCACGGAGCACGCCTTGTTCCCATAGACGTCGCAATCCGAAATGATGATATGCTCGCATTCCCCGATGAAAACCATATCGGACGCGCCGTACGGTTCCACATCGTCCGAGAGCTTGCGGAGGCCGCAGTCGCGCAGCTTGCATGCGTCTATAACAACGTTCCGGCATTCGAACAGGTCGATCCCTTCGTTGCTGCATTCATAGATATCGCAGCCGACAACGGAAAGTCCGCTGCAGCCGCTTGCGCTGACGCCGACTCTTCCGCAGCCGAACAGTCCGCAATTTTCAATGCGCGTGTTTGTGCAGTCGGAAAGCTCCAAAACCGGTCCGGAGCAAAGCACATAGGGCAGAAGCTTGTGTCCCGCGGTAAAGTTCATGAAGGTGATATCCGTGCAGTTCCCGACACGAATGACAGCCGCATCGCGCGGATCGGTCAGAATCTGCGTATTTTCCGAACCGATCAGACGGAAGTTGTCGAGATCATGAAGAACCAGTTCGTAGCCATCCTCCACCGCTTTCCACGTATAGTATTGCCCACCGTCGGCTCCGTAATCGGACGCGGTCGTGAGGTTGTACGTTTCTCGGGTGAGGATGATCTCCGTATCCGGCGCGATGGCAGCAAGGAATTCGTCGGCGGTCGCAGCATAGACCGTGTTCACCGTCTCCGGCTCTGCGGACGCTTTCGGCGGTTCCGTCGGATCGGAAACAACGACATTCTCTCCTGTCGATTCCGGCTGTTCGTTTGCAGACGCGGCGGGGTTCGTCGTCGTTCTTCGCGCCAATACGGCGATCGTGCCGACGGCAAGCAGGGAGATCACGAGTACCGCAGCGACGGCGACGGTCCCGATGCGGGTAAAGAGGTTTGTCTTTTTCCGGGCGGGCTTTGCGTCGTTTTCGGTCGTAGGAAAACGGACGACCGTATTGTCCGACGGCGCGGCCTGCCCGCAGACGCTCCCGATCGACCGGCTGACCGTCTCACGGAACGCGGCGGGGGTTTTGGGGAATAAATCTTTTTGTAAGCGGCGATCAAAGGACTTCATCAAAAACACTCCTTTTCGTTAATTGTTCTTTCAGCGCGGCGCGGGCGCGGGACAGACGGTTGCGCACCGTGCTGTCGCTGACGTCGGTCAGCTTTGCGATCTCGGCGGTCTTATACCCCTCATAATAATAAAGGGTGATTGTCAGGCGCTCCTCCGGCGAAAGGACGTCGAACGCGCGGTTCAGATCGAGATCCGGAACTTCCATCTCATAGTTCACGTCCGTCTGCTCGGATAAGGGTACGATTGTTCTCTGCTTTCTCAAAAGCGCAAAGCATTCGTTTTTCAGGATCCGAACCGCCCACGTGCGAAAGTACGCGCGCTCCTTCAGCGTATCCAGATTCTGGTACGCCTTCAATATGGCGCTCTGCACGGCGTCCTCGCAGTCCGCATAGTTCCGCAGGATCGAAAACGCGACGCGAAACAGCGTGTCGCTCATGGATTCGATCTCGCGTGAAAACCACGCGTCGGTCCTTGCTTTGTTCATTGGTTCCGATTCCTTTCCGATGATCATCTACTTATTAGATTGCCGAACGCGCCGAAATGTCGCAAAAAATTGATCTCCGCAAACAAATTTGTCTAAAAATGACAGAAGAAATCGGGGAGAGCCCTTCCGCTCTCCCCGAAAGTTTTGTTCCGGCTTTGAAGCCCTGTGTGTTTTCCTGATCGACGCCCTTTGGATCGGGCGTATTATTTCACGACCTTTGTGCCGCTTTCGCCGCGAAGGGCCGCCGCCGCGTTTTCCAAAGATGCGATGATCGCCTCGCCGCCGGTCTTCGCAAAGCTCATAGCCGCCTGTACCTTCGGGAGCATGGAACCGGGCGCGAAATGCCCTTCTTTGCAGTACTGCTCGGCTTCGGCGCAGGTCATGCGCTCCAGAGATTTCTGATCCGGCTTGCCCCAGTTGATTGCCACGCGGTCGACCGCGGTGAGGATGACGAGCGCGTCGGCGTGCACAAGCTCCGCAAGCTTTGCGGACGCGAAGTCCTTGTCGATGACAGCGGGAACACCGAGAAGCTTTCCGTCCTTTTCAATGACCGGAATGCCGCCGCCGCCCACGGTGATGACGACGTGACCCGCGTCGATCAGCGTGTTGACCATGTCCTTTTCGACGACGTCCACGGGCTTCGGGCTCGGCACGACCTGACGGTAGCCGCGGCCCGCGTCCTCGATCATCGTATAGCCCTTCTCCGCCGCGATTCTGTCCGCCTCTTCCTTTGAATAGAACGCGCCGATCGGCTTGGTCGGATGCGAAAACGCCGGGTCGTTCTCGTCGACGAGCACCTGCGTGACGACGGTCGCGACGTTCTTTTTAATGCCGCGCGCCCTGAGCTCGTTCTGGATGCTGTTCTGCAGGTGGTAGCCGATATAGCCCTGGCTCATCGCGCCGCACTCCGGGAACGGCATGTCCGACTTGATCGCCTTGGCCGCCGCCGCGGTGGACATGGCAAGGTTGATCATGCCGACCTGCGGACCGTTGCCGTGCGCGATGACGACCTGGTTGCCCGCCTCAATGAGGTCGACGATGGGCTTTGCAGTCTCGGTGACGAGCCGAAGCTGTTCATAGGGCGTGTTGCCCAGCGCGTTGCCGCCGAGCGCGATGACGAGTTTCTTCATTTCATAATCCTCCTATCGTGCGCTGCACGTTTTTTACCGCATCCATTATAGGGTTTTACCATCGCCTTGTCAACGAAAACGTGCGGAATATCGGGTAAAAGCAAAGCGCTGT